>NZ_CAXUPW020000002.1:0-725189 GCF_964252935.1 Rhizobium sp. LjRoot98
GACTATCCTCATTGAACTGCACATATAAGTAATCCTTCCCATGATGGTAAGGTCAATAGCGAAACAGTTCTTTCTGGAAAAAGACCCGGAGCATGCATCGCGGCACTTTGGGAACGGGAAGGTCAGGCCTACACACCCCCGGCAGTGAAGAACGCGATAAACGTCGCGTCGGCCCATTTCGGCAGCCATTCGGTGGGTCTCTGGGAAAGCGCGACAGGGCTACTCTCGCCCACAATATGGGTCTCGCAGAAGCGACGGGCACAAGTTGAAAAACGGGTACGTACCTCACCTGAAGTGTCACATTTTCATCTTGTGCCCCTGCTACTTTAGGCTAAGGATGCATGTGCTGGAGGCCGCGAGGAGGCGGCTTCTCAACAAAAAAGATGTCAATCCTTGGGAGGGAAATGATGCAGCAATCTGATATCGCAATACCACCAAAAGACCTCAATATGCTCCAGACGGTTCTTGACGCTTGGTGCACTCAGCATCGCATTCTGCGCAAGGATGCGACTGCAGAAGCAAAGATACTGATCAACGAGTACAAGCGCGGCAACCGTTCGCAGCTCAAGCTCATCGACGCACTTATAAACAGCACCACGCACTAGCGGCTCAACTGCCGCTTATAGTCGAGAACCCGGCCTAACCAGCCGGGTTTTTCATGCCGAAAATAAATCCGCCATGACAAACCGCAACAGGCAGGCCCGCCCCAATCAATTCTCTTCGAGCCGCTCTTAGTCAGCCTTCCTGGGCAACTTGCCGATGTGGCCGCAACGCCTACGCTTTGACAGTTCGCGATAGAGCGCCTCCGAGGAAACTCCGAGTTCGTCTGCCAAACCTCTCCAATCGCCCCTGGCTGGGAAGGCATCATCGTTCCAGGCAATCCACGCGTCCAGGCGGGCACTGACCGTTCGGAGTGCAGCCATTTCGGACCGCTTCCTCGCGCTCAGCAGTTCCCGCGAGAGATGAGCCATCCATTCCCCTGCAAAGATCAGGTCATGTTCCAGCAGTCGCAGGACCTCGTTAACAGGTACCAGAATCGCATCGGTTGCTGTCGCTGCCACAGCGTCGCAATGATACCGGTCCGAAAACAGGGACGCCTCAGCCAAGACGGTTCCTGCCGTCGAGCGCTGCAAAAGCGCCTGGTTTCCATCCACTTGGTAGCGGACGAGGTTTACGCACCCTCCTGTGATGAGGAACAGCCCGCGCACCGGATCGTCTCGGTGGAATAGATGATCGCCTTTTGCGAAGGACTTTTGAGCAACGGCCTTGGGCTGCAGACATCTTATAATTTTCTCTGACATGATAGCTATCATGTCGCCAATGATCATAGGTTGGCAAGCTGCCGTTCTTGAAACAAGCCTGCCGGTGAAAATATGAAATCTCTGATTGTTGCGCTCCTTGCCGTGCTTGTGCCTTTTCTAGCTCTGGCGCAGGGGGAGCATACGCATTCTTCGCCTTATGTTGGGCAGCAGCTGCGCGAAATCAAAAGCCTGTCGGCAGAAGACCTTGCGGAATTGGAAAAAGGAGGAGGGTGGGGGCTGGCGAAGGCCGCCGAGCTGAACGGCATGCCCGGACCTTCGCATGTTCTGAAGATGCAGCATGAGCTGGGACTGACGGCAGACCAGGAAGCTTCGACACTGCGAATTATCGACAGGATGCGAGGTGATGCCATTGAGGAGGGGAGGAGATTGATCGCTGGGGAAATGGCGCTGGAGGACGGATTTCGCGAGGGCTCTCTAGATCAAAGAAGTCTCCGGGAGCGGATTCGCGAGATCGAAACAAGCCGGTCAAACCTGCGCTCCATCCATCTTGCAGCCCACTTAGAGATGATGGGCGTGCTGAAGGAAGATCAGGTCAAGCTGTACAACGAACTGCGCGGATACTCCCAGTGATCTGTGCAAGCAAGCGATGTAGCAGGTGAAGAGGAGTGGTTCGAGCACATCACCCCGGATGAACTCTTTTCGAAACATGGCTCGTTTGATACGATCTGTCCGTTAGCTCTCTTTCTGCATCAATCACACGCGCCGTCGAGACGGCGCGTGTTTATCTGGTTGAGCTGCGACCGACAATTCTAGGCAACGTGGCTGCAGCAGGATTTCTTAAAAGACGCGCCGTATCCGGCGCTCGCAATCGACGCAATGAATGCTTCGGATGCCACTTGCGACTCTATGGATACGGTCTTGGTGCCCAGGTCGACAGCCACCGATGCGTTCGGATCGACGGTCTTTACAGCCTTTTCCACGGTGCTAACGCAGTGACCGCAGGTCATGTCCGGTATGTTGAGATGATACATTGGAAAGTCTCCGATTAATGTGACTGATGCAATGTGGGGCTTCCAACGATGGGAGGGTCAAGGGCCTTCCTATATTTTAGGAAAACCGGTTCACCAACTTGTGGCCCGCTTGGATCGCGCGTCACTCCGCGAAATAGGCAGGACCTTCGCAGCAATGATATCGGTTTTATGTTGGATGATTGCACTGTTGTCTTGAGAGGCCCTTGCTCACACATCTGCGTGAACCCCACTTCACACGTCGTTCGCCGCGTGCCAGAGTATGGGCATGTCGTTTCTGAAGACCTTGCACCGGCTATTCTTCATTGCTGCCCTGCTCGGGATCATCCTTGGTCCCGTCGGCGTTGGAGCAGCCGACGGTGCTATGGCGTCATCAGTTTCGTCTGCACCAGTCGCGATGGCTGGCATGGATATGCCGGATGAAATGCCGTGCTGCCCGGAACAAACGCCCATCAAGCTAGACTGCGGTAAAGCCTGCCCCCTGGCGTTGCTATGCACTACAGCGATTGTTGGTCAGTCGGCCAATAATCATGAATGGGCGCTAAAACCAGGCTGGATCGCGCAGCGGTTCAGCGTGATGCCCCATGCCGAACTGGCATCCACATTCATTGATCCGCCCGCTCGCCCTCCCAGAGCCTGATCTCCCGTCATTGAAGCGCGTTGTCATTTAAACCGTGTCCGCATCTTGCGACCGGTCGTCCTGACAGCGATCCATTTTGACTAAGGACGCGGTCCAGGACCCGTCCGGATGAGACATTGAATCATGAGCAAGACACTCTTTAACGCGGGGACCGTCCTCCTCGCAGGCGCAATGATGTTCGTAACTCCAGTTGCCTCCTCTGCTGCGGCAACCGACTACGAATTTCAGGCAGTCAAGACCGACATCAAACAGGGGGCTGGGGAAACCGTATCCGTCCGCCTGGTCGACAAGAGAACCGGCAAAACAGTTCCCGATGCCGTCATCTTCACCACCCGTATGGATATGGCTCCAGAAGGCATGGAAACGATGACCACCCCCGTCGAGGCGGCTGCATCCACTGAACCCGGCGTCTATACCTTCACGACCAACCTTTCCATGGAAGGCGGATGGCGATTCCAGATCGCCGCCAAGGTTCAGGGAGAACCGGAAACGGTTCAGGGCGAACTCGTGCTCAAGGCTATGCCGTGACCACGCCGCGCTTTATTGCCACGGTTTCCCTCGCCGCAATTGTCGGTGGGGGAGGCTATTGGGCCGGAAAGAGCGATGTCGTCTCGGTCGTCGGAGCGTACCTCGGGGCCAGTCACATGGCCGCCGAAGCGGAACCGAGACCCGAGGGGACAGGGGCTGTGATCTATTACAGCCACCCGGACGGTCTGGCCGAGTATTCCGCCGAGCCAAAGAATACAAACGACGGGCGGCCATTCGTGGCCGTTCGTGAAAGCGAGGACGTCAGCTTCGGTGAAAAGGGTGTCGTACTCCCGGCCGCTGATGAAGCGTCGGCGAGTACCGAGCGCAAGATTCTATATTACCGGAATCCCATGGGCCTTCCCGATACGTCCAAGGTGCCCAAGAAGGATTCCATGGGGATGGACTACTTGCCTGTCTATGACGGGGAGGTCGGCGAAAGCTCGACCGTGAGGGTCTCCCTCGGAAAGCTGCAGCGGACCGGCGTCAAGACCGCGCTGGCAGAAACTACCACGGTCAGCCGGAAAATCCGGGTGCCGGGCACCGTCACACTCGATGAGCGCATGGTCAGCATCATTTCCATGCGGGCCGACGCCTTCGTTGAGGACGTCGCCGACGTCACGACCGGCGACAGGATCAAAAGAGGCGAAAATCTCTTCCATTTCTATTCGAAGGAGATCGCGACGGCCGGAGCCGAATACGCGACCGAGATGCGCAATGGTGGCAAGCCCGGCCCGGATTCTGGTTCGGCGCTGCGCCTGAAAAATCTCGGTGTGCCGACGGCTACAATAACCAGCATCGCAAACGAACGGAAGGTTCCGCAGAGCATCAGCTACACTTCACCGCGCGATGGCGTTGTCCTGGAGCGCATGGCGGTGAGTGGCATGATGGCGGAGGCCGGTGACATCCTGTTCCGCATCGCGGACGTCTCCAAGGTCTGGGTGATCGCTGATGTCCCCGAATACGAACTGAGTGCCGTCCGAAAGGGGGCGGTCGTGTCCGTTAACGTCCGCAATCTGCCCGGCAAGGTTTTTACGGGCAAGGTCGACCTCATCTATCCGGAGGTCCAGATGCAGACCCGGACGACAAAGGTCCGGATCGAGCTTCCAAATCGGGACGGGCAATTGATGTCCAACATGTATGCAGAGGTCGAAATCGAGGCCGGAGCGGGAAACCCGGTCGTCGCCGTCCCCAACAGTTCGGTTATCGACACGGGCGACCGCCAGATCGTGTTTCTCGACAAGGGAGAGGGAAAGTTCGAACCGGTGGATGTGGCCTTGGGCGTCCGGGGTGAGGATATGACCGAGATCATCAAAGGCATTGCATCTGGAGACCGCATCGTCGTGTCCGCCAATTTCCTGTTGGACGCCGAAAGCAACCTGAATGCCGCCCTCAGCGCCCTGACGCCATCCGAGGTGAAACCATGATCGCGCACCTCATCTCATGGTCGGCCCGCAACCTGGTCCTTATCTTCGTTGGCGCAGCACTGTCCATCGCGGGCGGCATCTATGCGCTGCGGACGTTACCGCTCGATGCGATCCCCGATCTCTCCGACGTCCAGGTGATCGTCTTCACCGACTATCCCGGACAGGCACCGCAGGTCGTTGAGGATCAGGTCACCTATCCCTTGACGACCTCGATGCTGACCGTGCCGAAATCGAAAGTCGTGCGCGGCTTCTCGTTCTTCGGCGTGTCGTTCGTCTACGTGATCTTCGAAGACGGAACCGATCCATATTGGGCCCGCAGCCGCGTGCTCGAATATCTAAACGCGGCCGCAAGCCGTCTGCCCGACGGCGTGTCACCCAGCCTCGGGCCGGACGCGACCGGCGTGGGCTGGGTCTACCAGTATGCCGTTGTCGCAAAGGAACTGTCGCTGGCGGAACTTCGGTCGCTTCAGGACTGGGTCGTGCGCTTCGCCGTTTCGAAGTCCGAAGGCGTGGCGGAAGTCGCCAGCGTCGGCGGCTTCGTCAAACAGTATTCCATCGTCGTCGATCCCGCGCGTCTGAAGGCCCAGAACGTCTCTCTGTCGGATATCGCCGATGCCGTGCGGTCCAGCAATCGCGATGTCGGCGGCCGGACTGTCGAAATCTCCGAGTTCGAATTCATGGTGCGCGGGAAGGGCTACCTTCAGGGCATCAAGGACATCGAGAGCATCGTCCTGAAAACCAACGGCGGCATCCCGCTGCGTCTTTCCGACGTCGCCAGGGTTGAGCTGGTTCCGGACGAACGCCGGGGCATCACTGAGTTGAATGGCGAAGGTGAGGTCGCGAGCGGCATCGTGCTCCAGCGCTTCGGCGCAAACGCCTTGACTGTCATCGACAATGCCAAGAAGAGCTTAGCCGCGATCAAGGACAGCTTGCCGGAAGGGACGGAAATCCTTCCGGTCTATGATCGATCTGAACTGATCAACGCCGCTATTGAGACCCTGAAAGGGACACTCATCGAGGAGTCCATCGTTGTCGCCCTGGTGACAATCGCATTCCTGCTCCATGTCCGTAGCGCCCTTGTCGCGATCATCATGCTCCCAATCGGCATCTTGCTCGCCTTTGCCGGGATGCGTTCAATGGGGATCGGGGCAAACATAATGAGCCTTGGCGGTATCGCCATCGCCATCGGCGCGATGATCGACGCGGCCATCGTCATGATCGAGAACGCCCACAAGCATCTGGAACGCGCTCCGCCTGACAAACCGCGAACGGAGGTTCTGATCAAAGCCGCGAGCGAAGTCGGGCCAGCGCTGTTCTTCAGCCTGCTGATCATCACGGTCTCGTTTCTCCCGATCTTCACGCTGGAGTCACAGGAAGGGCGGTTGTTCGGGCCGCTCGCCTTCACCAAGACATTCGCCATGGCAGCGGCGGCATTGCTGTCGGTCACGTTGGTGCCCGCATTGATGGTTGTGTTTGTCCGGGGCAAGATCGTTCCGGAACACAAGAATCCGCTCAATCGGTTCCTCATCTGGATTTACCGCCCGATCATCTCAGGTGTTCTCAAGGCAAAGACACTGACGATCCTCGTCGCGATGGTGGCACTTGCCGTTACAATTTGGCCCGCCCGTCAGATTGGCAGCGAATTCATGCCCAGCCTGAACGAAGGCACGCTCATGTATATGCCGACAACGCTTCCAGGCTTGTCGATCACTAAGGCTGCCGAACTAATGCAGACGCAGGATCGGATCATCAAATCCTTCCCAGAGGTCGAAACGGTTTTTGGAAAAGCTGGAAGGGCGCTGACTGCAACCGATCCCGCACCGACGGAGATGTTTGAGACGATCATCGCCTTGAAGCCGAAATCTGCGTGGCGGCCCGGCGTGACCATCGACAGCTTGAAACAGGAGATGGACGCGGCACTTCAATTTCCGGGCGTCTCTAATGCCTGGACCATGCCGATCCGCGCCCGCATCGACATGCTGTCGACGGGGATCAGGACGCCAGTTGGCGTCAAAGTCTATGGGACCGATCTCAAGGAAATGGAACGGGTTGCTCGTGACATCGAGACCGTCCTGAAAACGATCCCGGGAACATCGAGTGCCTATGCTGAACGTGTGATTGGCGGCTACTATCTTGATATCATCCCGGACCGCACGGCGCTGGGACGATACGGCTTGAGCATCGACGATGTTCAGGATGTGATTGGCATGGCCCTTGGCTCTGAAGTGGTGACCTCGACGGTCGAGGGCAGGGAGCGCTACGGAGTTGCCATCCGATATCCGAGGGCATTTAGAAGCGATCCCCAATCGATTGCGCGGGATATCCTGGTTTCGTTGCCGGGAGGCGGTACGGTACCGTTGGGGGAGGTGGCAGAGGTCAAGCTTACCCGTGGTGCCACCACCATCCGGACAGAGAATGGTCAGCTTGCCGTCTACATCTTCGTAGATATCGCCAATCGTGATCTGGGCGGCTATGTCGCGGAAGCACAAAACGCCGTAGCCAGCAGTGTGACGATGCCTTCCGGATATTCGGTCGCATGGAGCGGACAGTTCGAATACCTGGAACGGGCCAAGGCACGCCTCGCCATCGTCGTGCCCCTGACACTCGCGCTGATATTCTTGTTGCTCTATCTGAACTTCAAGGCGCTCACCGAGACGCTGATTGTCATGCTCTCCCTGCCGTTCGCCCTGGTCGGCGGCATTTGGTTGATGTGGTGGCTGGGGTTCAATGCTTCCGTCGCGGTAGCGGTAGGGTTCATCGCTTTGGCAGGCGTCGCGGCAGAGACCGGTGTGATCATGCTAATCTACCTCGATCAGGCCCTGAAGGAACGACGGATCGCATGCGAGGCGGAGGAGCGCGGTTTCACGAGGCTCGATCTCCAGCAGGCGATCATGGTCGGTGCTGTCGAGCGTGTTCGGCCGAAGATGATGACCGTCGTGGCGATCATGGCGGGACTGGTGCCTATTCTTTGGAGCACAGGTGCCGGGTCAGAAATCATGCAGCGGATCGCCGTGCCGATGATCGGCGGGATGATCTCGTCGACGATCCTGACATTGGTGGTGATCCCGGCGATCTACGGGCTGGTCAAGGGTTGGCGGCTACCTGCCAGCACAGAATTCCGGATGGTCGATATGAAGCCCGGATCGGTGGTCTTGAACGAGGCGGCCGAATGAAGGGAGGACGCCATGATGAAAGATATGATGGGCACCGGCATGATGTGGGGGATGGGGCTTGCGGGCCTTATCGGGCTCGCCGTCGTTGTTCTCGTAATCGCGGCGCTCGTCAAATATCTGTTCTTCCGCTGACGAGGGTGTTTCTAGGAGGGAAGCAGCCAGCGCCGAAACGTGAGTGAGTGTGATTTGACTGCGGTCCGGCGCAACTCCGACAATGCCTTAGGCATTCGGAAGCTCGGCAGTGGGGACCGATTAGCAGGGTTTCCCGTCGGCTAACGTTTTTGGAAAGGACAATCAAAATGAAACGAAGGCAATTCCTCTATTCCGTCCTCGCGGCAGGATCGATTTCCATGGTCGGAGTAGCTCGGGCGGCTGGTGAAAGCATGATCGTCTACAAGGACCCGAACTGTGGCTGTTGTCACGCCTGGGCCGAGGCGATGAAAAAGGCTGGTTTTTCCGTGCAGGCTGAGGACGTGGACGATCTCAACATCATCAAGGAGCGGTTCGCCGTTCCTGCTGAAATGCAAGGCTGCCACACAGCGGTTGTCGCTGGGTATTACGTGGAAGGTCACGTTCCCGTGGAATCAGTGAAAAGGATGATGGCAGAACGCCCGCAGATTGCTGGCCTCGCCGTTCCGGGAATGCCAGCGGGATCATTGGGAATGGGCGACGATCCGAAGGCATCGTATGACGTCTATGCGGTGAACAAGGACGGATCGAGCACCCTTTATGAGAGGGTTAGTCCGAAAATTTGAACTGGCCAAGCGGGGCTATCCTGCGAATACCGGCGGAATATTGTGATGATTTGTGCAGACACCGCCTGCACAAATTGCGCTACCGGATCGGCGGGTATCGCTTTATTTGAAATTAATCCCCACTTGACATACGTGTTTTTGTTCTCTATTTGTTCTCGTCATGTCAAAGCTCTGCGCACCCTCGCTACGAATACTACGTTGATCGCTCCGCATTCGCGGTGACCACGTTTTTGTATCTCGTACCGAGAGGCCATGATGAGCATCTCCATGAAATCTATGAATGAAACGCAGCCATCCGCGTTCAAATTCTATTATCCGCTCGGCACCGTGAAGTGCGACGGCTCGCCTGTGTTCCGCAGCCAAGCGGCGAGGGATGTTGCGTGCCTTTTGGACGTTGACGAAGAAGTCAGGTCCTGGAGATGCATGTCTGTTTCCCTCCATTTCGAGACTGGAATTCATCGGCCTGACCTTGAAGTTATCCGAGACGACGGACTCGTTCTTATCGACGCGAGCTATGAACCATCTCGACAGTTCGACGGCATTGTCGAATGTGCCGGTGGCGCTGGTTACCGATACGAACCTGTCGAGCGGACCGCGCTGCCGTTGATCCGGCTCAGGAACGCCAAAGACCTCCTCCGGTATGCGCGTTTCGAAACCGCATTATCGGATCGCATCCGTTTGCTCGCAGCGCTTGATGAGAACGGAAGCCTTTCGGTGGCCGAATGTCTCAGCGCCTTTACCGAAACCAAGCCCATAGCGGGGTTGGCGAGCCTTGCACTCCATCGTTTTATCGAGATGGAGCTAGACGAGGCTTTGATCGGACCTGAAACGCAAGTTCGCCGCAAGCGCGGTTGAGCCATTCCCACAGTTAATATTTTCGAGCTGCACCCGCTGCAGCAGTAGGATTCCCATGTCCAAAACTTACAAAACCAGGAGCCAAAGGCTTCTTACCAGCGTTAAAGACTACGCAATGTACTGCGCTATGTGCCGCGCGATCAGACCAGCGCGATTGTTCAAGAGCGGTGGCCCGGGTATTATCGTTCTGGTGGTTCCAGAGAAAACTTCCGTCCCCGACTACGTCTTGGCGATGACAAACCTCATCTTTGAAGACGATGATCGAGGTCGCACCGATGATGTTGGTTTCAGCTGTGTCGCCCCGAATGACAGTGTTGAGAAAGTTGAGGAACGCTTTGAAACAGAGTGCCGGGAAAAGAGGCGAGCCATCGTGCTCACCTGGTCCTCAGAGGCTCTTCCGGCGACTGTCATTCTCGCTGCGGACCACATCTTTGAGATCGATCCGATTGGCGAACGCGATCTTCAGGCTGCTTGTGCGGTCGTGTTGAACATGTCTCTGACCCGCGAACAGGCGGGTCAACTCTTGAAGTTTCCGATCAACAGCATTGTTAGCGCTCTCCGGATCGGCCGTAGCTTCGACAACACCATGCGCCGCCTTCGGTCGGTGCCCGCCGACCCTAAACCCGAGGAGCCAGAGCATGTGCAGCCAAAGGTCGTGAAGGTCACCAGGCTTGAAGACATGCACGGTTACGGGGCCGCGAAGGACTGGGGGCTTCAGCTTGCCCGGGACCTCCAAGATTGGAAAGACGGCAAGATCGCCTGGTCTGATGTCGACACCGGGCTCCTCTTGAGCGGCCCCCCGGGTACAGGGAAAACAATTTTCGCGAAGGCCTTGGCGGAAACCTGCGGCAGTCACTTGGTAGCCGCGTCCTTGGGGCAATGGCAAGCAAGCGGCCATCTCGGAGATTTGCTGAGAAGGATGCGAAAGGACTTCGACACCGCAAAGGAGAAGGCTCCATCCATCTTGTTCATCGACGAACTGGACTCCGTCGGTGATCGAGACCGGTTCAGCCATGACAACGCCAATTATTCGACGCAAGTCGTGAACGGTTTGCTCGAATGCATCGACGGCGCATCAGGGCGAGAAGGCGTTGTCGTCATCGGCGCAACAAACAATCCGAATCGGATTGACCCTGCTGTGAGGCGGGCTGGGCGCTTGGACAAGCACATTGTCATCTCAATGCCTGGCCCAGATGATCGGATCGCGATCTTATGCCAGCATCTCGGCGAGAGCATTGCCGAGGACGAGAAAGCAGAGTTGGGACAGCTTACGGAGGGAATGTCCGGTGCAGACCTTGCCCAGCTCGCTCGCGATGGGAGGCGCGTGGCGCGAATGGAAAAGCGGCAAGTCAAAGTCGCCGACTTAAAAGGGCACTTGCCTGTTTTGCTCCAGGTGACCGGATTTTATCGTCAATCTGTGGCGGTGCACGAGGCAGGACACGCCGTTGTTGGTGAATACCTTCAATATGGAAAGTTAGCTGACATTGCTGTGGCAAGCCAATTGAATCCACGCATTCGCGAGCAGAACGTAGGGGGTGCATTGTTCCACCACAACGTCGTCGCTTTTCGAGATAGGCAATCGCACCTGAATGAAATCTGCACGTTTCTCGCGGGGATTGCGGCGGAACAAATTGTTCTCGGCAGTCATGGCGACGGAGCTGGTGCAGGTCCAGGCAACGATCTCGAACGAGCGACCAGCACCGCCACGGCAATGTTGGCTCACTACGCCATGGGCGATCAACTTCGCTATTTTGAGGAGCTTTCAAGCCGCCGACCGGCGGCAATTTCGATCACCGATCCTTGGCTGGCGGAAAACATCAACAAAGTCCTTCAGCAAGAATTGGCTCGCGCCACCGACATCTTGAGAAGCCGTCGTCATTTCCTTGATCGCCTCGCGCACGAGTTGTTTGAGACCGGGCGTGTTTCGCCTGAACGCTTCGATCAACTGCAAGGTGAACGACCTGGATCGACGTCAGGGTTAGTGCTTCACCAAGGAAATAATTCGAAATGAGTCCAGACAATTTGCAAGGAATTACCCATGAAAATAGGTCTGTCGTGACTCTTCTAAGTTGCATGATCTAAGCTGCAGGCACGTTTGTTTTGGAGAACTTAACTGTGCAAACAGCAGCGCTAACTCGATTGATGGACCTACGGGCGAGCTGCCTGTCCGTGCGCTGAGTTTCCACTCGGCCGCGACAGGCCGAGCGCCCACCGACTAACCCTTGTGGATTTGGTGGCCATGAACGTACTTTTAGAAACGATGAAGATGACCGTCCCGGTTAGCGATAAACAGCGCCGCCGTTTGGGCAGTTGCGCCTCAACACACCGACTATCGCGCATACCGAACTGACCATTCCCCGTTCAGTCCGAAATGCATTTGGCCGACCGAAGCTGTCGTGCCGACGATGGAGTAAGGTGTGAAATATCCCGCATCAATTTTTTCACGACAGGTATCCGCTGTCGCCCTTAGCGAACTGCCGCGCCTCGGCGTGCCCGCGTTTGTCATCAAGGTGCTTTCGGAGCTGGTCGAGCAGGTCGCTGGCTCGACCAGCAATACCACCATCCCAAGCCGGGGTGAGGGCGGCCGCCAATGAAAACAGGATTCGAACCAAATAGCGTCCCCGTTTTCGAACCGGCGCGGCGTCAGATGCACGCCTCGTTGCCTGGCATCGCGCCAAGCCTCAAGGTTGAGGGTGGTTATGTGCGAACACGCTCGCCTCTTATGTCGGATGGCATGATCCATTTGGAGACGAACCCGGACGTCTCCCGAATTTGCCCATATCCCATCCGCATCGAATACGCATCGAGCGAATCCGGCGAAATGTTCAAAATGCGCGATCACATCTTTGACCTCGGTGTCGAAATGCGCGATTGCCGTCGGCTTTATATCGATTATCGGCCGCTCGCCATCCAACAGGAGCGGCCCTGGATGAAGAAGCGCACCGAGGAGCTTCAAACGGTGGCGCGGCGGGAGTTGAACGCAGACTACGTCGTCCACGATGAACGCATGATCTATATTCAGCCCCGGTTTGCCAACCTCAAGATCATGTATCAGCACATCCGCGTCAAAGACGACGACGCGTTAATGGCCGTCCGTCGGGTGATCACACAGATCGACCTCCCCACGAACATTGGCTCAGTACGCAAAAGCCTGCAGTTGGCCACGCTTCGTTTTGAAGTGACTGACCTCTCGGGACAGACAGTCACTTATAGGCGAGACCTGGAGGAGGTGGACCGGGTTTTTACCGCCATCATGCAGATGGCTGTAATGGGTGAGGTTTCTATCGATCTCGCTCGCCCCTTCAGTGACACCTCCCTCCTGTGCAAACCCGTGAAGTAGGAGGACCGACATGTCGATCCGCGAAAACCCTACCGCATTCCTCAATCCTGAAGCGATGAAAGTCATCATGACGGCAGATCAACTCGATTTGCCGCCGCCAATGGATGCGCGAAATGATCAGCCGCTCGAAATGGCCGCCGGGGAGCGCTATCAGATTTATTCGGCAGACAGGTTGAGAGTCGGTCGCTACGTCGTTCGTTCCTGGACCTACGATGATCAATTCGGCGCTCTCGCGATCATGGAAAACATGCTCAGCCAGAGCGCTGCATACCTTACCACATCGCAGATTGTGTTCCTGGAGAAGCATCGCCGCCTCCGTCCCGACACCGGACAGCGTCACAACGACAACGCACCAGGAGCCGCGTTCAGAATCCCAGACGCGCAGCAGGAGAAAGGCGCTCGCTATCTTGGCTATGTCAACGCGTGCTTTGTCGCCAGCGATCAAGTTGGGAAACCGCTGACGCGAGGGCTGATTGAATTTGCCGTCAAACAACACGCAACCTTGATCGCTGATAAGAAACCACCGTGTTTCAACACGGTTAAACGTAAGATTGCGCAATACTGCGACGGCGCTTTCGACCCGTTGGTTGCTATTGTCCCGAAGCTGAGTTCCGGCAATCGTACGGATCGTTTCTGCCCTCAAATTGAAGAGCTTCTGGCGGATGCGGTTGAGGTCGCATGCCGTCTGAAGAGTGGGGATTGGAAAGACGCTAAGGAAGCCTTCAGAGATTTACTGAGGTTGCCCGAGAACGATTACCTGCGTGCAATTACTCACAACGACAAAGGCCGGTTTTTCCGTCCGGGAGATCGAACTTTTCAGCGGCGTTTCGGTAGTGTGGACAAGGTCCAGAAGGCTTTGTGGCGGCATGGGCCCGCGTATGCGAAAAAGCACTTCGACATCTACCTGCGCCAGGCGTTGCCTGACCATCCGCTCGACATCGTCGATTGCGACTTCACGCCGATTGACGTCATCGTAGTCGACGATGAACGGCCGATCATCTACGGCCGCCCCCACATCATTGTTTTCCGCGACCGCAAGTCTGGTTCGTTCCTTGGATACTCCGTCAGTTTCAAGGGGGCAACTTTCGAGACGTTCCTCGAAGGATTGAAAATGGCGATCATGCCCAAGGACATGTCGCAGTATCCGGGTCTCGAATGGAAACAATACGGGACGTTCCTGCGACTTGGCGTCGATAATGACATGGCATTGATCAATGACCATGTTCGTTTCACCCTCTCGCAGCTCGGCATCCAGTTGGTCGAATATCGTCCAGGCCACCCATGGGAGAAGGGGGCGATGGAGCGGCTTTTCCGCATTCTCAATCAGGATGCGATCCATAACCTTCCCGGCGCGACGATGTCAAAGCCCGCCGACCGAGACAAGTTTCTTGAGGTGAACGCCAACGTCCCAAAGATCACGCTGAGTGAACTCAACCACTTCCTGACCCATTACATCTGTGGCGATTATCATGTCAGTGCGCATAAAGGACTTGGTATTCTCCGTACCCTTGATGGCGTTCCCAACCAAATTTGGGAGCAGGGCATTCGGCACGCAAAGCAGCGTCGCCCGACCGATCCAGACATCTTGGTTCGCGCCATGGGGAACGTTGCGGATGTTACCATCCATAACGGTAGCATTCGCTGGGATAACCTCATTTACACGCACCCCGATTTGATCGTCGTCCAAGCGGATGCCCGCAATAAGACAGCTGTGCCTGGGGTAAACACCACCACATACAAGGCATGGCGTGATCCTGCCGATTTGGGCGAAATCCACGTGCTCGACCATCACAATGATAGGGTCATCATCGTTCCAATTCAATCCATCGACGCCTGGTACGCAAAGGGCCTTCGCCTCTATCAGCATACTCAGATCGTGAAATTCAATCTTGAGAACGGACGCGACGCTCGTGATTTTGAGGGAGCCTACGACTCGTTTTCGCGGCGTCTTGCTGAGATCAATAACGTGCGGACAAGCAAACGAACGCGTCAGGCGCTTGCACGCTTCCATGCCAAGGCTTCCAAAAAGTTCGTCCGCAGCCGCGTCATCGAGGTTGATCACAACGATCCCTCCGGCGCTGGTCACATGCAGCTTACTGGTCCCGGCCCGAGCATTGGCGAGGCAAACCCGGCCTCTCTGGTTCCGCAGGCTCCAACCATGGCGACCCCTCCTTTCTCGCCAGACACAAAACCACGCACGGATCGGAGGCCTTCTGCTCCCGACGACGGAAGGAAGTACGACCTCGACCTTTCAGAAGACGACGACGACATCACGAAACTTTTTGGCGACAAGGACAACACGAAATGACGATTTTTCCGAGTTTTCATACGACCCCATTTGTCACGACGGACGAGCGCGAAGCAGCGGCTCTCCTGCCTCCAGGTGAACGGCAAGCAATGGTGAAAAACGTGCTTTTTCCCTATGAGCAATTTCTGGAGGTTTCGAAACAGATCGAACGATTTCACCGTCCCGTTAAAGGTGGGGCTGCTGACACCGGTTGGATGGCTGGCGTTATTGGGGAGTTTCGTTCAGGCAAGACCTTCATCCTTCAAAATTTCGCACGACAACATCCAGCCGCACTTACTGATAAGGGCTTCGAACAAGAGGTCATCTACCTCCAAGCTCGCCTCGACTGGGATTCGTTGGAACTTGGGCGGCAAATCTATCTTGCGACCGGCGTCCCAACTGTACCGAGCATTAAGACGTCAACACTGAACACGAAGGCAGCGCGGCGCATTGTCGATTGCAACGTAAAGCTCATTATTATCGATGATGCCCACTGCCTCCTCGGGGTGGCAGGCCGGAGGCGGACAGTTTTTGTTTCGCTGATCAAATACCTCCTGGACCAGGTGAATGCCTGCAACATTCTTTTGGCAGGCCCGTCTATCGTAGAGCGCTCCATGGAAACTGATATGCAGATGATCGGGCGTGGAGGGTTTCCCCGGTTCTACGTGAATGGTTTCAGCTCAGAGCAGGAGGGACGTAACCAATTCCGCATCTTCTTGCATGGCGTTGATCAACGGCTTCCGTTTCGCACGCTCTCCGACCTTGCTTCGCTGCGCTATTTCTCTGACCTCATGGAAGTATCTGATGGGTCCATCGGGATGGTCATGAATATCGTGCAGGCCGCCGCGTACGAAGCAATCAACGACGGGACAGCCTGCATCATGAAGGAGCATCTTGCTCAGGCTGCCCGAGAACGGAGGCGCGTAGGAAAGAAATATGAGCCATTCGGCCAAGGCGTCGCAGGGCCTGAAGAATGACGCTCACCTTCGATATCCGGACCACCCCTTTCAGCCGGTGGAGCGTCGAAAATGCTGAAGATGAGCCAGCTCACGGGTATTTTGCCAGGCTCGTTGCCGCCGAGGGCCACAGCAGCGTCACTCGCTATAGCGATGGGATCGATGTCGACGCGCGGTACATGAATCCGGAAAGTCTGTTGAATGTGATCCTTCGGTTGCCGCTTGATGACATCCAAAAACATCGACTGAGGAACGCAACTCCTCGACGATCTGGCGATGGCGTGACACTGGCTGGTCAACGTTTCAATGCGACAGACTTTTCATTTTCATCCCGTCGCTGGTGCCCGGGATGCCTTCAGGACAGTCCTCATCATCGTGCTTGGTGGGACATCGTCGCAATCCACGAATGTCCTCATCACGGACAGCCTCTTACCGACACGGATGATCAGGGCAATCAACTCCGTTGGTGGTGGTCGGCCATGACGGTATCGCCAGCGGGCGCTTTGCTTGCAGCTCGACACCCACGACAAGAAGGGCTGTCGACATTTTCATCGTATCTTGTGGGCCGCCTTGGGTTCGGTCCGCCGACACGCGCTCCGCTCCTGGACTCGGTTGATCTTGGGTCCGTTATTTCTGTCTGCCAGTTAATCGGCCGACTTGTTTCTTCGTCATGGTCCTCCACCCTCCCACCACTGACCAGCGAGATGGTGGAAGCGGGATATCAGGCACTGCGTGCTGACGCTGTAGCTCTTGTCGAGAGCCTTCGCACCTGGATTCGACTTAGCGTTCCAAACGAGCTGCGCACGCGCGGCTATACGATTGTGTTTGGTTGGGCGAATAAACAGAGGCAAGTTCTCGACAACATGAGGCTCGCGGAGGTCTTGAAAAAGGTCTTCCGGAAAGCCCTCGCTCTCGAAGCCCGCTCATCTGCAGGACCATTGACGTCAGTTGGTTTCTTGAATGGTGAAATCGGTCTCACTGAGCTGGCGAAGCGCATTGGCATCAATCGGCGGGGTTTGCCAGCTGTTGCGGATGCTATCGGGCTTCTTCCAGAGAGAGAATGGTATCGAGCGCCAGTCAAGTTCGACCCTACGGAGGCCGATGCTGTTGAGTTCCATGTCCGTAGAATGATGACACGGGTTGAAGTTGGCTCGAAACTCGGCCTGCCGTCGCAAGAGCTGCGGGCGCTTGTTAGCGCTGGCTATTTACGAGAATTTGCAGACGTCACGACTGATGGCTCTGCGGGCCTTCGTTTCCTGGAGATCGATGTTTGCAACGTTTTGAGAACGCTGGAAATCGCCGATATGAACGACAATCGATCAGCCTCCTCGTCATTTTTCACCTACGCTAAGAATAACAGCATCCGCGCAGGAGCTTTGGCAGTTTCAGTTCTGAACGGACAATACGAAATTACGTCAAACGGGATCGGAAAACCTGGCTTCAAAGGCATCAGAATCGCCATCAATCCGCCTGACGCCGCACCTCGGTTTTCGAAGCAGGTCTTATCACTTGCCGAAAGCGAAGCGGAATTAAACGTCGACAGACCGACACTGTGCCGCTTGATCGAGGAGGGGCATTTAGAACCGCGATCAAAGACTGGAAACTCAAGGCTAATCACCGCAGCTTCGGTTAAGAAATTTGCGGCGGAATACCGAAACGCTCGCGAGATTCTGCCATTCTTTGGGGATAATCTCCGTCGATTGATGAGCCTCATGGCCGAACATAACATCTCGCCACTACTTGAACGGCTGTCCAACGACGCCCAGAATGTTAACGTGATCTATCGATATGCCGATCTCGCAACGGTATTTGGCCTCAGCCGTGATCCTACTCGATTCAGTGATCCTGAGTTTGAGACTTTCTGGACGGAAGTCTGCGCTGTCAGCGCAAATTCGCCGCCTTATCTTCAACTTCCGTCTGCACTGCCGGTAAGTGGACAGATCGTGACCAACGGAAAGAGGAAGTTCTCTTTCCTTGTTTCGTTTAACACCAAATCACGGTGCATCGTTTTCGAGGGAAAGCGGCAGGCGGCCCATTTCACTCCAATAGAGTTACCAATCGCCGACGAGGCCGGGTCGATTTCTCGCCTGAAGGAATTATTCGCGGCCTTGTCGTAAATCTACAGATTAACGTTCTGAAAGAAATCGGCGATCCGCATGACATGGCGGGTCGTCAACCTCCAACCCGGCGGCTCGACCTGAACGCCTGCGTCGAGGCTTTCAAAAATCGTGTAACAACCGACGACATTAAAGCCTGCGTCCTCCAGTTTGATTTTCGCAGCCGCCATTTGAGACCCTGTCGTAAGGAAATCATCGAATAAAATAACGGGCAGCTGCGTTCCGCCGTTGATCTGTAGGGCTGCGATATGATCATCAACCCGACGAGCACGTTGCCCCAAATGAGCTTTTCCAACGGGTGCGTTCCACCGTAAAAGGTCCAGCGCAACGGAGCCGTTGTTCATTACCCGTACAATCGAGTTGGCGATGCTCAAAGTTCTGAACACATTGGTTTGCCCGATCAAACCATCACCATTTGGTATCGGAACGAGGGCCACAGGGTAGGGGTGATCAAGCATTAGCTTGGCAGCAAACCTGCGGTTAATCTCGTGCTGAAAAGTTCCGATGTTGTTTCTGTCGATTTTAGTGAGCACGCCGTTCACGGCAAAATTGAAGCTGCCGTTAAGCTGCTCATTCTTCACAATCCTCTTCATGTGGATTGCTTCCCATTCAACTTGGGGGCGGTTTTCTTTATGCTCCGCGTTGTAGGGAATTAGGCACACCACGGAGATATCGGTCATTTGCGGATCGCTTCCAATAGCTCGGAGGTGTCGGTGAGTACCCGGGTTTTGGGGTGTTTCAGAAATTTTGACGGCCACGTAACGCTTCTATCTTCGGCCACCGATTTCATAATAAAGAGCCAACGGTCGTTCCTTTGGCACTCCGCAGCCTGATGAAGCGTACCAGAAGTATCTGATGCTTCGACGATAACGGTCGCATCGCTCAGAACTGCCATAACCTTGTTACGAGCCGGAAAATTCGATTTGTAGACCTGCTCTCCAACGTTGAATGGGGAGATGAGAAGATGACGGTTGTATATTTCCATCTGCAGCTCAGCGTTCTCGGCCGGATAGACACGATCAACCGGAGTGCCAATAACGGCGGCGGTATGCCCTCCGGCTTCCAACGCGGAAGTATGCGCAACGGTATCGACGCCCCTTGCCAACCCGCTCATGACCAGCACTTCCGATTCAGCAAGCTGACGCGCCAGTTTTGCTGCCCGGCGAATTCCTTCAGGGGAAATCTGACGTGTACCTACAATTGAAACCGTTGGTTTTTCCAACAGACGCAGGTCACCGGCAAAATAAAGGAACGTATCGCGTTCCCCGTAACTTCGAAGCAGGTCAGCCTGACCGGTGCCGTTGGCACTGCGACCGAAGCGGTGAAGCACCTCTTGCAGCGTGGCCGTGCGCGTGTGCTCAGGCCCCACGTACGATGAGGCTGATTGCTTGCCCTTTGAAGTGGTTGCGGCACCGGCTTTCATCGGCCCATCTTTACATAGATTTCAGACGATTCGAAAGGTTTACAACCGACTGTGAAGGCCGTAGTTCCAGCGTGTTCAGAGGAATGAGGCGAAAATGCCTGGTTGCTCATGGGAATGAGGCGATATGTTCAAACGGTTGTGGCGACGAGCGCTGAAAACCTAACAAAATCAAGATTGGCTTGTTCAGATGTATGTGGCGAGCAACAATTTCTTTGTCGATACCGCGTGTAAGCAAACCTGGCCGCGTTTCTGCGGCACCGGTCGCAGTTTCTCGAATGTCAGATCGCCACCTGCTCGCCGAGTTCCACGACGCGGTTGGCCGGGAGCTTGAAGTAGGCCGATGGATCGATACCGAAGTCTGCGAGTACGATATAGAGCCGTTCCTGCCAGACGGGCAGGTCCGTGTTCGGCGTGCTGATAAGGTTGCGCCGGCCAAGGTAGAACGAGGTCTGCATGATCTCGAACTTGAAGCCCTTTTTCTTGCAGAGGACGAGGGCGCGGGCGACGTTCGGTTCGTCCATGAAGCCGAAATGGATATCGACACGCAGGAAGCGCTCGGAAAGTTGGGTGATGTCCACGCGCTGGCTGTCGGGAACATGTGGCTTGTCTTGCGTCCAGATCGTCAGGATGACGTTCTGTTCGTGCAGGACATGGTTGTGCTTGATATTGTGGAGCAGGACGGCAGGTGTCCTGTCCGGTACGCTCGTCAGGAACACGGCGGTGCCGGGGACGGTGACGGGCGCGTGCTCCGACGGGCGTTCGATCGACTTGATGAAAATGTCCAATGGCATGTCGTTCTTGGCCGTCTTCTCCCGCAGGATGCGCGAGCCGCGTGTCCAGGTCCACATGACCGCCATGATGGCGAGCGCAAGGGCTACGGGAACCCAGCCGCCGTCGTGAATTTTGAGGAGGTTCGCTCCGAGGAATACGGCTTCGAGGATCAGAAGCGGCAAAAGGACAGCGGCTGCCTTGATGGTGGACCAGCCCCAGATGGAGCGGAGAAACTGGAACGACATCAGCGTGGTGACGACCATCGCGCCGGTGACGGATATGCCATAGGCCGTTGCAAGCGATTCTGAATCGCCGAACGAGAAGATCAGCACGATGACACCGATGAACAGCAGCAGGTTCACGGCCGGGACGTAGATCTGCCCGGTGTTTGTTTCCGAGGTGAACTTGATCGCCAGCCGCGGCAGGAAACCGAGATGGACGGCCTGCCGGGCAAGCGAAAACGCGCCGGTGATGACCGCCTGGCTGGCGATGATGGTCGCCATGGTGGCGAGGATGACAACAGGCAGTAGCGCCCATTTCGGGTACATGAGGTAGAACGGGTTTTCGATGGCTTGCGGGTTGGCCAGCACGAAGGCACCCTGTCCGAGATAGTTCAGCGCCAGTGCCGGGAAGACCAGGATGAACCAGGCCACCTGGATCGGCTTGCGGCCGAAATGCCCGAGGTCGGCGTAGAGGGCTTCGGCGCCGGTGACGGTCAGGAAAACCGCGCCAAGCACGATCAGGCCGGCAAAGCCGGCATGGGTGATGAACCACAGAGCGTTGATCGGGTTCAGCGCCTGGAGGATCGTCCAATCGTCGCCGATATGGATCAGGCCGCCCCACGCCATGACCAGAAACCAGACGGTCGTGATCGGGCCGAACAATTTGGAGACAGCGGCTGTGCCCTTGGATTGCACGAGGAAGAGACCGGCCATGATCGCCGCCGACACTGGCAGGACGTAGCCCGCGAAGGCTGGCGTCACCAGTTTCAGGCCTTCGAGCGCCGACATGACCGAGAGTGCCGGTGTGATCATCGCGTCGCCGATAAACAGCGCCGCACCAATGATGCCTGCGAAAAACAGGATGGGGGTGAAATTGCCGGTTTTCTTCATCAGCAGCGCCAGCAGCGACAGCGTGCCGCCTTCGCCGTCATTGTCGGCGCGCAGAAGGAAGAGGACGTATTTGAAGGTGACGATGATCGTCAGCGTCCAGACCATCAGCGAGATCAGGCCCAGCACCTCGTTTTCATGCACACCGTCCGCCGCAAACGGTCTCAACGCCTCGCGGAAGGCATAGAGTGGGCTGGTGCCGATATCGCCGTAGACGACGCCGATCGAGCCGAGCAGTAGAACGAGGAATTTGCGCGTCTCGGAGGTGCCGTCAGGGGCTGCGGTAGACGATGTCATGCGATATTGGCTTTCTGGGCTTTTGCGGGCCTTCTGGCCCTTTGACGGCAATATGGTGCAATGCAGCGTCCGTCGCAAACCCCGGATATGATTGTTCGTCGTTTCACGGTTAATTGGGCAGCTTTCTGTGAAAACCGGCAGTTTCGCAGTGCGGTTGATGCCGCGTTCCTCTTGCCGTCTCAAGTCAGATCTCGGCTATGGGCTGATCGCGGTTATCCGCGGTTCGGGTCAAGATCACGATTGAAGTATCCTATCCAGGAGGATAGGATATAGGTATGAGCGAAGATAATCACGAACACAGACACGAGACCCACTCCGATATCGTCAAGCGGCTCAAGCGCGTCGAGGGACATTTGAAAAGCGTGATCGCTATGATCGAAGGCGGCCGCTCTTGCGTGGACATTGCGCAGCAGCTTCATGCGGTAGAAAAGGCGATCACCAATGCCAAACGGACGCTGATCCACGATCATCTTGATCACTGTCTCGAAGATACCGTCGGCTCGCTCGGCCGCGAGCAGAGGCAGGCAATGGCCGAGTTCAAGACCATCGCCAAGTATCTTTGAGGATGATTCGTCACCGCAATTTTCAATCCTGATCGAAGCGCGACCGGTGCAGGCATGGGCGGCAGCGGCGATCCAACACGAGATGCAGGGATGACCTGATGCTTTCCGTTCTGAAGAACCGCACCTACCGCCATCTCTTCCTCGCCCAGGTCATTGCCCTGCTCGGCACGGGGCTCGCCACCGTTGCCCTCGGTCTGCAGGCCTTCGAATTCGCAGACGGCAACGCGGGCGCCGTCCTTGGCACGGCGCTGGCGATCAAGATGATCGCCTATGTCGTGGTCGCGCCGGTCGCCACGGCGTTTACCGAGCAACTTCCGCGACGTGCGATGCTGGTCACGCTCGATCTGATCCGCGCCGGGGTGGCCGTCTGTCTTCCGTTCATCACCGGGGTGTGGCAAGCCTATCTGCTAATTTTCGTGCTGCAGGCGGCATCGGCAGCCTTCACGCCGACATTCCAGGCGACCATCCCCGACGTGCTGCCGGACGAAGATGATTACACAAATGCGCTCTCGCTTTCGCGGCTGGCCTACGATCTTGAAAAAGTCGGAAGTCCGCTACTGGCAGCTGCGCTGCTGATGCTGATGAACTATCACAATCTCTATCTTGGGACCGTCGTCGGCTTTTTGGCCTCGGCAAGCCTTGTCGTCTCGGTTCTGTTGCCCGATCCGAAGCCCGCGGAGCCGCGCAGCATCTATGAGCGGACGACGCGTGGTATTCGCCTCTACTTGACAGTCCCACGCTTGAAGGGCCTTTTCGCGCTCAACCTTGCGGTTGCTGCGGGTGGCTCAATGGTGTTTGTCAATACGGTCGTTCTGGTCCAGAGCGTGCTGGCGCTCGGGGAGCGTTACACAGCGATCGCGTTGGCGGCCTTCGGGCTGGGATCGATGCTTGCCGCGTTGCTTCTGCCGCGCCTGCTGAAAAAGGCCGACGACCGTCGGACGATGCTGGCGGGAACGGTGGTGCTCGTCGCCGCCCTCGTGGTTGGGATGTTGACGACGTCCTATGCCGGTATTGTCGTCGTGTGGGCCGTGATCGGCATCGGCTATTCTCTCGTTTTGACACCGTCAGGGCGGATCCTTCGGCGTTCCGCGTCGCCCGAGGATCGGCCTGCATTGTTTGCGGCACAATTCGCCCTTTCCCATGGATGCTGGCTGATTACCTATCCATTGGCGGGATGGCTGGGAGCGACGGCAGGCCTCACAGCAACATACGCGGCCCTTGCCGTCCTAACGGGATTTGGAGCCGTTCTCGCCGCTTGGCTTTGGCCGGCCGCAGAGGAAGACGAACGGCACCTTCATTCGGACCTCCACGCCGACCATCCGCATATCGCGGGAGCGAAGATTGTTGTGGGCGGGCACGAACACGCCCACCCTACGCGCAAGGACCGATATCACGGCTGACCGCGTCTTGCGGACAGTTCACGACCTCTTTTCCATCACAAATGCCGCGACGTATTCGGCGCGGCAGGCCATCGGCTGACGCGATGCTGATACATCCGTTTCAGGTCGGACGTGCATCGAGCGCGTGCAGGATGCCACGTAATTCGGCCAGGCCCCGCAGGCGGCCGATCGAGGGGTAGCCGGGAGTGACGGTCTTTTCGAGGTCGTCGAGCATGCGGTGGCCGTGGTCGGAGCGGAAGACGATGGTGTTTTCCGCTGAGCGGCGGCGGTCCTCCGCGACGAGTTCCTTCAGCACCGCCACCATATCGACGTCGCCGTCGAGATGGGCGCTTTCGTGGAAGCTGCGGCCGTCTCCCTCGCGGGTGGTGGCGCGCAGATGGGTGAAATGGATGCGCGCGGCGAAACGGCGGGCAATGGCTGGCAGGTCGTTGTCGGCGCGCACGCCGAGGCTGCCGGTGCAAAAGCACATGCCGTTGGCTGGCGAGGGTACCGCATCGAACACGGCGGCGTAGTCGTCAGCGGTCGAGGCGATGCGCGGCAGGCCGAAGAGCGGGCGTGGCGGATCGTCCGGATGCAGGGTCAGTTTGACGCCCCGTGCTTCGGCCGCAGGTGTGACGGCTTCCAGGAACTCGATCAGGTGCTGGCGAAAACGGTTTGCATCGACGCCGCTATAGGCGGCGAGCCGTTCGCGAAAGCCGGGGACCGTCATCGGTTCGGTGGTTGAGCCGGGCAGGGCGGAGGTGATGATGCGGGTGATCTCGGCCATTTCGGCTTCGGGCATCGCATCAAACACGGTTTTGGCGCGCAGGCGGTCTTCTTCTGAATAATCGTTTTCAGCGCCGGGGCGCTTGAGGACGAACAGATCGAAGGCGGCGAAGCGTTCATGATCGAAGCGCATGGCGGTGGCGCCGGTGGGGGTGATGAAATCAAGCTCCGTGCGCGTCCAGTCGACCACCGGCATGAAATTGTAGCAGATGATCTTGATGCCGCAGGCAGCGACGGCCTCGAGGCTGGCAATCCATGCTTCGATTTCGGCCTTGGCCTTGGCCCCGGTGCGCTTGACGGCATCGGGGATGGGGATGCTCTCGACCACGGACCACGTGAGCGGCGAGCGCCCAGGGGGCGTGGTTTCGATCAAAGTCTGGCGCTCGCGGACTTCGCTTTCCGTCCAGGCGCGGCCGATCGGTACCTGATGCAACGCCGAGACGATATTTGTCGCCCCGGTCTGGCGCACATCGTCCAGCGTTACCGGCGCATCCGGCCCGAACCATCTCCATCCCTGACGCATGCCTGCTTCTTCCTCCGGTTCATTCAGTCGTTTTGTTCAGCAAAAATAATTGGGGTGCATGACCCGCAATTCGGCAACGTCGGGAATGACGGCGCTCAAATGGTGCATCATGGCGGCCCGGGCGCTTTCGACGTCATGGGCGGCGATGGCATTGCGGATCGTCACATGCTCTTCGATCACGCTCTCCATGCGGCCGAGCGCCGGCAGGGTCAGACGCCGGGCACGGTCGATCTGGATTTTGACGGTTTTCAGAATGGCCCAGATACCGGGATAGCCGGCAATACCGGCGATCGCCTCGTGAAAGGCTTCGTCCTGTTCGTGAAACAGGGACGTTTCGTTATGGGCGGCATGGACGCGTTGACGGGCGATGATGGCGTCGAGCTTGGCAATGTCGGCGAGGGTCGCAATTGCTGTTGCCGATTCCACCGTTGTTCCCTCCAGCGACTTGCGGATGACCACAGCCTCGGGAATGGCGGCGACCGGAACCAGCGACACGAAGGTGCCGGACTGGGGGAATATGTCGACAAGTCCGGCTTCCGCCAATCGCAGCAGCGCCTCGCGCACCGGTGTGCGGCTGACGCCGAATTCCTCGGCGATCTTTTTCTCCTGCAACGGCATGCCGGGCGGCATCTGCAGCGATGTGATCGCTAAATGCAGCCGCTCATAGATTGCCGAACCGGCCGTGACGCGCCGGAGCTTTGCAGTTGCCGGTTCTGCAAGGAAGGGCGCGACGGCGGTGTTTCGTGGCGATGATGGCATGAGGTTTCTCGAGGCGTTGACACTGTCGTGAATACTAGTATATCAGTTTGCTCACGTTGCCAAGACGTGAAGCGGGAGGAGCGACAAGGAATGGCATTGCACCCCGACAGGCTGTTTCCTGCCGATCCCGGTATACGGGCTATCGCAAGGCAGCTTTACGAAACCGTTGCAGGACTGCCGATCGTATCGCCGCATGGCCATACGGACCCGTCCTGGTATGCGGAAGACAAGCCGTTTCCAGACCCGGCAGCACTGTTCATCACCCCGGACCATTATGCGACGCGCATGCTTTATTCGCAGGGTGTGCGGCTGGAGGATCTGGGTGTCCCCCGGCGTGACGGGGCGGCGGTCGAGACGGATCCCCGCAAAATATGGCGGTTGTTTGCCGCGCATTTTCATCTTTTTGCCGGAACGCCGACGCGCATCTGGTTCGAGCATTCGATGGAGACTGTGTTCGGGATCACCGAGCGCCTGTCGCCAAAGACGGCAGACGCCTTGTTCGACCGGATCGAGGCGGCGATCCCGACGCTGGAGATGCGGCCGCGCGCCCTGTTTGATCGGTTCGGTATTGAGGTGATTGCAACAACGGACGGTGCGCTGGAAGATCTCAGGCATCACGACGCCGTGCGCAATTCGGGATGGCATGGCCGCGTGGTGCCGACATACAGGCCGGATGCGGTGGTCGATCCGCAGGTGCTCGGATTTGCCGGAAACCTCGACCGATTTTTGGCGATGACCGGTGAGGCCGCGACGTGGTCAGGTTACCTGAATGCGCACCGGGCGCGGCGTGAATTCTTCAAACGGCGCGGAGCAACGGCGACGGATCACGGTCATGCCACCGCGCGGACCGAGAATCTGTCTTCCGACGATGCGGCCCGGCTGTTTGATAAAGTGCTTGCCGGCAAGGCGGATGCCGGCGAGGCGGACGCCTTCCGTGGCCAGATGCTGACGGAAATGGCGCGGATGAGCAGGGATGACGGGCTGGTCATGCAGATCCATCCGGGCTCCTACCGCAACCACAATCCGTCGCTATTTGCGGATTTCGGTCCCGACAAGGGCGCGGATATTCCGCAGTCAACCAACTATGTGCAGGCGTTGAAGCCGCTGCTCGACGCTGTTGGTAACGACCCGGCGCTGACGGTGATCCTCTTCACGCTCGACGAAACCGCCTATTCGCGCGAACTGGCGCCACTTGCCGGCCATTATCCAGCCCTGAAGCTCGGACCCGCCTGGTGGTTCTTCGACAGCCCGGAAGGCATGCGCCGCTACCGCGAGACGACGACCGAAACCGCCGGGTTCTACAATACGGTTGGCTTCAACGACGACACTCGCGCCTATCTGTCGATCCCGGCCCGCCACGACATGGCGCGGCGGGTGGACTGCGCCTATCTCGCCCGTCTCGTGGCGGACCACCGCATCGATGAAGACGAGGCTTCCACTCTGGCGCATGAACTCGCCTACGGGTTGGCAAAGAGGGCCTACCGACTGTGACCATCTGGCAGACGGGCGGCTGAGGAGGCGTCCGCTGCACAACAAGGGAGGAGAACGACATGAACGTTACACGCAGGACCTTTGTCGGCGGAGTTGCCGGCCTGACCGGCCTGGGGCTTTTGCCCGGCCGTCTTTTTGCGCAGCTGAAGGCTCCGGCAAGCCCCGTCACCATCACGGTGGTGGATGTCGCCGGCAATCTTGCCCTGACGCAGGGCATGCTCGAGGCCTATGCCGCGGCAAAGCCGGAATGGGTATCGAGCTTCGCCTTCACCAAGGCACCGGCACCGGAACTGCCGGCCAAGATCAAGGCGCAGCAGGCCGCCGGCAAGGTCGATATCGATCTCGTTCTGACGGGCACCGACGTGCTCGCGGCCGGTCTCGACCAGAGCCTTTGGGTCGATCTTGCCGCCCATAAGGGCGACCTGCCCAATCTGGAAAGTATCCTCCTGCCGCAAGCGTTCAAGATGCAGGCGCTCGCCAAGGAGCAGGGCGTCGTCGTCACCTATTATCCATCGGGCCCGCTGATCGAATATATGCCGAACCGGGTTCCGGCACCGCCGAAGACAGCGGCGGAACTGCTGGAATGGTCGAAGGCCAATCCGAAGAAGTTCATGTATGCTCGCCCGGCCAATTCCGGCCCCGGCCGCACGTTCCTGATGGGGCTTCCCTATATTCTCGGCGACAGCGATCCGCGCGATCCGGTCAAGGGCTGGACGAAGACCTGGGAATATCTGAAGGCTCTGGGTGAAAACGTCGAATATTATGGTACCGGCACGACCCAGACAATGAAGGAACTCGGCGAAGGCACCCGCGATATCGTCGTCTCGACGACCGGCTGGGATATCAACCCGCGCGCGCTCGGCATCGTTCCGGCCGAGGCCAAGGTCGGCAAGCTCGATGGCTTTCATTGGGTGACGGATGCGCATTATGCGGTCATTCCGAAGGGCGTTTCGGATGAGAAGGTCGCCGTTCTGCTCGACATCATCAACTTCATGCTGCAACCGCAGCAGCAGGCGATCGCCTACGACCAGGGCTATTTCTATCCGGGCCCGGCAGTCAAGGACGTGACGATCGAGATGGCGCCGCAGGAAAGCCAGGATGCCATCAAGGAATTCGGCCGCCCGGAATATGCCGACTGGATCGCCAACAATCCGCTGGAAGTGCCGCTTGAGCCGGCGCAGATCGTCGATGCGTTCCGTATCTGGGACGAACAGATCGGCGCATCCAAGGGCTGAGCCTGACAGAGCCTGAAACGGCGGCGGTTTTGCCGCCGTTTCAAATTGCCTATCGACGTGGAGGAACGACCTTGAATTTGCCGGTTCAGAACGCAGCGGCGGTGCTTTCGCCCAAACAGTCGGCCCGCCTCGAGCTGGATGGCCTGCGCCGATCGTTCGGTGCCTATACCGCGCTCGATGGCATCGATCTTGCAATCGAGCCTGGCGAGTTCATCGCGCTTCTCGGGCCGTCCGGTTGCGGCAAATCGACGGCGCTGAATTGCGTGGCCGGGCTTCTTGCCCTGTCGGGCGGCGAAATAAGGCTGGGCGGCTACCGCATCGATCAGCTGGAGCCGGAAAAGCGCGGGTTCGGAATGGTGTTCCAGAGCTACGCGCTGTTTCCGCATATGAGTGTGCGCCGCAATGTCGGGTTCGGGCTGACCATGCAGGGCATTCGCGGCAGCGAGGCCGACCGGCGCATCGAGCAGGCCTTGGCGCTGGTGAGGCTGGAAAGCCAGATCGACAAGCTGCCGGGGCAACTCTCCGGCGGACAACAGCAGCGTGTGGCGATTGCCCGCGCCATCGTCATCCGGCCGCCGGTCGTGCTGATGGACGAGCCGCTATCCAATCTTGATGCCAAGCTGAGGCTGGAGATGCGCGCCGAAATCCGCGGCATCCATGACCAGATCGGCTCGACAACCATTTATGTGACGCACGACCAGGACGAGGCGCTGTCGCTTGCCGACCGGATCGTCGTCATGAGCCAGGGGCGGATCATGCAGATCGGCTCGCCGCAGGATCTCTACCAGCGGCCCAATCATATCGACGTCGCCGATTTCATGGGTTTTCGCACGCGCATTGCCGGTCGGGTGACTGGCATATCCGGTGACGAAGCCCGCATCGAGGTGGCCGGGGCGCAGCTGACGGGCACGATGCGCGAGCCGCTTGCCGTTGGGGATCAGGCCGTGCTGTCGGTGCGGCCGGAGGATCTTGTTGCCGTCGAGGATGGCAACGGCATGCCCGCTACGGTCGTCAACATGGAATATCGCGGCCGTGCCTTTTTCGGGCTGGCCAAGTCGGCTGACGGTTCCGATCTCTATTTCCGCGCCGAACAGGCTCTGCCACGCGGTGCATCCGCAACCCTGCAACCAGCGCAAGGCCGGGCGCTATTGTTCAAGGGGAAGGGCGCATGAGCACGCCGTCGCTTCGCTATCGGCTTGCCGCGCGCGGTTTCGATGGCACGACACTGCTGGTCCTGCCGGGGCTCGCCGTCATGCTCGGGCTGTTCATCTACCCGTTTTTCTATGGCCTTGCCGATTCGGTGATGCCGAAGGAGGGCGCCTGGTATGCCAATTATGTGGCCTTCTTCAGCGACCCCTTCCAGTACCGCACGATTGCCTCGACGCTCTGGCTGGCGCTGCCGGTGACGATCGTCAATCTCGCCTTTGCCGTGCCGATTGCCTTCAGGGTCCGGCTGATGACGCGGCAACGGCTGTTGACGACAATCCTCGTCCTGCCGATCACGCTTGGCACGGTATTCGTTGCCGACGGACTTCTGACGTTTCTCGGGCCGCAGGGCTGGTTCAACCGCGTGCTGGTACTTGTCGGCTTGCTGGATGCGCCGGTGAAGCTCACCAACAACTATTGGGGTGTGTTTGCCTCGCTGGTGATCACCGGTTTCCCCTTCGCTTTCCTGTTGACGCTGTCCTACGTGACGGGCATTGACCCGGCGATCGAACAGGCGGCGGCAACGCTTGGTGCCAATGCCCGCCAGCGGTTCATGAAAGTCTTCCTGCCGCTGCTGGTGCCGGGGCTGGCGGTGACCTTCTGCCTGGCCTTTGTCCAGGCCTTCGCCGTCTTTCCCTCAGCCGTCCTGCTCGGAGCGCCAGCCGGCTCGACGCGGGTGATCTCTATTGCCGCCTATCAGGCCGCCTTCGAGCAATATGATCATTCGCTGGGAACGGCGATCGCCATGGTCATGGGCGCGGTGGAACTGGTCGTCGTGCTGATCGTGCTCGGCGCACGCTCGATGTTTTATCGCGGCCCGACCGGGGGGACAAAGGGATGATGACCATGACAAAGCCTGTGCCTCATCACGCATTTTTCCGGGAGATGCCGCTATGATCCGCGATCAGGGCCTCGTGTCGAAAATCTGGCGTTTTGCCGTCTGGGCAGTCGCGGGGCTGTTCATTATCAACCTTATCGGCGTAATCGCCGCCGTGGTGGTCAATTCCTTTGCCACCCGCTGGCTTGGCACCTGGCTGCCGGTTGGCCTGACGACGAAATGGTATTTTAGCGCCTGGAAGGAATTCCAGCTGTCGAGCGTCGTGTTCGTGACATTCCAGATCGTCTTCACCGTGGTCCTCATCTCCGGAATCCTCGGCGTCACCACGGCTTACGCGCTGGCGCGGCGGGACTTTCCGGGCAAGCGTCTTGTCGTGCTGCTATTTCTGCTGCCCTTGCTCATTCCGCCGCTAACCTATGGCATCCCATTGGCGACGGTGCTCTACCAGATCGGCCTCGGCGGTTCCTTCTGGGGCGTCGTGCTGATCAATCTCGTGCCCTCGCTGCCCTTCGTCGTTCTGGTGATGATCCCGTTCATCGAGCAGATCGACCCGCGCATCGAGGCCGCGGCCCGTGTCTTTGGCGCAGGCACCGGCAGCCTGTTTCTGCGCATCCTCCTGCCGCTTCTGTTGCCCGGCATGCTGGCGGCATTGCTTCTGGTTCTGGTGCGGACCATCGCCATGTTCGAGCTGACCTTCCTGATTGCCGGACCGACAAGCCAGACGCTGGTCGTGTCGCTCTACTACGCGGTCTTTGCCGCCGGTGTCCGGGCCGGGCAATCGATCGACGCCATGGCGGTGATCTATATGGTGACGACCCTGTTCTGGCTGATCCTCGCCTTGCAGTTCGTCAACCCGTCGCAGATTGTCGCCCGTGCCAAACAGCAGCCTGCATCATGACCAGATTGTCGAACCAAACACTTCCGGACCTGCCGGCTGCTATTGTAAAGCCCGGGTATGACCGGGCGAAGGTATCCATCGGCATTGTCCATCTCGGGATAGGTGCTTTCCACCGGGCGCATCAGGCGGTGTTTACCGATGACGTTTTGGCACGCGATCCATCCTGGGGAATTTGCGGGGTTTCGTTGCGCAGTGCGGAGACCCGTGACGCGCTGACGCCGCAGGACGGGCTCTATACGTTGAAGGTTCAGGACGGTGAGGGCGAAACGCTGCGCATCATCGGCAGTGTCCTCGAGACCCTTGTCGCGCCGGAGGACCCGCAGGCCGTTCTGCAACGGATGGCTGACCCGGCGACCCGCATTGTCTCGCTGACGGTCACGGAAAAAGGCTATTGCCACAATCCGGCGACCGGCACGCTGGATGAAAACCATCCCGATATTCAGCATGACCTGCAACATCCGGAAAAACCGAAATCGGCTATCGGCTTCATCGTCGAGGCTTTGGCCCGACGGCGGGCGGCAGGCGTGGAGGCCTTTACGCTTCTGTCCTGCGATAATCTTCCATCGAACGGTCATGTGCTGAAATGTGTTGTCCGCCGCTTCGCCGAACTGCGGGATACGGAACTGGGCGCTTTCGTCGCCGGTATTGCCTCTCCATCCACGATGATCGACCGGATCGTGCCGGCAACGACGGAGGCCGATCGCGCTGCCATTGCAACTGCTCTGGGTGTTGATGATGCCTGGCCGGTGGTGACCGAACCGTTCCGGCAATGGGTGGTGGAGGATCATTTTCCGCTCGAGCGTCCGGCATGGGAGGAAGCCGGCGCTATCTTCATTCCCGAGGTTTCCGCCTTCGAGACTATGAAGCTGCGGCTTCTCAACGGCAGCCACTCGACGCTTGCTTATCTGGGGCTTCTCGCCGGGGCCGAAACGGTTGCCGAGGCCATGGCCTTGCCGGGCATGGAGGCGCTGATCGAGGGCTTGATGCGTGAAGAGGTGTCTCCGACGCTGCCGCCGCTCGCCGGGTTTGATCTGGCGGCCTATCGAGGCGATCTCATTCAGCGCTTCAAAAACCCGGCGCTGCGCCACCGCACCTGGCAGATCGCCATGGATGGGTCGCAAAAGCTGCCGCAACGGTTGCTTGGCACGATCCGCGCCCGTAGGCGGGCAGGGACGTCCTGTGACCGGCTGGTGCTCGGAGTTGCCGCGTGGATGTATTACGCGCGTGGCGTCGATGAAGCCGGAAAGGCGATCGATGTCCGTGATCCGCTGGCTGGGCGCATCAGGGCTTTGTCGCAGGGACTGGATGATCCAGAAGAGATCGTTGCGGCGTTTCTCGGTTTGACTGAGGTCTTCGCCGACGATCTCGGCGGCGACGCTAATTTCCGGGTGGGGCTTGTCGATGGCTTGTCGCGGTTGCTCTCAACAGGGGCGGCGGCGGAGCTGGCTAGATGGCAAAGACCACGCGGGTGAGCTTGTTCTTTGCAGCCGTTGCCACGGCGGGCTGCCATCGGCATCCGGCCTGAGCCTGATCGGTGTGCGAGTGATTCACGAAATAGAGAGTAAATTCAGGGTTGAGTCCTGATTTTTATGTTTACTTTTTGTTGTGTTCTCCGGATTGCTATACTTGATTGCCGCGGTTCTTTGTCATCACAAGTCAGATATTGCGTTTTTCTTCACAATGGATCGGTTCCGTCGAAACTTTAATGAAATAACGCTCTGCTGAATTACGTTTCGGTTAACTACTGCTTTTTACCGCCATTTAGAATTTCGCAGCTACTGTCCATTGCCTGGGGAATACATTTACGCCGGGAAGTACCTGGTGCGGGGCAGGGGATCACTGTGCGTCTATTGAAGAAGCTATTTGCCGACCGGGCGGGCAATTTTGCCGTCATCGGGGCCATCGCCATCGTTCCTATCCTTGGCGCTGCCGGGATGGCTGTGGATTTCAGCCGCGCCATGGAACTCAAGTCGCGCTTGCAGAATGCCGCTGATGCAGCGGTGCTCGGCTCGATCGCCGAAAGATCCGCAGGTGTTGCACAAGCTGTCGGCATGACCAGCGATGGTCCCGTGCCCCTCAGTGAGGCGGAGGCGGAGGCTCTTTTTAAGGCTCAAAGCCAAGCCAAAACCAACTCTATAAAAGAGGATGGCATCGAAAAAGAGAAGATCGAATCCGAGGATATGAAGCTCGATCTCGTCAAGGCAACGGTCGTCAAGGACGGCAAAGATATCAAGGCCAAGCTGGCCTATCAGGCAACGTTGAAGACATCTTTCCTGCGTATTCTCGGCAAGGACAGCCTCTCGGTATCCGGTGGCGCCACCGCCGTTTACCAAACACAGTCCTTCATGGATTTCTACATGCTGCTCGACAACACCCCGTCGATGGGCGTGGCAGCGACACCTGCCGATGTCTTAAAGATGGAAGCCGCGACCAAGAACGTCTCGGATGCTGGCTCTAGAAGCTGCGCTTTCGCCTGCCACATCGTCGCAGAAAACGGCACCATCAATACCAACAGCAACTATTTCGTTGCCAAAAACAACGGTATCGAGATTCGCATCGACGTGGTTGCGAAGGCGGTCAAGGCATTGACAAGCGAGGCAGAGCGCCAGCAGAGCTATCCCAATCAGTTTCGGATGGCCGCGTACACATTCGGTGAAAAAGCGGAGGACGTCAAACTGCTGAAGGTGGCGGACCTGACCAGCGACCTGTCCAAGGTGAGGACAGGAACGAAGGATATCAAGCTGATGAGTATTCCCAAACAGGGGTACAACAATGACCAGCAGACGAGCTTCGACGATGCACTGACAGAGATCAATAAGGAAATCAGTGCGCCGGGCAATGGTACCACGTCTACCAATCCCGAGAAAGTTGTGTTCTTCGTTTCCGACGGGGTAGGCGACAGCAAGAAGCCGAAGGGGTGCACGAAAAAGCTCACGGGTACCCGCTGTCAGGAGCCGATCGACATCACCTACTGTCAGACCTTGAAGGATCGCGGCATCAAGATCGCCGTGCTCTATACGACCTATCTGCCTCTGCCCACCAACTCATGGTACAATAGCTGGATCAAGCCATTCCAGTCGGAAATCGGCACGCGGATGGAGGCCTGTGCCTCGCCGGGTTATTATTTCGAGGTGAGCCCGACCGAAGGAATCGAAAAGGCGATGAAGGCGCTGTTCAACAAGATTATACGGACGCCGCGGCTGACAAGCTGAGTGCAGCACTGTTCCGGATCGCTAACGAATGGCCATGAGTCCTCGGGACCGCATGGCCATTTTGCATTTCAGCGTGTGCTGCAGACCGAAATGCCGCGTTTTTGCAGCGCAACATCGCGACACCCTGTACAATTGCGCTCAGGCGCAGTATGAGGCGCGCATGTATTGGCTGGCGACGTGCCGGCCGCGGACTGTGCTTACCCTCATCGACCGAGGCGCGCATGACATCCGAATTCCGAAAGATAAACATATGGTAGAGTTAGACGGCATCGCTCCGGCGATCGCTCAGGCATTGAGCAAGCGCGGTTATTCAGAGTTGACGCCGGTTCAGAAGGCCGTTTTGGGGCCTGAACTCGAAGGCAGGGACGCGCTGGTTTCGGCGCAGACCGGCTCGGGCAAGACCGTTGCCTTCGGACTGGCGCTTGCCTCAACGCTGCTCGATGGTAAGGACCGGTTCGGTCAGGCAGGTGCGCCGCTGGCGCTCGCCGTAGCACCGACCCGGGAACTGGCATTGCAGGTGAAGCGCGAGCTGGAATGGCTCTATGAACTCACCGGCGCAACCGTTGCTTCCTGTGTTGGCGGCATGGACATGCGCAGTGAACGGCGCGCGCTCGATCGCGGCGCCCATATCGTTGTCGGCACGCCCGGCCGTCTCTGCGATCACATCCGTCGCAGCGGCCTCGACATGTCGCGCCTGAAGGCTGTCGTTCTCGACGAAGCCGACGAAATGCTCGATCTCGGATTCCGCGAAGATCTCGAATTCATCCTTGAAGCCGCACCGTCCGAACGCCGCACGCTGATGTTTTCGGCGACTGTGCCGCGCTCGATCGCCAATCTGGCCAAAAGCTACCAGCGTGATGCCGTGCGTATTTCGACGCAGGCCGAGCAGAAGCAGCATCTTGATATCGAATACCGGGCGCTGACCGTTGCTCCTTCCGACCGCGAAAATGCGATCATCAACGTTCTGCGTTTCTACGAGGCGAAGAACGCGCTGGTGTTCTGCTCGACCCGTGCTGCCGTCAACCACCTGACCGCGCGCTTCAACAACCGCGGTTTCTCCGTTGTCGCCATGTCCGGTGAACTCAGCCAGAACGAACGGACGCACGCGCTGCAGGCGATGCGCGATGGACGCGCCCGCGTCTGTATCGCCACTGACGTTGCCGCCCGTGGTATCGATCTGCCCGGCCTCGAACTGGTGGTTCACGCCGACCTGCCGACCAACCCGGAAACCCTGCTGCACCGGTCTGGCCGTACCGGCCGCGCCGGGCGCAAGGGCGTCAGCGCACTCATCGTGCCGAACAGTGCCCGCCGCAAGGCCGAGCGTCTGTTGCGCGATGCCAATATCAATGCCGACTGGGCCCGGCCGCCATCGGCGGACGAAGTCAGCCGCCGTGACGACGAACGCGTTCTGGCCGATCCGGCGCTCACCGAAGCGATCACGCCGGATGAGGCCGATTTCATCCGCGAACTCCTGGAAAAGCATGGTGCCGAACAGGTCGCCGCCGCTTTCCTGCGGCAGGCGCGTGCTGGCCGTTCAGCGCCTGAAGACCTGATGGATACTCCGAACTACACACCGACCGGTGATCGTGGCGATCGTCCGGATCGCGGCGAGCCGCGGGCTCCGCGTGGTGATTTCGGCGATAGCGCCTGGTTCTCGCTGTCGGCTGGCCGCAAGCAGAATGTCGAGCCACGCTGGCTGATCCCGATGCTGTGCCGCATCGGCAAGATCACCAAGCAGGAAATTGGCGCCATCAAGATGCAGACCGAAGAAACCTATGTCGAGATTGCGCGCGAGTGGGTGGATCGTTTCGTCGAGGCGATCGGTCCGAAGCGGGCGCTGGAAAAAGGCATTACCGTAACGCAGCTCGATGGCGCGCCGGACCTCTCCGGCCCGCGTGGTGGATTTGCAGGCAAGAAGCCTTATCCGGCCAAGAACGACTGGAAGGGTGAAGGCAAGCCGAAGCGCAAGTTCGAAGGCAAGCCTGACTATGCCGGCGCTGACAATCGCGGGTCCGAGAAAACCGACAGCAAGCCCTGGACGAAGAAGGCCGGCAAGCCGGGCTTCGACAAGGCGAAGTTTGATAAACCGAAATTTGACAAGCCTAAGTTTGACAAATCCGGAACCGAAGGCGCCAAGCGCAAGCCGCACAAGAACAAGGCGAACTGATTGGGCCTTGGCAAAGGCATTGCTTGCCAGAGATTGGAAAACCCGCGTATCTGACGATACGCGGGTTTTTGTTTGACCAGACTGCTCATGTACGGTTAGCGGCCAAGCCGCTCGATTTGCGTGGCGAGCGTTTGCGCAAGCCGCGTGCTCGCACCGCAGGCGATCACCATTTGCGGTAGAATCATCCATTCCAGTGTCCAGGCCGCCCCCGAGCGTTCCTGTTCATGCACCATCGATTGATGGATGGCGGAGAGCTGCACCGCGTTGAAGCGGGCGAGCGACACCAGTGTTTCTGCGGCGACCGGGTTCTGCTTGTGCGGCATGGCCGAGGAGCCGCCGCCGCAGGACAGCGCGATTTCGTCTCCGCCTTGAGCGAGCAGGGCGATATCCTGGCCGAATTTTCCAAGACTGCCCGAGATCAAAGACAGGAGATGGGCGAGGTCGGCTATGATTGCGCGCTGGCTCTGCCATTGCGGGGTATTGGACAGTTCGAGGTTTCCAGCCAGAGCCGCCCGAACGGCATCGGCTTTGTCGCCAAGCTTATCGAGGGTACCGGCTGCGCCGCCGAACTGGAGGGGAAATGCCGTTGCGTTCAGCCTCTGGCGATAATCGGCAAGCGGCCTTGACCACGCGGCGAGGCGATCGGCGACAGTGATCGGGATCGCTGCCTGCATGCGCGTGTGGGCCATCAGGTGGTTGCTGCCGTAATCGGTGTCGAGCTTGCCGAACATATCCAAGAGTTGCGACAACCGATCAGAGAGGACGGCGCTGGCCGCCTTTAGCCGCAGCATCAGGCTGGTGTCGATGACATCCTGGCTGGTGGCACCGAAATGCACTTTTTCGGCCGCGTCCCCACCAACAGCCTTGCGCAATTGCCGGATAAGTTCCGGGATCACCACGCCATCGGTGGCGACCGCGTGGCGCAGGGCAAGGACATCAGGCTGGAATGTGGCGCAGGTTCCGGCAATACGGGCGGCTGATTGCTTTGAGACAATCCCGTGTTCGGCTTCTGCCTGCGCCAAGGTTGTCTCGAAGGTCAGCATGGCACGAATATCCGCCTCCGCCGAGAAGAAGGCGGATATTTCCTCGTCGCCGAGAAGGCCTGAGAGATAGGGGTGGTCGAAAACCGAGGCGGTCATGTCTGTCCTTGGTCCCGGGGCTTTGGCAGGCTGCTGAAAAACCCTGAAGATTGATTTGACGAAAGCGGTACCTCACTCTCCGTCTTCCTCGCCCTTGTGGAGGGGATCCAGCGACCCGACGCCTGTCGGGTCAAAAGACCCTTTCAGCCCAAGGACTTGGGTTGACTGGTTCCCTGTGACACCCCTCGGGTCAAGCCCGAGGATAGGGATGACGGAGGATTTGGCAAACGCATAATTTCCAAAATGATCTGCAAATGCCGAGAAAATGACTTTATCAGCAGCCAGCTAGATGTCGAGGAACACGGTTTCCTTCTCACCCTGCAAATAGATGTCGAACGTATAGACCGATCCTTCGCGTGGCGCGACCAGGGTTGCCACGCGGTGACGGTGTTCGATGCGTGCAAGCAGCGGGTCTTCAGCGTTGGCCTCAGCCTCGTCGGCAAAATACATGCGGGTGTGCAGGCCGATATTGATGCCGCGGGCAACGATCCAGACCGTGATGTGAGGCGCCATCTTGCGCCCGTCCTTGTAGGGTGCGCGGCCGGGTTTGATGGTTTCGAACGTGAAGATACCGTCGTCGGCACTGGTCGGGCAGCGGCCCCAGCCGGCGAAATTGGGATCTGCTGTGCCGCGCAGCTCCGAGGGGCTGTTGTAGAGGCCAGCAGCATCGGTCTGCCAGATTTCAACGAGTGCATCCTTCAACGGCACACCGGCGCCGTCGATGACGCGGCCGCGCATGGTGATGCGTTCGCCGATCGTCTTGTCGTTGACCATCGTGCTGCCGAGGTCGGTTTCATAGACGCCGGTTATCCCGGCGAAATTCGGCGTACAGCCGATGTGGACATAGGGGCCGGCCGTTTGCGACGGTGATTCTTTCAAGTAGCCGAGATCCTGGACCATCAGTTGCCCTCCATCCGGTTTTCAAACAGCGTCGAGCGGCGTCCACGCAGGACGATGTCGAATTTGTAGGCGCGTGCATCCATCGGGATGGTGTTGGCCCAGTCGAGCGGTGCGATCAACTGTTCGATGGCGCTTCTGTCGGGAATGGTGGTGACGATCGGACACTTCCAGATCATCGGGTCGCCTTCGAAATACATCTGAGTGATCAGGCGCTGGGCAAAGCCGTGGCCGAAGATCGAGAAATGGATATGGGCCGGGCGCCAGTCGTTGACGCCGTTTGGCCAGGGATAGGCGCCGGGCCGGATGGTGCGGAAGCGGTAGCCGCCGTCCTCGTCCGTGATGGTGCGGCCGCACCCACCGAAGTTGGGGTCGAGGGCTGCGAGATAGCTTTCCTTCTTGTGGCGGTAACGGCCGCCGGCATTGGCCTGCCAGAATTCCAGAAGTGCGCCGGGTACCGGCCTGCCGCGCTCGTCCAGCACGCGGCCATGGACGATGATGCGTTCGCCGATGGCGCTTTCGCCGGGCCGGGCAAAATTGTGAATGAGATCATTGTCGAGTTCGCCAAGCAGCGAATGGCCAAACACTGGCCCGGTGATTTCGGACATCGTGCCGTCGAGCGACAGCAGCGCCTTTTGCGGCGAGCGCAGCACCGAGGTCTTGTAGCCGGGTGTCAGCGCCGGCGCATGCCAAGCGCGATCACGCTGGAAGAAGGCGCCGGTCTCCGGCTTTTTGTTGGAAAGATCAGACATCGTCCTGCCTCATACCGCCTGTCCGGCGTCCATCTGTTCGAAAACCTGCTTGGCGATCTTGATGGCGCGGTTGGCGGCGGGAACGCCGGCGTAGATCGCCACATGCAACAGCGCTTCGCCGATATCCTCGCGGCTGGCGCCGGTATTGGCGGTGGCACGTACATGCATCGCCACTTCCTCATCATGGCCAAGGGCGGCAAGCAGGGCAATGGTGACCATCGAACGCTCGCGTTTTGTCCAGGTTGGCCGGGACCAGACGTTGCCCCAGGCGGCCTCGGTGATCAGTTCCTGAAACGGCTGGTCGAAATCAGTGGTCGTGGACTGCGCCCGGTCGACGTGACGATCGCCCAGCACGGTGCGGCGGGTGGCGAGGCCCTGGCGGTAACGTTCAGTGGGCGCAGTGGCGTCACTCATGGGCTTTCTCTCCAGACAGGACGGTATCGATAAAGGCGCGCAGCACGGCGGTCAGCATTTCCGGTTGTTCAACGCAGGGGATATGACCTGCATCCTTGATGACCTCGTAGCGGGCACCGGGGATCAGTTTTGCGGTCGACAGGACAACATCGGGCGGTGTCGAGCCATCCTGATCGCCGACGATGCAGATCGTCGGAACGGCGATGCGCTTGGCTGCCTCGGTGAAATCCGCATCGCGGATCGCGGCACAGGTGCCGGTGTAGCCTGCCTCTGGCTGGCGGACCAGCATGTTGCGATAGCCGTGCAACGCGTTGTTTTCCGGGCGCCGGAAGGCGGGGGTGAACCAGCGCTCGAGAATGCTGTCGGTAATGCTGGCGATGCCGTTCTCTTCGATGGCGGCAATGCGGGTGTTCCAAAGGTCCGCCGTGCCGATCCTGTGGGCGGTGTCGCAAAGCGCCAAAGCCCGCACGAGATCAGGCCGGGCAGCATAAAGGCCCTGTGCGATCAGGCCGCCGACCGAGAGGCCGCAAATGACAGCCTGCTTGACGGCGAGGAGATCGAGAAGACCAGCGAGATCGGCGACATGCAGGTCCATCGAATAGGGCATGTCGCCGACATCGGAAAGGCCATGGCCGCGCTTGTCGTAGAGAACCATGGCAAAGTCACCCGCGAAACGCACGATCACGTCGCGCCAGATGCGAAAATCCGTGCCGAGCGAATTTGCAAAGACCAGCACCGGTTTGTCATTGGCTGCACCAATGATCTGATAGTGAAGCGTGACGTCGTTGATGCGGGCAAACTGCACGGAAATTCTCCTCGGAAACAGATTGGAACTTTAATCTGGTTCGGTAAAATGACATTTTATTGCCTATCATTAACTCTCAGGTTATGAGTTGTCATGATCGACGCCCGTGTGAAATTCCGCCATTTGCAAACCTTTGTCGAGGTTGCCCGCCAGAAGAGCGTAATGAAGGCGGCCGACCTTCTGCATGTCAGCCAGCCGGCGGTGACCAAGACCATCCGCGAACTGGAAGAGGTTCTCGGCGTGTCCGTGTTCGAGCGCGACGGCCGTGGCATCAAGATCACCCGATATGGCGAGGCCTTTCTGCGGCATGCAGGGGCGGCGCTGACGGCGTTGCGCCAAGGGCTGGATTCCGTCTCGCAGGAACGCTCGGGCGATGGACCGCCGGTGCGGATCGGTGCGCTGCCAACAGTCTCGACGCGGATCATGCCGAAGGCGATGGCGAATTTCCTCAAGGAGGAAACCGGCAGCCGCATCAAGATCGTCACCGGTGAAAACGCGGTGCTTCTGGAGCAGTTGCGCGTCGGCGATCTCGATCTGGTCGTCGGGCGGCTTGCGGCACCTGAACAGATGACCGGGTTCTCCTTCGAACACCTCTATTCCGAGCAGGTCGTCTTCGTGGTGCGCGCCGGTCACCCGCTGTTGTCGGCAAAGCAGTCGGTGTTCGACAATCTTGGCGTCTATCCGGTGCTGATGCCGACGCGTGCCTCGATCATCCGGCCGTTCGTCGAACGGTTCTTGATCACCAACGGCATCGCCAGCCTGCCCAACCAGATCGAAACCGTCTCCGATTCCTTCGGGCGGGCCTTCGTGCGGGCAAGCGATGCCATCTGGATCATTTCGACCGGCGTGGTGGCCGGCGATATCGAGGACGGAATGCTGGCGGCACTACCGATCGATACCAGCGAGACCAAGGGGCCGGTCGGGCTGACCATGCGGGCCAACGCCATTCCCTCGATGCCGCTGGCCATCTTGATGCAGACGATCCGCGAGGCGGCGGCTGAGATTTCCGCTGTTTCGGCTGACCATGCAGAGCGGCGGTAAAACTCCACTGCGATGGGTATTCACTTGATGGTTTTCCTGTACGAAATTACCACCGGCTGATAGTCTGCGTTCAACTTCAAGTTTTGGATTTTATTGGCGTATTAGGGGTCAGAGGCAAAGCATGTCGGAAGTAACGGTAGAGCCTGCCGCAAAAGGCCGGCCGACGGTCTGGACCAAGCCGCTGAGATCGCTTTTGGGGCTTGCCATGGCAGCCCTGCTGATCGCCGTTTCGGGTACGCTTATCACCCTTGGCTATGTGCGGGCGCGCGATTCCGCATTGATCAATGCCGAGGCGGACATGCGGGCCTTTTCCGAGCGTTTGATCGACCGGTTGGGTATTCTTTCCGGCAGGACGACGGCGCTCGTGGGGTTCACTGCTTCGATCGCCAATTCCTTTCTCGTGCCGCCGCCCGAGCGCATGAGCGACAAGATCAAACTGCTGCGCGAAATCATTGCTCAATCGACCAATCTGGATGGCATTTATGCCGGCTATCCCGACGGGGAGTTCATCCAGGCCGTCGACCTGAGCGCCCCGGCGTGGCGCAGAGCGCTCGATGCGCCGGAAACCGCGGCGATTGCGGTTCGCTCCATGCAAACAGAGCCGACGGGTGAGCGCAGCAACCGGCTGATCTTCCTCGACAAAGACGGCAATCAGATGCTGGAGCGGCGCCTCCTGACTACCGGTTTCGATCCAAGAAAACGCCCCTGGTATCAGGCTGCAGTCAATGGCACGAGGCCAGCTGCGATCGGGCCGTATACGATGGTGACAACAGGCGCTCTGGGGATGACCATTTCACAGGCACATCACGGTAATGGCGGTATTGTCATTGGCGCGGATATCGATCTTGGCACAATCACCGAATTCATGGCGCGTGAACGCCTGACCGCGGAAACGGTCGCCTTCGTGATGGACGCCGGTGGAAAGCTGATCATGCATTCCGATCGCGGACTGATGGCCCGCATGACAACGGTGAAGGAAAAGGGGGAAACGGATGTTGCCAAGCCTCTCGATCCGCTGCTTTCAGGCATCAAGGCCAACCTTCCAACAGGCAACGGGGTAAGCTTCGCGGATATCAACGGCCGCACCTACATCATCATGGCGACCTCGGTAAAATCCGTTTTGCTGCTTGCCGGGCACCGGACCGTGGTGGCGGCCCCGCTCGACGAACTGACCGCGACCGCCAACCGCAACCTCTATCAGGGGCTTGCCATCGCGGCTGCCATTGTCGTTCTGGGACTGCTTGCGGCGCTCTTCCTGGCGCGGCTGGTTACACAATCGCTGAGCCAGCTGACCGCTAACGCCAAGCGGTTGCAGGATCTCGATTTCACGGCTCCAAGCAACGTGTTTTCACACGTCACCGAAATCTCGACACTTGGCCGGGCAATGAACCGGGCGCGCGATGCGATCTTCACCTTCGCGCTCTATGTGCCGAAAGAACTGGTGCGCAAGGGCATCGAATCCGGGCAGTTTGCTGGCCGCAGCGCGCGACGCCAGGAGGTGACGGCCTGGTTTACCGATATCTACGACTTCACCACGCTCAGCGAGCAACGCATGCCGGAGGAGGTGGTGGCGCTACTCTCCGACTATTTCGACATCTTCAACGAGACTGTCGGCGAGCATGGGGGCGAGATCATCCAGTTTCTCGGGGACTCGGTCTTTGCCATGTGGAACGCGCCGGTTGCCGATGAGCGCCATGCGGAAAACGCCTGCCGCTGTGCGCTGGCGGTGGAACGAAAACTCAGGGTATTCAATGCTGATCTGAAGGCGCGAGGCCTGCCGGAATTGCGCACCCGCTTTGGCATTCATACAGGCGCGGCGGTTGTGGGGAGTGTCGGCGCCAAAGAGCGGCTGCAATATACCGCGATGGGCGATACCGTGAACGTCGCGTCACGTCTCGAAGGCATGAACAAGGTCTATGGCACGACAATTCTTGCCAGCAGTGCTGTCGTCGCCTTGTGCGACAATACGATTGTCTTTCGTCCGCTGGGGGAGGCGCAAGTAAAAGGCAGGGCGACGGCGCTGCAGTTGTTCGAGGTTGTGGGTGAGAAAACCGAAGCGGACTGTCTGCAGACGCAAGTCGCGCTACAAAGCTGACGATCAATCGTCCGAGTAGCGTTGCTCGCGCCAGGGATCGCCAAGCATGTGGTAGCCGTTCTTCTCCCAGAAGCCGGCCTGATCGCCTACCAGGAATTCAATGCGGCGCAGCCATTTGGCGCTTTTCCAGAAGTAGAGATGCGGGATGACGAGGCGCACCGGGCCGCCATGATTGCGTGTCAGCGGTTCGCCTTCCCAGGCCGTTGCGAGAATTCCGTCTTCGGAGGCGAAATCGGCAAGCGGCAGGTTGGTGGTATAGCCGTCATAGCCGGTCAGCATGACGAAATTGGCCTCCGGTCTAGGCATGACCAGATCGAGCAGATCGTGGGTCGAAACACCTTCCCAACGACTGTCGTAGCGCGACCATGTCGTCACGCAATGAATGTCCGACTGCTTACGGCTTTGTGGTAGCCGCCGGAACGTGTCCCAATCGAGTTTGACAGGATTCTCGACGCCGCCGACGATCTGCAGCGTCCATTCCGCCTCCTGGATACGCGGTTGCTGGCCGAGATCAAGCACCGGCCAGTTGGTGACCAGATGCTGGCCCGGTGGCAGGCGGCCGGTTTCCGGGCGGGTTATCCTGCCGGCCAGAAACTTGCCTTGTTCGGCCCAACGCCGCTTGGAGGCCGTCAGTTTTGTTTCCACGGTTTCATCGGTCATGATCGGACCTCGCAGTTTGCACCCTGCCGGATGGCGTCGCATGGTGGAAGTACAGTTTCAATCTGGAAGCGTGTCAAGCGGGCGGCACAAGCACCGGCGTATTTCGAAACGACGAAGGCCGCGCATCTTTCGATGCGCGGCCTTTGTTAGCCTCTTTCAATCCGGTCAGGCCGGAAGCTGGAAGTAGGCGTTGGCGAACAGCACGACGGCAAGGCCTGCTGCAAGGGCAACATAGGGCAGGATGCCGGCTTTCTTGACGCCGAGATCCTGGCCAACGAGCCCCAGATCTTCCATTGCCCCTGCAGGGAACTTGCCGCCGTCACGGACGAAGTGGCGATAGGCAAAGACCGGCAGGATGAGGGCGGCGAAGATGAAGCCAACCCACAGCGCGTTAGAGTAACCCCAGACCTTGGCACCGGCGCCGAGGAACAGCGCGTTGACGAAGGCGAGAACCGTATTGAGACCGATCAGCCAGGTCGGTGCCTTCCAGGGGCGCGGGATGTGGCTGGAGTCCATGCGGTGGATCCAGCCGGCATTGAGGTTGAGGAAGTTGAAGATGATGTAGCCGACATTGGAGACCGCCAGCACAAAGAAGTAGCCGGCCACGTCGGAGGCGATCGCAAGCAGGATCAGGTTGAAGCCGAAGTCGGTCCACATGGCGCGGGTCGGAGCGCCGTGCTCGTTGACGTGATCGAGGTACTTTGGCAGCCAGCCGTCCTTGGACCCCTGGTAGAGGGTGCGCGACGAACCCGCCATCGCGGTCATGATGGCGAGGAACAGGGCCATGATCATTAGGAGAACGAGGATCTGCGTGATGATCTGGCCGCCATGGACGAGGCTTGCCAGGGCTTCCGCAACACCTGTTCCATCAACGATGCCAGGTGCGAGCATGCCCGCATGGCCAAGAACGCCCTGGAAGGTGAATGGGATGAGGAAGAAAAACAGGCAGCAGAGCAGGCCGGAGTAGAAGATGGCCTTGAACGTGTCAGTCTTCGGGTTCTTTAGTTCACGGGTATAGCAGACGGCCGTTTCGAACCCATAAGTCGACCAGGCGGCGATATAGAGGCCGCCGAGGAACAGTGTCCAGCCGCCATTGCTCCAGACGCCGTCGATACCGGAATAACCGGCCGTCGGCGGCACGAGATTGGTGATATTGGCGCTGTCGATCTGGCCGGAGAAGATGGGATAGAGGCCGATGAGCAGCAGCGGCAAGAGAACGATGATGGCAAGCCATTTCTGGACACTGGCCGTTCCCTGGATGCCGCGATGCTGGATCGCAAAGATGATCAGCATCAGGATACCACCAATGACGAAGGTGGCGTTGAGGTTTGCCTTGGCGAGGAAGGGAATATCGAAGGTGATCAGCGACCAGTTGCGGATCGCCGGGGTGAGGGCGGCGATGGCATCGGTCGACAACAGGGCCGAGATGGCGTCCTGCGGTGTCTTGCCGGCATTGGCAGCCAGCCATTCCGCGACGCGCGGGCTTTCGGCCGTCAGAGTTGCCATGTTGGCGCTGATCCATTCCATCACCGCCGGGCTACCGGCGCCGGGAATGGGGAACAGAGCATTCAGGATATAGCCCGCCGCGATGGCGCAGCCGAGCGACAGAACCGGTGACCAGGCGAACCAGTTGCACCACACCGATAGTGGCGCGATGAATTTCGAATAACGCAGCCAGGCGGTGGCGCCATAGATCGATGCGCCGCCGGATTTGTTGCCGAACATGCCGGCGATTTCGGCATAGGTGAAGGACTGCAGGAAGCCCATGACCATGGAAATGATCCAGACGACGAAGGCGAGTTTGCCCGTCGTGCCGGCAATGCCGCCGATGGAGAAGAGCACCAGCGGCGGTACGCCGGCAGCAACCCAGAATGCCCCTTTCCAGTCCAGCGCGCGGATCAGCCCGGTGCCCGAGGCAGCGGTCGACCCGTCGGTCTCAACGATAGATGCCATAAACAGTCTCCTCGACCAGTTTTGTCTTCAAGCGCGCGTGGCGCGTCCCCTTTATTGATGATGCTGGCTGCGGTTTTTATTGCTTGGCGAAGCCTGCATTGAGCAGTGTCATTCACCGTTCCCGTCACTGAAACTCGTGACCGCAGTTATCTTCATAGTGAATTTTTTTTCTTCTCGGTCAAGTCTCTCTTTACTTTCCAAGGGCTCCCATAGGATAGTTTGGCCATATTGCCGGTGCATAACGTGGCGCTTATAGATCGCTGAACCGACTGTGCCTTCGGGTGGGAGCTGAGATGATTGATTCCGGACGATTTGCCGGCACCTTGATGCCGCCGCGGCCCAGTACGATTCTGCGTCCGGGTATTCCGGCGCTTGCGCCTGGCGTCGAGCGTTACCGGGTCAAGGGACGCGGCACGACCGCGGTCAAGGTGATGGCCGGTGACCGGATCAGCATCAAGGATATCGAGGGCGGCCAGTTGTGCGAGGTGAGCTTCATTGATGCCGCAGGGCGTTTCAATGCGGCCGGTCTCGGGGTTGCGTTTTCGCAGCCTGCCCATGGACTTCAGGAAATCCTTGCTCGGGACGAGGAGAGTGCGCGGCGAACGCTGGGGGCTTTGAAACGGCGCAATGTCGATCCTGCCGGGGCGCAGGCGCTGGTCCTGTTTGGCGAAAGCTCGTCACCCGGGGCCGTGGCGGAATTGACCCTTGTCCTTGATGGATTGCTGATCGTCGCTGCCCCGGCACCGGCGATGGACGCCGAGGCGCAGAATACCGCAACGGCGCTCGAACTGCGCGTGACCCGCTCCAAAATCGAGCGTACCTATGAAGAGATGCTGCCGGAACCGATGGCCGATCCGATCCAGGACCTGCGCATCCAGGCGGCAAGAGCGTCGGCCTATTTCGTGCGCGCCGGCGAGTTCATTCAGGTCATCGACGTTTCCGGCCGGCAATGCACCGATTTCCAGGCGTTTTCGGCCCGCAAGGTCGACAAGGGGCTGGATCTGGCGCTCGACGCGACAGTGACCCGGACGCTGCTTGGCCGCAGCTATCCGACGCCGGGTCTGCCGTCGAAGGCGTTCGACCGGGATTTTGAGCCGCTGGTGGAGATCGTGCAGGATACGGTTGGGCGTCATGACGCCTTCGCGACCGCCTGCAATTCACGCTATTACGACGATATGGGCTATCCGGGGCATGTCAATTGCACCGATAACTTCAACCATGCGCTGGCGCCCTATGGCATTGCACCGCGCAAGGGCTGGGAAGCGCTCAATTATTTCTACAACACCAATGTCGACCACCACAACCAGCTCTATCTTGACGAACCGTGGTCGCGGCCGGGCGATTATGTGCTGATGCGGGCGCTGACCGATCTGGTCTGCGTCTCCTCGTCCTGTCCCGACGATATCGATGCGGCCAATGCCTGGAACCCGACCGATATCCATGTCCGCACCTATGCGGACAAGGAGAAATTCGCCCGCGCCGTCGCCATCCGAATGACCCCCGATGCAGAGCCAGAAATGACCCAGGAAACCGCCTTCCATCCGCGCTTGTCGGCACTGACGCGCAACCATACCGAATATCGCGGCTACTGGCTGCCGAACCGCTTCAACAACGAAGGACCGATCGAGGAATACTGGGCCTGCCGCGAGAAGGCGGTGGTGATGGACCTGTCGCCGCTTCGGAAATTCGAGGTGACCGGCCCGGATGCGGAGGCTCTGCTGCAATATTGCGTCACGCGCGATATCCGCAAACTGTCGCCGGGCCAAGTCGTCTATACGGCGATGTGCTACGAGAATGGCGGCATGATCGACGACGGTACTGTATTCCGGTTGGGCGATAACAATTTCCGCTGGATCGGCGGCGACGATGTCAGCGGCATCTGGCTGCGCGAGCAGGCGGAAAAGAAGGGCTACAAGGCCTGGGTGCGCTCTTCCACCGACCAGATGCATAATCTCGCTGTCCAGGGGCCGAATAGTCGCGACCTTATCAAGGAAATCATCTGGACGGCACCCTCGCAGCCATCGATCGGCGAGCTTGAATGGTTCCGCTTTGCCGTCGGCCGCATCGGCCATTTCGAGGGCGCTCCGGTCGTTGTCTCGCGCACCGGCTATACCGGCGAACTCGGCTATGAAATCTTCTGTCATCCGAAGGATGCGCTCGCCGTCTTCGACGCGGTCTGGGAGGCCGGGCAGAAACATGGCTTGAAGCCGATGGGTCTGGAGGCGCTCGACATGGTACGCATCGAGGCCGGGCTGGTATTTGCCCATTATGATTTCTCCGATCAAACCGACCCGTTCGAGGCCGGTATCGGCTTCACCGTGCCGTTGAAATCAAAGACCGAGGATTTCATCGGGCGTGACGCGCTGATCAAGCGCAAAGAAAACCCGCGCTACAAGCTGGTCGGGCTCGATATCGATGCCAATGACGCCGTTGGCCATGGCGATACCGTGCATATCGGCCGCGCGCAGGTTGGCGTCGTTACCAGTGCAACCCGCTCGCCGCTTCTGAAAAAGACGATCGCGCTGGCGCGGATGGATGTGCTGCATTCAGAGATTGGCACGGATGTCGAGATCGGCAAGCTGGATGGCCAGCAGAAGCGGCTACCGGCGAAGATCGTGCCGTTTGCGCATTATGATCCGCAGAAGCTCAAGCCGCGGTCGTAACGCCGCGGTTCAGCTCGATTTCCCTTGGGCCGTTGCGATCTGCCGGGCGACGGCTTCGGAATCGTTGGCGAGGGTGCGCATTTCCGAGGCGAGAACGGCAAAGCCGGCACCGGCTGTACCGGCACGGGCGGCTTCGATACCGGCATTGACGGCAAGCAGTTTCAGGTAGCGCAGGGAATGCAGGATTTCGGCCGTCCGCGAGGCGGTCGCGCGCATGTCGGCGGTCTGTTCGTCGATGCGCTGGTAGAGGGATTCGATGTTGACGATGCTGCCTTCGAGATAGAGCAATTCGCCGTTTGTGTCCCAGACGCCGCCGCCGGTTTCCGTAACCCAGATGAGGTGACCGCTGTTGTGGCGGATGCGGTATTCGAGCGTCCAGTCGGTACGGTTTTCCAGCGCTTTGCCGACCACGGCATCCATGGCCGGAACATCGTCTTCGCACATGATCGACGTGAAGGTACGCACGCGATTGCCGACGATTTCGTCCGCCTTGTAGCCGAAGATACGCTGGATGCCGTCGGTCATATCCAGCATCGTATAGTGTTCGTCGGCCCGGCATCGGTACAGAAACCCGTTCATGCGGCCGAGAACACTGCTCAGAAAATCCATGGCTGATCCGGTGATGCTGGAGGAGGAAAGGGCAGGTGAACTTATTCTTGAAATTCCGGCAATCTGACATCGGAAAGCCGAAGGCCATCAATTGGCCTCCGGCTCCATTATCGGGGAAACGCGGTCAGTTCTTGAGATAGACTTCCAGCGTGTCGTCCATGGCTTCCAGCCAGGGCGTATGGTGCTTCGGTGCCATGGTGCCGGTCATCAGCGATTTGTAGGCGTTGTCGCGGAAGCCCATGATGTTTTCGGCCTTGTGATGCTCCCATTCCATGAAGGTCTGGTTGGTGCCTTCGACATCGAACTTGGGATAATCGGTGTCTTCGAGAAGCTCGATGACGTAATCGCCCTGGAACCAGATCATCTGTTCGGCATCCTCGAGCGTTTCCTCGCGGGCGCGCCATTTGTCGAAATGCGCCTGCATCTCCGCCTTCGGCGGCAGCTTGATGCGGTTCATAATCACATCGCGGGCATACCAGGCCTGGGCGTCGAACATGTTGAAGGTGTAGAACTGGTCCTGCATGCCGATATACATCAGCTGCGGATTGTCCTCGTAGACGACGCCCTTGTAGAGGCTGTCCGACCACAGGCGGTTGGCGGTCTTCAGGCGCAGGTCGTCGGGCAGGAACGGGAAGTGGTGGAGATAACCGGTGCACAGGATCAGTGCATCGACCTCCTTGGTCGAGCCATCGGCAAAATGCGCCGTCTTGTTGACGAGCTTTTGCAACAGAGGCCGCTCTTCGAAACGCTCCGGCCACTTGAAGCCCATCGGCTTGGAGCGATAGCTGGTGGTCACCGATTTCGCGCCGTATTTCCAGCATTGCGAGCCGATATCCTCGGCCGAATAGGAGCGGCCGACGATCAGCACGTCCTTGTCCTTGAATTCCAAAGCATCGCGGAAATCATGGGCATGCAGGACGCGGCCGCCAAAGGTTTTCACACCTTCGAAATAGGGGACGTTCGGCGTGGAGAAATGGCCGGAGGCGACGACGACATAATCGAAGATCTCGTCATACATGACGTCGTTGACGCGGTCGTGTGCGGTGACGGTAAAGGTCTTGGATTCCTCATCGAAACGGACCATGCGCACCGGCGTGGAGAAGCGCACCCATTTGCGCACATCGGCCTTTTCGACACGGCCCTTGATATAGTCCCAGAGCACGGCGCGGGGCGGGTAGGAGCCGATCGGCTTGCCGAAATGCTCCTCGAACGAGTAGTCGGCGAATTCCAGGCATTCCTTCGGACCGTTCGACCAGAGATAGCGGTACATGCTGCCATGAACCGGCTCGCCATATTCATCAAGCCCGGTGCGCCAGGTGTAGTTCCAAAGGCCGCCCCAGTCGGCCTGTTTTTCGAAGCAGACGATTTCGGGGATTTCTGCGCCCTTCTGGGCGGCGGACTGGAAGGCTCTCAACTGGGCAAGGCCCGAAGGTCCTGCGCCGATCACGGCTACTCTGGTCATGTCTGTTTGTTCCCTTTTTATGTCGTTGTGTGCTTTGTGAAGAACCCCTCCCCAACCCTCCCCACAAGGGGGAGGGAGCAGATCGCGTGTGCCTCGCCCTCATTATCCTGTGACGATGGAGCGGCCGCATGCCGTGTTAACTCCCTCCCCCTTGTGGGGAGGGTTGGGGAGGGGCCTTAAATCTCAATCCGGATAAATCCCTGCACTGGTCGGCGCCCCATCGTCATATTTCGCCAGCCAGTCGATCATGATCGGGCGGTTGCGGGTCAGGCCCTTGTAGTCGACGATTTCCGGTGGCAGGCTTTTGAGCACACGCGGCAGGCGGCGGCCCCATTTGGGGACGGTCACCAGTTCGTCGAGGCTGATCAGGTAGCAGCGGATGACGAAGAGGATGGCGTTGGAGCGTGGCAGGCGCCAGAGGCTCTGCAATTCGACGCGCAGATGCATCTTTTCGCCGACGTTTTCCGGTGTCACCGTCGTGCGGTCTGGTCCCCATTTGTGGTAGTTTTCCGGGGAGGTATCGAGCCGCGGATTGACCGTCATCGTCCAATTGAGGCGGCGGGTCGGCTTTCCCTGTTGCAGGTTCAAGAGGAACTTCAGCGCCCGGTCGAACACGCCGATCTGGTGGGCGAGCGGCACCGGCCCATGCCATTCCATGAAGTTCATGCCGATGTCGAAATCAAGCGACCAGTCGGCCTGGGTGGTGACCATGCCGGCATCCATCCAGAGATTGTTGTCGCGCTGGTCGACGATGCAGAAATCGCCCTGGGCCTGCCGGGTGATATATTCCATCGGCGGATAGGGCAAGGTCGATGGATCGCCGAACGTAAAGGTGTCGTCGATACCCATCGGCCGGTTGATCCAGCGCCAGCGGTCACCGTTCTTCTCCAGCGTGAAGTGCTCGGGATAATCCTGTGCCTGATGCTCCATCAAAAGCTCCAGCACATCCCATTGCGCCGCCATCATATGCGGCAAGGCCTGGCAGCGCAGCGGATCTTCCTTCAAGACCATCGCCCGGTCCTGCATCTCGGCAACATAGTGCTCGTCGACGTCGATCAGGTTTTCAAAGACGCTGTCCGCCTTGCCGCGGATATGCGGCTCCATGTTGACCGAATACATGTATTCGTCGCGGTCGAAGGGGAAGGGGAAACGCCTGATATTGTAGAGGCTGTTACGGAAGGTGAAGTCGTCGCGGAACGTTTCGCTCCTGAACGTGATGGTCATCTGTCCGGTCCCCTTGAGCTAGAGTTGAAGAACGAGTTGCTGGCCCTTGAACCGCGAGACGCAGATCATGACCTTCTTGCCAGACGCCTTTTCCTCGTCCGACAGGTAGATGTCGTTGTGCTGCAGCTTGCCGTCGCAGGAGGAGACTTCAGTCTCACACTGGCCACAGGCGCCGCCACGGCACATGTAGGGAGCGTCGCAGCCATGCGCTTCGGCCGCTTCCAGGATGCTCTGGTGCTCGCCGACAGTCATGTGGATGTTGGATTTTTCCAGGAAGACCTGGAACGGCAGACCAGTCGGCGGCGCCAGGAAACGTTCCGAATGCAGGTTTTCCTTCGGCCATCCTGCTTTCAGCGCGGTCATCAGCACGCCGTCGATCATCCCAGCGGGGCCGCAGACATAGAGATGCGTTCCAAGCGGCTGATTGTCGGCGATTTCGGCGACCGGGATGAAGGACTTCTCCTCGTCGACATAGATCTTGATCCGGCGCGGGCCGTAGCGATCCAGCAATTGCTGCCAATAGGCGCCGTGCGAACGGGAGCGGATGGCGTAGTGCAGTTCAAACGCGATGTTGTCGCGGCTGAACTGTTCCATCATGGCGATGAACGGCGTGATGCCGATGCCGCCGGCAAAGAGAATGTGCTTGCGGCCGCGATGATCCGGCGCGAACAGATTGACCGGTTGGCTGACGGTCAATTGATCGCCGGGCCGGACCTGTTCGTGCATGAAGATCGAGCCGCCGCGCGAATTCGGCACGCGGAGAACGCTGATTTCATAGGCGCTGTTGTCGTCGGGATTCGACATCAGCGAATAGGGATTGCGGCGCAAAAGGCCGTTGTCGTTCATCGAGACGACGACATGGGCGCCGCCGGAGAAGAACGGCATTGGATGTCCGTCCAATCGCTCGAAGCGGAAACGCTTGACCAGATCGGTCACCTGCGTCACCGCAGCGACCCTGACCGGCATATCGGTGTTGAGGCTCATGGGAACATCTCCTCCGGCGCAGGCGCCGTCCCCGGTTCTTCCGCATCGATATTGACGCCCTGGAACGCGCCGAGACGCCGGGAGTAATGATCGCGCACCAGCAGCGGCAGGCCGCAATGGGTGCAGGCGAACGGGCTGGTCGTCACATTATCGGTGATGCCCTTGCAGTGGACACACTGGACGCGCCGTGCTGTCGAGCCGCGATGCTCGGTATGGATCGAGTTGAAATCGATGCCGAATTCCAGCGCTACCTGCATGATCTGGCCAATGAAGCCTTCGGTACCGGCGATGTAGAGCCGCGTTCCCATCTGCGCCTGCTCAAGACAGGCGCGCAGGCGAAACAACAGCGGCTGAAGTGTTGGGGCCTGCCAGAAGACATCGGGTGACAGAGCCGAGAGGACTACGTCGTACGCTTTCGGCGCAGCGCCTGCGGCGAGATAGAGAATTTCTGATTTGGCCAGAAAATCCGTGTCTTTCAGTTCCACCTGAGCGGTGAGGGCCGCTGCCCCTTCGCCCTCGAGGACGAAGAGGTGACGTTTGGCGTGGGGATCGATGTCGAGCCCCTTGTATTCCGGCCGGCTTTTGATCCCTTGTACGAGCATGGCGTCAGCCCTGCGCCGTCCGTTTCGTCTTTTTCGGATCGTCGAAGGTGATCGTATGCGCGATGGCCGGGGCGTTGACGGTCTTTCCCTTCACCTCGAGCTTCGTACCCTGGACGGCATAGGGAACATCGACGCGCATGATCGCCATCGAGCGGTTGGTGAGCTTGGAATAGGACGGGCAGGTGATGACGCCGACCTTCTTGTCGCCGGCCCAGACCTCGTCGCCGAGATCGGTCGGGCCATCGGCTTCGACCAGCAGGCCGAAGATCTTGAAGCGCTCCTTGCCCTTCAGGCGGGCATGTTCCTCGGCGCCGCGGAAGCCGGTCTTGCCGGGGCTGACAGTGAAGTCGAGGCCGAGTTCCCACAGGCTGTCGCCCGGCTGTTCGTTGGCGAAAGGATACATCTGCGAGTTGTCGTAGGGGTAGAACAGCAGGTAGCTTTCGACGCGCAGCATGTCGAGAACGCTGAAGCAGACGGGGATGATGCCCATCGCCTTGCCTTCATCGACGATCCGGTCCCAGACCATGCCGGCATCCTGGCCGCGCACGAAGATTTCATAGCCCCGCTCACCGGTATAACCGGTGCGCGAGATCATCACCGGCGCGCCAAACAGCGTCGTCTGCATATGGTGGAAGTATTTGAGATCGCGAATGCCGGGCACGTATTTTTCGAGATAGTCGACAGCGAGCGGACCTTGCAGGGAGAGGTCGTGCAGGTCGTCATCGAACAGCACGGCGCAATTGCGGCCCTGCGCCTGCTTGACGATTTCCTCAAAGCCCGAGCCCGAGCCATGCACCAGCATCCAGGAGTTCGGGCCAGTGCGGTAGACGATGCAGTCATCGGTGAAATGGCCACGATCGTTGAGCATGCAGGCATAGACCGACTTGCCGGGATAGACCTTCGTCATGTCGCGGGTGGTGATGTATTCCAGGATGGCAATCGCATGCGGGCCAACGAGATGGACCTTCTTCAGGCCGGAGACATCCATGATGCCGGCCTTGGTGCGCACGGCGATGTGTTCTTCATAAATATCCTTGTCATAGGTCCAGGCGGTTCCCATGCCGCTCCAGTCCTCGAGGTTGGATCCCAATGCACGATGTCGGTCGCCCAAGGCGGAGAAACGCCAGCTAAGTGCCATGATTTGTTCCCTTATTTATTTCACTCTGTGGAAATAATTATTCCTGAGTATATTCGCGTTTTTGGGAACGGCAAGCCCGCGATGTGGATTTATCGCCGGAAAGTGCGGTGTCGCGAACGGCGAAAATCATGCCGCATTCGCGCTTCAGTAGGCAGGGCTGTAGGCATTCAACGCCGGAAAACCGCACTTTTCAAGTGGCGCAATCCTGCCGGAGGGCAGAAACGAAAATGCCCGGACAAGCGGTCCGGGCATCATGGGGGCAGGGATAAGGTGAGAATCAGGCAAGCACGCCTTCTTCCTTCATGGCGGCGGTAAACGACGCCCAGGCTTTTTGCGGGCTGAGGATACCATCAAGCGCATCAAGGCAGTGCTGCAGGGCGCGCCGGTAGGCAAGGCCACGGCGTCCCCGCCAACGGCGAAGAAACTCGACGGCATCCCAGGCGGTGGCGATGATATTTTCCTGGCTCTGTTTGATGATCACTCTGACGGGGGTTGGAAAGCGTTTGTAACTCACGTCGTCCTCATGCTGCTTTTAGAAATTGCAGCACCCAAACGCTCCGGATTCGAGAAGGTTCCATGAGGCGATTTATTTTGGAATCTGCTTTCGAAATGATGTTCCGATGCAGCCGATCCTTACCGTGTGCTCAGGAACTGCTCTATCCAGTCCGAGCCGATATTCCAGCGCCGCAAGACATCAAGCGGATCTTCCGCATCCAGCCTCGAACAGATGCGGTAGACCTCCAGAACCTCGGCGCTCATTTCTCCCTGGTGATGCAGGAACGTTGCGGCGGCATAGCGGGTGCGGCCGGACCATTCGATGCCGGGCGGCGTTCGGATCAGCTCCCAATTCCGGCGTGTCTCGTCGTCCATCTTGTGGCCGTCAGAACAGGCCGGGCGGCGCGGCGGCGCGGCGGTCAAGCTTGATGAAGGGACGCGGTACGATGCGGGCGCGTTTCATCATTTTCTGGTATTGCAGCTCGCGCAACGCGTAGATCTCCACCCAAAGGTCTTCGGTGAGGCGCGTGCCATAGGGGCGCGTCAGGCTGGCAATAGCGATATTGCGCTTGGCAAGCGGCGACCAGATGGCAGCGCTGACGAGGCCGGCTTCATGCTTTTTCCGGTGATAGATGATGGCGCCGTCAGCCGGAATATTGCCTTCAATTTCAAGGCCGACGAGCACATGCTTCAGAGTTTGATTCCGCCTTGCTTCAAGTATTGCTTTACGGCCATTGAAGTTGGGTTTCTCAGTATCGACCAGCCATTCCAGCCCGATCTCGTCCGGCATGCGGGCGCGGTCGGCCCGCAGCGCTGTTTCGGCGGTCATGAAATCGGCATTGGCAACGATGAAGCCGGCTTCGATGCGGGCGCGATTGAGCGCCGCATAGCCGATGGCGCGGATGCCATGGAGTTGACCCGCCGTCCAGAGACGATCCCAGAGGCTGAGAGCCGCTTCGGCCGGGACGAAAAGTTCGTAACCGAGGTCACCGGTAAAGCCGGTGCGCGAAATGGTGACCGAGCCATCCTCATGCGGGAAATCGGCAAGCTGGAAAGGTTTTAGCCGTTCGATACAGTCGAAGCCCGCGTTGGACAGGACGGCGAAGGATGTCGGGCCCTGCAAGGCGAGCCCTGCGATCTGCATCGTTTCTTCTTCGATCCCGACATCGAAGCCGATGGCGCTGTCGAGGAGCCAGGGCAGGTGGCGTTCCTGGCAGCAAAGACGGAACGTATCGGCAGACAAGCGGAACAGCGTGCCGTCATCGAGAACGTGGCCGTGGTCGTCGCACCAGGCGGTATAGTGGACGCGGCCGGTGCTGAGCTTGGCGACATTGCGGACGGTCAGGCGGTTGAGGTAACGTTCCGCATCCGGTCCGGCGATGCGGTATTTGACCATTGGCGAAATATCGAACAGCGCTGCCGTCGAGCGTATGGCGAAATATTCGAGTTCCTCGTCGAAAACGGAATGTGGCGCCTTATAGCCTGCCCAGGTGTACCAGTCGCTGGTTTCGCTGATTGCGGCGATGCGCGGATGGAACGGTGTTTCGAAGCGCGGCGTGGCGATATGGCCTTGCAGGGCGCGGCGGGTGTTCATCTCCAGCATCATGGTCTCTCCGAAAGGATGTGGCGAGCGGCCAGAAGTCCCGGCAGGCCGGAAATCCCGCCGCCCGGATGCGATCCGGCGCTGGCCAGATAGAGGCCGGACAATGGAGTCGCATAACCGGCAGCCGCGTTGACGGGGCGGTTTATCAGCAGCTGGTCAGCCTGCAATTCGCCGTGATGCCAGTGGCCGCCGGGAAGATTGTACTGTGTTTCCATATCGGCTGGCGTCATGAGATTGCTGGCGACAACGCTTTTCGACAGGCCGGGTGCATAGCGCTCCAGCGTTTCGAGGATGATCGCTTCGAAAGCCGGTTTGCCGCTCTCCCAGCCACCCTTGAGATCATAAGGTGCGAACTCGGCCAAAGCCGACAGCGTCGCCCCACCGGAGGGTGCGAGATCGGGGTTGGCGAGACTTGGCAGCGTGATCTCCAACACCGGATCGGTTGAGAATTCGCCATATTTGGCCGGATTGAAGGCGTCTTCGACATGGGCGATGGAGCGGGCGATAACGAGGCGGCCGCGATGATCGGCGCTTGAGACACCGGTAAAAGTCGGTGGCCGTTCCAGCGCCAGATCGAGCTTGGCGACATTGCCTTTGGAGCGGACGTTGCTGATCGAGCGCACGAAGCCGGTGCCGAGTTCGGCGGTGTCGCAGAGGCTGAGGAATGTCGCCTGCGGGTGGATGGCCGAGACGATGGCGGAAGCATTCAGTTGTTCGCCGGTGGAGAGAATGACGCCGGTTGCCGCGCCTCGGTCGGCGACAATGCGTGTGACATGGACACCGGTGCGGATGGTGACGCCTGCCGCTGCCGCCGCGTTTTCGAAGGCGGGGGCAAGCGTGGCCATACCGCCTTGCGGCACGTGTTGTGCGCCCGTTGCCCCATCGGTTTCGCCGGTCAGGCGATAATAGAGGCCAAGCAGCGAGGTCGGTGAGCGCGGCCCGAGGTGAATGCCAAGGGTGGCATCGAAGGCAACCAGGCCTTTCAACCGGTCGTCGCTCAGATATTCGTCGGCAACATCGGCGACGTTCATCAACAGCATGCGCAGGAAGTCGCGGCCTTCCTCGCGCCCCTTGGTGATGAGGCTGAAGCCCGCGCCGGCAAAGGTGCTGAGATCGCTCATTCCCACCTTGCCGATTTCCGGCGGACGGCGCTTGAGGAAACGCTTGAGAATTCCGGCCTGAAACACCAGCTTCTTGCGCATCGCCGCAAAGGCTTTCATTTCGGCCTGGCTGATGCCGTCGATGGTTTCGCCATAACCGCCGCGCAGCACGGCGTGTTTGCCGTCTGGCGAGAGCGCCACGGTCGGCAATGTTTCTGCTCTCCGGCCCTTGCTGTCGAGCTTGAGCAGCTTGGCGACATCCGGGTCGAGCCGGTTGACGATGTGGGCCAGGCCGGCGGAGCAGTAGCCCGGGTGGAATTCGAAGCCGCGCATCGCGCCGCCAGTGCTTTCGGCAGCCTCGAGCACAATGACCTTGCGGCCGTTCTGGGCGAGCAGGGTTGCGGCCGTCAGGCCGTTATGGCCGCCACCGATGACGATAGCGTCGAAGTTTGGGGCCTCGAAGGATGCCGGGCTGGTGGAGGCGGATGTCCGGGCTGGATCAGATGACGTCATGGGCCGGGCTCATTTCAGCGGGTTTCAGTTTCAGGTCACGCAGGATTTCAGCGGCGGCATTGCGGCCGGGTGCACCCATGACGCCGCCACCGGGATGGGTGGAGGAGCCGCAGAGATAGAGCCCGGGCACTGGCGAGCGGTATTGCGCGTAGCCAGGCACGGGGCGATTGAACAGCAGCTGGTCGAAGGTGAGTTCGCCCTGGAAGATATTGCCTTCCGTCAGGCCGACTTCCGTCTCGATTTCGTGGGGTGTGCGCACTTCCATGTGCAGGATGCGGTCGCGGAAGCCCGGGGAATAATCGGCGATCTGGCTGACGACCGTATCGGCAAAGGCATCGCGATCGGCGTCCGTCCAGTCGCGGCCTTCGATCTGCGGCGGACAATATTGCACGAAACAGCTCATGAAATGTTTGCCAGGCGGCGCCATGGTCGGATCAAGTGTTGTGGGGATCACCATGTCGACGAAGGGATCGGCGGAATAGCGTCCGGCTTTCCAGTCGTCGTAGGCGCGTTCCATCCGCTCCATCGAATCGGTGAAATGCAGGTCGCCGCGGATGCAGGACGAATTCTTCGGCAGGGCCGGAAATTCCGGCAGGCTGTCGAGCGCGATGTTGAGCTTCCCCAACGAGCCGCGCATCTTGAAATGCTTGACGCGGTGGACGAAGGTTTCGGGCAGGGCGTCTTCTTCGACCAGCTTCAAGAAGGTGCGCTTGACGTCGGCATTGGAGACCACGAGGTTGCCGCGCACTTCCTCGCCATCGGCAAGCACGACGCCGGTGGCGCGGCCGCTGCGGGTCATGACCCTTGCCACATCGGCGCCGGTGCGGATCGTGCCGCCGGATGCCTGGAAGGAGGAGGCGAGCGCTTGCGTCACCGCACCCATGCCGCCGCGGGCATAGCCCCAGGCGCCGACGGAGCCATCCACTTCGCCCATGTAATGATGCAGCAGCACATAGGCCGTGCCGGGCGACATCGCCCCAAGCGCGGTGCCGATGATGCCGGACAGGGCGAGATAGGCCTTGATCACATCGGTTTCGAAATACTCGTCGAGAAAATCGGAGATCGACATCGTCCAGAACCGCAAGGTCTGTGCCATGTCATGGGCCGAAAACTCGCCGAATTTCTTGCCGAGATAAAGCAGTTCGGAAATGTCCCGCGGCTTGAAGGAAAACGGATCGGGGGCTGTGCGCATCAACAGTGGCTGGATGAAGCGGCACTGGCGGGTGACGTCGCGGGCGTAGCGGTCATAGGCCTCCGCATCGCGCTTGGAATATCGGGCGAATTCGCGGCGATGGCTGTCATGATCGCGATAGGAGGCGATGTAATCGCCATCGCGGGTGAAGACGGCGCCGCCCTCATAGGCGATGACCTGCAGGCCATGTTTCGGCAATTCGAGATCGCGCATGATCTCCGGGCGGAACAGCGAGCAGACGTAGGAACAGTTCGAATAGAGGAAACCCGGCGTCAGTTCGCGGCTGGTGGCGGCGCCGCCGACCCAATCGTTCTTTTCAAGCACCAGCACATCGAGGCCGGCGCGCTGCAGATAGCAGGCTGCAACCAGGCCGTTATGGCCGCCTCCGATCATCACCACGTCGCATTTCTTCATAATGCCGTCTCCTTCGCAATGAAAAATCTGGCATGAAAAGCAGAATGTTGTCCAGATATATTGAATGAATATTCAGCAAGTATGTTGCAATCCTCTGATAATGCGATAGGATTTCGTGCCAGAGGTCGGGTAGCGGGAAGTGGGTATGCAGAAGGTTCTTGACATGGGGCGGCATTGTCCCGCTCATCGGTCCGATGAAAAACCGGGTGGGAGCATGTCATGACCGTTGCTCTCAGTCTGAAGGGCGAAAAGGTAACAGTCAGAATGAAGGTAGTGTCTGCGGCGGTGCAAGCTGGAGAGGGCGACAAGCGGGGCCGCAAGGCATCCAAGGAAACACGGCGCCAGCAGCTGGTCGAGGCGACCATCGATTCGCTTGCAAAGCGCGGCTATTCCGAGACGACACTTGCCGATGTTGCCGATGGCGCGGGCCTGTCGCGCGGCATCGTCAATTTTCATTTCGAAAGCAAGGAAAAGCTGCTGATCGCCACGCTGCAGTTCATGGCCGACGAATATGCGGCACATTGGGGTGCGGCGCTCGACAAGGCCGGTGAGGGGGCATCATCGCAGCTCTGGGCGCTGGTGGCGGCCGATTTCGACCGCAAGATCTGCACCAAGCGTAAGCTTGCCGCCTGGTGCGCCTTCTGGGGCGAGGCGAAATCGCGCCCGACCTATCAGGCGCTCTGCGGCGCTCGCGACACCAAGTATCAGGAACTGTTCATCGCGCTCTGCGCGAAACTGAAGGCTGAAGCTTCCTACACCTATGACGCCGAGACCATCGCGCTGGCTCTGAGTGCCATGATGGAGGGCCTGTGGTTCCGGCTGATGATGGGCGACGGGCTGACGCGCGAAAAGGCCCATGCCGCCGCGATCGAATATCTTGTCTCGGTGTTTCCGGGCCATATGACCCATGAGGGTCCGAAATAGGGAACAGCTGAAAACGGCGAAGGAGAACGGCATGCGGATAATGGGAATGGTCAGACATTTGGGCAGGGCCGCGGTGTTGGCTTCGCTACTTTCCGGCACGGCTGCACGCGCCGCCGACAATATAACCGTTTTCGACTGGTCCGGTTATGAAGATCCGGCCTTCCATCCGGCCTACACCGCCAAGCACGGTACGGAGCCGGATTTCAGCTTCTTCGGCGACGAGGAGGAGGCATTCCAGAAGCTTCGGTCCGGTTTCAAGGCGGATCTGGCCCATCCCTGTTCGCAGAGCGTCAACAAGTGGCGCGAGGCAGGTCTGCTGGAGCCGCTCGATACCTCGAAGCTGACCGGCTGGAACGATATCCTGCCCCGCATCAAGGACATGAAAGGGCTGATGACCTCGGACGATGGCAAGGCCTGGTTTCTGCCATTCGAGTGGGGCAACTCGGTCCTGACCTATCGCACCGATACCGTGAAGCCGGAGGAGATCCAGTCGCTGAAGGCATTCGCCGACCCGAAATTCAAGGACCGGGTGTCGATTGGCGACAGTGTTGATGATGCCTATGCACTGGCGAGCCTCGTCATCGGGCTGAAGGACTGGACGAAGATGACGGATGCGCAGTTCGCCGAGGCCTCCGCCTTCCTGCGCGAGGTTCACAAGAATGTCCGGCTCTACTGGACCGATTATACCGAGGTCAATCAGGCGATGGCGAGCGGCGAGGTGGATCTGGCCTGGGCCTGGAACGACACGGCGACCGTGCTGCAGAAGGATGGCATACCCGTGGAGATGAAGCGGGATACGGACGAGGGAATGTCGACCTGGGTCTGCGGCTATGTGCGGCTGAAGGGGGCTGAGGGCGACGAGGCCAAGGAATATGATTTCCTCAACGCGATCAGCGATCCCGCTGTCAGCGCCTATCTGGTGAATGACTGGGGTTACGGCCATGCCAATGCCAAGGGCATGGCGGCGATGGACCCACAAGTGCTGACGGCGAAGGGCTATGCCGATGTCGATAAATTCGTCGACAAGACGCTGTTCCAGTCGCCGATGCCGACCGAGCTTCATCAGAAGATGATTGCCGAATTCGAGAAGATCAAGGCGGGCTATTGAGCGGCTATGATGCAGATGTGATCGTCGCCGGGGCCGGTTTTTCCGGCCTTTCGGCGGCGGATGCGCTGGTTTCGGCCGGGCTCGACGTGATCGTTCTCGAGGCCCGCGATCGTGTCGGCGGCAGGGTCGAGGCGATGGCTTTTGCCGATGGTGTGGCGATCGATACCGCCGGTCAGTTCATCTGTGATGAAATGCCGAACGTGATGGCGCTGACGCGGCGGTTCAGTTTACCCCTGGTGGAAACGCCGCTGGAGGGCAATTTCCTGGTCCAGCCACAGGCTTTCGCCGAGACCGGTTCGTCCTTTGCTGAATCCGGCCGTATCCGCGCCCGGGCCAACCGGATCGACCCACGTGATCCGGGTATTGCCGGGTTGACGGCGGGTGAGTGGCTTGCCCGCCAGAATGATCCTCCGGGTGCGAAGGCCAGCTATCAGGCGATGGTCGAAGGACTCTGGTGCCGGGCGATTGGGGAGATCCCGCTGTGGTACCTGATCGACAATGACCGGCGCACGATCAGCAATGGCAACGAGCTGCAGTATTTCGCTGAGGGTACGATCCATGCGGCAGCCGAGGCTTTGGCCGTTACACTCGGCCAGCGTCTGCGGCTGGAAACGCCTGTGGTTGGCGTGGCGCGCAGAGATGGGGCGGTTTCGGTGACAACCGGTAAGGGCGACGTGCTGACGGCGCGGCAGGTGATCATTGCGGTGCCGCCGGTGATGGCATCGCGTATCGCACATGAACCCGATCTGCCGCAACCGTTGGCCGGGGCTTTGGGTGTTTGGCAGAGCGGCACGGTGATCAAGGCGCTGGTGCGCTATAAGCGGCCGTTCTGGCGGGAGCGCGGTTTGAGCGGCATGATCATGTGGCGCGATACGCTCGGGCTTTTTGCCTGCGATGTCAGCAGCGTGCAGGCAACGGCTCTGGTGATCTTCGCAGGCGGTCCGCTTGCCGCCGCATGGAGTGCGAAAGGGCGGGCGTTCATCGAGGCTGAAATCCGCCGGCGGCTGGTGGAGGCGCTGGGGGCGGAGGCGGCTGATGTAGCGGGCCTGTTGATCCGTGACTGGGTGGACGACCCGTGGAGCGGCGGCGGTTACAGCGATGTGATCAGCGATCTCCAAGCTTATGATGCCGAGGATATTCTCCGCGCCGGTCTGCCGCCGGTGCATTTTGCCTCGTCGGAACTCGCATCGTCATTTCCCGCCTATATTGAGGGCGCGATTGTCGCCGGGCGCGAAGCGGCGGCGCGGGTCATCGCCGCGCTCTAACTGGCCATTGCCACCAACGCATCCGGATCGTAGGCGAGCCGGATGGGCGCGCCGACTGGAATGTCGTCGGCGCCGAAATTGTTGGTCTCCGAAACCGACAACGGTTTTTCCAGCCCGGGTACCTCGACGATCAGGTGGGTGATCTCGCCGAAATAATGCCGGTCGACCACATGGCCGGTGACCTCGCAATCCGCCTTGGCGTCGTCCCAGAGAACCCGCAGGCGTTCCGGCCGGATGCCGATGGTTGCCTGGCCGTTGCTGGCGGTAAAACCCTTGGGCTTGGCGATGGTGACATTGCCGAAGCGGGTGGTTTCGACGGAGAGATTGACGGCGCTTTCACTGGTGATTTTCGCCTGCATGAAATTCATACCGCCCAGGAAGTCGGCGACCTGCCGGGTGAGGGGATGCTGGTAGATCTCCTTCGGCGTCGCCACCTGCGCGATCCGGCCGCCGAACATAACAGCGATCCGGTCCGACATCGCAAGGGCTTCATATTGATCGTGCGTGACCAGGACGAAGGTAATGCCGACGGCCTTTTGCAGGGTACGCAGTTCGACCTGCATTTCCTCGCGCAGCTTCTTGTCGAGCGCAGACAGCGGCTCATCGAGCAAAAGCACTTTTGGCCGCATCACCAGTGCTCTGGCAAGGGCGACACGCTGGCGCTGGCCGCCTGAAAGCTCGTGGGCCTTGCGCTTGCCAAGATGGGCAAGCCGCACCTGTTCCAGTGCATTGCCGATGCGTCGGCGCTCGTCGTCGGCGTCCAGCTTCAGACGCTTCAAACCGTAGCCGACATTTTCCTCGACATTCAAATGCGGAAAGATCGCGTAATTCTGGAAGACCATATTGGTCGGCCGCTTGTTGGGTGGCAGGCCGATGGCCGATTGGCCGTCGATGCGGATATCGCCGGATGTCGGTGTATCGAAACCGGCGATCGAGCGTAAGAGCGTGGTCTTGCCGCAGCCCGAAGGGCCGAGCAGCGAGAAAAATTCGCCAGCGGCAATATCGAGGCTGACATCATCGAGCGCCCGGTAGATGCCGTAGTAGCGGCTGACGGCATCGATCTCTATCATGGGTGTATCAGCCATGGACGGAGGCTCCAGCTTTGAGGCGGTTTTCCGCGCGGCGGCGCAGGATTTCAGCGATGGTGATGAGGATGATTGATAGTGCGATCATCAGGCTTCCAAGCGCCAGAACGCCCGGCAGCTTGGCGGCGAAACGCAGCTGCCCCCAGATATAGACCGGCAGTGTCGGCTCGGTGCCGGACAGGAAGAAGGCGAGGATGAACTCGTCCAGCGAGATGGTGAAAGAGACCAGCAGGCTGGAAATGATCGCCGGCGCCACCACCGGCAGCGTCACCCGGCGGAAGGTGCCGATGGCGGTTTCGCCGAGATCGAGCGAGGCTTCTTCCAGCGAGCGGTCGAAGCCATCGAAGCCGGAGATCAGCACCGACAGCGCATAGGGCAGACAGAAAACGGTCTGGCCGAGAATGACGGTCGCCAGCGATAATTCGATGCCGAGTTGCAGCACGATCATCAGCAGGGATACCGCGACGATGATTTCCGGCAGGAACAGCGGCGCCATCAACAGGCCTGTTGCCGCGTGTTGTCCGCGGAATTTGTAGCGGGTGACGGCGCGGGCGGCGCAGTTGGCAAGGCCGGTCGAGAGGACGGAAACGCAGATGCCGACGATCAGGCTGTTGCGCGCCGCCACAAGCATGGCCGTATTGCCCCAGAGCGAGGCGTACCATTTGGTGGTGAAACCGGCGAGCGGGAAAGTGGTGGACGCCGCATCATTGAACGAGAAGATCGGCAGAAGCAGGATCGGCAGATAGAGAAAGCCGAGGTAAACCGTCACGTAAGCCGGGAGCCAGCGGGATTTTCGAATGCCGTGACGACCGCTCATTTGATCCGCCTCACGAAGAGTTTCAATGCCAGCACCATGCAGCCGGCCATCGCCGAGACAATGACCATGGTGGTGACGGACAGGGCGGCGCCGAGCGGCCAGTTGGCGCCCTTGCCGAACTGCGCCTGGATGGCGGTTGCGATCATCACGCCATCCTTGCCGCCCACCAGTTTTGGCGTGACGTAATCGCCGACTGTCGGGATCATCACGATCAGAAAGGCTGAAATGACGCCGGGCAGCGACAGCGGAAGCGTGACGCGCAAGAAGCTCCAGAGCTTGTTGTCGCCGAGATCATGCGCCGCTTCGATCAGCGAACGGTCGATCTTCTCCAGCGACACATAGATCGGGAGGATGGCAAACGCCGCCCAGCTGTGGACAAGCGTGATGATCACGGCGTTGGAATTGTAGAGCAGGGAGGCAACCGGCTTGTCGATGAGTCCGGTTGACATCAGCCCGGTGTTGAGCACGCCCTGATAGCCAAGAATGACCTTCCACGACATGACGCGCAGCAGATAGCTGGTCCAACAGGGCACGGTGATCAGGAAGAGCCAGAGGTTCTTGTGAACACCGCCATGGAAGGAAATGAACCAGGCGACCGGGTAGGAGAAGACAACCGTGATGACGCTGACGGCAAGCGAGATGGTGAGGGAGCGCCAGAGCAGGTCGCGGTAGATCGGCTCCGTCAGCGCGATGCGGTAATTTTCAAGAGTGAAGCTGCGGTCGATGGTGAGATAATCTTGCGACCAGAAACTGTAGGCGATGACGATGAGAACCGGCAGGAAGAGCAGCGCCAGCGCATAGAGCAGGGTTGGTGAGATCAGCGTCAGGCCCTTTGCCTCGTCGCTGGATGTCCATCGGCGGCGGCCGGCAACGGATCGTCTGTTCTCCGTTTCAATGGAGCCCGGCAACGCCACCATCAGCGCCGCCTTTCCGGCGCGATGCCGGTACAACAGTGAAAAGTGAGGGATCGTATCATGCTGTCCGTCCCTGGCGGTTTTCCGCCTGTTCTTTGTTCCCGCTGACAGAATGAGCGCAAAACAGGATTGAACGCAAGTGTTTTTTCTGCCAATATTGATTGAACGGACATTCAAAATAAATGTAATTGATATTTTATATCAGTTACTTGTTTTGAAAATCTCTTTTAAATATTTATGTGGAGATGGCGAATGGCGGCGAAGCGCGAAGACGTGATCAGCTCTTTGGAAGCATCAGAAAGCATGGTTGCGCTGGCCAGGGATCATCTCGTGCAACCCTGGCCGACGGCCGGTGAGATCGGCGCCGAGGCGCGTGGCGGCATCGTCAGCGGCGATGGTATCTATGTCGTCGACAGCGAAGGGCGAAAGCTGATCGATGGCCCGGCGGGCATGTGGTGCGTCAATGCCGGGCATCGGCGCAAGGAGCTTGCCGATGTGCTCTACCGGCAGGCGATGGACCTGTCCTACAATTCGCCCTGGTACACGATGAACGAACCGTCGGTGACGTTGTCGGCGCGGCTTGCCGCGCATGCCCCCGGCGATCTCAGCCACGTGTTCTATACGACGGGCGGTTCGTCGGCGGTCGAGACGGCGCTCCGCTTCATGCAGTTTGCCAACAATGTGAAAGGGCGCCCGGACAAGAAGCTGATCGTGTCGCGCCAGGGCGGCTATCACGGCTCGACCTATCTTTCGGCCTCACTGAACGGCCGGCCGCGTGATCACGACTGGATGGACAGCGCCGGCGAGCAGGTCGTCAAGTTAACCTGCCCCAATCCGTTCCGCCGGCCGGATGGAGTGAGCGAGGCGGAATTCTGTGACGTTCTTGTCGAAGAATTCCGTACAGTCATCGAGGCAAGGGGGGCGGAGCACATCGGGGCGTTCATCGCCGAGCCAGTGATGGCGTCCGGTGGCGTCATCGTGCCGCCGGAAAGTTATCTGCGCCGGATGCGGCAGCTCTGCACCGAAAACGATATCCTGTTCATCGCCGATGAGGTGGTGACGGCCTTCGGGCGGCTTGGGCAGGTTTTCGCGTCCGGCGATGTTTTCGGCATCGAGCCCGATATGATCACCTTTGCCAAGGGCGTGACGTCCGGTTACTTCCCGCTCGGCGGCGTGATGATCTCGTCGCGTTTGTTCGAGGAGTTGCGCCGGTCAAACCATCCGGATGCGATGTTTGCGCATGGGCTGACCTATTCCAGCCATCCAATCGGCTGCGCCGTGGCGCTGAAAAATCTCGACATCCTGGAAGGTGGGTTGCTGGATCATGCGCGCGCTGTTTCCGGACACTTCCAGGCGAGCTTGAAGACGCTCGAGGATCTGCCGCTTGTCGGCGAGGTGCGTGGTGTCGGGTTGATGGCGTGCGTCGAGTGCGTTGCCGACCGGGTGCATAACAATCCGCTGACGCTGGATCTCGAGGTCGGCAAGCGCATTGACAGGCATTGCCAGGAACTGGGCTTGCTGGTGCGGCCGCTGATCCACATGTGCGTGATGTCGCCGCCGCTGACCATTTCCGTGTCGCAGATCGATGAGATGACGGCGATCCTGCGCGCAAGTATCCGCCGGACGATGGATGAGCTGGTGCGCGAAGGGCTCTGGCGCGGCTGAGCATTCTTTTGAGCAGGGCATCCATTCCCCGTCATGCTCAATATTAAAGGGCCGGTTTTCCCGGCCCTTTCTTTTGGCTGGTCAGGAGGTGGCAGACCGCAGCCGGTTGTTCATTCCGGCCATTTCCCGCTCGTCCGGGGCGGCGGGGAGATTCATCACCGGCAATATGCTGCGCAGGTGGTCGTGATGGGTGCGCACGCCATATTCGAGATCGGAGAGGTAAAAGCCGGTGAAGGCCTTCGAGGTCATCGATTCGTTCGACCAGATGGTCAGTTGCACATCCTCGGCCTGCGTGTCGCGATCGATGCGGTGGGCGAGATAGCGGGCGGCACGCTGCTGCCGGTTTTCGTCGCGATGGCGGTAGATGCTGCCCCGCAGGATCGTTTCACCGGTCGAGAGTGGAAACTCCTGATAGAACTGCACCGCTTCCGGCGTCACCGCAATTACCGCATTGGCGAAGATGCCGTAGTAGATCCAGGCCTTGCGCAGGCGCTCCGGCAGATGGGTGGCCTCCGGGGCGATCTTGATATAGTTGCGTACGCTCCAGCGCCGTCCGGCATGCGGATTGTAGGTGGCAAACGAGCGGCAAAGCCCGTTGACGAAGGGTTCGTCGTAATAGGTCGAGCCATAGAGATCCTGAAGTGCTGGATGCGCCATCGCCACGTGGTAGCCTTCGTTGTCGACGTCGCGGACTGATTTCCAGTTGACCGGCGAGGTCTGGGTCCAGATATCGGCGGCGGGGACCATGTCCTGCGTCTTGTATTCGCCGAGTTCGCCCGCAAACGGCTGCATGAGTTCCGCGACGGAAGCTTGAGGTCCGGGGGCAAAGCGGATGAAGACGAAGCCCATCCAGATTTCGAGATCGAGCCCGATCAGTCCAAATTCCTGCTTGTCGAGCGGCGGGAAGGAGCGGGGGCGGGCAGCGCCCCTCAGCGTGCCGTCGAGATTGTAGACCCAGCCGTGAAACGGACAGACAAGCGCGTTGCGGCAAGTTCCCTTGTTGTCGGCGACGACGCGCGAGCCACGATGGCGGCAGATATTTTGGAAGCCGCGCACGGTCCCTTCCTGATCGCGCAGGATCAGCGCACGCTCGCCGACGACATCCATGGTGATGTAGTTGCCTGGCTCCGGAATATCGGAGACATGGCAGGCGATTTGCCAGTGCTCGCGGAAGACATGCTGTTTTTCAAGCTCCAGAAGCGCGTCGCTGTGATAGCACCAACCGGGCAGGCCGCTCCGGTCCCAGTCATTGGGAATGCTGATATTGCGGGTCATTTCGTTCATGAATTCCCCATTTCTTGCTGAACGTTCATTCAATATAACCACATTTTTCTATAAATAGGAATAGTTTGGATTATGAATGAGTCAGCGAAACTTCGCAGAGAGGCTGGCTCTCGCAGACGCGTAACGAGACATTGCCAATGCCCGGTATGTGCTCAAGGCAATCGCGTGCGAGAAACTATTTATCCAGTTCCGGATAGACCCGGTCGAGAAAGCCGGGACGCAGCTTCTCGCCCATCATGCAATCGGTCAGCGGTGCGATTTGCACGGGGATAATCCGCGCCGCCGTCTTCGATCCGCTGACCTCCATGACCAGTTTCTGCCGGATGGCGACGGCAAAGTCTTCGGGCTGGTGGACCGGCAGAACGAACGAGCCGGGACCGCCGATAACGCAATCGGCATAGTAACGGTCAAGCGAAACAGTGCCGCCCGAGGGGCGGATGAGGATGGCCAGGCCGTTTATGATAATGCCGCTGGCAACGGCTGCGTTGCGCATCGGATCGACCGGAGGGCCGAGATTGTTCGGGCCGTCACCGGAGATATCGACCACCCGGCGCATCGCATCGTAGGGGCTCGCCGCAATCAGTTTCGATGCGAAGGCGATAGCATTGGAAATGGAAGTGCCCCGGCGGGTGAAGACCGGGCGGGCGGCAAGATGTTCGGCCAGAATTGCGGCGTCCTGCGCATCATCGATCAATTGCCAGTTGATGACGGAGGTCTCGTTGACGCTGCCGGCCCATTCGAAATAGCTGATGGCGATGCGGCCGTTGAGGCCGGCCGTGACCGCATTGATGAAGTCTGGATGACGCAGGGCTTCGACATATCCCAAGCGCTGCACCTGTGCCTCTTCAATGTCCATCGATCCCGACATATCGACGGCGAGCACCAGCGCGACATCGACCGGGACTGCATCAGCGACCGGTGTGGCAATCGGCGCGCTCGAAATCGTGAGAAACATCGCAAGTGTTGTGAACATCCAGTCATCCAATCGCTGCTAAGGATCGTATGAAACTAAAATGTAACACAGATCGTAGGTGAGGCGACCGTTCCGGATGCGGGCGTCTTCAACAATCGGTGATTTGTACTGACTGCCATTTTAGTGAATTTCGATCGACTGGAGTAAGCCTGCAATGCTTCTGAAAAACGAAACCGACACGGTCATTCTCGACCGGTTGCAGCAAGCGGCGTTCGGATACTTTCTAGAGTTCGTCAATCCCGAAAACGGCTTGATTGCAGATACCTCGCTGCCCGGCGCTCCGTCGAGCATCGCTGCGACCGGTTTTGGCCTTTCTGCCTATCCTACCGGCGTCGAGAGAGGCTGGATGAGCCGTCAGGACGCTGCGGCAAGAACACTGGTGACATTGAGGTTCTTTGCCGAAAGCCCGCAAAGCCGCAACAAGGACGCCACCGGCTACAAGGGGCTCTACTACCACTTTCTCGATATGAAGACCGGTCTGCGGACATGGCGCAGCGAGCTTTCGCTGATCGACAGCGCGCTTCTGATCGCCGGCATGATCACGGCGGCGGCTTATTTTAATCAGGACAATGAGGTCGAGACAGAGATCCGGTCGCAGGTCGATATGCTCTACGCCCGGGCAAACTGGGCCTGGGCGCTGGACGGAGAGGGGGCTTTGTGGCTCGGATGGAAGCCCCGGACAGGCTTTCTGCCCTATCGCTGGGAATCCTACAGCGAGGCGATCATCCTCTATGCGCTTGCTCTGGCTTCGCCATCCTATCCGATCGGCAAGGAAAGCTATGATGCTTTTGCCAGCAAATTCGATTGGATGACGGTGAAGAACAAGCCGTTCCTCTACGCCGGACCTCTGTTCATCCACCTGTTTTCACATGCATGGATCGATTTCCGTGGCATCCAGGATGAGGCTGTGGCAGCGCACGGCACGGATTATTTTGAAAATACCCGCCGGGCGATCGCCGTCCAGCGGGACTATGCGAGCACCAATCCGGGCGGTTTTACCGGCTACGGTGCCGACGCATGGGGGCTGACATCCTGCGATGGCCCCTTACGCCCCCGCCGGCTGCAGGATGGTCGGCGCCAGCAGTTTGCCGGTTATGCCGCGCGCGGAGCGCCGCTCGGGCCGGACGATGGCACGATCGCGCCCTGGGCGCCGCTCGCATGTCTGCCGTTCGAGCCACAGGCCGCGATGTCGGCGACACGGCATATCCTGTCGAGCTATCCCGACGTTATCGACACAGGGCGTTTTATCGGCAGTTTCAACCCGAGCGTTCCGGGCAAGACGGCGGAAGGTTGGCTCAACGACCGTAGCGTTGGCCTTGATCAGGGGTTGCTGGTGATGATGATCGAGAACCATCGCAGTGGTCTTTACTGGAACATGCTGCGCGAAACGCCGGTTATCCGGCGTGGCCTCCGGCGGGCAGGCTTTTCCGGCGGCTGGCTTTAAGCTAAACCGGCTGCCAGGTGATAACAGGCGGCCCCATTGAGCGAGAACCGGGTTTCAAGCAGCTTTCGACCGGATGATGTGCGGCACGCAAAAGCCGCCATAGCCTGGCAGGCGGAGCATTTTCCGCAGGTAGCTGTGTCCCTGGGGCGGGAGGGCGGCGATTTTCTGCCGGTCAATGAGGCATGGCATCTCGGTGGCGATATGGTCGAGCGCCTGCTGGACTACCAGAATTGTTTTGCTGCCGGCATGGACGACCGCGTCAGAGGCGCCCATCTAATTTCCTTCTACAGCCACCATCTCGGCATCGCGGCAGCAGCTGTCTATTTACAGACGGGGCTGGTGCCCAATCTGCATCCGGATCGCCTTGCGTTCCGGTTCGAACCTGTCGTTCAGCATGGCAGGGGGACGCCTTCGGACACTTATCCCTCCGGTATCAGCCGCCTTCATTTTCGTTTCCGGAGCTTTGCACGCGGGGATGATTGGGTGGCAGCATTTCATGGTGGCTTCGTCGAGAGCTTCAATCCGGTGATCGGCTTGCTGCAAGGCCGCACTGGCCTATCCCCCGTCGCGCAGTGGCGGCTGGTGGGTGACGGCATTGCGGGGGCTTTTCTGGAGATCGGTGCCGCCTTGGGCGAAGCGGATCGCGCAATGGCCGCAGCGCTTGCCATCATCAAGAGGGCCGGTTCACCGGTATTTTCCGAGACGGCGCACTACGCCAAGGTCGGCGCTGTTTGCGATGGCATCCCCGTCGAGCGAATCTTCCGGCTGCGAAGCGGCTGCTGTCTCTACTATCGAACAGAGGGTGGGGATTTTTGCGATGTCTGCGTGCTTCTCGATGACGAGACACAAAAAAGCCGCCTGCAGGCCCTTGTCGAGCGCACAGGCGGCCTTTGATGTACTTGCGGCGCAAGCAATGCTAGCGCCGCAACGATAGGGCTTAAGCCGATTTCAGAAACCGGTCGTTCAGGTATCCCGAAATCACGCCGAGCACGATCCAGAACGCCAGTGTCGTTGCCAAGGCGGCGACCGCGAATTCCGCGCCGAGAACTGCGGGTACCGGGCTCGAGATGTCCGTCGGCTGTGGCGCTCCATAGACGTGCGGAGCGGCGATCAGGACAAGGCCGATGATCTTGGCCAGGATCTCACCGCGCAACACGACAAGATAGAGGCCGGCGACGGAGAGAACGATCGCTGCGATCCACCAGGTCTGCCGGTCGTGGAGATCAGCGGCAGGGAAGCCCGGCAATTCCGGCGGCAGGCCGATGGCGGGCAAGAGATGGATAGCCAGCCAGCCGCAGGCGCCCCAGAGAGCGCCGTTGCGCAGCGTGATGGGGTAATTGAAGGCGAGGCTGGCGCCCGCAAGCAGCAGGCCAAATCCGGCGCCGGCCACCAGATTGGCAAGCAATGTGCCGGAGAACCGGCTCATGCCGAACATGATGCCGCCTTCGTCTTCGTGCTCGCCTTCATGGGCGTAGGCGGGTGTGATGGGTGAGAGTGCCGACAGCATTTCGCCGATCAACGAGGAGCGGTCGAGAGAAGAGTGCTGCTGCTGGCCTTCGGTTGCGGCCGGTGGTTCGGCGGCAGGTTCCTTGACTTCATATTCCTCGGCATGAAGGATGAGCGGGACCACCCGCAACTCCTGCGCCGCCGTCATGAAGACGCCCGCGATCAATCCAGCCACCAATGCGGCCAGAAGCGTTTTGACAATCATTTGATACCCCCAAAATCAAGCGGAGCAGATCGATCTTTAGTGCTCAACGCTTGCTGTGTTTGAATTCCCACGGCAAAGCCCGCCCGATGCCGGAGCATGGGCGCAATCCACGGCCGCGTGATTTCCAAAATGAAACCCGCGATCCCCTATCGATAGAGTGTGGAAAGGCTGAGCTTCCCACTGCCTATATCAATGGCAGGGGAAACCGTAGGAGTGGCGGACGTCATGCGCGGTGTCGTGCAGCACGGCGGAATTGGCAAGGCCGGCACCGAAAACCAGGAAGCCGCCGATCAACAGGGCGAGAATAGCCGTGGTGATACGGTCATTGAGAGAAAGCGGGACGCTTGAAACTGTAGTCGTAGCCATGACAACCTCCGTGATGGCGCGTGGGAAATATCCCACCAATTGGGCACCATGCCCTTCATCAACCGGCAGGTTTCCTGGCTCGCGGCGTCAGGCACTTTCGTGCCAAGGAGCTTGTCTCACCTTCCCGCGGCAGAGGCAAAACGCCCATCGCCGCAGTGGCTTTTACCGGCTGAACGTACCGGAATGACAACCTCTGACCGCTCTACAGTCGCGGGGTCGGCCGTGATAAAGATGCCCAGAATGGGTCCACCCGTCACGTTCCCATTTACTCCCCGAAAGCGCCTCGCTCCCAGGGAACCAATTGATCTGCTGATGATTATGCCGTCACCCCGGTCATGTCAATTCGGCGCTGCGACCAACAATGGCGCATTGCGGCTCTTGATTTTTCCGCGCAGTGTCTAAATTTGATATGTAATACAGTACGAGATGCGCCTAAGTTGCAACTGGGTTTCTTTGAAGAAGCACTTAATGGTTGTTTGTTTAAAAAGTACTCTTTTTGCTCATGGAACAATAGTTCTTTAGGAACCTTGGTGTAGAATGCGGAGGCGCTGATACGCGAAGCATCCTCTGCAGAGAAAACCATGAAGGCGGCGAGGTCCGAACAGGAATTCCAGAATATTCTTCGCCGTTTGGGAATTGCGCTTGACGCTTCTCAGATCGGCGTGTGGGAGCACGACACACAGAAAGACGAAGTCGTCTGGGATTTGCAGATGCACCGGCTCTACGCAACCGGCAAGACGCAAAGGCGCGTCAAGGCGGAGGTCTGGACGAATGCGATCCATCCCGATGATTTTGCCCAGGCCCAGGCCGATTTCGACCGGGCGATTGCAGCCAAGGATGCCTATTCTTCGGAATACCGGATCATTTTGCCGGACGGTGAAACCCGATACTTGCGTTCACGCGCCTATTGCTTCGAGGAAGACGGCCATATCACCCTTATCGGCGCCGAATGGGATGTGACGGCGGATGTGCTGCTCAATCGCGAACTGCGACGGCAAAAGGCGATCGCCGAGGCGCGGGCCGTTGCCCTTGAAGCGAGCCGCGAGCGGATCGCATATGCAGCCGAACATGATTATCTAACAGGACTTCCCAATCGACGCTTCTTTGACAGGCGATTGGCGGAGCTTGCGGGGGAGGCCGGACCGGAAAAGCTGGCGATCCTGCATATCGGTCTAGACCGGTTCAAGCAGATCAACGACACTGCCGGCCATACGACGGGAGACAATGTCCTGATATCCTGTGCCAGGCGGATTGAAGCCAGTGTGCCTGAGAACGCATTCATTGCCCGCGTCAGCGGTGATGAATTTGCGGTTTTGATCGCAAATTTCGTCTCGCTGGATGACCTCAAAATCCGTGCAGAGCGGCTGGCGCAGCAGTTGAAGCAGTCGGTCTGGCATAATGAGGAGGTCTTGCGCACCGGTGGGTCGATCGGTGTCGCGGCTGCCAGTGGCCGCAATATTGGCAGCCTGCTGGCACAGTCGGATATTGCCCTGCATCGTGCCAAGAAGCTCGGTCGGGGACGGGTCGAGGTGTATTCGGCTCAGATGAAGGCACAACTCAATGCCGAGCAGCGCGTTGGCAGGCAGTTCGCTCATGGTTTGGAAAAAGGGGAGTTCATTCCCTATTATCAGGCTCAGGTCGATGCGCGGACCCGGCGCATCGTCGGGATGGAGGTTCTGGCACGCTGGCGCCATCCGAAACGCGGATTGATCCTGCCGGGCGAATTCATCAAGGTTGCTGGCAGTCTCGGCCGGCTGGACGATCTCGATGCTGCGATCTTGAAGGCGGCGTTGAAGGACCGTCAGGCCTGGATGGGGCAGGGAGTGCATGTTCCGCGCATTGCGGTGAATGTCTCGGCTGCCCGCCTGTCGGATCCGCTTTTGATCGACGAATTGAAACGCCTGGATGTCCGACCGGATATGCTGTCATTCGAATTGCTGGAAACCATTTTTCTCGACGACAGCGAAGATGACGTGTTTTCCAACGTCGCAGGCCTGAAGGCCATGGGTATCGACATCGAGATCGATGATTTCGGATCCGGTCATGCGTCGATCATCGGGTTGGTAAAGCTGAAACCGCGGCGGATGAAGATCGATCGTCAACTGGTTTTGCCGACCACCACATCGCGCGAACAGAAGCGCCTGTTGCGCTCGATCATCGACATCGCCAAAGCGCTCAATATCGAGGTCATTGCCGAGGGCGTCGAGACGCTGGAACACGCCAAGTTGTTGACGCGCCTTGGATGCGATGTGCTGCAAGGTTATGCGATCGCCTATCCGCTTCCGGCCGCAGATATGCTGGCCAGGTTGAACGAGGATCAGCAGTTGGTTCTGCTCACTCAGCACTGACCGCATATGCCGCTTGTGGCTGCTATCGTTCCAGAAGATCCTGCATGGCGCTGATGATGCGGCGGTGCTGGTGGGCGTGGCGAGTGCGGATGCTGGTGGCGGCGTAGACAGCTTGCTGTATCGGAGGGGCGTCTGCGATGGGGAAAGCGGCGCCTTCGCCTTCGAGCCTCAGCGCCGTGCTGCTCGTCACATAGGCTGCCCCTCCCAGCGTCTTCAGCAGGCCGGTAATGGCGATATTCTGGCCTGACGCCAGCGGAGCGGATGAAAGCTGCGGCAGGGCCAGCCGATGCGCACGGTCGAACGCCGGAGAGTAGACGGCCTGGATATAGGTTTCCGGTAACAATTCGCCGACCGTTCGCGTCGCGGTGCCGACCAGCATGTAGGTCATTTCGCCGATCCGCTCATAGTGAAGATCGGGCAGGTAATGCGGCGTATAAAGGATGGCGAGATCGAGATCGCCGGCTGCCAGATCGCGGTTCATCTGGTTGGAGTAATCGGCCTCCATATAGATCGAGGTCGTCGGCAGGTCGGCCCGGACGGCTGATAGCCATTTTCCGGCAAAGGCTTCGGCGAGATCATGCTGGATGCCGAGCCGCATCGAGCGCTCGTAGGTACCGGCGTTTTCCACCGCGCGGGTTGCCTCGTGCCATTGATGCTGCAGCGCCTTGGCATGGTCGAGGAAACGCAGGCCGGAGGCAGTCGGCGCAGTTCCTCCTTTGTTGCGCGTGAAAAGCTTGCGGTTGAACTGTGCTTCGAGCGCCTTGACCCGATGGGACACGGTGGATTGCGTGATGTTCAGCCGTTCCGCCGTGCGATTGAAACTGCGGGTTTCCATCAGGTCGAGGAAGGTTTCGATAAGGTCGATCTGCATGGGTGTGTCCGGTGTCTCCCAATTTTGCCCCTCACCCTATCCCTCTCCCCGCAAGCGGGGAGAGGGGACGACGGAGGTGGCCGCCTGTCCCTTCTCCCCGTTTACGGGGAGAAGGTGGCCGATAGGCCGGATGAGGGCTTCTAGTTCAATCTAATCGAATTCTTCGATCAATAAAGCCCGTTCTGACGGCTTGATGCAAATGTTGTTCATGGCCAAAACTTCCCCCAAACAAGGGAACAGCCATGTCGAATTTGCCGTCTTATGCACGCGTCGTGATCATCGGGGGAGGTGCGGTCGGTGCGTCCGCTCTCTATCATCTGGCCAAGGCCGGGTGGACGGACTGCGTGCTTCTGGAAAAGAACGAGCTGACGGCCGGTTCGACATGGCATGCGGCGGGCAACGTGCCGACATTTTCGTCCTCCTGGTCGATCATGAACATGCAGCGCTATTCGGCCTCGCTCTACCGCGAACTGGGCGCGCTGGTCGATTATCCGATGAATTACCATGTCACCGGCTCGATCCGGCTTGGTCATTCCAAGGAGCGGCTGCAGGAGTTCAAGCGCGTCGTCGGCATGGGGCGCTATCAGGGCATGGATCTCGACATCCTCTCGCCGGATCAGATCAGGTCGAAATACCCCTTCGTCGAAACCCATGACCTGACCGGCGCGCTCTACGATCCCTATGACGGCGACATCGACCCGGCGCAGCTGACGCAGGCGCTGGCCAAGGGCGCGCGCGACATGGGCGCGAAAATCTTGCGCTTCTGTCCCGCCACCGGCGCGCGCCGGGAAAATGACGAGTGGATCATTTCCACGCCGCAGGGCGAAATCCGCTGCGAATACGTCGTCAATGCCGCCGGTTACTACGCCCGCGAGGTCGGAAAATGGTTCGGCCGCGACGTGCCGATGATGGTCATGAGCCATCAGTACATGCTGTTCGAGGAAATTCCGGAACTGGCCGCCTGGTCGAAGGAAGCAGGGCACAAGCTGCCGTTGCTGCGCGATGTCGATAGCTCCTATTACCTGCGCCAGGAAAAGACCGGGATGAATCTCGGTCCCTATGAGAAAAACTGCAAGGCGCACTGGATCACGCCGGACGATCCGATGCCGGAGGATTTTTCGTTCCAGCTTTTCCCTGACGATCTGGAACGCTTGGAATGGTATCTGAACGACGCCGTCGAGCGTGTGCCGATCCTCGGCACTGCCGGTCTGTCCCGGATGATCAATGGGCCGATCCCCTACGCGCCGGACGGCAACCCGCTGATTGGCCCGATGCCGGGCGTGCCGAATGCGTTCGAGGCCTGCGTCTTTACCTTCGGCATTTGCCAGGCAGGCGGTGCGGGCAAGGTACTGGCCGAATGGGTAACGGAAGGGCAGACGGAATGGGACATGTGGTCCTGCGACCCGCGCCGGTTCACCAGTTTTACCGATCAGGATTATTGCATCGCCAAGGGCATGGAAATCTATGGCCATGAATATGCCATGCATTTCCCGAAGCACGCCTGGCCGGCGGGCCGCAACAAGAAGCTGTCGCCGATCCACGGCCGGATTGCGGCCCTTGGCGCACAGTTCAAACCCTATAACGGCTGGGAGCGGGCCAACTGGTACGCCAAGCCGGGGGATGACCTCTCGGAAGAAGCCACGCAGACCTGGAACCGGGCGGGGCCTTGGCAGAAACGCATCGAGGAGGAATGCCTCGCCGTCACCAACGCTGCCGGCATTCTCGATCTTCCTGGTTTCTCCCGCTACCGCCTGAAGGGCGAGGGTGCCCGCGACTGGCTGCTTGGCCTGACTACAGGCAAGGTGCCGAAGCCTGGCCGTATTGGTCTCGCCTATTTCTCCGACGACAAGGGCCGGATCGTCACCGAAATGTCAGTCATGGCACTGGAGGAGGATTTCTTCTTCCTGATCACGGCGGCAACGGCGCAGTGGCACGATTTCGAATGGTTGAAAAAACACCTGCCACAGGATGCGGCGTTTACGCTGGACGATGTCACGGAGAGCTTTACCTGCCAGATACTCTCCGGACCGAAGTCGCGGGACATCTTGGCTGAGGTCTGTGATGCGGATCTTGCGAAGGGTTGGTTGACGCATCAGTCGGTACAGATCGCCGGGCGCTGGTGCCAGCTGGTGCGCGTCTCCTTCGCCGGCGAACTCGGCTGGGAAATACACACTAAGATCGATGACACGGCCACCATCTTTGACGCGGTCTGGGCTGCGGGACAAAAGCACGGCCTGAAACCCTTTGGCATGGAAGCGCTGGACTCGCTTCGGATCGAGAAGGGATATCGCGCCTGGAAAGGCGATCTTTCAACCGATTACACCATTCTGCAGGGTGGATTGGAGCGTTTCGTTGATTGGGCCAAGCCCGGATTCAAGGGCAAGGCGGCGCTGGAGCATGAGAAACAGCAGGGTGTGACCAAACGCTTCGTCACGCTGATCGTGGACGCTGGCGATTGCGACGCGCCGTATATGTCGACGCTCTGGCATGGCGGCAAGGTGGTCGGCGAAACCACGTCCGGAAACTGGGGCTACCGGATCGGCAAATCGGTGGCACTTGGCATGCTGCGCGCCGATCTGGCTCAGCCTGGAACCGAGGTCGAGGTCGAAATCTACGGGGACCGCTTCACGGCAATCGTCCAGGCCGATGAGCCGCTGTTTGATCCCAAGAATGAAAGACTGCGCGCATGAGCAAGCCTATCCCCCAAAAGGCCCGCGTGGTCATCATCGGCGGCGGTGTGTCGGGCTGTTCGGTCGCCTATCATCTGGCGAAACTCGGCTGGACTGACGTTGTGCTTCTCGAGCGCAAGCAGCTGACTTCCGGCACGACCTGGCATGCGGCCGGACTGATCGGCCAGCTGCGCGCCAGCCAAAACATGACCCGGCTCGCCAAATATTCGGCCGATCTCTACACCAAGCTGGAGGCCGAAACCGGTATCGGCACCGGCATGCGCCAGTGCGGCTCGATCACGGTTGCGCTGACCGAAGAGCGCAAACAGGAAATCTACCGGCAGGCCTCGCTGGCCCGCGCCTTTGACGTCGATGTGCGGGAAATATCGCCGGACGAAGTCAAGGCGATGTATCCGCATCTGAATGTCTCGGATGTGGTCGGTGCCGTGCATCTGCCGCTGGATGGCCAGTGCGATCCCGCCAATATCGCCATGGCGCTGGCCAAGGGTGCCCGGCAGAACGGCGCGACCATTCTTGAGGGCGTCAAGGTAACGGCGGTCCACAAGAAGGATGGCCGGGTCTCAGGCGTCACCTGCGAGCAGAACGGCGAGACGTTCACGATCGAGACCGAAAATGTCGTCAACGCGGCGGGCATGTGGGGCAGGGAGCTGGGCCTCATGTCCGGCGTGACCGTGCCGCTGCATGCCTGCGAACATTTTTATATCGTCACCGAACCGGTCGCCGGGCTACAGCGCCTGCCGGTTCTGCGAGTGCCGGACGAGTGCACCTATTACAAGGAGGATGCCGGCAAGATGCTGGTCGGCGCCTTCGAGCTCAAGGCCAAGCCCTGGGGCATGAACGGCATCAGCGAGGATTTCTGCTTCGACCAGTTGCCGGAGGATTTCGATCACTTCGCGCCGATCCTGGAAAAGGCGGTTGGACGCATGCCGATGCTGGAAACGGCAGGGATCCATACCTTCTTCAACGGCCCTGAGAGCTTTACGCCGGATGACCGCTACTATCTCGGCGAAGCGCCGGAGCTGAAAGGCTATTGGGTTGCGGCCGGTTACAACTCGATCGGCATCGTGTCGTCCGGCGGTGCCGGCATGGCGCTGGCGCAATGGATGAACGATGGTGAGCCGCCGTTCGATCTCTGGGAGGTCGATATCCGCCGGGCGCAGCCATTCCAGAAAAACCGCACCTATCTCAAGGAGCGGGTCACCGAGACGCTCGGCCTGCTCTATGCCGATCACTTCCCCTACCGCCAGATGGCGACGGCACGCGGCGTTCGCCGCACGCCCTTGCACGAACACCTGAAGGCGCGCGGCGCCGTCTTCGGAGAAGTGGCGGGTTGGGAGCGGGCCAACTGGTTTGCCAAGGAAGGTCAGGAGCGGGAATACAAATATAGCTGGAAGCGGCAGAACTGGTTTGAAAACCAGCGCGACGAGCATCTGGCGATCCGGGGTGGCGTCGGTCTGATCGATATGACGTCGTTCGGCAAGATCCGCGTCGAAGGGCGCGATGCGCTGCCCTTTCTGCAAAAACTCTGCGCTAACCAGCTGGATGTGGCTGCGGGCCGCATCGTCTATACCCAGATGCTCAATGCCCGTGGCGGTATCGAGAGCGATCTGACGGTCACTCGTCTCTCGGATACGGCTTTCCTGCTGGTCGTGCCCGGCGCGACGTTGCAACGCGATCTTGCCTGGCTGCGCAAGCATCTCGCCGATGAATTCGTCGTTATCACCGATGTGACGGCATCGGAATCGGTGCTCTGCGTCATGGGGCCGAAGGCGCGCGAACTGATGCAAAAGGTCAGCCCCAACGACTTCTCTAATGCGGCGCATCCGTTTGGTACGGCGCGGGAAATCGAAGTCGGCATGGGCCTCGCCCGCGCTCACCGGGTCACCTATGTCGGCGAACTCGGCTGGGAACTCTATGTCTCGACCGACCAGACGGCGCATGTGTTCGAGACGCTGGAAGCGGCAGGGGCCGATATAGGCCTGAAACTTTGTGGCATCCATACGCTCGATAGCTGCCGGATCGAAAAGGCCTTCCGCCATTTCGGCCATGACATCACCGATGAGGACCATGTGCTGGAAGCCGGGCTCGGCTTTGCAGTGCGCACGGGCAAGGGCGACTTCATCGGCCGCGAAGCCGTCTTGAGGAAACAGGACAAGGGGCTTTCGCGCCGGCTGGTGCAGTTCCGGCTGACCGATCCGGAGCCGCTTCTGTTCCACAACGAAGCGGTGGTGCGCGACGGCAAGATCGTTGGAACGATCACGTCAGGCAATTACGGCCACCATCTCGGCGGCGCGATCGGGCTCGGCTATGTGCCGTGCCGGGAAGAGAGCGAGGCCGATGTGCTGGGCTCTGTTTACGAGATCGAGATTGCCGGGACACGGGTGAAGGCGGAGGCGTCGCTTGCGCCGATGTATGATCCGAAGTCGGAGCGGGTGAAGGTCTAGGCGAGGTTGTTTCTTCTCCCCATCGGGGAGAAGTGCCGAGCGCATGCGAGGCGATGAGGGGGCGGCGGATGCTGAGTTTGCGGCCCCCCTCATCCGGCCCTTCGGGCCACCTTCTCCCCGATGGGGAGAAGAGGAATTACGCGGCGGCCTCCGTCGTCCCCTCTCCCCGCGAGCGGGGAGAGGGCTAGGGTGAGGGGCTTGTCGGACCCAGCCCACAGCGAAATGCGCGCGCCGGAACGCGATTTTTCCGGTGAGGTCTTTCAGGAGAGAAAACATGCTCGCGCCCGAACTTTCCAACAGCGTTGCCGAGGGCGACCGCATCGACCAGTTCGTCGCCGCCCACAAGCCCGGCCATGGGCTTGCCCGGCCGTTCTACCGGGACGTGGATATCTACGAGCGCGATCTGGAGCGTGTCTTCCGCCGCCATTGGCACTGCGTCGCGCATGAAAGCGTCATCCCGAAGCCGAACGATTTCGAAGTGTTTCGCATGGCCTCTGAGCAGGTGATCCTGACGCGGCATGCGGACGGGACTGTTCATGCCATTCTCAATGTCTGCCGCCATCGCGGGGCGGAAGTCTGCACCAAGGACAAGGGCAATGCGCGTGTGTTCGTCTGTCCCTATCACGCCTGGACCTATGGCAATGATGGCGCGTTGAAGGCCGCACGGCTGATGCCGAAGGATTTCAAGCGGGAAGACCATGGGCTGAAGAAGCTGCATGTCCGCGTCGTCGAAGGCCTCGTCTTCATTTCCTTTGCCGAAAACCCGCTCGATTTCACTGAAGTCGAAAACCTTCTGCATGCCACCTGCGGCCAGTATGGCTGGGGGCAGGCGAAGGTTGCTTACCGGCAGAGTTATCCGGTCGATGCCAACTGGAAGCTGGCGGTGGAAAACTATGTCGAATGCTATCACTGCGGCCCGGCGCATCCGGAGTATTCGCAGACCCACGCACTGGAACAGCCGCTGCACATGATCGAGGCGCTAAATGCCGCAATGGAGGAACGCACTTGCGCGCTCGGTATCCAGGTCGGTTCTGGCGACCATTGGCAGACTTCCGAGAATGGCAAGGAGACGATCCATGCTTTCCGCTATGCACTCTATGATGGCGTCAAGACCGGCAGTCAGGACGGATCGCCATTGGCGCCGCTGATGGGCCGTTTCACCGAGTTCGATGGCGGCGTTACCTCCGTTCATCTCGGCGGCACGTCGTTCCTCGTCTGCTATCCCGACCATGGCATGATCTACCGCTTCATTCCGAAGGGTCCGGAAGCCTGCGAGATGGAACTGATCTGGCTCGTCAACGGCGAGGCGCAAGAGGGTGTCGACTACGACCTCGAGAAGCTGAAATGGCTCTGGACCGTCACCACCGACGAGGACAAGTCGATCATCGAGCACACCTCGCGCGGCGTGCGCTCGCATTACTTCGTGCCCGGCCCGATCGCACCGATGGAGCAGAACGAGTTGCGCTATATCAACTGGTATCTCGACGAGATCAGCCGGGCCTAGCCACCGCGCCTGTCAAAATGCGTACGAAGCGCGACGTGGGTCTGCACGGTCGCTACGCCCGCGATCGTGGCGATTTGTCTTCGGATGGTGTCGAGATCTCCGTTCGATCCGCATTCGATCAATAGCATCAGGTCGGTGGGGCCTGCCAGCGACCAGCAGCTGACAACCTGCGGGATACCGGAAATATGCGGCACGACATGGTCGCAATTCTTGCCCGGCTGAAAGCTGACTGCAACCACGGCCCGCACGCCGGGATCGGCAATTTCGGTCCCAAGGCGTATTGTATAGCCCGCGATCACATTCTTGCTTTCCAGACGCCGCAGCCGCTCATGAACGGCGCTGCGTGAAAGGTCGCTGCGCCTGGCAAGCTCGACCAGGCTCTGGCGAGAATCACTGCGCAAGGCAGCGACAAGGAGGCGGTCTTTTTCGTCCAGTTCGATCACTTTGTCCGGTCTCCCCCTGTCAAACCGGATGGATGACCGGTTGCCCGGCATCCTGCTCAATGAAACCGGACGAAATGGCAAGTAGCTTCTGCGCGTAACAGCCAAAGGAGTGATCGGGCTATGAAATTTTCTGACAGGGCAGCGTTGATACTTGTGGACATGCAACAGGCCTTCGATACCGCGCCATGGCCGAAGCGATGGAACGACAAGGTCGATGCGAACGGGCTGGCAGTTCTGTCGGCGTGGCGTGCGGCCGGGCGTCCGCTCTTCCATGTGCGGCACGACAGTGTCGAAGAGGGATCGTCGCTTCGGCCCGGGAGCCCCGGCAACGCGTTCCGCCGCGGTTTCGAGCCGCAGCCGGGTGAGCCGCTGGTCATCAAGAGTGTCAACGCCGCTTTCATCGGTACGGACCTGGATCTCCGGCTGCGGCGGGCGGATATCGACACGATCGTCGTGTTTGGAATTTCGACGGACATGTGCGTTTCGACGACGGTGCGTGTCGGTGCCAATATGGGCTACAAGGTCACGCTGGTGGAGGATGCCTGCGATTGTTTTGATCTTGCCGATGGTCACGGTGAGAAGATCGCTGCGGTTGATATTCATCGCGCGCATATCGCGACGCTTCGGGCTGATTTCGCAACGGTTGTGACCACAGCGGAAATCCTGCCGAGAGTGTGACGGCAGGCCCCGCAGGCAGCCTTCAGGGTAAACGACCGCGAACCTCTGTAATCTGATGGGACCATTTTGGCGCGGTCGGTTCGACGCCATAGGCGTTTTTCGGGAAAGTGAAGAAGGTCGAGAAGCTCTGGCTCTGGCCGGCGGGGACGCGCGCCAGAATCAGGGCCGTGTCCACGCCGAGCGTCCGGCAATTGTTTTGCGGGCAATCTTCCAGCGTGACCGACAGTTTGAAATAGTCGAGATTGTAGCCGCTGTTGTTTTTTACTGTGCCGGTTGCGCGGTAGCTCATGTCGGGTTGATTTCGCGTGAACTCCAGGTCTCCGACCGATATATCCTGCGGCGCCAGCGCCGGTTGAGCTTGCGCGTCGCCAGGATCTGTTACGGCTTCTGCCGGGGTCCTGCCTTCATTGATCCAGATCAAAAAAGCCGAAACAAGCGCCAATGCGACGAGGATGCTGAGCACCGGTTCTGCAAAGCGCCGGAAGCGCGACGAGCGCATGGCAAAATACACGATCAACAGGCCGGCAACCGCAGGAAATATCCAAATCATCAAAGTCCTCCAGACCTCTATATAGGCGGGGCGGCATCGTGAGGGAAGCGGGGACCGGCAGGATCCTGCGATTGCTGCGGACGGCGGAACAAAGCAAAGGATTAGCCGTTACCTGCTCGAACCCAGACATACTTCAATTGCTGAAAGGAAGAGACCAATGGCTGGTAAAGCCCTGGAAGACCTGTTCTATGACATGCTTAAGGATGTCTATTACGCCGAACGCAAGATTCTGAAAACCCTGCCCAAAATGGCCAAAGGCGCGCAGAGCCCGAAGCTCAAGGCGGCGTTCGAAAAGCACCATGAAGAAACCGAAGGCCAGATCGAGCGCCTGCAGCAGGTGTTTGAAATCTTCGGCAAGCGTGCGGTCGGTAAGACCTGTCCGGCGATTGACGGTATCGTTGAAGAAGGCGAGGAAATCCTCGATGAATTCAAGGGGTCACCGGCGCTTGATGCCGGACTTCTCGCCACGGCGCAGGCTGTCGAACATTATGAGATGGCCCGCTACGGCACGCTGAGGACCTGGGCCGGAATGCTTGGCCTCAAGGATGCGGTCAAGCTGCTTGACGAGACCTTGCAGCAGGAAGGGGCGACCGATCATGCACTGACAGCGCTTGCCGAGGCTTCCGTCAATGCAACGGCGATGAAGAAAGCCGCATAACAGGGCGGGATCCGATTGGCCGGGGTTCATCTCCGGCCAATTTGCTATTTCAGGCTGATCCAGTAGGAGCCGCGGAACGGAACGGCGGCAAAGCGCTCGTTGATTTCCTTCAGGCTCTGATCCGGATCGATATCCGCAAACATCTCCGGCCGCAGCCAATGGGCAAAGGCCTCCGCCGCCAGAATGTTGAGCGGTACGGCGTTGAAGAAATTCCACAATCCGTGCACCCGGCCTTTCTGGACGCCCGACAGGTTGGCAAGAACCGGATTTTTCACCGCTTCGCCCAGTGTCTTGCGCGCCTCCTCGGCGGAAACGCCGGGGCCAATGGAAAAGGCGCTGTAGGTGCCGCCGGGTGAGGCCGTGGCGATGTACACTTCAGGGTCGGCCTCGATCAGATACTCGCTGCTGACGATGCCGCCCTGGCGTGGCAGGTTCTTGGTCGCAATGTTGCGGCTGCCGGTAATGCCGATGAATTCTCCGAGGCCGCCGGTGCCGTAGGCATAGCAGCATCGATCGGGATTGGGGAATGCGTCCATCAGTACGGTCGGGCCTGGCTCGGGATTGGCGGCGACCCGGTCTGTGATGCGCTTCAGGTGTTCCTCGTAGAAATCGGCAAAGGCGTTTGCCTGTTCCTCGCGCTCCAGGACCTTGCCGAGCAACCGCATGTTGTCAGGTGTATTCTTCAAGGGATCGCTGTTGAAATCGACAACGAAGACCGGGACGCCAGTGCTTTCGAGATAGTCGATCGCCCGCTTGCCGAGATCGGTATCGGCCTGCCAGTTGGCCATGATGGCAAGGTCAGCCTTCAAGGACAGGATGGTTTCGAAGGACAGGCCGTCGCCCGTGCCATCGCCGATAATCGGAACGTCCGCAAGGGCCGGAAATTTTTCCACGAAGTCCTTGTAGATTTCGGGGTTGTCGCCCTTCAGGTCTCCCGACCAGCCAGCCAGCAGGCTGACGGGATCGGGATGGATCAGCGACAGCGCCACCAGATTGAAGCCGCTGCCGAGCAGGATGGCTTGGGGTGTCTCCTTGATCGTCACCTGCCGGCCAATCCCGTCGGTGAGCGTCAACGGCCAGCGATCCTGCGCGTTCGACATGGCAGCACAGGCCAAAAACAGGCCAAGGGTCAAAAGAAGGAGGCGTTTCACAATCATTGCTTTCTTTGGGCGGGCAGGGCGCAGAGTTCGCCACAGCTGGGTATGCCCGGCAGAAGATAGCGCAGGCAACAGATCTTGCGGCGGCAGACGGTCTCTTCGCCATCAGCTTCATGCCGCAGGCAGCCGAGAAACGGGTTTGGGGTCCCGTCGGGCAGGTGTGTCTGCGAAAACAGCGACCGTGAGGCCCAGGTGTCGCCGTCGGCGGGGCGTTCCCGTTCGGTGGCGTTGAAAGCGTAGTCGATATAGACCGCCGCATTGTTCCACGCGAGCTTTGGTGCAATGCCGCCCACCGCTTTCAACTGCGCGATAATCTCGGCTAGATGCTGGCTGACCAGTGGCATGACGAAGGAGAGAAGGTCGGCGCCCTTGCCCTCGCTCCAATCACCCTCGCGGGCAAGTCCGAGAGCGCGTGGCAAGCCGTCTTCGGCCAGCGCGATCGTCATTTCGCCGGGAACGACCGGCAAAACGTGATCGGCCCGGCGAGCAACGATATAAGGGATGGTCAACATCGAGAAATAATAGAGCGACCACATCGAGGCGACAGCGCGCCTGTCCGTGCCGCCGTGGGCGTTCGCATAGGTATCAAGAGCCTCTGTGAAACCGCCGGAACCGAAGAACTCCGACAGCGGCACGCCGCCTTCCAGCTCCGACGACAGCATCATCTTCTCGCCGCACCAGGCGTGCTCACCGGCAAACACCGCCTTCAGGCTGGAGGCCCCGAAAGCGGTGCTGACGTCGTGGTTGGGGGAAAGGCTCAAACGGTCACCAGCTGTATTTCAACGAACCGATGACGGCACGGCCCTGATCACGGTAGCAGAAGCCTGCCGAGCAAACCGTATCGCGGCGGTCAAAGACGTTGGTTGCATTGACCTGCAGGCGCAGGCCCTCATACTTCTTGTCGATGGCCGCGAAGTCGTAATGGGCGGCGGCATCGAAGAGGACGCGCGCGCCGTTGCGCGTCGTGTTCTGGTCGTTACCGAAGCTCGAGCCTAAGAAGCGGGCACCGGCACCGAAGCCGAGGCCGGCTGCCGGGCCATCTTCCGGCAATGTGTAGTCCGCCCAGAGCGATGCCATGTGGCGCGGCACGGAGGAGACGTAGTTGCCAACCGTATCGGCCGGGCCTTCGGTGATCTTGATGTCGGTATAGGTATAGGACGCGATCAGCGACAGGCCGTTGTCGAGGCTGGTATTGGCTTCCAGTTCGAAGCCGCGCGAGCGCACCTTGCCGCGCTGAACCTGAATGTTTTCCGGGCCTGTCGGCAGGTCCACAACCTCGTAATAAAGGCTGTTCTTCTGGTTGATATTAAAGAGAGCCGCCGTGACCATCGTGTTGCTGTTGGGCAGCAGATACTTGACGCCGATTTCTTCCTGCTGGCTTTCGGTCGGCTTGAACGGCTGTTCCGTTTCCTTGTTCCAGCCGGCATTGGGCGAGAAGGCTGTGGAGTAGCTGATATAGGGCGCAAGGCCGAAATCGGTTTCGTAGGTCAGGCCGATACGGCCGGAAAATGCCTTGTCCTGTTGCGAAACCTGGTTCGTCAGACCAGTGGTCAGATCGGTGTTGTCCGTATCCGTCGAGACCCAGTCATAGCGGGCGCCGGCTGTCAGCGTCCAGGCGTCGTAACGAATCTGGTCCTGAAGGTAGGTGCCAAGCTGCCACTGGTCCTGGACGACGCGTTCGTTGAAGTCGATCGGGTCGGTCGGACGGCCTTTGGTCGGGTTCTTGGTGTCGAGCGGCGGCGTGAAGCCGGTTCCGGCGAGGGACTTGAACCGCAATTTCGTGTAGTCGACACCTGCGAGCAATGTGTGATCGAGTGCGCCGGTATCGAACTTGGCCTCCATCTGATTGTCGATGACCACGGAGCTGAGGCGCTCGTCGAACGTTCCGGCGCTGCTATCCAGCAAGGTCGGATCAATGGCGTTCGGCGCGTAGGCAAAGGCCCAGTCGGCATCGACGTTCAGCGTCGAGACGCGCATGTTCTGGCGGAAGGTAAAGACGTCGTTCAGGCGGTGCTCAAATTCGTAGCCGAGGCGCGCCTGTGTTTGCACCGAATCGTTGAAGTCCGGATTGCCGGCGAAAATGTCGGTTACCTTGCCAGTCGGGTCGTTGTAATAGGCCGCCGAACCGCCGGTCTTGGTGCGGGAATATTCGCCAAGAATGGTCAGCTTGGTGTCTTCGTCCGGCTTCCATGTAAAGGCCGGTGCGATATAGGCGCGGTCATCCGGGACGCTGATCTGCTCTGTGTCGGCGCTGCGCAGCAGGCCAGTCATGCGGTAGTAGAGCGGATCGGTGTCGTTGATCGGGCCGGAGAAATCGAACTGGCCCTGGTAGCGGTTGTCCGTACCGTATTGCAGCTGCAGTTCGCGCAACGGCTCCTCGGTTGGCCGCTTGGTGATCAGGTTGAACAGGCCGCCGGCGCCGGACGCACCATAGAGGGCCGACGACGGGCCGCGCAGGATCGACACGCCTTCCAGGCCATAAGGCTCGTTCTTGAACAGCGAGGAGCTGGCGCCGGGCTGGCGCAGGTTGTCACGGAACATGCCGGTATAGGTAACGTCGAAACCACGCACGGTGAAGGAATCGAAGCGCGGATCGAAACCGTATCCACCGACACGCGAGCCGGGCGTGTAAGCAAACGTTTCGAGAAGCGTCTGCGGGTTGCGATCCTTCAACTGCTGCTCGGTCACGGACGAGATCGATTGCGGTATCTGCAGGAAGGGGGTGTCGACCTTGGCGCCGGTGGCGCTGCTGGTGCCGACATAGCCATCGGCCGTGATGACGCCGCCGCTGCCGCCCGTGACGGTCAGTGTCTCCAGTTCGGTCGCTCCATCAGCACCTGTCGTAGATTGCGCCGCATCCTGTGCGAAAGCTGTCAGCGAAAGGGCGAGCAGCGAGGTGCCGGCAAGAGCGAAACGAACGGTGGACCGGGTGGCACGGCGAAGTTGGGGCATGTCATGCACTTTCTGGACAGGCGGGAGTTATAAGATGACTCGTTCTATCAAGATTACTTTCACAGGAAAGTGAAATGTATGACTTAAACACTCATGTTTTTGAGTGTGTGGGATTCGAGCAACATTTTCGGTTGGAAATTCCAACCGTTTCCGGCAGTTAGGCCAAAAATTGCAAAAGGCCGCACGTGATGGTGCGGCCTTGGTCTTGCGAGCGGGCTGTGCCGGACGCTGAATGGATTATCCGTGATTGATCATCACATGCCGGACGGCCGTATAGTCCTCCAGCGCGTAGATCGACATGTCCTTGCCATAGCCGGATTGCTTGATGCCGCCATGCGGCATTTCGTTGGTCAGCATGAAATGGGTGTTGATCCAGGTGCAGCCATATTGCAGGCGGGAAGCAGCTTTCATGGCCTTGGAGATGTCCTTGGTCCAGACAGAAGAGGCAAGGCCATAATCGCTGTCATTGGCCCAGGTGACGGCCTGATCGTCTTCAGCGAACCGGGTGACCGAGACGACAGGGCCGAACACTTCGCGGCGGACGATTTCGTCTTCCTGGGTGGCGCCGGCAACGACGGTGGGTTGGAAGAAGAAGCCGTCCTTGCTGCCGAGATTGCCGCCGGTGGTGATCTCGATATGCTTCTGCTCGGTGGCGCGCTCGACGAAGCTTGCCACCCGATCGCGCTGGCGCTTGGAGATCAGCGGGCCGATCTCGTTTTCGGCGTCGTCTGCGAGATTGTACTTGATCGTGGAGACGGCGGAGGTGAGGTCGGCGACGAGCTTTTCGTAGATGCCGTCCTGCGCATAGATGCGGCAAGCGGCGGTGCAGTCCTGACCGGCATTGTAGTAGCCGAAGGTGCGGATGCCGTTGACGACGGCTTCGAGGTCGGCATCGTCATAGACGATGACTGGCGCCTTGCCGCCGAGTTCCAGATGAGTGCGCTTGACGGTTTTTGCGGCCGCCTGCAGCACCTTCTTGCCGGTGGCGATATCGCCGGTGATCGAGACCATGCCGATCTTCGGGTGGTTGATCAGCGTGTTGCCGACGGTATCGCCGCGGCCGAGGATGACGTTGACGACGCCTTCCGGCAGGATGTCGGCCAGCAGGCGCGCCATCTTCAGCGCTGTCAGTGGCGTCTGTTCCGATGGCTTGAAGACGACGGTGTTGCCGCCGGCAATCGCGGGCGCCAGCTTCCAGGCCATCATCAGCAGCGGATAGTTCCACGGTGCGATCGAGCCGATGATGCCGACGGGATCGCGACGGATCATCGACGTATGGCCAGGCAAGTACTCGCCGGCAACAGTTGCATGCAGGTTGCGGATGGCGCCTGCGAAAAAGCGCCAGCAGTCGACGATGGCGGGCAGTTCATCATTGCGCACGGCATTGATCGGCTTGCCACAGTTCAAGGCTTCCAGTGCCGCAAAGGCATCGGCGTCCTTCTCAATGGCGTCGGCGATCTTCAGGAGGTAGCCGGAGCGCTCGCCGGGCGTGGTCATCGACCAGGTGGAAAAGGCCTTTTCGGCGGCATCGACGGCGCGCTCGATCTGCGACTGCGAGGCCTCGGCGAGATCGATGATCTTTGCGCCGGTACGCGGGTTGAGGATCAATTCCTCGGCTTCGGTGCCTGCCTCGAACTGTGATCCGATCAGCAATTGTGTGTCCATGTCGTTCTCCCTTAATTGCTGGCTTGTTTGTTGGCGTCTGTTTCTGCCGGAAAACCGGTGAGTATTTTCCCGGAACAGGCGCGGGATTATTTGCCTGCACCGGCGATCTGGTCGCCGTCGCGGGTGAGGTAGTAGGCGGCCAGGATCGGCAGGAAGGTGACCAGCATCACCACCATGGCGACGACGTTGGTGACCGGCCGTTGGCGGGGGCGGATGAGTTCTTCCAGCATCCAGATCGGCAATGTCGATTGCTGGCCGCCGGTAAAGGTGGTGACGATGACTTCATCGAAGGACAGGGCGAAGGCGAGCATGCCGCCAGCCAGAAGCGCCGTGCCGATATTCGGCAGAATGATGTGGCGGAAGGTCTGAAAACCATCGGCGCCGAGATCCATGGAGGCCTCGATCAGCGAGCCGGAGACGCGGCGGAAGCGGGCGACTGCGTTGTTGTAGACAACGACGATGCAGAAGGTCGCGTGGCCGAGCACGATGGTCCAGAAGGAGGAGGGGATATCGGCCATCGAGAAGGCAGAGCGCAAGGCGATGCCGGTGATGATGCCGGGAAGGGCTATCGGCAGGATGACCAGAAGCGAGATGGTTTCGCGGCCGAAGAAGCGTGTCTGGCTGACGGCGGCAGCGCAGAGTGTACCCAACACCAAGGCGATGGCCGTGGCGATGGTGGCGACCTTGACGGAGAGCGTGAGCGCCGCCCAGACATCCGGCCGGTTCCAGGTAACGGCAAACCATTGCAGCGTCAGGCCGGGCGGCGGAAATTGGTAGCTCTTTTCCTCGGTGGTGAAGGCATAAAGGAAGATCAGCAGGATCGGGATATGCAGGAAGGCGAGCCCGCCGATGGCGGCGATCTTCAGGCCAAGCGGGGCGGTGGTGGAGCGGTCAGAGCGCATCGAAGGCTCCCATGCGTTTGGCCATCCAGAGATAGAGGCCCATGATGACGATCGGGACGACGGTGAAGGCGGCGGCGAGCGGGATGTTCCCCGCGGTGCCCTGCTGGGCGTAGACGGCCTGACCGATGAACAGCCGGGACGAGCCGACGATCTGCGGGATGATGTAATCGCCGAGTGTCAGCGAAAATGTGAAGATCGAGCCGGCGACGATGCCGGGCAGGGCAAGCGGAAACAGCACATGGCGGAAGGTCTGTTGCGGTGTGCCGCCGAGATCGGACGAGGCCTCGATCAGGTTGCCCGGTACGCGTTCCAGCGCGGCCTGGATCGGCAGAATCATGAAGGGCATCCAGACATAGACGAAGACGAGGAAGGTGCCGGTATAGCTGACCGACAGCGAATTGCCGCCGATGATCGGCAGGGAAAGCCAGCCGTCGAGCAACCAGAGCAGATGGAGCTTGGTGAAGGCCCAGGTGAGAATGCCTTCCTTGGCAAGGATCAGCTTCCAGGCGTAGATCTTGACGAGATAGCTCGACCAGAGTGGCAGCATGATGCCGAGATAGAACACGGCCTTCCATTTTCCCTTGGCATAACGGGCGGCGTAATAGGCAATCGGAAAAGCGATCAGAGCCGAAAAGATCGTGACCACCGCTGCCATGGTGATGGTGCGGACGATGATGTCGAAATTGGCGTCCGAAAGCAGTTGCTTGTAGGTCGAAAGCGTGAACTCGTAACTGATCAGGCCCGAGAAATCATCGATTGAGAAGAAGCTCTGCAGCAGCAGCGCAAACAGCGAACCGAGATAGATGATGCCGAGCCAGAGGACGGGCGGGCCAAGCAGGATCACGAGAAGAACGTGCGGGTGCTTCCACAGGAAGTCCGATATCCGTCCCGTCAGGCCCGGCCGGTTCGGCATGATTGCCGCGGGAGTGGCGAGCGCGCTCATGCTTCCTCCATCAGGTGAAGGTCGTTGCGGGAGAACGCGAGTTGCACGTCCGCGCCGATCTCGGGAACCGGCATGGCGGCGGGGCTGGCGACGATGATCTTCTCGCCATTGCAATCGACGCTGACACGGTTGGTCGCGCCCAGAAAACTGCGGGCGGTGACGGTGCCGGGCAGGCTCAGCTGTTCGGCCCAGGAGGTGCCAATGGCAATGGCTTCCGGGCGCAGGCTGGCGGCTTTTGCCGGAACCCCGAGCCGGGCGCAGATGGCGCTGGAGAGTACATTGGAGGAACCGACGAAATCGGCGACGAAACGGGTCTGCGGCCGCTTGTAGATATCCTCGGGCGTGCCGAGCTGCTGGATCTTGCCGTCGTTGAACACGGCGATCCGGTCGGCCATCGACAGGGCTTCACCCTGATCATGGGTGACGAAGACGAAGGTGATGCCGAGCGATTTCTGCAGGCTCTTCAATTCTTCCTGCATCTGTTCGCGCAGCTTGAGATCAAGCGCACCGAGCGGTTCGTCGAGCAGCAAGACCTTGGGCTTGTTGACCAGGGCACGGGCCAACGCCACGCGCTGGCGCTGGCCGCCGGAAAGCTGGCCGGGGCGGCGCTGGCCGTAGCCGGGCAGTTTGACCATGGCGAGCGCATCTTCGGCGGCCTTCCTGCGTTCGTCCTTGCCGACGCCCTTGACCATCAGGCCATAGGCGACATTGTCGAGGATGGAGAGATGCGGGAAGAGGGCATAGTCCTGAAATACCGTGTTGACGCTACGGCGATAGGGCGGCACGCCTTCTGCGGTTTCGCCAAAAATCTCGATATGGCCGCCGGTCGGCTGCTCGAAGCCGGCCATCAGGCGCAGGCAGGTCGTCTTGCCGGAGCCGGAAGGGCCAAGCATGGCAAAGAACTCGCCGGCTGCGATTTCAAGATCGACCGCATCGACGGCCTTGACGGCACCGAAATGGCGCGAGACGTTTTCGAACAGGACGGCGGCGGTCATGGGGACTCCGTAGATAATGATCTCCATCCTCATCAGCGATGAAGAGTAACAAGTAGTGGCGGCTGGTTCGGACAACTCCCTCCCCCTTGTGGGGAGGGTTGGGGAGGGGACTTTCTTCTCGAACAAGAAAACCCCTCCCGGCCCTTCGGGCCACCCTCCCCACAAGGGGGAGGGAAAGATCAGAAATCAGCGCCCGCCGATGACGCCGATATAGTCGGAGACCCAGCGGTGATAGGGGACGCATTCTGTCTCACTGGCGCATTTCGAAGTCGGCGTCTTCCAGAACTTCACCTTGTCGAAATCATCATAACCATTGGCCTTGCAGCCGCCGTCGGTGAGAAGTTCGTTGCCCTTGCAGGCCGCTCCTACGGACGGGTTGGCGCCGAACCAGGCGGAGACATCGCCCTGAACCTTGGGCGACAGCGAATGTTCCATCCACATATAGGCGCAGTTGGGATGTTCGCTTTCGGCATGCAGCATCGTTGTGTCGGCCCAACCGGTCACGCCTTCTTCTGGAATGGTCGAGGCGATCGGCTGTTTTTCCGCCTGCAGCAGATTGACCTGGAACGGCCAGGAGCCGGAAGCGACGACGCCTTCGTTCTTGAAGTCGTCGATCTGGATCATCGCGTCATGCCAGTAGCGGCTGGCGAGCGTGCGCTGGACGCGCAGCACGTCAAGGGCTGCCTTGTACTGGTCTTCGTTGAGTTCGTAAGGGTCCTTGATGCCAAGTTCCTTGTTGTGGAACATCAAGTAGTTGGCGGCATCGGCCACATGGATCGGGCCATCATAGGCCTGAACGCGGCCCTTGTTCGATTTGCCATCGGGCAGGGTCATTTCCTTGAAGACGACATCCCAACTCTTCGGCGCTTGCCCCTTGAAGGTGTCGGTATTGTACATCAATACGTTCGGACCCCAGACGTAGGGAACACCATAGTGGACACCGTTGACTGTGTACCACGGCGACGACTGCATGCGTTCATCGACAGTCTTGAAGCTCGGGATCAGGTCGGTGTTGATCGGCTGGACACGCTTGCCGGCAACAAGGCGGAGCGATGCGTCACCAGAGGCGGTAACGAGGTCGAAGCCGCCTTCATTCATCAGCGCGACCATTTCGTCGGAGGTCGCAGCCGTCTTGACGCTGACCTTGCAACCCGTCTCTTTTTCGAAGCTGGTGACCCAGTCGTAAGACTTGTCAGTCTCGCCGCGCTCGATATAGCCGGCCCAGGCGACGATCGACAATTCGCCTTCGCCCTTGCCGAGTTCCTTCAAGGGTTCCTGTGCGAAAGCGTGGGTTGCGAAAGCGAGCGAAAGGGTGAGCACGGTGCAGGATTTCAGAATCTGCTTCATCTTCAGTCTCCCGTTTTGGTGTCCGAATTTTTCGGTCTTGTTCCCAAAACGAAAGGTGCCTCGATTTCGCCGCTTTCGCAAATTCATTAATCAGAATGGCGTTATCGGATTTTCCGATATCGTCCCGAGTTATCGCGGCCGGCCGCTGCGTAGGGCCTCGGCCACCCCGATGAAATCCTTGGCCGCTTGCGGAAGGCCCGAGCCCTTGCGCCAGACCATGCCAACCTGAACGACGGGCAGGGCGCCGGAGACATCGCGGCTTTCGATCCGGTCGCCTTCCAGAGACCAAGGGCGGTAAACCAGATCCGGCAAAAGGGCGATGCCGGCGCCGGTCGCCACAAGGCTGCGCACCGCCTCGACGGAGCGGGTGCGGAAGGCCACATGCGGGCGGGCGCCCAGCGCGGTCAGGAGCTTGCCGGTATTTTCCTCGATTTCATCGACCGTCAGCATGATCAACGGTTCCCTAGCGATATCGGCGACCGAAATAATATCGGCGGACACCAGCGGATGGCCGAGCGGCAGCCACAGACGATAGGGCGAGGTCTCGATGATTTCCGCCTGCAGCGCCATGCGATCGCGCAGATTGGAGATGACCATGACGGCAACATCGAGTTCGCCGCCGATCAACAGGTGCTCGAGATAGGAGCCATTGTCCTCGATGGCGCTGACCTCGACACCGGGGCAGGCGCGGCGGTAGCGGGCGAGCAGATCGGACAACACGTAACCGGCAACCAGTGAGGTGACACCGAGATTGAGCTTACCGCCGGTGCGCTCTTCCCGCTCCTGCGAGAACGAGCGGCGTGCATCGGAAACACCGGCGAGAATCTTGGTCGCGTGGCGCAGGAACTGGTGGCCATTATGGGTGATATGTAGCCCGCGCGGATGGCGCTCGAACAGTTCGACGCCAAGATCGGTTTCCAGCTCCTTGACAGCCTCTGTGATCGAGGATTGCGAAATCGACAGGTTCTGTGCCGCACGCGTGACCGAGCCCTGTTCGGCGACGGCGATGAAATACTGAAGCTGACGGAGCGTGAAGGCCATGATCTAGCTAACACGGTTGCGGGGGGAGATGGCAAGGTGCTGAAAGACTTCGCTTCGTCATCGATTGGCGGGTGCAGCCGTCAGAAGCGTTTCGGAATGCCGGTTTCTGAATAGTACATGGAGATGGATTTGATAGGTTCACTGTAATGGATGCAGGAAAAGCTCATGGATTCGATATTTTCAAAACCAATCCCCACCGAACCCGGCATCCTCGCCTTCCACAAGCGCTGCGAAGCGTTCTATCCGGCCGATGCCGTCGATGCGCCGATCGGGCAGCAGCGGGAATGGTATAACGCGCTCTGTGCCGAGTTCGACGCTCCGTCACCGGAAGGGCTGACGCGACAAGACGAGATGGTGGGCGATCGCATTCCGGTTCGCCGCTACCGGCCGGCAGATATCGCGACGCAAACAAGGATTTTCTATATTCACGGCGGCGGTTTTGTCGTCGGTTCGCTGCAAAGTCATGATGCCATCTGCGCCGAGATTGCCCATGCGGCAAAGGCGGAGCTGGTCTCCGTCGATTACCGGCTGGCACCGGAGCATGTCTGGCCTGCAGCGTTTGACGATTGTTTTGATGTTTTGTCGTGGCTGCTCGCTGATAGGCGGCCGCTGGTTGTTGTTGGGGACAGCGCGGGTGGTAATCTGGCAGCGGGAATGACGTTGAAAGCCAAGGCGGCGGCGCTGAGCGGCATCGTAGGCCAAGTTCTGATCTATCCGGGACTGGGCGGCGATCTCGTCTCCGGCTCTTATGTTGAAATGGCGGAGGCCCCGGGCCTGACGACCGCCGATGTTGCCTATTACCGGGATGTCCTGAAGGCTCCGGCGGAAAACGCCTTTGCCCATCCCTTGAAAGTAGCTGATTTTTCCGGCCTTCCGCCAGCCTACATCACATCGGCGCATTTCGATCCGCTGCGCGATGATGCGGCACTTTATGGCCAGAGGTTGATTGCTGCGGGTGTCAACGTCACATACCGCGACGAGCCGCAGATGATCCATGCGTGGCTGCGCGCCCGTCATATGAGCGAGGGCGCGCGGGACGGTTTTGTGCGGCTGTGCCGTGGTGTCAGCGATCTTGTTGGGACGCTGTGATCAGCCTTTGGCCTTCAGCACCAGGACCGGCTTGGCGCTGAATTCGGTCGGAAACAGCGCCTTGAGGTTCTCGATCTTCGGCATGTCGTTGTAGACGATATAGGGGTAGGTCGGGTTGAGCGTTAGGAAATCCTGGTGGTATTCCTCGGCCGGATAGAAGGCGGTCATGTCGGATACCTTGGTGACGACCGGTTCGCCATAGACCTTCGCCTTGTCGAGCTGGGCGATGTAACTCTCAGCGATCTTCTTCTGCTCGCCGCTGGTCGCAAAGATTTCCGAGCGGTATTGGGTCCCGTGGTCCGGTCCCTGATAATTCAGCTGCGTCGGGTTGTGTGCGACCGAGAAATAGATCTGCAGCAACTGGCCATAGGTGACCATCTTCGGATTATAGGTGACTTCGACGGCTTCGGCATGGCCCGTATTGCCGCCGCTGACGGTTTCATAGGCGGCGGTATCCTTGGTGCCGCCGGAATAGCCGGAGACCGCATTCTTGACGCCCTTCACATGCTGGAAGACGCCCTGAACGCCCCAGAAGCAACCGCCGGCAAAGACGGCTTTCTCCGTGGTGGCCGTCGAGGCTTCATCGATGGCGGGCGGGGGGATGACTACGGCTTCCTCTGCGGCGTTGCTGAAGGTCGAGGATATCGAAAACATTGCCGCAGCAATGGCTGTTATGCCGGTAAATCCCAAAATGAACGGGCGTTTGGTTGCATCCGAAATTCTGTCTTTTTCAAGCTGCGGCATGCTAGTCCTCCTTCGATGGCCTTGGACCCCTGGCAGGGCAGTGCGCTACTGATCGCAGCGATATGCGGCCTTGCTTTATGAGCAAACTCTGGCCAACAGAGGCAGGCGGGTCAAATCGCAAATGCGTGCGTAACGCCAAAGTGACAGGCCGGAGATGAGGATACACGTCCGTGTGATCCGGCAGAGATTGAAGAAGGGGTATAGACATGAGTGGCATTACCGATCTCGAAATACTGTTGCGCGAGATGCGGCCGGATTTGCGCCCGGGCGATTATGTCTATTGCAGCGTCCCGGCTGAGGACGCCAGCTGGCTTTCGCTGAAGCCGCTCGGCTTCTTTCGCGAGGATGAGGGGCTGACCCTGATTCTGGACAAGGCCGATGCCGACAAGGCAGGCCTGACTTATGGTTTGGTGATGCGCTGCATCACGCTGACCGTGCATTCTGCCCTGGAGGCGGTTGGTCTGACGGCGGCGGTTGCGGTGGCACTGACGCGGCATGGCATCAGCGCCAATGTGGTCGCGGCCTATCACCACGACCACATTTTCGTGCCTGCTGATGATGCGGAGCGGGCGCTTGCGGCCCTGGCAGAGGCCGCGCCCGTTCTCACATGAAGTCGCGCGGCACGCGCGTTTCGCCGAAGGTCTTTTCGAAGATCTTCGTCTCTCCTTCGAAGGCAACCACGGAAGCCGAGGTCAGCCACTCGGTCGCCGTGCAGGCGATCCGCGAGACCGAAACCGTCTTCACTGACCAGTTTTCGCGTTTGGCAATGCAGGTCCAGGTCGAAGTGCCTGTCATCGACAACGGATCGTCCGCTGCGATTGTCCAGGTTTCGTCGCGGATATCCTGTGTGGCAAGGCCGGTATCGGGATGTTCGGTCAGGCCGCCGTCCTCGTAGATATAGTAGTGCGTCTGGCCGGTGGTCATATCGCGCTCGACCCGGCGGCTGGTGCTGCCGGCCGTGCGCTCGATGTATTTCGGCAGCGGATCGGGATTGGCAGGCTCAGGCATGGTAATCGCCCGATGTTCGCCGAGTTTCGGCAGGGCCAACCCCAGTGAAGCGAGATCGAGCGTCAAGCCGGGATCGGACGGTGCGGGCAGGACCATCGGCCAGTATGCGGTCGAAAGTGACAGCCGGATGCGATGGCCCACGCCGAAGCGATAACCGCAGGCATCGAGTACCAGCTGCACTCTTGTCTTCTTGCCGTGCTCCATCGGTTTTGGCGCGGCATTGCCGTCGCGATGGGCGAGGTTCAACACGCCGAAGGTGACGCGGGTGGCGGTGCCATCCGGATGGACGTCGACGACACGGGCGATGAGATTGGCCCAATCGGCATCGCAGGCGAGCTCGACCGTCAACACCGGCTGGCCGAGATAATCGACGGCCTGCGTCAGTGGCGCCGTTTCGAAGGTCAATGATCCGGCGTCGTCGCTGCGCTGGTCGCCAGCCATCTCGGCATCGGGCTTCAGGGTGAACCATTCACCGGACGCTGTGCCGGTGTCGAGCGGCGATTTCAGATAGGCGTTGTGATCATGGGCGCCCGCAATCGGCATGCCCTCGTTGAGACTGCCGAACTGATCGACATAGAAGGTCTGCATTTCCGGCGGACGCCATTCGTCCTTGGCGATCCAGAAGCCGGGATCGGCGTTGCGGCGAAGCGCCGGTTTCGGACCATCAAGGATGTAGGCGCGCATCTGCGGCAGCGCCTCGACGCCGGTTTCCTCGCCGCGCAGCCAATGGTTCCACCAGGCGATCGCTTCGCCGTGGAAATCGGCACGCGGTTTCGGCCAGGCAAAATGCGGATATTTGTGCACCCAAGGGCCGATCAGGGCCTTTACTTTGCCGCACAACCCCTCGGCGGCCTTCATCGGGGTATTGCGGTAGCCGTCCGCCCAGCCGGCAATGACCATGGCGGGAACCGGAAAACCTTCGAAATCCTCGCAGATCGAGCCATGTTCCCAAAAAGCGTCCCGGCGTTGATGCTGGAGCCATTCTTCCATGAAGTAGGGCTCGTTTTCCAGCCGCTCCAGCCACATCTCTTTCCATGTGTCGCCGACCAGTGCCGGATCGGGCGAACGCGACTGATAGGCCAGCATGGTCGCCGCCCAGGAGAGCTGGGCCGAAAGATGCGTGCCGTTCTTGTAGTGGATGTCGTCATTGTAGCGATCGACCGTGGAGGCGATGGAGATCACCGCCTTCAGTGCCGGGGGCCTCAGGGCGGCCACCTGCAGGCAGTTGAAGCCACCCCAGGAGATGCCCATCATGCCGACATTGCCGTTCGACCAGGGCTGGGCGGCGATCCAGGCAATCAGCTCGCAGCCGTCGCTCAGTTCGCGCGGCGTATATTCGCCGTCGATAACGCCGTCGCTTTCACCGGAGCCGCGGATATCGACGCGTATGCCGGCGATGCCGGCGGCCGCAAACATCGGATAGGTGGACTCGTCGCGGGCATTGGTGCCGCCGCGCTTGCGATAGGGCAGGTATTCGAGAACGGCCGGAACGGGGCTCGTATCGGCACCATCCGGCATCCAGATACGGGCGGAAAGCCGGGTGCCGTCGGCAAGAATGATCCACTCGTTCTCGATCAGGGTGAAACTGCGTTTGGACATGCTATCCATCTCTGTCATTCCGCTCTTAATTCTCGAACCAGACGCGGCTTGCGACATAGCCGTTCGAAAGATCATTGCCGATGTCGTGGACAAAGCCCTTCAGCGAAGCGGAAGCCGCGTTCACATAGTCGTTGAAGACCGGCAGGATGAGGCCGCCTTCGTCTCTGACTGTCAACGCCATGGTGCGGTAAAGCTCCTTGCGCTTGGTTTCATCAAGCTCGGAGCGGGCTTGTAGCAAGATCTTGTCGAAATCCTCGCGCTTGAAGCGGGTGTCGTTCCATTCGGCGGTCGAGAGATAGGATGTCGAATAGCGCGAATCCTGCGTCGGGCGGCCACCCCAATAGGAGGCGCAGAACGGCTGGACATTCCAGACATTGGTCCAATAGCCGTCTTCCGGCTCGCGCTGGACCTCGATCTGAATGCCGGCCTTGGCAGCACTTTCCTGAAACAGCACCGCGGCATCGACAGCGCCGGCAAAGGCGGCGTCCGAGGTGCGCAGCGGGATCGGCCGGTCGTGGCCGGATTTCTTGTAGTGAAAGGCCGCCTTGTCCGGATCATAGGCGCGCTGCTCGATCCCTTCCGGCGCCAGCGCGTAGTTCTCGTTGACCGGATAGTCGTTGCCGATCTTGCCGTAACCGCCGAGGATGCGGTCGAGAATGGCCTGGCGGTCGATCGCGTATTTCAGCGCCAGCCGCAGGTCGTTGTTATCGAACGGAGCTGTGTCGCAGTGCATCAGGAAGCTGTAGAAGCCCTTGCCCGCAGTTTTCAGGATCTCGACCTTCGGCGCCCGCTTCAGCATCGGGACTGTCTTTGGATCGACGTTATTGATGAAATGCACCTGGCCGGATGCAAGCGCTGCGACGCGCGCCGTGTTGTCGTTCATCACGATGATTTCGACGCTATCGACGAAACCGCGATCCGAGCGCCAATCGGTGGTGTTCTTTTCGAAGGTGGAGCGCAGACCGGCTTCATAGCTGGTCAGCTTGTAGGGGCCGGTTCCGACTGTCGAGGTCGGGTTGCTGACGCCGCCACCCGGCTGGATGATCAGGTGATAGTCGGTCAAGATCAGCGGCAGATCGGCATTGCCTTCCGTCAGTGTCAGGACGAGTTCGCCGGCCTTGTCTTCGATCGTCTTGATCGAGCGCATCAGGCCGAGCGCGCCGGACTTTGAACCTTCGTCTGCATGGCGCTTGAGGGTGGCGATCACGTCGGCGAGGGTCAGCGGGCTGCCATCATGGAACGTCACACCGCTGCGCAGCTTGAATGTCCAGACCGACGCATCGGGCGAGGGGCTCCAGGATTCGGCAAGCGAAGGCAGGGCAGCGCCTGTGGTCGGATCGGACTCGACCAGAGTGTCGCCCCACAGATGGCCGATGGTGAAGAGGACGGAGCCGCTATAGGTGGCCGGGTCGAGCGAATCCGTGGTGGCGCCGCCCTTGAGGCCAAGCTTGAGATGGCCGCCGCGCTTGGGTTCTTCGGCGCGGGCCATGCCGGCGATCAACGTGCCGGAGAAGCCGGCCGCAAGACCGAGTGCCGCCGTGCCGCCCAGGAACGTCCGGCGGTTGACGCCGCCGCCCACAATCAGGCTGTCGGGCTTGTTGGTGAAATCACGCATGCGCTGTTCCCTTTATGGCTGGTTTTTCGAAGGGAAACGTAACGGGAAACGTCCCAAGCACAATTTCGCGACTTGACGCTGGTTTAAGCGACTTTACGCTATATGAAAATCGAAAGGGACCGACTCGTGACGGACAGTGACGCTTTTACCGAAAATCTGCGTTTTGCCTGCGCCACGCGGCCATCGATCTCGCAGATTTGCCGGGAAATCGGCATCAACCGCCAGCAATTCAACCGGTATATTTCCGGCGAGGCCAAGCCGTCGGCGCACAACCTTGCCCGTATCGCTGTATTCTTCGGGCTAGGGGCTCAGGACTTTTTGCTCGCCGTGCCCGAATTCCAGACACGCATGACGCGTCCGTTGCAGCGCAAGGCTGATGGTGGCGTTTTGCTGGAAGGGCTTCCGGGCGACCTGGTGTCGCTTCGCCGTCACCTGGGCTACTTCCAGACTTATCATCTTTCGCCGTCGTGGCCGGGTCTCGTCGTCTGTTCCTGCGCCCGGCTTCTCGAGGAAAACGGTTCCGTTCACGTCAAGTCAATCGAACGCATCCACGATGCCGCCCATGAAATCCGGCAATACTCGAAATATATCGGGCTTGCGGCTTTCTTGAGAAACCGCGTTTTCATCACCGAACGTAGCGTCAGCCGGCAGCCGATGATGTCGCAGACGATCCTGATGCCGTTCGAGGTACATCAACGGGTCTATCTGCGCGGCGTCACTATGGGGGTCTCCTGGCGCAAGGAAAACCTGCCTTATGCCTCGCGGGTCATCTGGCGCCACCTCGGCACAAATCCGGACAAGCGGCAGGTACTGTCCCGCTGCGGCGTGCTGCCGGAGAATGCGCGACAATTGCCGGCGACAGTGCGGGATTACCTTGATGCCCCGTCGTCCGGCATCCTGTCCGTTCCGGAAATTTTCTGAACTCGCATCAGGCGTAGCCGGTCGCGCTGGCGTTGGTTTCGTCGTAGGGTTCGGGCGATGAAAGATGGGAGGACGGGATGAGGACTGTTGCCGCCGGATTGCTGCTGTTCGGACTGTCCGCCTTGCCGGTTCTCGGCGAGGATGCTTCGCCGCTTGCCGGTTGCGCACTGTCCGGCGCATCCAGCGTCTTCATCGGCGGTGCGCCAGCACTCAGGCTGTCGGACGTCGTCAATTGCCCGGCCGATCTCTACGAAATCGTTCCGGGCATCATGATCGAAGGGCAGCCGCTGGTGCGCGTCCGTTCAGGGACTTCGGAAAAGGCGGATTGTACCGCCAAGGGCGAAACGACCGTCATGGCAAACAATCAGCCGATGCAGCGGCTGGGTGATGTCGCCTGCACCACAAAATGAGCGTGAGATCCTTCCCTTCTATGGGGGCATGGAGGGAAGGCCATTCTTGTCTGATCAGTTTCCGGCGCTTTCCATCCGGCGGGTGGTCAGGACCTTTTCCAGCCAGCCGATCTCCATTTCCGGAACCGACTTCAGCAGCAGGTCCGTATAGTCATCGAACGGTGGCGTGAGCACTTTCGACTTGGGTCCGAAACGGACGAGCTTGCCGCGGTGCATGACGGCGACCGAGTCGGCGATGGCGCGGACAATTGCTATGTCGTGGGTGATAAAGACATAGGAAACAGCGGTTTCCTCCTGAAGCCTCAGAAGAAGATTCAAGATGCCTTCCGCCACCAGCGGGTCGAGCGCCGACGTTGGTTCGTCGCAAAGGATCAGTTCCGGCTTAGCCGCCAGCGCCCGTGCAATCGCCACGCGCTGCTTCTGGCCACCGGACAGTTCGGCCGGGTAGCGGTCGAGGAAGCGGTCTCCCATCTCGATCTGATTGAGAAGCTCCTTCACCCGCTCGGTCTTTTTCGCGCCATGCAGGCCGTAGTAGAACGAGATCGGCCGGCCGATGATATCGCGCACGGTCTGGCGGGGGTTCATTGCCGTGTCAGCCATCTGGTAGATCATCTGCACGCGGCGCAGTTCTTCCTTGCTGCGTCCATTCAGCGCTTTTGGAAGCTGCTTACCGTCGAAGGTGATCATTCCTTCCGAAGGCGGCAGGAGCCCGGTGATGACGCGGGCGAGCGTCGATTTTCCGGAACCGCTTTCGCCGACGATCGCCAGTGTCTGGCCCCTGGGCAGGTGCATGGACACGTCATGCAGAACCTTGAAGCCGTTGCCGTAGCCGGCGCTGACATGATCGATCTTCAGGAGCGTATTGCTCTGATCCTTTGCTTCCTCGCGCTTGGCCTGGCGGACGCTGACGAGGGCGCGGGTATAGTCCTCGTTCGGTGCCTCGATGATCTGCTTGGTCGTTCCGTATTCGATGGTCTTTCCATGGCGCAGCACCATGATGTCATCGGAAATCTGGGCGACGACGGCGAGATCATGGGTGATGTAGAGGGCGGCCGTATGGGTTTCCTCAATCGCATGCTTGATGGCGGCCAGAACGTCGATCTGGGTGGTGACGTCGAGCGCTGTCGTCGGCTCGTCGAAGACGATCAGCTCGGGGTTGGGGCAGAGTGCCATCGCCGTCATGGCGCGCTGCAGCTGGCCGCCGGAGACCTGGTGCGGATAGCGGTCGCCAAACGTTTCCGGGCTGGGCAGGCCGAGAACCTTGAAGAGATACAGCGCCCGCTTTTCCGCTTCGGGCCGGGTCATGATCTTGTGGCGCAGGGCCGCCTCGATCACCTGTTCGCCGAGCTTGTGGGCCGGGTTGAAGGCGGCGGCCGCCGATTGCGCCACATAGCAGACCTTGCAGCCGCGGATGGTGCGCACACCATCGCGGCCGAGCGTCAGGATGTCCTTGCCGTTCAGCAGGACCTGGCCGCCGGTGATCGCCGCACCACCACGGCCATAGGCAAGCGCCGAGAGGCCGATGGTGGACTTGCCGGCGCCGCTTTCACCGATCAGACCGAGCACCTTGCCCTTCTGGACGTCGAAGGAGACATTTTCAACCAGCGTCACCGTCTTTGGCGGTTCACCCGGCGGATAGCTGGTGGCTTCGATCTTCAGGTTCTTGACAGACAGCAGATCAGGCATCGCCGCGCCCTCCCTTGAGGCTCGAGGTTCGCTTCATCAGCCAGTCGACGACGAGATTGACGCAGATGGCAAGGCCGGCAATCGCGCCGCCCGGCACCAGGGCCGCCGAGATGCCGAAGATGATGCCGTCCTTGTTGTCCTTGACCATACCGCCCCAATCGGCGGCTGGCGGCTGGATGCCAAGGCCGAGGAAGGAGAGGGTGGACAGGAACAGGATAGAAAACGCGAACCGCAGGCCGAATTCGGCCAGCAGCGGCGAGAGCGTATTCGGCAGGATTTCGCGAAAAATGATCCAGCGCGTTCCTTCGCCGCGCAGGCGCGCTGCCTCGACGAATTCCATGACTGCGACATCGAGCGCCACGGCGCGGCCGATGCGGAAGACGCGGGTACTGTCGAGAATGGCCATGACAAGGATCAGGATCCAGAGTTGCTGCGGCAGAACCGCAAGCACCACCAGCGCGAAGATCAGCGTCGGGATCGCCATCATCAGATCGTTGAAGCGTGAGAACAGCTGATCGATCAGGCCACCGGTGACGGCAGCCGTGAACGACAAGAGCATGCCGAGCGAAAACGAGATGACGGTTGCTGCAAGGGCGACGAAGATCGTCGTCCTTGCGCCGAAGATCAGGCGGGATAGAAGGTCACGACCCAGATTATCGGTGCCGAGCAGGAAATCGCCACCCATCGGCAGCCAGATATCGCCGACGACATCGCGTTCGCCGAACGGCGCGATCCAGGGCGCGAAGATGGCGCAGAACAGGGCCAGGGCAATGCCGATGAGGCCGACCCAGGCGCTGAGGGGAATGGTGCTTAATCTCATCGTGGGTGCCTCAATCTCGGATTGGCGAGGATGGCGAGAATATCCGCGGCCATGTTGAGGAAAATATAGAAGGCGGCAAAGATCAGGCCACAGGCCTGCACCACCGGCATATCGCGAACCGTCACCGCATCGACCATGTACTGGCCCATGCCCGGATAGACGAACACCACTTCCACGACGACGACGCCGACCACGAGGTAGGCGAGGTTGAGCGCAATGACGTTGATGACCGGGGCAACGGCGTTGGGAGCGGCGTGCTTGGCAATGATCCGGAAGGCGCTCAGCCCCTTCAGTTCTGCCGTCTCGACATAGGCCGACGACATGACATTGAGGATGGCCGCGCGGGTCATGCGCATCATATGGGCGAGAACGACGAGCACTAGCGTTGCGACGGGCAGCGCGATGGCCGAGAGACGTTCGCCAAAGCTCATGCCGTCATAGACGGTGGCAGGGAAGGTCGCGACGCCCATCTGGACGGCAAAGAACAGGATCAGCAGATAGCCGACGAAGAATTCGGGCAAGGAGATTGCCGCGAGAGAGACGACATTGATGATCTTGTCCGGCAAACGGTTTCGATATTGCACGGCAAGCATGCCGAGCCCGACCGCCAGCGGCACAGAAATGATCGCGGCGAAGAAGGCGAGGAACAGGGAGTTTCCGAGGCGTTTGCCGATCTGCTCGCTGACCGAATTCTTGCTGGCCCAGGATTTTCCGAAGTCACCTTGCAACGCGCCGCCGAGCCAGCTGAAATAACGCTCCGTCACAGGACGGTCGAGACCGAGATCCTTGCGGATGTTTTCGACAGCTTGTGGTGTTGCCGATTGACCGAGATAGGTCGTGGCGAAATCGCCAGGCAAAGCTTCGACGCCGCCGAAGATCATCAGCGATACGGCAAACAGAAGACCAACGCTTAGACCCAGCCGCTGGACGATGAGCGCCGCCAAGGGGCGGCGAAGGGTGAAACGGCGCCAGAACGTGCCGGTAACGACCCCTGTCGGGGGCGTTACCATAGTTCCGGAAACGGGCGCCTGCTGCGAGAGGCTTTCGCCTCCCGTAGCCGGACCTGTTGTCTGCGCCGGACCCGTGACCGGTCCGCCCGCCATCAGGCGTCGAGCCAGACGCGAGTTGCGACGAAGCCGTTGGACATGTCGTTGCCGACGTCCTTGACGTAGCCCTTTACCTGCTTGGTGCTGGCGTTCACGAAGTCGTTGAACATCGGCAGGATGACGCCGCCTTCGTCGCGGACCATCGTTGCCATTGCCGTATAGAGTTCCTTGCGCTTGCCATCGTCAAGCTCGGAGCGGGCTTCGAGCAGCACCTTGTCGAAATCAGGACGCTTGAACCGGGTGTCGTTCCAGTCCGCGGTCGACAGATAGGCGGTGGAATACATCAGGTCCTGCGTCGGACGTCCGCCCCAGTAGGAGGTCGAGAATGGCTGGACGTTCCAGACATTGGTCCAGTAGCCGTCGCCCGGCTCGCGCTTCACCTCGATGTTGATGCCGGCCTTCTTGCAGCTTTCCTGGTAGAGCACGGCCGCATCGACGGCACCCGGGAACGCGACGTCGGACGTGCGCAAGAGAACCGAACCGTCGTGACCGGACTTCTTGTAGTGGAAGGCCGCCTTGTCCGGATCGTAGGTGCGCTGTTCGATGCTGTCGGGGAACAGGGCGTAGGTCGAGTTGATCGGGAAGTCGTTACCGACCTTGCCGTAGCCGCCGAGGATCTTGTCGACCATCGTCTCGCGGTCCATGGCGTATTTCAGCGCCAGGCGCAGGTCGTTGTTGTCGAATGGCGCCGTGTTGCAATGCATGATGAAGACGTAGTGGCCGCGGCCCGATGTCGAGAGGATTTCGACATTCGGCGCGCGCTTCAGCATGCCAACGGTCTTCGGATCGACACGGTTGATGAAATGGACCTGACCGGACGAGAGCGCAGCCATGCGGGCGGTCGCATCGTTCATGACGATGATTTCGACGGAATCGACGAAGCCGCGATCGGTGCGCCAATATTCCGGGAATTTTTCGTAGGTGGCGCGGACGCCGGGTTCCCAGCTCATCATCTTGTAGGGACCGGTGCCGATGCCGGCTTCCGGATCGTCGAGACCACCGTTCGGCTGGATCACCAGATGATAGGCGCTGAGCAGCAACGGCATGTCGGCGTTGCCCTCGTTGAGCGTCACCACCAGATTGCCGCCGTCGGCCTTGATGTCCTTGATCGATTTCATGACGCCAAGAGCGCCGGATTCGGATTTTTCGTCGGAATGCCGCTTCAGTGTTGCCACGACGTCATCGACGGTCAGGTCCTTGCCATTGTGGAACTTGACGCCGCTGCGGATCTTGAAGGTCCAGGTGACAGCGTCTTTCGAAGGTTCCCAGGATTCGGCCAGCGACGGCACGGGCGCACCGGTGAACGGGTCGGATTCGACGAGCAGGTCGCCCCAGTTGTGACTAGACACAAAGGTGACCTGCGACAGGTTCTTGCCCGGATCCTTGCTGTCCGTGGCCGAGCCGCCTTCAAGGCCAAGCTTGAGGTGGCCGCCCTTTTTCGGTTCCTGTGCCGAGGCGCTGGTGGCAAACAATGTGCTGGCGCTGGAGAGCGCGACACCGGCAGCCACGGTACGGCCGATAAATTCGCGGCGGTTCATCTTGCCCATCATCACCTGATTGGCGAGGTAGTTCTTGTAATCGCTCATTCCCCTGTTCCCTTTGTTGATGGCTTTTCGCCGTTTTTCTTTATTGTTTTCAATCTTTGCCGATCGTGTGTTTGCTAGAATGCATGCCCGAGGGCGGGTAGGCCAGTCACATTTGCGGGTTGGTTTGCCGCAATCGAGCCTTTCGCGAAATGGGGATTTCCTGCACCGAAAACCCCGTTGAAATTAATGGTATATTCTGAAGTACACTCTGTATTCACATAAAAATTTGGCAATTTACATAAGTCTGGCTTATGATTGAAAGCCGAGTGCAATCGTCCCACATCCTTTCGTTGTGGCGGTTTGAGGCCGTTATTTTCCCTTCCAGACCGGATCGCGTTTTTCCGAAAAAGCCCGTGCGCCTTCCAGCTGGTCGTCGCTCGAATAAAGAATGTCGACCGTCTTGAACTGGCGCTTGGTGATCTTGTTCATCGTCGTCTGGAAATCCTCGCCTTCGGCGGCGCGGACCACTTCCTTGATGGCGGCGTAAACCAGCGGTGGGCCGCTTTCGAGCAGGCGGGCGAGGTCCCAGGCGCGCTCCATCAGTTTGTCAGCGGGCAGAATTTCGTTGACGAAGCCCCAGCGATTGGCCTCGGCTGCATCCAGCCAGCGGCCGGTGAACAGCATGTCCATGGCGATATGGTAGGGGATGCGCTTGGGCAGCTTGATCGAGGCAGCGTCGGCAACGGTGCCGGAGCGGATTTCCGGCAGGGCAAAGGTCGCGTGTTCGGCCGCAAGAATCATGTCGGTCGAAAGCGCAATCTCAAGCCCACCGCCACAGCAGATGCCGTTGATGGCGGCGATGACCGGCTTGTTGAGGTCGCGCAGTTCCTGCATGCCGCCGAAACCGCCAATGCCGTAATCGCCATCGACCGCGTCACCGCCGGCTGCGGCCTTCAGATCCCATCCTGGACAGAAGAATTTTTCACCGGCGCCGGTAATGATCGCGACACGCAAGCTATCGTCGTCGCGAAAGCCGGCAAAGATTTCGCCCATGATGCGGCTGGTCACCAGATCGATCGCATTGGCCTTCGGCCGATCGATGGTGACTTCGAGAATACCGCCTTCGCGGCGGGTTCTGATAGGTCCGGTCATAGGGTCATTTCCTTCGACGGATCAGGGCATCGGCTGCAACGGTTCCAGACCCTTGCGGCAAGACCATGATAGGATTGATATCGAGTTCTTCGAGCTTTGAAGCGTTTGCAGCGACATAGGATGCTACAGCAGCGACAGCTGTAATAAGGGCAGCCACATCGCCTGCCGGACCGCCGCGATAGCCATTGAGCAGCTTTCTGATTTTCAGGCCGGAAATGGCCTCACCGATGGCCTCCCGTGTCGTTGGAAGGGTCAAAATCGCCGAATCTTCCAATAATTCCACCAGAATGCCGCCTGCGCCGATGGTGAGGACCAGACCAGCAACGGGATCGCGCAGGGCGCCGGCGATGATCTCGGCGACCGGTTTTGCGATCATTTTTTCGACGAGATAGCCGGATGCGACAGTTTTCATGGCGCCGGCTGCCTCCAGAACCGACTGGCGGTCACCGAGGTTGAGCTTGACGGCACCTGCTTCGGTTTTATGGGCGACGCCAAGGCCCTTGAGGACCACCGGGAATCCGAGAGATTCCGCCGCATCGGCTGCCTCATCCGCGGTGGCTGCGGTTTTTCCGATGGGTACGACGAGGCCGAATGCCGCCAGCTCAGCCTTTGCCTCGTTCTCGCTGATCGTGATGATTTCACCTTCTTCCGCGCCTGCGGACAGAAGTGGGGCGGGCGCCGGTTTAGCCCAGATCTCACCGATACCGGCCGAGATTTCGGCGGCGGCGAGGGCTTCATCGATGCCAGAGAAGGCAACGACGCCCGACGCCATCAGAGACAAAGCTGTTTCTTCCGGCATGTTTTCACCGAGGCTGGCGACGATGCCGGCAACGGCCCCGGTCGCCTTGGCTGAGGCGATGACTGCCTCGCAGGTGGTGTTCCAGTCTGCGGCGTCGCAGCGGTCCTGACGGGGGAAGTCGAGAACGATGAGGTTCAGCGCGTAATCGCCTTTCATCATCGCGGTAAACGCCGTCGTTTGTTTTTCGAGGTTACCCCAGACGAAGGTGTGGTAGTCGAGCGGATTGGCGATCGTGACCATTTCGCCGAGGCTTTCGCGCAGCGGTAGGCGTTGTTCGGCCTTCAGCGCCCGGAATACGGTCTTCCGCTTCACCCCGGCGTCGGCCATCAGGGATGCTTCGCCACCCGAGCAGCTCATCGATGAGATGTCGAAGCTTTTCAGCGGTGGATGCAGGTGGAGCAGTTTCAGGGTTTCGAGTAGCTCCGGCAGCGTATCCACCCGGCCGATGCCGAGACGTTCGAGAACGGCGCCAGAAACGGCGTCATTGCCGGCGAGCGAAGCGGTGTGCGAAACCGTTGCCAGCTGGGCGGCTTCGGATTTGCCGACCTTGAGGGTGACGACCGGTTTTTTCAGTTCGCGCGCCCGCATTGCCAGCCGCTGCAGAGCCTCGATGCTGTCGAAACCCTCGATATGCAGGCCGACGGCCGTGACGCGCGGATCTTCGAGCGCTGCGATCGCAAGCTCCGAGAGCCCCGTCTGCGCCTGGTTTCCGGCCGTCATGATATATGCGAGCGGCAGGCCGCGCATCTGCATCGATATGTTGCAGGCGATGTTTGACGATTGCGTGAGAACGGCGACGCCGCGCTCGACGCGCTGCATGCCGTGCTGGTCCGGCCAGAGCAGGGCGCCATCGAGCGCGTTAATGAAGCCATAGCAGTTGGGGCCGACGATCGGCATGTCACTGGCCGCTGTGACCAGCGCTTCCTGCAGGTCGTTTCCATCGGCGAGTTCGCTGACGGCCTCGCGAAAGCCGGAGGCATAGCAGATGGCGCCACCGGCACCCCGGGCAGACAGGTCGCGGATGATGTCGATGGTCAGCTGGCGGTTGACGCCGACAAAGGAGGCGTCAGGGGCCGCTGGAAGCTCGGCCACCGAGCGATAGCAGCGGCGGCCGAGGATTTCGCCCTGCTTCGGGTGCACAGGCCAGATATCGCCGGTAAACCCCATCTTGTCGCATTGTTCGATGACCCGGCGTGCTTCCTTGCCGCCGAAGACGGCGATGGATTTGGGCCGGATCAGACGGTCGAGAGAGCGTGTCATGGATCAATCACGCTCCCAACGGACGCAAGAGGTCGCGGCTGATGATGTGCCGCTGGATTTCCGAGGTTCCGTCCCAGATGCGCTCGACACGGGCGTCGCGCCAGAAGCGGGCAAGTGGCAGATCATCCATCAGGCCCATGCCACCATAGATCTGGATTGCCTGGTCCGTGACGCGGGCGAGCATTTCGGAGGCATAGAGTTTTGCCGACGCGATTTCGCGGTTGGCGGGAAGCTTCTGATCGAGCCGCCAGGCGGCAGCAAGCGTCAGGTAGTCGGCGGCGTCGATTTCGGTGATCATGTCGGCGAGCTTGAACGAGACGCCCTGGTTGGCGCCGATCGGCTTGCCGAACTGCTTGCGCTCGGCGGCATAGGGCAGGGCATAGTCGAACACCCGGCGGGCACGGCCGACGCAGGTTGCGGCAACCGTGATGCGGGTGGCGTAGAGCCAGTCGTTGGCGATGTCGAAGCCCTTGTGCACTTCGCCGAGAATGGCAGACGAGGGCAGGCGGCAATCATCGAACGATAGGATGCAGTTCTTGTAACCGCGATGGGAGACTGAATCGTAACCGTTGCGGATTTCGAAGCCCGGCGTGCCGCGATCGACGAGGAAGCAGGTGATCTTCTTCTTCGGACCGCGCGGGGTTTCTTCTTCGCCGGTGGCGATGAAGACGATGACGAAATCAGCGATGTTGGCATGCGAAATGAAATGCTTGGTGCCGTTGACAATCCAGTCATCGCCATCGGGTCGGGCAAAACACTTCATGCCGCGCACGTCGGAGCCCGCATCCGGCTCGGTCATGGCGAGAGCGTCGAACTTTTCGCCTTTGACGGCCGGGATCAGGTATTTTTCGCGCTGCTCGTCATTGCAGGCCATCAGGATGCCGGAAGGGCGGCCGAAAAACACCGTCAGGCCCATCGAGCCGCGGCCGAGTTCGCGTTCGACCAGCGTAAACGTCTGGTGATCGAGCCCCGCGCCGCCGACTTCCTCGGGCATGTTACAGGCGAAAAAGCCGAGATCCTTGCATTTTTGCGCAATCTCCTGGCCGAGTTCCTTCGGCACGATGCCGGTGCGCTCCACCTCGTTTTCGTGCGGATAGATTTCCGTCTCGACGAAACCGCGCACGGTATCGACGATCATCTGCTGTTCTTCGGTCAGTGCGAAATTCATGTTGTGTTCCCTCGTATTTTTATTCTGGGGTATCCTCCTCTTCTCCCCAACGGGGAGAAGTTGGCCCGGAGGGCCGGATGAGGGGGCCTTGCGGCCCACCCCCTCATCGCCTCGCTTTGCTCGGCACTTCTCCCCGCTGGGGGAGAAGAGGGAGCACTATCGCTTCTGCCCAACGGCACGCCCGACACCGTCCGGCTTCGGCAGCGAGGCATGCGCCTCGGCAATCGCCTTGACCTTGCCCAGCACGGAGGCTGGGGCGGGCACGGCCTTGCTCTCCTTGGAGGAGACATGCAGCATCATCTGCTCGGCGGTGGCGACGGCCTCGTTGGTCTCGGCATTGTAGATGGTCGAGAAGATGTGCAGGCGCTTCTCGTCGTACGACAGGATCTGGCAGGTCGAATACAGCGCATCGCCGAGCTTGGCTTCGCCGAGGTTGCGGATATGGGTCTCGACGGTGTAGTAGCTGTGGCCGTTCTTCACATACTCCAGATCGACGCCGATCAGGCGCAGCACGCCATCGGAGGTGTCGCCGAAGACCTGCAGGTAGCGGTGCTCGGTCATGTGGCCGTTATAATCGACCCAGGCGGCATTGACCTTGGTGTCGAGGATGCGGATCGGCTGGGCCTGACCGAGGTCGGGCGACGGCTTTTCGGCGTTTGCCCAGAGGCTGTCCTCGAAATCGGCGAGCAGCTTGCCCGCACCCCAACCCTTGCCGCCATCGCCACTCTTCAAGGCGTGCATGATACCGACGAGGTTTTCGTCGCGGATGCGTTCCAGGTCGCGAATGCCGCGGGCGCCGGACTGCGCATCGGACTGGCCGGCGATCTTGTTCACCAGCTCGTCATCGAGATCGACCACGTCCATCAGTTTGGTCCAGGGCCAGGAGAGGCAGGGGCCAAACTGGGCGAGGAAGTGGCGCATGCCGGCTTCGCCGCCGGCGATACGGTAAGTCTCGAACATGCCCATCTGCGCCCAGCGCATGCCGAAGGAGTAGCGGATCACGTCGTCGAGCGTTTCGGTGTCGCAGATATCGTCCTTGATCAGCCACAGACCTTCGCGCCAGACGGCTTCGAGCAGGCGGTCGCCGACGAAAGCCTCGATCTCCTTGTTGATGATGACGCCCTTCATGCCGATCGGCGCGAGCTTCGCCTTGGCGTCCTGCAGCGTGGCCTTGGCGGTCTTCTCGCCACCGACGAGTTCGGCGAGCGGCAGAAGGTAGACCGGATTATAGGGATGGGCGACGAACATGCGTTCGGGATGCTTCATGTCGCGCTGCAGGTCCGTCGGCATGATGCCCGATGTGGACGAACCGATCAGCGCCTTGGGGTCGGCAGCCGCATCGATCTGGGTAATGACATTGCGCTTCAGGTCGACACGCTCCGGCACGCTTTCCTGAATCCAGTCAGCGCCTTGCACGGCCTCTTCAATGCTCTTGACTAAGGTGAGTTTTCCCTTCGCAGGCAGCGGCGCCATGGTCAGCATGGCATAGGCGCGCTCGGCATTGCCAAGCACTTCGCCGACAATGCGCTCTGCTTCCGGATGCGGATCGAACATGTTGACGTCGATGCCGGCCAGCAGGAAGCGCGCCGCCCAAGCCCCGCCGATAACGCCGCCACCGATGCAGGCCGCCTTGGTGATTTTGGTCATGGTTGTCGTGTTCCCTTTATCATTTCGTCTTCCGGGCTCCCCCTCATCCGGCCCTTTGGGCCACCTTCTCCCCGCTGGGGAGAAGAGGGTGTTCGCGGCGTCTTTCGTGCTCAGTCTTGGGCTCAGCGATTGCGGCAGTTCCTCCTTCTCCCCAGCGGGGGGGAAGGTGCCCGAAGGGCGGATGAGGGGAACCCACGCTCCGCTGTTCGCCTTACCGCTTCGTCAGCTTCAGCTTTTCGCGCACCTCGGCCGGGCCGATAATCCGGGCGCCCATGCCTTCGATGACGCCGACGGCTTTTTCGACAAGCTGCGCGTTGGTGGCGAGCTGGCCCTTGCCGACGTAGAGATTGTCTTCCAGCCCGACGCGGACATTGCCGCCGGCGAGCACCGCGGCTGCCGGATAGGCGAGTGCGTTGCGGCCAATCGAGAAGGCCGAGAAGGTCCAGTTCTGAGGCACGTTGTTGACCATCGCCATGAAGGTGTTGAGGTCGTCGGGCGCGCCCCACGGAATGCCCATGCAGAGCTGGATCAGGACCGGATCCTCGATCAGGCCTTCTTCAACAAGCTGCTTGGCGAACCAGAGATGGCCGGTATCGAAAGCTTCGATTTCCGGGCGCACACCGAGATCGGTCATCATCTTGGCCATGGCCCGCAGCATCGACGGCGTGTTGGTCATGACGTAATCGCCGAGAGAAAAGTTCATCGTGCCGCAATCGAGCGTGCAGATTTCCGGCAGGCATTCGGCGACATGGGAAACGCGTTCCGTGGCGCCCGCCATGTCGGTGCCGTTGGGGTTGAGCGGCAGCGGCTTTTCGACATTGCCGAAAATCATGTCGCCGCCCATGCCGGCCGTGAGGTTCAGCACGACATCGACATCGGCGGAACGGATGAGGTCGGTGACTTCCTTGTAAAGATCGTTGCGGCGGCTCGGAGCGCCCGTTTCGGGATCACGCACATGACAATGGACGATGGCGGCACCCGCCTTGGCGGCGTCGATGGCCGATGCGGCAATCTGCTTTGGCGATCGCGGTACATGCGGCGACTTGCCGGCGGTGTCGCCGGATCCGGTAACTGCACAGGTGATGAAAACGTCGCGGTTCATGCTCAGTGGCATAAAAGGCCTCCCCTTGTTCTTGACTTGCATTACGAGCCAAGAACGACCGTTCTGCTTTTCTTTAACGGATGTATGTTATACATTTTCGGAACCAGAAGCCGGAGATGGACGAATGCTCGTTCCAAGCGATGGAACCCAGCACCTCGACCTGCTGGTGTTGCCAGAGACCAATCTGATCCTCGTCGCATCGGTCATCGAGCCGCTTCGCGCGGCAAATCGCATTGCCGGAAAGGTGCTGTACGACTGGGATTTTTTCAGCCCGGACGGCGAGGCGATCGAGACCAAGAGCGGTATCCCGATCCCGGTTGCAGGGCCTTTCCGGCCGCAGAATGAGACGGCCCCGCTGTTCGTGCTCTCGAGCTATAATTGGCAGGCCTACGCGACCACGCAATTGAAGATGCTCTTGTCGCGAACGGCACGGCATCGCGAGGTGGTGGCCGGGATCGAAGCCGGCACCTGGCTTCTTGCGGAGACCAGCCTTCTCGACAATTTCTCGGCGACCAACCACTGGGAGGATTTCGAGGATTTTGCGGCCGCCTATCCGCAGATCACCACGGTGCGCGAGCGTTTCGTCATTGATGGCAAGCGCATCACCACTGGCGGTTCGCTGCCGACGCTCGACCTGATGCTCGAATTGATCCGCCGCCAGCACAGCTATTCGCTGGCGCTCGAAGTGTCACGACTGTTCATCTACGAGCAGGAGCGCACGCGCGGCGATCTGCTGCAAGTCCCTGCGATCGGCAACATGCGGATACTCGATGCGCGCGTGGGCACGGCCGTGAAGCTGATGGAAGAGACCGTCGAAGCGCCGCTGACGCTTGCGCGCCTTGCCCGCCGCACGGGTGTCAGCGCCCGTCATTTGCAGGACCTGTTTCAGGAGACGATGGGAGTGGCGCCGCATGCCCATTATCTGGCGCTCCGGCTGAATGCCGCGCGGCGCAAGGTGATCGAAACGCGGGCCGATTTCGCCGATATCGCCGCTATCACCGGCTTCAATTCATCCTCGGCCTTCTCGCGGAGTTATCGCGCTCATTACCGCGAAAGCCCGAGCGAGACCCGAAGACGCGTCAAGCTGAAGAGCTGAGAGGGTAAGTTCACGCACTGATTCAACAGGTGACGGATTGATGAGTCGGATCAGAGGTTTGGCGCCCGTTGCGCAGGAAGTGAATCAATCGAAAGTAACTGCGATGCCGGATGTTTCATCCGCCGTCATCATACTGAGCATGGCTTCCGCCACCTGCCGGGAAAGCGCGTTTTTCTGCCAGGCCAGCGACAGGCTTTGCATGTAATCCGGGCCGAGCCTGCGCATGGCCGGGGCGTTTCGCACGCGGGCGGCCGAGCTTTCCGGCAACACTGAAAGATAGCCGTGATCCGTTACCAGATTGAGGATGACCGGGATCGAATCAACCTCGGTCAATGTCAGCCGGCTGCGTTCCTGTTCACTTAGCGCCGCGTCGATAAAATGGGCGGCCTGCTGGCGCAAACCACTCTTCAGGCTCGGGACCGCAATCGGATTGGATTGCAGCAATGCGCCGATATCGTCGCCGTGTTTTGCAAAGAGTGAGGGATGACCAGCCAACGCCAAGGGCGTGCGCGAAATCAGCTTGCCTTCGAATTCCGATGGGTAGCTTTCCAAGTCGAGTAGGACCACGTCGAAGCGGCGGTTCTTCAATCCTGCGATTAGTTCGTCGGCAGTGGCGCTCGACACGAACAGCGGCTGGCGCGGCCGGGCACGATGCCATTTGGCCGTCAGCGCTGCCAGCATGCGGGCGATCTCGCTTTCCGGACCGAGCGGCATGACCGAGCCGAAACGCCAGGTCGCCGCCGCGCGGCGGAAGCGGTCGCCGGACGCGCGGGACAGCCTGCGCCAGATTTCCAGCAGATTTTCAATGACCGGGATTGCCGCTAACCCTTCGGCCGTGCAGGTGATGCCGGATGGCGAACGGATCAACAGCGTGTAACCCAGATCACCCTCGAGGTCGCTCATCTGTCGCGTCAGTTGTGGCTGACCGGTTGCCGAGGCTTTCGCCGCGCCGCGGATACTGCCGCTACGGGCGACCGTGACGAAGCGCTCCAGTGCTGTCAGGCTGATGGAGGGTATGGCCCGGACGGATATCGAACCGGGAATGTCAGCATTGGCGATGCTCTCCCTCTTCTCCCCCACGGGGAGAAGTGCCGAGCGGATGCAAGGCGATGAGGGGGGGCTTTCCGCGATTTCGGAGCTTGCCGTCCCCCTCATCCGGCCCTGCGGGCCACCTTCTCCCCGCTGGGGAGAAGAGGGAGTTTGCTGGAAGACCTCATACGATAGTTGAGGTTCTGCCTGAAGATTTGAGGTCGGTGAAGGCCGTAACAGCAACTGAATCGCCGCGTTTGCCGCCGCAAGGTCGGCCATCCGGCTCTGCGCCTCCAGCGTCGGCACCAGATTGCCGCGGTCGCGCCGGACGAGCGGGACTGCGATGGCAGCTTCGAACCGTTTCAGAGCGGCGCTGACACTTGCGGGTGGCTTGCCGCTTGCCTTTGCGGCCCGGCGGATTCCGTGATGCTCAAGGATCGCGTGGACCAGGGAAAGGGTGGCAATGTCCATCGGTGGTTTTGATCCCCTGAAGCCAAATTATAAACCCGTGCCGATCTGTACGGTTACCGACATCTCGTGTTTCATTTTTGGGATATAACACAAATCCGGATATTGGGCATAGCATGCTGCCAACAAGGTGAGTCAAAGCATGCATGCATCGGTGAAAACCATCGTCCTCAACGGTAACCCACTCGATTTCTCCGCACTGGAGAAAATCGGCTCCGGTCTGTTCGTGCCAGTTGTTTCCGAGCAATCGTTTGAACGGGTCGACACGGCCCACAAAGTCATCGCCGATCGCATCGCCATGGGTCTGCCGGTCTATGGCGCCAATACCGGCGTCGGCTCGATGAAGGACCGGCTTTGGACCGTCGATGATCTGGTGGAATTCAACACGGCTTTGGTCAAGGCGCATCATTTCGGCACCGGCCCGCTGTTCTCGCAGGCCATTGTCCGCAAGGCCATCGCCATCCGCATCAACACCGCGCTTGGCGGCCATACGGGCTGCAGCGTCGAACTGGTCAAGGCGTTCCTGGGGCTTCTTGAACGGAACGTCGTGCCGGCAGTGCATCGCCATGGTTCGATCGGCTGCGCCGATATAGGCCTGATGGGGCAGGTTGCTTCCGTCCTGACGGGTACCGGGCAGGCCTTCTACCAGGACGAGTTACTGGATGCCGGTGAGGCCCTGCGGCGCGCCGGGCTTTCGCCCTTTGTCATGCTGCCGCGCGACGCTCTTGCGGCGCTGAGCGTCAATGCGACGGCATTTGCTGCTGCCGCCGACGTTTTGCGCGAGGCCGCCTCGGCCGTGCGCGTGCTGATGACGACCGGGCTGATGTCGTCGCTGGCGCTCGGCGCGTCTGCCGATCCATGGCGGGTGGCCGCGACGCTGGGAACGCGCGGCGAAGCGCTGGTCGGCTCGTGGCTTTATGGTCAGTCCGATTGTGTCGACTGGCCGTTGCCGACAGCAATTCACGATCCATTGAGCCTGCGCATGACGGCACAGGTCTTTGGCGCGGTGGTCGATACGCTGCTGGTTGCCGCCGAACGCCTTGTTGATGCGACCTATCTGTCAGATGACAATCCGGTCGTGCTGGGCGGGCAGGTTCACTCGTCCGGCGCCTCGCTGCCGCTCACGACGACGCTTTACATCGAGACCGCACAGATCGCCTTTTCGCATGTGGCGCGCAATGTGCTGAACCGCTGCGTCCTTCTGTCCAACGGCGTGCGGCGAAACCTGCCGGTCAATCTCGTCGCTCCGGGCGAGATCGCCAGCGGTCTCGGACCACTGATGAAGCTGGTGGTGGAACTCTATATGCGTGTTCAGTCGCTGGCGGTTCCCCTGTCAGCGCAGTCGATCGTCGTTGCCGGTGGACTGGAGGAGGAGGCGACTTTCCTGCCTCTAATCGTCGAGCGTATGGAAACACAGGTCCGCGATCTCCGGCAAATGGCGGCGATCGAGGCGATGCTCTCGGCCCAGGCGGTCGATTTGCTCGGCGATACGCCACAAGGCGTCACCCGGATTGCCTATGATCGCGTGCGCGCCGTCAGCCCCACCTATCTCAAGGACCGGCCGCTCTCGAAGGAAATCGAGGTGCTGCATCATGATTTTGCCTGCGGCCGTTTGCTGGAGGAAATCGTAACAGCGGCGCCAATGCCGGAATTCGATACTTTCTTCGCGCTCGGACAGTAGAGGAAACAAAGATGTCTGACTTCGATCTGGTTTTGAAAGGCACTGTTGTTCTCGCCGATCGCGTCGTCGAAGGCGGATTTGTTGCCGTGCGTGATGGCAAAGTGGGGCTGGTCGGGCAGGGCGCCATGCCGTCGGCGCGCGAACGTCATGATTTGGGCACGGCCCTGATCCTGCCCGGTGCCATCGATGCGCAGACGCATTCGCTGTCCCAGAAAGACCAGGAGGATTTCATCTGGTCGACGCGCTCGGCGGCTGCCGGTGGCGTCACGACAATTGTCGATATGCCCTATGATGAAGGCAATCTGGTCTGCTCGGCGGAGGCGGTCCAGCGCAAGATCGAGCATGCCGGAAAACAGGCGCGGGTCGATTTCGCGCTTTACGGTACGATCGATCCGGAAGAAGGTCCGGCCCGGATTAAGGAAATGGTCGAGGCTGGCGTCGCCGCTTTCAAATTTTCGACTTTCGGCACGGATCCGAAACGTTTTCCGCGCATTCCGGCCGGTCTGCTGGAGGATTGTTTTGCGGCCATCGCGCCAACCGGTCTGGCTGCGGGCGTGCACAACGAGGACGACGAGGCGGTGCGGGCCGCAATCGACAAGGTCAAGGCGGCGGGGATTACCGATTATCGCGCCCATGGCCTGTCGCGCCCGCCGCTGACGGAACTGCTTGCCACCAACCAGATTTATGAAACCGGCGCTGCCACCGGTTGTCCGGCCCATGTCGTCCACTGCTCTGTCGGGCGCGGCTACGATATCGCGCGCGCCTACCGGGCTCAGGGTTTCCACGCCACGATCGAATGCTGCATCCACTACCTCATTCTCGATGAGGAGAACGACGTGAAGCGGCTGGGCGGCAAGGCGAAGATCAATCCGCCGATCCGGCCGCGGGCTGAAGTCGAAAAACTCTGGCGGCATGTGGCTGACGGCACGGTGACGATGGTTTCGACCGATCACGTCAGCTGGTCGGAAAATCGCAAGACCAATCCGGATATGCTCGCCAACGCGTCCGGCGTGCCGGGGCTTGAAGTGATGATCCCGCTGTTCGTCAAGGGTGCCTTGGAGCGCGGCATTCCGTTGACGCGTGCGGCCGAACTGATGGCGCTCAATCCGGCCCGCCATTTCCGCCTCGATCACCGCAAGGGCGCACTCGAAGTTGGCAAGGATGCGGATATCGCGGTGCTAACGCCTGAGCCATACACCTACGACGCTGCTGAAAGCGGCAACAATGTCGTCGGCTGGTCGCCCTATAACGGCATTCGCCTGCCGTGGCGGGTGGCTGCGACGTATAACCGAGGCGCACAGATTTTTGACGGCAAGACGGTGCTGGCAGCGCCGGGTGCAGGTCAGTTCATCCGGCCACTGGCAAGCCTGCCGCTGCGCGAGGCGCTCTGATGAGCGCGGTTGAAACCAATCTGCCTGTCAATGCAAGCCGTATTGCCGATATCATCAAGGGGCTTGCCCGGATCACCGAGCCGGACAAGCCTTATACCCGCCGCGCCTTTACGCCATTGTTTCTTGAAGGCAGGACTTTCCTCGAACAGCGTTTCAAGGCTGCGGGGCTGGAAACCCGCATCGATACCTCTGGAAACCTGATTGGCCGCCGCAAGGGGCGGAAATCGGCGCTTGGCACGATCATGCTCGGGTCGCATTCCGATACGGTGCCGGAAGGCGGGCGTTTCGATGGTATCGCAGGGGTGGCGGCGGCACTGGAAGTGGCGCAGGCGCTCAACGAGGCTGGTATCCGGCTTGATCATGATCTGGAGGTTGTCGATTTCCTGGCCGAGGAAGTGTCGATCTTCGGTGTCTCCTGCGTCGGTAGCCGCGGGCTGGCGGGATTGATTCCGGATGGCTGGCTGAGCCGGACGCAGGGGGAACTGACTCTACGGCAGGGCATGATCGATGCTGGCGGCGACCCCTCGCGGCTGGCCCGGCAGAAACGCTCGGACATCAGGGCGTTTCTGGAACTGCATATCGAACAGGGGCCGGTGCTGGAAGCCGAGCGTTGCGACATCGGTATCGTGACGGCGATTGCCGGTATTACTCGCGTCGAGATCCTTTTCGAAGGTCAGGCAGACCATGCAGGCACTACGCCGATGGGCCACAGACGCGATGCGCTGGTGGCGGCTGCGCGTATGGTCGGCGAGGTCGAACGGCTGGCGCTGGATTACGCAAAGGGCGAGGGGCATTTCACGGCGACGGTCGGAGAATTTTCGATCGAGCCGAATGCTGCCAATGTCGTTCCGTCCCGCGCCCGCATCCTGATCGATGCGCGGGCCGAGCTGCGGCCGGACATGGAGAGGTTCATTGCAGAGATCGATCAGATCGCTGTCGATATCCAGCGCGAAACCGGTGTTTCGATCGCCTCCCCAAAGCTGATTTCGGACAATTTTCCGACGCCCGCCGATCCGCTGGTGATGCACAATCTCGAACAGGCCTGCGACCGCGTTGGCGCCAGGCGTCGGCGCATGGCATCGGGTGCCGGTCACGATACCGCCTGGATGGCGCGAATTTCCAAGTCGGCGATGATCTTCATCGCCTGCCGCGAGGGGCGCTCGCACACGCCGGACGAATGGGCTGAAAACGACGATATTGCGCTCGGCACGGCGGTGCTGTTCGAAGCGGTTCGCAAACTCGACAGCGAATTACAGGGGGAGCAGTGATGGGCCGGATACTCACGGAAAAGGACGTCGAGGCGGCCGTCAAAGGCGGATCGGTCTATGCGGCGGGCGGCGGCGGCTGGGCCGATCATGGCCGCATGCTGGGTTATGCGGCCGTGTCGATCGGCAAGCCCGAACTGGTATCCATTGATGAACTCGACGCAAACGACTGGGTGGCGACGGCGGCGGCCATCGGCGCACCGGCTTCGACCACCCCCTGGGAAATGCGTGGCGTCGATTACGTCAAGGCGGTCGAGCTGCTGCAAGAGGCGCTGGGCGAGAAGGTCTCGGCCTTGATGGTTGGGCAGAACGGCAAGTCCTCGACGCTGAACGGCTGGCTACCCTCGGCGATCCTTGGCACCAAGGTTCTCGATGCCGTCGGTGATATGCGCGCGCATCCGACCGGCGATATGGGATCGATCGGCATGGCCGGCTCGCCCGAGCAGATGATCCAGACCGCTGTTGGCGGTAATCGCGACGAGAACCGTTACATCGAACTGGTGGTTCGTGGCGCAACGGCCAAGGTGTCACCGATCCTGCGCACCGCATCGGATATGTCCGGCGGTTTCATCGCCTCCTGCCGCAATCCGCTGCGGGCGTCCTATGTTCGCAACAACGCCGCGCTTGGCGGTATCTCGCTAGCCCTGACTCTGGGTGAGGCGATTATCGCGGCGGAAGGCAAGGGCGGCAGCGCCATCATCGATACGATTGCCAAGACCACCAACGGCACGATCCTTGCGGAGGGCGTGATCACCGACAAATCCGTCGTCTACACCAAGGAAGCCTTCGATATCGGCACCGTGACTCTAGGGAAGGGCGATGACTCGACGGTACTCCACGTCATGAACGAATATATGGCCGTTGAGGATGTTGGCGGTATGCGGCTTGCGACCTTCCCGGACGTTATCACCACGCTGTCGCCGGAAGGCGAGCCGCTGAGCGTCGGGCAGTTGCAGTTGGGCATGAGGATTTTCGTGCTGCATGTGCCGAAGACCGTCATTCCGCTGGCGTCCAGCGTGCTTGATCCGAGCGTCTATCCTTCGGTGGAGAAGGCGATGGGGATCGAGCTGGCGAAATATGCACTTTCACCCTCCCTTTGAGGGGGAGGGTCGGCGCAAGGCGCCGGGTTAGTATACTCCATCTCTTTGGTTGCCCTCATCCGGCCTGTCGGCCACCTTCTCCCCGTGAACCGGGATAACGGACATGCGGCAACCTCCGTCGTTCCCTCTCCCCGCTTGCGGGGAGAGGGCCAGGGTGAGGGGCTTTCCAGTCCCATCAAGTTTCAGAGGACATCATCATGCCCAAGCCTAACCCGCGTCACCCGAATTTTCCGATCCCCGGCGGTCCTGAACTACGGGCCAAAGGCTGGCGGCAGGAGGCGTTGCTGCGGCTGATCGAAAATGTCCTGTCGGTCGGTGAAGATCCGGATAATCTGATCGTCTACGCTGCTCTCGGCAAGGCTGCGCGCAACTGGGCGTCGCACAGGGCGATCGTCAAGACATTGCTGGAGATGGACGAGGACCAGACGCTGATCATCCAGTCGGGTAAACCGGTGGGGCTGTTAAAGACCCATGCCAAGGCGCCGCTGGTGATCATGGCCAACTGCAACATCGTGGGCCAATGGGCAAAGGCCGAAGTGTTCTATGAACTGGAAAAGCAAGGGTTGATCTGCTGGGGCGGGCTGACGGCCGGCGCTTGGCAGTATATCGGCAGCCAGGGCGTCATCCAGGGCACCTACGAAATCTTCATGCGCATTGCTGAAAACCGCTTCGGCGGCGATCTCGCCGGACGGTTCATCCTGACGGCGGGCTTGGGCGGCATGGGCGGCGCGCAGCCGCTGGCCGGCCGCATGGCGGGCGCCGCGATCCTGTGCATCGATATCGATCCCATCCGCGCCGAAAAACGCAAGGCGATCGGCTATCTCGAACATGTGGCGCCGGATCTCGATACGGCACTCGCGATGATCGATCAGGCCGTCAAGGAAAAGCGCGCCACCTCCATCGGCCTCGTCGGCAATGCGGCTGCACTTTATCCGGAAATAGCCAAACGTGGCATCGTGCCGGATATCGTCACGGACCAGACGTCGGCGCATGATCTGGTTTATGGCTATGTGCCGAAGGGCATGAGCCTTGAGGAGGTCAAGCGGCTTCGTGTCGACGGGCAGGGACAGCTGATGGCGGCCAGTCGCGCCTCCATCGTCGATCATGTCAAGGCGATGCTGGAATTCCAGGCCAAGGGATCGGAAGTCTTCGACAATGGCAACCTGATCCGCACCCAGGCGCGCGAAGGTGGCGTTGCCAATGCCTTCGATATCCGCATCTTCACCGAGGCCTATCTGCGCCCGCTGTTTGCCCGGGCGATCGGCCCTTTCCGCTGGATGGCGCTGTCTGGCGAGGAATGCGATATCGCCCGCATCGACGACCTTTTGCTGGAGATGTTCCCGGACAACAAGATCGTCACCAACTGGATCCGGCTGGCGCGCGAGAATGTGCCGTTTGAAGGCCTGCCCGCCCGCATCGCCTGGCTTGGTCATGGTGAGCGGACGCAGCTGGCGGTGGCGGTCAATGCGCTGGTCGCTTCCGGTGAGCTGAAGGGACCCGTCGCCTTTTCCCGTGACCATCTCGATGCCGGCGCCATGGCGCATCCGAACATCATGACCGAACGGATGAAAGATGGTTCCGATGCCATTGCCGACTGGCCTCTGCTTGATGCGATGCTGCTCTGCTCCTCGATGGCCGATCTCGTCGTCGTCCACTCCGGCGGCGGCGGCTATGCCGGTTACATGACCAGCTGTGGGGTTACGGTAGTCGCCGACGGCACGGAGGCGGGGGCCGAGCGGCTGAACCATGCGCTAACCAACGACACGTCACTCGGCGTGATCCGCTATGCGGATGCTGGCTATGAGGAATCGGTGGACGAGATCGGCAGGAAGGGAATCGGGTATATCGGACTCGATTAGCGGTGCCATCCTTGCTGACGTATATTATGTTTTGCTAAATAATAGTTTTGTGCTCTGCCCGCCATGTGCGATCCTGTCTTCCTCTGAAAGAGTGGAGGAACGGGTGGCTTGAGGCTGCGAGGGAGGCTGCGGTGAAAGCGACATTGGGAGGATGTATCGCGCTTGCTCTGGTTTTTTCGAGCGTGCCGCGGGGTTCGCCGGACGATGGCTTTTCTCCTGACAAAGTGATCTCCGAAGATGACGCACGGATTATCAGTGCCCGGCTCTACTCGGTCATTTTGATCAGAGCATGTAGAAACGGATGGCGATACCCTTTGAGCCATGTGAAAAGCGGCTTCAGGCGCCACTTCGCCGAATTCAAGCTGCAGCTTATCAGCGATGGTTACACCATCGTTCCAAATCGCGCGGTCCACGGTGGCCGCAATCAGCGGCGGGCATCAGCGGTCATTGCCAACGATCGCATCGCGCCCCGGTTTGGCTGTGCCCGGCAATATTGGCTGGAGGAACGGCGGTAGCGGGAAGGGCGGGATAGCCCGCCCTTCCCAGCGTGCGATATCAGGCGTTGATCAACGCCAGCTTTGCCCGCGCTGCCAAAATCTGCGAGCAGGCATTGGCCGCCTCTACGCCCTTGACGACAAAATGGTCGGTAAAGAAGCGGATATGCTGTTCGGATTCCTGGAAGTTGTGCGGCGTGAGCACTGTCGAGAGCACCGGCACACCGGTGTCGAGCTGAACGCGCATCATGCCGTCGAGCACCGTTCCGGCAACGAAATCGTGACGGTAGATACCGCCATCGACGACAAAGGCGGAACCGATGATGGCCGAGAAGCGGCCGGTCCTGGCCAGTGTCTGGGCGTGCAGCGGGATTTCAAGCGCGCCGGGAACGTCAAAGATCTCGACGTCGGAAGCATTGCCGCCAAGCTTCTGCCAATGGGCGACGAAGGAGTTGACGCATTGATCGACGATATCGGCGTGCCAGCGCGCGCGGATGATGGCGATTTTCTGGGTCGGATGGGAAGCGATTGTCATGTCAGTCTGGCCTTTCAAGGTTGCCATTTTTCAATGATCCCCTTGGGCGAACACGCAGGCGCGGAGGCCCCTTTTAGACAAGGTGCCACTTGGTCTGCTTGCTCTCTTTCATCCGGACTTTAACCGTCGGCTCCGGAATTCAACCGGATCTGCTGACCTTCCTGTCTCTCTGCTAACATAGGGACATGAAGCGCTCGCGGGCTCCGGGAATTGCTCCCCGTTACCGCCGGTGGGGAGTTTCACCCCGCCCTGAGAACGTGCAAGGTCAACTATAAGGATTGGCAGGCGGGCGTCAAATGCGGTGAGCGACGCGTACAATGAAAAAGGCGACAGATTTTTCCTGAAAATCCGTCGCCTGAAACATATTTTTTGCGCGTTGCGGTTATTCGCGAATGATCAGAAGGTCGCTTGCGGTGAACCGCAGTGTGGCGATTTCGCTGACAGCCGGCGGCATCAGCCCGGGCGCGTTGAACATGTCGAATGAGATGACAGCGTCGCCGACCTTCATGCGGGTACGGATGACCGAGCCGAGGAAGTTCGAAGAGACGACTGCGCCGGTCAGGGCTGTGTCGCCCTTGGCACCTTCGGCGATCGATCCCGCCTCCGGGCGCAGTGCCAGCGAGACCTTGTCGCCCGCCTTGGCACTCGAGCCGAGCGGTTCGCGCAAGGTGATTTGCTGATCGCCAATGATGATCCGGTTTGTTGCCGGATCGACGACCTTGGCTTCGATCAGATTGAGTGTCCCGACGAAAGAGGCAACGAAGCGTGTGGCCGGCTTGTTGTAGATGTCGAACGGCGTGCCGATCTGGTCAGCGCGGCCCGCGTTCATGACAACGATGCGGTCGGAGATCGAAAGGGCCTCTTCCTGGTCGTGGGTCACGAAAACCGTGGTGATGCCGAGCTGCTGCTGGATCTGGCGAATTTCCTCGCGCAGCGATACGCGGATCTTGGCATCGAGCGCCGATAGCGGCTCGTCGAGCAGCAGCACCTGGGGCTTTGGCGCAAGCGCACGGGCAAGCGCCACACGCTGCTGCTGGCCGCCGGACATCTGATATGGGTAGCGATCGGCGAGGTGGTCGAGATGGATGAGGCCAAGCATTTCCTTGACGCGGGTATCGACCGCCGATTTATCCATGCCGGCAATTTTCAGGCCGAAGGCGACATTGTCGTGTACGGTCATGTTCGGAAACAGCGCATAGGCCTGGAAGACCATGCCGATATTGCGCTGGTTCGGCTTCAGCTCATTCTGGTTGCGGCCGTTGATGAGAACCGTTCCGGCCGACGGCGTTTCGAAGCCGGCGATCATGCGCAGGATTGTCGTCTTGCCGCAGCCTGACGGTCCGAGAAAGGAGACGAATTCTCCCTTTTCGATGGTCATATCGAAATCCTTGACCACCTGGACGGGGCCAAAGCTCTTCTGAATGCCTGAGAGTTCGAGAAAGGACATGGACGATCAATACCTCAGGGCTTGGCGGGAGCCGATTTGCTGAAACGGGAGACGAGCTGCAAAAGAATCATGCATCCCCAGGTGATGGCAAACGCGATGACCGCGAGCGCCGGCGGCTCATAGGCGCGGTTGGCGCCGATCAGCTGCAGATAGGGACCGAAGGCCGGGCGGTTAAGCAGCGACGGCATGGTGAACTCGCCGATGACGATGGCAAAGGTGATGAAGGCGCCGGACAGAACGCCGCTCATGACATTGGGGAAGATACACTTGAACATGATGGTCGGCCAGGAGGCGCCGAGACTTTGGGCTGCTTCCGTCAACGTGCCGACATCGATGGTGCGCATTGCGGTATCGACCGAGCGGTACATGTAGGGCAGCGACAGCGTCATGAACGAGAACATCAGCAGCAGGTCCGTGCCCCGCGCCGAGCCCGTGAAAGGGATGTAGGACGACGAGTTGTAGATCCGCAGATAACCGAAGACGATGACGATCGCGGGGATGACCAGCGGCATCAATGTGATGAACTCGACGACCGGCCGCATCTGCGGCAGGCGCAGACGAACCCAGTAGGCGGTCGGAACCACCAGGAGCACACCGAAGACAATGGTCAAAAGCGCCATGACGATGGAATAGCTGAAGGATTCGCGAAACTGGACGTCCGAGAAGACCGAGCGATAGGCATCGAAGGAATATTCGCCACGGCGCATGCGCAGCGAGAATTCGAATGTGGCGATCAGCGGGATGATGAAGTAGGAAGCACCGAAGAAGATCGCGAGCCAGGCACCGATTTTTTGTGTCTTCATTTCTGCCACCGTTCGGCGCGCATGCGGAGCCAGATGTAGATGAGGTTTGAAATGCCGGTGATGACGATCATGCCGAGCGCCAGGGCGTAACCGAGATTGGGGTTGTGCAGAACGTCGCCGCGGATCTGGGCGTAAAGCTGGATCGGCACGATGTTGAAGGTGGACCCGGTCAGCGAATAGGCGGTCGCGATAGCACCAAACGCATTGGCGAACAGGAGCAGCGTCGTACCGAGAATGCTCGGGAACAGGATCGGCAGAGCAACCTTGGTCCAGTACTGCCTGTTGGTTGCGCCGAGAATTTCGGCAGCTTCGCGCCATTCCTTCTTCAGGCCGTCGAGTGCAGGCGTGATGATCAGCACCATCAGCGGAATCTGGAAATACATGTAGGTGATCGTCAGGCCGATGAAGCTCAACAGATTGAAGCCGGTGGCATAGAGGTTGATGCCGAACCAGTCGCGCAGGATCATGGTGACGAGGCCGGTGCGGCCGAGCGTCGCGAGAAAGGCGAAGGCGAGCGGCACGCCGGCAAAATTGGAGGCGACACCCGAAAAGGTCAGCAGCGACGAGCGGATCCAGGAGGGCAGGCCGCCGAGCACCACTGCCCAGGCGAGCCAGAAGCCGATCAGGGCACCACCGATCGAGGAGGCCAGGCTGATCTTGATGGAGATCCAGTAGGAGGCGACAATCTTGTCGGTAAACAGCCCGCCAATGTTCTCGAAGGTGAATTCGCCCGCCGGATTGAGGAAGGCGCCGGTGACGAGATAGAGCGTCGGGGCAACCAGGAACATCACTGCAAACAGCAGGAACGGCGTAATGCCGAGCCAGTCGATGGCCGTCTTCTTCAAATCAATGGCCCTGTTGGCGCTCATCCGGAAACCGTCTTGTAAAGATTGAAAAATAGCCTTCCCGCGCGGTCGCGGGAAGGCCTTGTTGCGACAGTCTTACTGTACGTTGGCGCCAACGACTGTATCCCAGCCCTTGGTGATGACTTCCTTGTAGGCTTCCTGCTGTTCGAGCGTCGGGAATACGGCCTTTTCATAGGCAGCGGCCGGCGGCAGCTTGTCGAGCAAGTCCTGCGGGATCTTGTTGTTCTTGGCAAGATCATTGAAGCGGATCGGATGGCAATAGCCCTTCAGCCAGCCGAGCTGACCTTCATCGGAATACAGGTATTCCATCCACAGCTTTGCAGCATTCGGATGCGGAGCGTAGGCCGAAATTGCCTGGACGTAGACGCCGGCAACAACGCCCGTAGCCGGGATGACGACGTCGACCGGCGGATTGCCGGCAAGCGTGTCGCGGTCGGACAGCGCATTGTAGTCCCAGCGCAGGATGATCGGGGTCGTGCCCTGTGCGAGCGGAGCCGACTTGCCGATGACCGGAACGAAATTGCCCTTGGCATTCAGTTCCTTGAAGAAGGCAAGACCTGCTTCGCCGGACTTGGCAACATCACCGCCGGCGCCCGAAAGGCCAGCTGCGAAAACGCCGGAGATTGCCTGGTTAGCAGTGCGCGGGTCACCGGCCAGAGCAACCATGTTGGCATATTCCGGCTTCAACAGATCGGCCCAATCCTTCGGGCTTTCTTTGACGAGGTCCTTGTTCACTTCGAAAGCCATGACGCCGTAGTAGTCGCCATACCAGTAACCTTCAGGATCCTTGGCTGTGTCCGGGATCGAATCCCAGGTTGCTACCTTGTAAGGCTGGATCAAGCCTTCGGCCTTGGCGGACGGGCCGAACGAGAGACCGACATCGATCACGTCAGGAGCCTGGTCACCCTTGTTGTTCTTGTTGGCCTTGATGGCTTCGATTTCGTCACCCGAGCCGGCGTCCGGGTTGAGTTCATTGACCTTCAGGCCGTACTTGGCCTTAAAACCTTCGATGACGCCGCCGTAGCCGCACCAGTCGTGGGGCAGGGCGATGGTCGTCAGGGTGCCTTCTGCCTTGGCAGCGGCAATCAGTTCGGCGCTCGGTTCAGCGGCGGCGATGGCGGTCGATGCCATGACCATGGCGGTCGAAAGCGAAAGCAGGCGGCGCATGTGTGAAATCACTGGTCTTCTCCTTTGGGTTATTTCAGTCAACTTCGAGGAAGCTGATACTGGGGTCCGATGAAGCTTATGTGACAGGTGTTGTCTCCTTTGCGGCCAGACGTTCGCAGGCGGAACACCTTCATTTCATTTTCAAAATTTACTTCCGCCTGGGTGCCGGCGTCACGTGTTTGTCTTGAATTGCGGATCGCGGCATCCCCGCACCGGTCAACCCGGCGCCACGCTCCGTAGGCACTTCCCCTCCTAAAGCGGCTTCCGAAAAAGCCTCGTTGAATCGAACAGCCCTTCGAGCGTTTTCATCCGGTCATGCGTCTCGTCCCAGATGGAACTCTGCACGGCCTCGATCAGCGCTTCGACGGCAAACAGGGTTACGACCGAGCTGTCCCAGGCCGAAGGCGCTTCGATCTGGATGCGAAAGACGCACCGCGCCGATTTGGCGATAGGCGAACTCCACTGGTCGGTGAACAGGATGATTTCCACGCCGCGTTCGCGGGCGATGCGCGACAGCGTTTCCATCTCCTGCTCGTAGCGGCGGATGTCGAACATGATCAGGACATCGCCCTTCTTCATATCGAGCACGTAATGCGGCCAGGAGCTGGAATTGGAGGCGATCTGGGTGACGCCGGAGCGGATGACCTGAAGATGCGTGAAGAAATAGTCGGCAAGAGCGCGGGTGATGCGGCCGCCGACGAGATAGATATTGCGCTTGCGCTCGGCAATCATCGCGGCGGCGCCGTCGAAATCGGCGGTTTCCAGCTGCGCCAGCGTCTCGCGCAGATTGTTCATTGTCGCATCGGCGAAACGGTTGAGAATATGCGTGCCCGGCGCATTGGCGGCCCAGCGGTCATGTTTGCTGATCGGATTTGAGATGGTCGCTTCAAGTTCCTGATGGAGGCGCGACTGGAAATCGGGAAATCCGCGGAAGCCGATCTTCTGCACCATGCGGGCGACCGTCGGCGTCGACACGCCGGCATTCTCGGCAACAGTCGTGATGCTGCCGAGTCCGGAGACCGGGTAGTTGTCGAGAAGCGTCGCTGCCAACTGTTTTTCCGCGCGGGTGAGCACGGCAAAATGGGCGTTGATCACATCCGACACCGTCATAGTGCCTGCGGTATTGGTCAAAATTCATCCCCTGGGCCGGTCTCTGCCAGCTTTGTGACAGATTAAACATCGCTGTCACAATTCGAGTCAATTGATTTTTTGAAGAGATCGTTTCAGATTCCGATTGACACGAAAGAAAACGTGAAGAATTCTTTTCAGTATCGGTAGTCGCCGGTGAATTGAGGAAAATCACCGGCCGTCCGCCATTTGCTTCCACGTCTGGTTTCAGGGGCTTTGAGCCTATCCGGGATATGCGTGGTGCCGATCAGGCAACCGGAAGGGGACCGGAGTTGACGGGACTTTTGACAGAGGCGGATGGATCGCCCGTAGCAGTGGAAAACCCGGAAGCGCTGAGCCCGGTCCTCCTGGTCTGTGAACACGCCTCCCGCCGCCTTCCGGAAAAGATGGGTTCGCTTGGGCTTTCCGAGGATGCTCTCAAAAGCCATATCGCCTGGGATCCCGGCGCACTTGCTGTCGCACAGCTTTTGGTCAAAAGCCTCGACGCTGCATTGATCTACCAGCGTTTTTCCCGCCTGGTCTATGATTGCAACCGTCCGCCGGAAGCGGAAGCGGCGATGCCGCCAGTCAGCGAAATCTTTGAAATACCCGGTAATGCAGCAATTTCACCAGCCGAGCGGCAGGCGCGAACGGACGCACTTTACGTGCCTTTCACCCGCACTCTCTCGGATTTTATCACCGCGCGAAAAGCTCAGGGCCGCGTGCCGGTTCTGGTGACGATGCACACGTTCACGCCAGTCTATCACGGCAAGCGGCGCGATGTCGAAATCGGCATCTTGCATGATGAGGATAGCCGGCTGGCGGATGCCATGCTGGCTGCTGCCGGAAAAACAACCCGTTATGCGGTACGCCGTAACGAGCCCTATGGACCGGCAGACGGTGTCACGCATACTCTGATCCAGCACGGCCTGAAGAACGGCCTGCTCAACGTAATGGTCGAGATCCGCAACGATCTCGTTTCAAATGAAATCGGCCAAAAGGTCATGGCCGATTATCTGACGGGTATCCTGGACGAAAGCCTGGCTGCACTGTCGCAATAAAAAGACCTGGGGAGCGGCATGTCCGCGGAGACTGGTCCATGGACTTCCATGGGCGGACTGGCATTTCGGCATCCGGCAATACCGCTGGAAGCTGGCTGATACAGGGGAAAAACATGTCAGACTATTCAGATACCGATAAACATGAGGACATGAAGGTCCTCCATTCGATGGGCTATGCGCAAGAACTCGAACGGCGCATGAGCTCTTTCTCGAACTTCGCCGTTTCTTTCTCGATCATCTGCATTCTTTCCGGCGGCATCAACTCGCTTGCCCAGGCAACCTCGGGTGCGGGCGGTGCTGCGATCGGCATCGGCTGGCCGCTGGGTTGCTTCGTTTCTCTCGTCTTCGCCGTCGCCATGGCGCAGATCAGCTCCGCCTATCCGACGGCCGGCGGCCTTTATCACTGGGGCTCCATCCTCGGCAACCGTTTCACCGGCTGGGTTACCGCCTGGTTCAACCTGCTCGGCCTCGTCACGGTTCTCGGCGCTATCAATGTCGGCACCTATTACTTTTTCATGGGTTCGTTCGGCACGCCGTATTTCGGCCTGGAAGACACCACGACAGTCCGTATCCTCTTCCTGGTAGTGATCACCGGCGCTCAGGCAATCGTCAACCACATGGGCATCGGCTTGACGGCCAAGCTCACGGACTTCTCCGGCTACCTGATCTTTGCAACGGCGATCGCGCTTTCGGTCGTATGCCTTGCCGCAGCGGACACCTATGAGTTCGGCCGCCTGTTCACGTTCTCCAACTATTCGGGCGAAGCCGGCGGCAATGTCTGGCCGGCAACTTCGGGCACCTGGGTCTTCCTGCTCGGCTTGCTTCTGCCGATCTATACGATCACCGGCTATGACGCTTCCGCCCATACGTCGGAAGAAACCGTCAAGGCGGCAACGTCTGTTCCGCGCGGCATGGTTTCCTCGGTTCTGTGGTCGGCACTGTTCGGCTATATCATGCTGTGCAGCTTCGTTTTGCTGCTCCCCAGCATGGACGAGGCCGCCAAGCAGGGCTGGAACGTGTTCTTCTGGGCGATGACCGAGCAGGTCAATCCGGTCATCAAGGACATTCTCTATCTCGCCATCCTGGTCAGCCAATGGCTGTGCGGTCTGGCAACGGTGACATCGGTTTCCCGCATGATCTTCGCGTTCTCGCGTGATGGCGGCCTGCCGGCATCGAAGGCTCTGGCAAAGGTTAGCCCGACCTACCGTACACCGGTAGCTGCGATCTGGACTGGATCGATCCTTGCCGTACTGTTCGTCTGGGGCTCGTCGCTCGTAACGATCGGCGAGACGCCGGTTTACACGATCGTCGTATCCTGCACGGTCATCTTCCTGTTCTTCTCCTTCGCGATCCCGATCACGCTGGGTCTGTTTGCCTGGGGTACGTCGAAGTGGGACAAGATGGGCCCGTGGAACCTCGGTGAAGGCGTTTTCAAGCTGTTTGCCGTTCTGACGATCCTGGCGATGATCCTGATCTTTGTGCTCGGCGTCCAGCCTCCGAATGATCCGGCTCTCTATGTGACCGTCGGCTTCCTGGTCCTGACCGGCATCGTCTGGTTCGGCTTTGAAAGCCGCCGTTTCAAAGGCCCGCCGATCGGCGACGAAGTTGCGCACCGCGCAGCTGAAATAGCGGCTGCCGAAAAGGCCGTTGGGCAGAAGTGATCCGCTAAAGACAGAGTGGAAGCCGCGTTCCGCGGCTTCCACGAGACGTCCACGAGACGCAGCCACGCAAGGCCGCGTTACGATCAAGCACGGGATTTTTTGCAATGAGCGCGAGCTATTCGTTTGAAGACTTGAAGAAGGATGTTGCCGAAGGCCGCATCGATACGGTTCTGGCCTGCCAGGTCGATATGCAGGGACGCCTGATGGGCAAGCGCTTTCACGCGCAGTTTTTCGTCGATAGCGCCTGGGAAGAGACCCACAGCTGCAACTACCTGTTGGCGACCGACCTCGAGATGGAAACGGTCAACGGATACAAGTCGACGAGCTGGGAGAGCGGCTACGGCGATTATACGATGAAACCCGACCTCTCGACGCTTCGCCGCATTCCATGGCTCGAAGGCACGGCGCTGGTTCTCTGCGACATGCTCGACCATCATACCCACAAGGAAGTGCCGCATTCGCCGCGCGCCATCCTCAAGCGCCAGATCGCCCGCCTTGAAGCCATGGGCCTCAAGGCTTTCATGGCGACCGAACTTGAATTCTTCCTGTTCGACCAGACCTATGACGCAGCACGCGAAAGCGGCTACCGCAACCTGAAGCTCGCCAGTGGCTACAACGAAGACTACCACATCTTCCAGACCACCAAGGAAGAGGACGTCATGCGGGCGATCCGCAACGGCCTGCAGGGCGCCGGCATTCCCGTTGAAAATTCCAAGGGCGAGGCATCGGCCGGCCAGGAGGAAATCAACGTGCGCTACGCCGATGCACTGACCATGGCGGACCGGCATGTGATCATCAAGAACGGTTGCAAGGAAATCGCCTGGAGCAAGGGCAAGGCGATCACCTTCCTTGCCAAGTGGAATTACAATGCCGCCGGCTCATCCTCGCATATCCACCAGTCGCTCTGGAGCGCCGACGGCAAGACACCGCACTTTTTCGACAAGGAGGCCAAATACGGCATGTCGGAAACGATGCGCCACTACGTCGCCGGCCTTCTGACCCATGCCAGCGAAATCACCTATTTCCTCGCACCCTACATCAATTCCTACAAGCGCTTCATGGCGGGCACGTTTGCGCCGACCAAGGCCGTCTGGTCGAAGGACAACCGCACAGCCGGTTATCGTCTTTGCGGCGAAGGCACCAAGGCAATCCGTATCGAATGCCGCGTCGGCGGCTCCGATATCAACCCTTACCTCGCCATGGCGGCACTGATTGCGGCCGGTATCGCCGGGATCGAGGGCAAGATGGAACTTGAGGCACCGTTCGTCGGTGACGCCTATGGCGGCAAGAATATCCGCGAAATTCCGGGTACGTTGCGGGATGCGACGCGCGCGATGAATTCGTCGAAGATGTTGCTTGATGCCTTTGGCGAGGATGTTATCGAACATTACACGCGCGCTGCCGAATGGGAGCAGGAAGAATATGACCGCCGCGTCACGGATTGGGAGGTGGCACGCGGTTTCGAGCGGGCGTAAGGCCTTATTTCGGGTGTAGTCGCACTCTATCTGCCACGGGCAGGCCAGCGGCCGGTCCGTGGCATCCAATATTTTCAAAGCCTAAAACAGGAAGATGATCATGACCATGATCCAATGCATTTCCCCGGTGAACGGGGAGGTTTACGCGGAGCGGCCGGCGGTTGACGCCGTTGCCGCATCCGCCGCCGTTGCGCGGGCGCGGATCGCGCAGAAAAGCTGGTCCAAGCGGCCGGTCGAGGACCGCGTCAAGCTGGTGCTGGCCGGTGTTGCACGCCTCAACGAGATGGTCGACGAGGTCGTGCCTGAGCTTGCCTGGCAGATGGGGCGTCCGATCCGCTACGGCGGCGAGTTCCGCGGCTTCAACGAGCGTTCCAACTATGTGGCAACGATCGCCGCCGATGCCCTGGCGCCAATCATTGTCGAGGACAGCGCCAATTTCGAGCGCCGGATCGAACGGGTCGCCCATGGCGTGGTGTTCGTTATCGCACCGTGGAATTATCCCTATATGACCGCGATCAACACGGTTGCTCCGGCGCTGATGGCGGGTAATACCGTGATCATCAAGCATGCCAGCCAGACTATCCTGGTCGGTGAGCGCATGGTGCGCGCCTTTGTCGAGGCCGGTGTTCCGGAAGATGTGTTCCAGAACATCTTCCTCGATCACGCAACGACGTCGCAGCTGATCGCGGCCAAGAGCTTTGATTTCGTTAACTTCACCGGTTCGGTTGAAGGTGGGCGGTCGATCGAGCGGGCGGCCGCTGGCACTTTCACCGGGCTTGGCCTCGAACTCGGCGGCAAGGACCCGGGTTACGTCATGGAAGACGCGGATCTCGATGCGGCCGTCGATACGCTGATGGACGGCGCGATGTTCAACTCCGGACAGTGCTGCTGCGGTATCGAGCGCATCTATGTCAACGAGAACCTCTATGACGATTTCGTCGAGAAGGCTGTCGCCTTTGCCTCGGCCTACAAGCTTGGCAATCCGCTGGAGCAGGAAACCTCTCTCGGGCCGATGGCGCACAAGCGCTTCGCTGCCGAAGTACGCTCGCAGACCGCCGAAGCCATCGCCAAAGGCGCCAAGGCTCTGGTCGATCCGAAGCTGTTTCCGCAGGATGATGGCGGCGCTTATCTTGCCCCGCAGGTTCTGGTCGATGTCGACCACTCGATGAAGGTGATGACCGAAGAGAGCTTTGGCCCCGTCGTCGGCATCATGAAGGTGAAGAACGACGCTGAAGCGCTGGCCTTCATGAACGATTGCAAATACGGCCTGACTACGTCGCTCTGGACCAAGGACCCGGAACGTGCTGCCCGGATCGGTAACGATCTTGAGACTGGTACCGTGTTCATGAACCGCGCCGACTACCTCGATCCGGCGCTATGCTGGACCGGCGTCAAGGAAACTGGCCGCGGCGGTTCGCTCTCGGTTATCGGTTTCCAGAACCTGACCCGCCCGAAATCCTACCATTTGAAGAAAGCCTGAACGATGACCATTACAGCCAACTGGAGCTACCCGACATCCATCAAGTTTGGGGCAGGGCGGATCAAGGAGCTTGCCGACCATTGCAAGGCGCTCGGCATCAAGAAGCCGCTTCTGGTCACCGACCGTGGCCTTGCACCGATGCCGATCACCCAGAACGCGCTCGATATCCTTGAGGCTGCCGGTCTTGGCCGCGCGCTGTTTGCCGATGTCGACAGCAATCCGACCGACGTCAATCTCGATGCCGGCGTAAAAGCCTTCAAGGCTGGCGGCCATGACGGTGTCATCGCTTTCGGTGGCGGTTCTGGCCTTGACCTTGGCAAGTGCGTCGCCTTCATGGCTGGGCAGAGCCGTCCGGTCTGGGACTTCGAGGATGTCGGCGACTGGTGGACCCGCGCCAGCGTCGAGGGCATTGCGCCGATCATCGCCGTGCCGACGACGGCCGGTACCGGTTCGGAAGTCGGCCGCGCCTCGGTCATCACCAATTCAGAAACCCACACGAAGAAGGTAATCTTCCATCCGAAGTTCCTGCCAGCGGTGACGATCTGCGACCCGGAACTGACAGTCGGCATGCCGACGGTGATCACCGCCGGTACTGGCATGGACGCATTCGCGCATTGCCTGGAAGCCTATTCCTCGCCGTTCTACCATCCGATGTCGGCCGGTATCGCGCTGGAAGGTCTGCGCCTCGTCAAGGAATATCTACCGCGCGCCTATAAGGATGGCACGGATATCGAAGCCCGCGCCAACATGATGTCGGCGGCTGCCATGGGCGCCGTCGCCTTCCAGAAGGGGCTCGGCGCCATCCATTCGCTGTCGCATCCGGTCGGCGCCATCTACAACACCCACCACGGCATGACCAATGCCGTCGTCATGCCGCCGGTGCTGCGCTTCAACCGTCCGGCGATCGAAGGCAAGATCGGCTTGGCGGCCGCCTATCTCGGCATTTCCGGCGGGTTCGACGGGTTCTATGATTATGTGCTGAAGCTGCGCGAAGACCTCGGCGTGCCGGACAAGCTGTCGGCGTTGGGCGTCGGCACAGACCGTATCGACGAAATGGCAGCGATGGCGATCGTCGACCCGACGGCCGGTGGCAATCCGGTCGAGTTGACACTCGATGCTGCCAAGAAGCTTTTCCGCGACTGCATTTAACGTCGATAGCATTGTTCCTGAGAAGCCCGGAAAACCTTTGTTTTCCGGGCTTTTTTCATGTCCGGGAGGCTTGATCTTGGCCGGGTAGTTAATTCGAGGGAGGGCGCATTCAGTCTTTGTTAACCACGATCTGAAAGGTTTGGTTAATCGAAGCGCGATGCGATTTGCGCTCCCCGAGAGCCATGCAGCGGCTCTGACTTTTCAGACAGGAACGGACATGCCAGTCATTACATTCGCAAACACCAAGGGCGGCGCGGGCAAGACGACTGCCGCGCTGATCCTGGCAACCGAACTGGCGCGCAGCGGCGCGCGCGTCACCATTCTTGATGCTGACCCGCAACACTGGATTTCCCATTGGCACGATATTTCGGGCAAGGTCCCGAATATCGAGGTGATTTCCTATGTGACGATGGCGTCGATCCAGACGCATATCAACGACAACCGGGCAACGACCGATTATTTCATCATCGACCTTGCCGGCGCGCGCAACACATTGATGGCAACCGCCATTGGTCTGTCGGATCATGTGATGATCCCGATCCAGGGCTGTGCCATGGACGCCAAGGGCGGCGCCCAGGTGTTGGAATTGCTCGGCCATCTCGAAGAAAAGGCCGGAATCCGTATCGATCATTCCGTCGTTTTGACGCGCGTCAACTCACTGGTGACGACGCGCGCATTGCAGGTGGTTAAGCAGCTGCTGTCCGAGAGGGCAGTGCGGGTGCTCGATACGCCGATCATCGAGCGCGCGGCCTTCCGTGATGTTTTTGACTGTGGTGGCACCTTGCAGACGATGGACCCCTTGCGGGTCAGCAATCTCGATAAGGCCTGTCAGAACGCCCGTGCCTTTGGTGACGAAGTGCGGCAGCTTGTTCCGCTCCGGTTGACCCGAAACATGCGCCGCGCCGCTTAATATCTGCGGGCTTTCCAATATTTCAAACGCCGCGTGGCTCGACGCGGCGTTTTGCGTTTCACGAACCCTAAAATCGGCGGTCGATAAAGTGCTTGGCCTGCGCGCCCGCATGATAGAAGGCAGACTTGACGCTACGCAAAGGATCGGGGGTGACTGGCGTTTCGGCGAGTGGCAACGCGTTGGGCTCCCCCATGACATGGTTTGCCAGCGCGCGGCCAAAGACGGTGCCAGGTGCGATGCCACGGCCGTTATAGCCGCTCACGGAAAAGACGTTCGGGGCCATCACGTGCATTTGCGGCAGGTTGTTCGTCGTCATGCCGATACGGCCGTCCCACCAGTATTCGAAGCGGAAATCGCCGAGCGCCGGAAACAGGGTACGCAGCGAGCGTTTTGCAAACGCGCGATGAGTACCTTCAGCGATCGCATCCAGGCGGCCAACGCTGCCGAAGATCAGACGATTCTGTTGGTCCATACGGAAGGACGTCATTACCAGCCCGGTATCCCAGCAACCTTGCCGCTCCGGCAGAATGGTGCGGGCGATGTGGTCGGACAGCGGATTGGTGGCAAACTGGAAGTAGGGCAGGATCGTCAGTTCTTGCGTGTACGTCGTCCACGGCGTCTGGGCGAGCATGTCGCCATAGGCGTTTGTGGCGACGATGATGGACTTGGCGGTGATGGTGCCGCCACCCGCCGTCAGCTTCCACAGGTCGCCCGTGCGCGCGGCGGCGCGCAGCGGTGTTTCGGTATAGATCTGTGCGCCGGCTGTAAGGGCCGCACGGGCAAGGCCTCGGGCATAGGCCAGCGGCTGGATCGTGCCGGCCCGCCGGTCAAGCAGAGCACCGGCAAAACCGGCTGCGCCGGTCAGCGATGTGGCACGATCGGCATTGACCACTTCGACGGGTGCACCAAACGTCTTCCACTGCCGCTCGCGGTCCTGAATATCCTTCATACCCTCGCCGCCGACTGCCAGGTGCAATGTACCGTTGCGGACGGCTTCACAGGCGATGCCATGTTTTTCGACAAGATGGTAGACCAGCGACGGGCCATCGCCGAGTTCCGTCAAAAGCCGCGTACCGACCTTGGCCCCGAGTGTGGCGATCAGATCCTCCGGCTTCGTCCACATACCAGCATTGACCAATCCGACATTGCGGCCGGAGCCACCGAAGCCGATCATCCTTGCCTCTACAATGGCAACGCTGACACCCTTTTCAGCAAGATGCAATGCCGCCGAAAGGCCGGTAAAGCCGCCACCGATCACGGCGACATCGACCGTGATATCGGTCGCAAGCGGCCCTGTTTGCGGGGCCGCCGGTGCCGTGGCATGCCAGAGGTTGGGAAGAGTGCGTTCGGCGGCCATTACGGCAATCCTTGTCTGTCGGAATTGGTGTTTCAGTTTTCCGACAGATAATGCATTGCCGCAACGTCTTTTAATGACAATATCTGATGAGGTCATGAGGTATCGGGATATCGGCCTTTGCGCACCCGCGGGAGATCACGTGAGTGAGGTCGTGGCGCCACCAAGCTAAGCGCCACGACCTCCGATCTCCGCCTCCGCGAACCTATGCCCAATCATATCGCGTTCCGTACCGGCAAGCCGGCGCAGTGACGGGGTCTATGTCCAAGCTGCAGCTGACGGCAACCCTGACATATTCATCTTCGCTGATGTTGTTTGTTCGTCACCCCCCAAATAGGGGAGGATTTTGAGTTTTATCGCTCTTAGTCAATGAATTCCACCGTCGTGCCGACGCTGACCATCTTGGCGAGCTCTGTTGCATCCCAGTTGGTCAGGCGGACGCAGCCATGACTCTGGGTCTTGCCGATCTTGGACGGCTCCGGAGTGCCGTGAATACCATAGGTCGGTTTTGACAGCGCGATCCAGACGGTCCCGACCGGGCCGTTCGGCCCCGGCTGCAGGGTCAGGACCTTGTCGTTTTGGCCCTGCTTGAAGTTGATCTTCGGATTGTAGGTGTAGCCGGGATTGAGCGCGATGCGGTCGACCTGCACCGTGCCGGAAGGTGACGGTGTGTCGGACGAGCCGATGGTTGCCGGATACGCGGCGATCAATGTTCCTGCTTCATCATAGGCAAACACCTGCTTGCGGTATTTGTCGGCGACAACGCGGGTGACCTTGGCCTTCTTGGTCTCGCCCGGATTGATGACCTTGATGATGGTGCCGGGGATGGTGAAATCGATACCGGGGTTCAATTCGCGCAGATAGGCCTCGTCCATGTGGAATTTCTCGCCCAGCATTTCCGATGTCGACGTAAAGGAAAGGTGCGGCAAGACAGCCTTGTGGGCATAGTCTTCCGGAATGGAGGCGACGTAGGGGCCGGCCGCATCGGCCGCGGTGATCGTGTAGGTGGTGATCGGCAGGCCGCCGGTGAAACGTAGTCGCTCAAGGATGTCGTCGGTATTGTTTGGATCGAGCGTTTCTCCGGTTGCCTGCTGCCAGGCTTCGATCGCCTTTGTCACATTGGAACCGGTCTTGCCGTCGATCACGCCCGGAGAAAAACCTTCCCTATCGAGGAAAACCTGGAGTGCAGTGATTTCGGCGCTGGATTTCTTGGTGATGCGGGCGGCAGATGGCAGGGACTGGCGCTCTGGCCCGTTATCCTCGGGCGGCAGGGCAGCCATGTCGTTCTCGTCCTGCATCGGCAGGCTTGCCGGCAGCTCTTGCCGATCGACATTTCCCGGCGAGACATCGCGGTAGTCCGGAATGGAACCGGTAATTTCACCTTGCCGCGAATAGCCCTGGTCGGTGAAGGCGGGATCGGAATAACCGTAGTCCGGATTGACATAGACGTCGCGGTTGCGTTCGCGGCGGCGCATGTCATTGCCCTGCCGTCCCGTTCCCATCACGGTGGCGACCACATTGCCCCAGCTATCGACCAGAACCGTGCGGCCGCGGCGGTCGCGCATCATCCGCACGTCACCGGATTCAGGAATGTAATCGAGAATATCACCTTGCGGCGTCACCAGCACCGAATTGGGCGGCAGGCGGCCATAACTGTCTTGCGCTTCGGCGGCAGTGGCAAAAGCGAGCACGCTGACGGCGGAAAAAAGGGCAAGGCGGGTTCTGGAAACGAACGTCACGGTGAAACCTGTTATCTGGCAGTTGATCTCGGGGCGTACAAATCAATTGGGACGGTAATATGAATAAACTGAATTCATTATGAACAGTTCCCTAAAATCCTTCGAATTCGGTGGGTTGACCATTTTGAGCAGGTGATAGGCCCGTTTCCTTGCGATAGCTTTCAATTATTCCCGATTCAACCGGGTGGAGCACACGGGAGAACCAACAATGCCGATCCGAATCTCCGGTGGCGACCCGGAAAATGATTTCCAGATTCTTCTCGACCGTCAGTCTGCGCTGGATATCGGTGCGTTCGTTGTCGATGGGATCGACCTTTCTCCCGGCACGGCAATTCCATCCGGCGGCGACCGGCGCATCGATCATGCGCTGCAGGGGTTTTTCTTCACCTGCGGCCCGGACCATATCCGCCACCCCGAGCCCGTCGAGGGACAGGATGACGGGCAAAGATTTCCTCTGCACGGCTCGCTGTGCGGCACGCCGGTGGGCGAGACCCGGATGTCGCTACCGGATGAACCGCCAGGCTGCACCGCGCAAACCGATGTCGTGCTTGCGACGGGTGGAAAGGCCCGTGTTTCCCGCCAGTGGGCCATCAGTGCCGACAAGCGGGAGGTCACGCTTTCCGATCGGGTGACGAACACGGGCGAGAGCCCGTTTGCGCCGATGCTGATGTATCACATGAATATCGGCGGCTGGATTGCGGGCGAGGAAACACGGATCCGTGGGACGATGTTCGGCGGCGAAGAGCGTGGCTGGCGATTCGGCGAGGGGGAGAGTGCGCATTTCTGCGTGCCTGCCGCTCCGGCCGCCGAGGACGGCTGGGCGCAGGTGACGCTTGGGCCGCTGCCGGCTTTGGGCGGCCATTGCCTGATCGTCCGGTTTTCCACGGCGACCCTGCCTTTCCTGCAGATGTGGCGGTGTCAACGCGGTACGGCCGACGTGATCAGCATTGAGCCGGTTTCCCACCGGCTTGCTAAGCGCACCGAGCTTGCCGCGGCGGGCGAAATGCCGATGCTGGCGCCCGGCGGGACGGTCGAGTATGCGCTGGCGTTCCAGATCCGGTGATCCGCCTTTCCAATTGACGCGTGACACCGCCGGTCTTACATCAATCCGGGCATTATTTTGAGGAAGGCACAGCCATGGACATTCGCCAGATCAACGATGAATATTCGGTCACCGGACAGATTTCGGTTGAGGACCTCGATGCGATCAAGGCGCTTGGTTTCAAGTCGATCGTCTGCCACCGCCCGGATTTCGAACAGCCCGACCAGCCGCAGTTCGCAACCATCGCTGCTCGGGCCAAGGAACTCGGTCTCGGCATCACCCATATCCCGGTCGGTCCGATGGGCGTGACTGCCGATGCCGTGCGTGAAATGGTCGATGCGCTGGATACGTTCGAGCGCCCGATGCTCGGCTATTGCCGCTCCGGCGCCCGCTCGACGAATGTCTACCAGCAGACCCAGCACATTCGCGGCTGATAGTTCTTGATGGCGCGCATCCTTGCGATTGTGCACCGTACCAAGCAACGGGTCTCAAGCTAGCCGCCGGCCGGTGTCATCGAAAAAGTGCAGGTTTTCCCACGCTGCATGAACTGTGGCGAGATCATCGAGACCGATCTTCGACCGCCCGGGAACCCGAAAGACGACTGGCTGGCGATCCGGCAGCGTGCCGTGAACATAGCTCTCTGCGCCGACCAGTTCCACAGCTGCCACTTTCACATCGATCGTCAGGCCGCTGTCTGCGCTATTTGACGCCGACAGATGCAGATCCTCCGGCCGTACCCCGAGTGTCGCTGTGCCCGCCGGTAGGGAAGGGCCGTTGCCGATACGCCAATCGCTCGACGATTTTTTGGACAGGAGATTCATCGAGGGGGAGCCGATAAACGTCGCTACAAACGTCGTTTGTGGTTTTTCGTAAAGTTCGATCGGGGTGCCGACCTGTTCGATCCGGCCGGCATTCAGGACGACGAGCCTGTCGGCCAGTGTCATGGCCTCCATCTGATCATGCGTCACGTAAACGCTGGTGGTGGCGAGCGCCCGTTGCAGGCGCTTGATCTCGACACGCATCTGGACGCGCAGCTTGGCATCCAGATTGGACAGCGGTTCGTCGAACAGGAACGCCGCCGGTTCACGAACGATGGCACGGCCCATGGCGACGCGCTGCCGCTGGCCGCCGGACAATTGCCGCGGTTTGCGATCGAGAAAGGGCTCGATCTCCAACGCTTTTGCTGCGTCGGCAATGCGCCGGTCGATCTCGTCTTTCGGCGTGTTGCGGTTCTTGAGGCCATAGGCAAGATTTTGGCGAACCGTCATGTGCGGATAAAGCGCATAATTCTGGAACACCATGGCGATGTCGCGCTCGGATGGTTCGAGCTCGTTGACGACGCGGCCGCCGATCGAGATCGTGCCGCCGGTAATGCTTTCAAGGCCGGCGATCATGCGCAGGAGTGTCGATTTCCCGCAGCCGGACGGACCGACGAGTACCACCAATTCGCCATCGGCGATATCAAGGGACACGCCTTGGATGGCCTCGACCGGGCCGTATTTTTTGCGAACGTCGTTCAGGATGATATTGGCCATTACTTCTCCGTATCCACGAGACCTTTGACGAACCATCGCTGCATCAGCACCACGACCAGAATGGGTGGGATGATGGCGAGGATCGCAGTCACCATGACGTAATTCCAGGGGGTCGATGCGTCGGTGAAATCGACCATGCGCCGCAGGCCGATGATGATCGTGTTCATCTTGGCATCGTTGGTAACCAGCAACGGCCAGAGATACTGCGTCCAGCCGTAGATGAAGAGAATGACGAACAGCGCGGCGATATTGGTGCGCGACAGCGGCAGCAGAATATCGCGCATGAAGCGGAATGGCCCGGCATTGTCGATGCGGGCCGCCTCGACCAGCTCGCCGGGGATTGTCAGGAAGAACTGACGAAACAGGAACGTCGCGGTGGCGGACGCCATCAGTGGGAGCGTCAACCCCGCATATGTATCGATCATGCCGAGATCGACGATAACCTTGTAGGTCGGCAGGATGCGCACCTCCACAGGCAACATCAGCGTGACGAAGATCATCCAGAAAAACGCCATGCGGAAGGGAAAGCGGAAGAAGACGATGGCAAACGCCGAGAGAAAGGAAATCACGATCTTGCCGACGGCGATCGCGATCGCCACGACGAAAGAGTTGAAGAGCAACCGTTCCAGGCTGACCCCGACAACACGCTCGACGCCGCCGGCCATGGCTTCGGTGTAATTTTCCACCATATGGCCGCCGGGAAGCAGAGACATCGGCGGACGGATGATCGCCTCGGAAGTCGCCGTCGAGGCGATGAACGTGTAGTAGATCGGGAAGGCAACGATGATGATCCCGAGGATGAGGACGAGGTGGCCGATCAGGTTGGCTATGGGACGTTTTTCGATCATCTCTTGCCCTCAACCATAGTGCACCCGTTTTTCGACGAAGCGGAACTGGAAGGCGGTGAGCCCGATGACAATCACCATCAGAATGACGGATTGCGCCGCCGAGGATCCGAGGTTCAGATTGACGAAGCCGTCGTTGTAAACCTTGTAGACCAGGGTTTCTGTCGCCTTGGCCGGACCGCCTCCGGTGACGGCGTGGATGATGCCGAACGTATCGAAGAAGGCATAGACCGTGTTGACCACCAGGAGGAAGAACGTGGTCGGGGCAAGCAGCGGGAAGACGATGGTCCAGAAACGCCTGCTGCCGCGGGCGCCGTCGATCGAGGCAGCCTCGATCAGTGATTTGGGGATGGCCTGTAGGCCTGCCACAAAGAACAGGAAATTGTAGCTGATCTGTTTCCAGGCGGCGGCGACCACGACCAGTGCCATCGCTTGATTGCCGTTCAAAAGCGGATCCCAGGCAAAGCCGTTGCGGCGTAGAAGATAGGCGAGCGTGCCCATTGCCGGATTGAACATGAACAGCCAGAGCATGCCGGCGACCGCGGGTGCGACCGCGTAGGGCCAGATCAGCAGCGTGCGATAGAAACCCTGACCGCGCACCACCTTGTCGGCGGCGGTGGCGAGGAGCAAAGCGACGCCCATGGAGACAAGGGCGGTCAAAAGACTGAAGACGACCGTGACCTGCAGGGCGTGAATATAGTTCGGATCGGACAAGACCGCCTTGAAGTTTGCAAGGCCGACGAACCCGCTTTTCAGGCCGAACGGATCCTGCCGGACCATGGACTGATACAGGGCCTGACTGGCCGGCCAGAAAAAGAAGATGACTGTCAGGATGATCTGCGGCGCGATCAGCAGATAAGGCAGGATCTTGTTGGGAAACGCAACGTTGTGCAAAGGTTCTCCTCCAGCGGCGGACGGGCAGCGAGACGGCGTCCCCGCCACCCGCAAACGCATGCGGGCGGCGGGTGACCGGAGGGTTAGTTACCGACGGCTTCGGTGATGGCAGCGTTCCCACGTTCGACGGCCTTGTCGAGCGCTGCCTTGGCGTCCTGCTGGCCAGCCAGCATCGCCTCGAATTCCTCATTCATGATGTCGCGCACCTGTGGCAGGTTGACGAGGCGCACACCTTTGGAATTTTCGGTGGGCGCCTTGCCCATCATCTGCAGGATCGGCGTTTCGCGGCCGGGGTTCTTGTCATAGAAGCCGGATTTCTTGGTGTCTTCGTAAGCTGCATTCGTCACCGGCATGTAGCCGGATACCTGATGCAGGCGGGCCTGGATCTTGGTCTGCGACAGGAAGTTGAAGAACTGCGCGACACCCTTGTATTCCTCGTCGCTCTTGCCGCCGAAGACCCAAAGGCTTGCGCCGCCGGGAATTGTGTTCTGCGGGCCATGTCCTTCGTAATAGGGGAGCTGGCCGATACCGTATTTCACACCGGACTTGATGATATCGCCCAGGCCGCCGGAGGATTCTGTGAGGATCGCACACTCGCCCGACATGAACAGCTGCTTGGCCTCCGATGTCCGGCCGCCGTAACGGAAGGTTCCATCCTTCGCGAGATCGGCAATGGACTGAAAGTGCTGAACGAAGAGAGGGGAGTTGAACTCGAGCTTGACGTCATTGCCGCCGAGGCCGTTTTCATGGGTGCCATAGGCAACATTGTTCCACGCGGCAAAGTTCTCGGTCTGGATCCACGTCAGCCAGGTGGACGTAAACCCGCAGGCGGCGGCACCGCTGGTCTTGATCTTCTTGGCAGCATCAAACACTTCCGGCCACGTTTTCGGTGGGTTGTCGGCGTCAAGTCCGGCTTTCTGGAAGATATCCTTGTTGTAGTAGAGGATCGGCGAGGATGAATTGTAGGGGAAGGACAGCATCGTACCGTCCGGTTTCGAATAGTAGGCCACGATGCCGGCAAGATATTGCGATTTGTCGAACGTGTAGCCGCCCTTCTGCAAGACGTCGGCTGCTGGAACGATTGCGCCTTCCGCGCCCATCATCACGCCGCTGCCGGCATCAAAAACCTGGATGATCGCCGGTGCCTGCTGCGAACGGAAGGCGGCAATGCCGGCGTTCAGCGTTTCCGGATAGGTGCCCTTGAAAACGGGGGTGATCGTGTACTCGGCTTGGCTCTCGTTGAATTCCTTGGCCAGCTGGTTGACGACCTCGTTGTTGGCGCCTGTCATCGCATGCCACCATTGCAGATCGGTCGCGGCATAGGCGCTCGCCGGCAGCGTAAGCGAGAGCGCAAAGAGTGCGGTCGATGTGAAAAATGAACGTCTCATGTTTTTCCTCCCTGGTGGTGACAAACGGAATACGGTGCACTTTCATCACGTTCCGCTGGCGATCCTCCTCGATCGATAGCGGAATTCACGACATCCAAGCCTGCACAGAGAACCATGCAAGGCCCCGGATGCCACAATGTTGTCACATAGACATAGAAGCCGAAAGCGCTTTGTCCACCAAAAGATGCCGGCTTTTCTCCGGCATAACTGTCTGGCGGAGAATGCTTAATTAGCCATTGCGGATTTGGCTCAGTGTGCGCGTGGGCGTGATCGCCTCCGGATCAAGCCTGATCTCGATGATCGCCGGCTTGCCGCTTTGGCGGGCACGCTCGAAGGCGCCGGCAAATTCCTCCGTCTTTTCCACCAGCTCACCGTGGCCGCCATAGGCGCGGGCAAAGGCAGCGAAATCCGGATTGGTGAGATCGGTGCCGCTGACCCGGCCCGGATATTCCCGCTCCTGATGCATGCGGATCGTGCCGTAGATGCCATTGTTGATGACCAGCGTGATGATCGGCAGGTTGTAGCGCACCGCGGTGGCAAATTCCTGGCCGTGCATCATGAAACAGCCGTCACCGGCAAAGCAGATGACCTCCCGCTCAGGATGCAATTGTTTGGCGGCAACCGCTGCTGGCAGGCCGTAACCCATCGAACCCGATGTCGGCGCCGCCTGCGTATTGAATTGCTGGAAACGATGGAAGCGGTGCAGCCAGGTGGCATAGTTGCCGGCGCCATTGGCAAAGATCGTGTCCTTTGCCGTGTTTGCTTCGATGTAGCGCATGATCGGTCCCATCTGCACGTCGCCGGGACCGGTTTCCGGCGGGGTCGACCAAGTGAGATAGGATTGATGCATCCGTGCCGTTCGCTCCGACTGCCTGTGCGGCTGAGCCGGCGTCAGCGTCTCCAGGGCGGCTGCGAAGTCAGCGGGCGACGCGGCGATGGCCAGGTCCGGACGGTAGACCCGGCCGAGTTCGCCGGGGTCGGGATAGACATGCACCAGCGTCTGCTGCGGATAGGGCACGTCCAGAAGGGTATAGCCCGAAGACGGCATTTCGGAGAACCGGCCGCCGATCAACAGCACCAGGTCTGCTTCGCGGATGTCCTTGGCCAGCGCCGGGTTGATGCCGATGCCGACATCACCGGCATAGTTTGGATGAAGATGATCAAACAGCATCTGGCGGCGGAAGGAGCAGCCGACAGGCAGATCGAAGCGTTTGGCAAAGGATTGAAATTGCAGGACGGCCTTTTCGCTCCAGCGCGTGCCGCCGACAATGGCGATCGGCCGTTCGACTTTGGCGAGCAGGGCTTCCAACTCACGCATCTGGCCGGGGCCGGGATGGCTTTCCACCGGTTGATAGGGCTTTGCCGAGGCCGCTTGCGTCTTCTGCGTCAGCATGTCTTCCGGCAAGGTCAGGACCACCGGGCCGGGGCGGCCGGATGTGGCGACTGCAAAGGCACGGGTGACGAATTCCGGGATACGGGCGGGATCGTCGATCTCACCGACCCATTTGGCGATTTCGGTAAACGCGCGGCGATATTCGATTTCCTGGAAAGCCTCACGTTCGCGGGCATCGCGTTGGACCTGGCCGATGAACAGGATCATCGGGATCGAATCCTGGCGGGCGATGTGCAGGCCGGCGGATGCGTTCATGGCGCCGGGACCACGTGTCACCATGCAGATGCCAGGCTCGCCGGTCAGCCGCCCCCAAGCGTCGGCCATCATCGCGGCGCCGCCTTCCTGACGGCAGACCACGACATCGATATCGGTGTCGTAGAGCGCGTCGAGCACCGCGAGATAGCTTTCGCCCGGCACACAGGACACCCGCGTGACGCCATTTGCCTTCAGCGCCTCAACGATCAATTCTCCGCCTGTCTTCATGTCTGCTCCTCCCAAAGCGTCTTAGAAAATGTTGTGTCAGATGGCCGGCGAGACCGGCGCGATACCCGCTGTTTTGTTGACCCGGCGTTCGCGCCAGATGATGTAGAGGCCCGAACCGATGATGATGGCGATACCCAGCCATTTCAGTGCATCGGGCAGGTGGCCGAAAACCAGCCACCCGAAGATCGTCGCCGAGACGATCTCCAGATATTGCAGCGGCGCCAGCACCGAGGCGGGGGCGGCGCGATAGGCATAGACACCGAGCACACCGGAAATCGTTGCGGTGACGCCGACGCCGAGCAGATAGAGGCTGGCGGTCATATCCGGCAGGACGGGATCGAAAATCTCCGACCCGGTGCCGTCGCCGATATACAGCAGGACAGCGCAAAACAGCGCGCCCCAGACGCCGGCGTGAAACTGCATCGACCATGGGTCCTCGTTCTGCGCCACCATGCGGGTGACCAGCAGGAACACAGCAAGCCCGAAGGCCGAGACAACCGGCAAGAGCGCAATCCAGCCGACTTCCTGCATGCTTGGCTGGATCACCAGAAGCGCGCCGAAAAAGCCGACGCCGCAGGCGGTATACCGCCGCCAGCCGATGGTTTCCTTGAGGAAGATGCTGCCGAGGATGGTCAGGATGATCGGTTCGACGAAGAAGATGGCGATGGCATCCGCCACTTCCATCGCCTTCAGCGTGGTGATGAAGGACAGCATTGTGACGACGAGCAGTCCGCCGCGCAGCATATGCAGTCCGGTTTTCTTCCAGGTGAGATCGAACAATGTACCGCGGACGATGACGATCGGCAGGATGAAGATCATCTGCAGGACGAAACGCACGGCGGTGATTTCTGCGGAGGGAACGGTGGTGATTGCGAGTTTTGCAAAAATATCGATCAGCGGCGAGATCAGCACCGCGATGACCATCAGGCTGAGGCCGAAGGAAACGTCGTTGCTGCGTGTTGCCGGGTTTGCGGGAATACCGGTCATGCCAGGTCTTTGCTCATTTCCGTTGCTCCGCGACGGAAAGACACCAGCCGGCAAAATCCCGCATGGCACCATCGCGCTCAATTTCGTTCAAGGTTTCATGGCGCATGGTGGGGTAGACCACTGTCGTCACGTGCTTCAACGCTACCTTTTTCATGCGCTCAGCCAGCCACGAGATTTCCCGGCCGCCATTGGTGGCCGGATCCTGGCCGCCACCGACAAGATGGATCGGCAGGTCCTGCGGCAACCGCTGCAGCCGGTCCGGCTCTGCCCCGGCGAAAGTCAGCTTGAATAGATCGATCCACATCGAAACGCTGGCATCGAAACCACAGAGCGGATCAGCGATGTATTTTGCCACTTCTACCGGGTCATGCGACAGCCAGTCATAATCGGTTTTGCGATTGGGGATGGATTTGGCCCAGGTGCCAAATGTCAGCTTCGACAACAGCGTGCTCGGCACATCGGAGCCTTTCAGCATCTTTTCGATGGCAAGCAGGGCCTGCGCTGCGCGGCCGGCAAGGCCTGGATTGAAATTGGAATTCCAGACAGCCAGCCCATCATAAAGAGCAGGGTCTTCCTCTGCGGCATTCAGCGCGATCAGGCCACCCATGGAATGGCCAAATAGGATGACGGGAAGGCCAGGGTGACGGATTGCGGCCATCGCGCGCATTGCCCGGACGTCCTCGACAACCTTGGTTGTTCCTTGCGACTGGGCATAGCGGCCAAGCGGTGCATCGGCGGCTTTGGTTGCGCCGTGACCGCGATGATCGTGCGCATAGACGTTAAAACCGTGGGTGGCCATGGCTTCGGCCAAACGGGCATAGCGGGCGGAATGTTCGGCCAGTCCGTGGCTGATAAGCAGTACGCCTTTATGCGGGCCGCTGGCAGGCCAATGGCGCCAGGCGAGGGCGGCTCCACTTGGGCTTTGCAACGTTTCGACCGTGGCGAACACCCGTTAGATCCTCCCAGGCGAAATTCTGCGCTTGATCTTTATCAACTTGATTTAACAGCCAAAGGCAACCGGCGCTTGGTGCTTGTTTGACATCAGGTCAGGAAAAATCGGCCACACATGGATTTCTGGTTGCAATTTTCCCGTTTTAATCGCTAAATGATCTTGTTTTGTTCTTGTTGGCGGAGGCCCATATGCCGGGAAATGTGAGGACTGTCTTCGTGCCGTTTCTGCATCGTCTGGGGATGATCCTGGTCGCTGTGCTGTTTGTGCCGCCGGTCTTTGCGGCGGAGGAGGCCGCGTCCGTGAAAGGTAAGACCGAGTACATTTTCGCCATCAGCTGGCAGCCGGGATTTTGCGAAACCCGGCCAAACCGCAAGGAATGCGCCGGCCAGACCTCGGAGCGTTATGACGCAACCCATTTCTCCCTGCACGGCCTTTGGCCGGTGAAGAAGAGCTATTGCGGCGTTTCTGCGGATATCAAAGCGCGCGACCGCAAGGGCGACTGGCTGGACCTGCCGCAACTGGCGATGGCGGAGGAGACGGCCGCGAAGCTGATGGTGGCCATGCCGGGAACGCAATCAGGCCTCGACCGGCATCAGTGGCTGCGCAGTGGCACGTGCCATGGTAGCACCGCGCAGGACTATTTTTCGGTGCAGCTTCGTCTTCTCGAGGAAATCAACGGCTCGGCGGTGCGCGCCCTGTTTGCGGCCCGGCTTGGTCAGGACGTCACGGAACGCGAGGTCAAACAGGCCTTTGACGAGAGCTTTGGCAAGGGATCGGGTGATCGTGTCCGGATGCGGTGTGAGAAGGCCGGTGCGCGCAGCGTTGTCACCGGGCTGACGATCGGCTTGGCGGGCGATGTTTCAGCCATGTCCGGCCTTTCAACTCTGATCCTTGCGGCCGCCGATACCGATTTCAAATGTGCAAAAGGCGCCGTCGATACGGCCGGCATTGAGTGAATGGCGTGGCTAAAGCCGGTTTCTTCATTGCTCCGCCGGGATAATTCGCCTACATAGCGGGCAAAATCCCATTCCGTCGGAGCAGTCTCTCTATGGCACGTCAATTCATTTATCATATGTCCGGGCTGAACAAGTCCTACGGCACCAAGAAGGTGCTGGAGAATGTTAATCTGTCGTTCTATCCGGACGCCAAGATCGGTATTCTCGGCCCGAACGGTGCCGGTAAGTCGACCGTACTGCGCATCATGGCCGGTCTCGACAAGGAATATACCGGCGAAGCCTGGGTCGCCCAGGGCGCGACGGTGGGTTACCTGGCGCAGGAGCCGCAGCTCGACCCGAACAAGACGGCGATGGAAAACGTCATGGAAGGGGTGGCCGACAAGACCGCCATCCTCGAGCGTTACAACGAACTGATGATGAACTATTCCGACGAGACGGCGGAAGAGGGGGCAAAGCTCCAGGATATCATCGACGGCCAGAATCTGTGGGACCTCGAAAGTCAGGTCGAGATGGCGATGGAAGCCTTGCGTTGCCCGCCCGGCGATGCCGACGTGACCAACCTTTCGGGTGGTGAGCGCCGCCGCCTCGCCTTGTGCAAGCTGCTGCTCTCCAAGCCGGACCTGCTGCTTCTCGACGAACCAACCAACCATCTCGACGCAGAAACCATCGGCTGGCTGGAAAACCATCTGCGCCAGTATCCCGGCGCCGTGATGATGATCACCCACGACCGTTACTTCCTTGACAACGTCACGGGCTGGATCCTCGAGCTCGACCGTGGCCGCAGCATTCCCTACGAAGGCAACTACTCGGCCTACCTGCTGGCCAAGGCCAAGCGCATGGCGCAGGAGAACCGCGAAGACGCCTCCCGCCAGAAGGCGATCAGCCGCGAGCAGGAATGGATTGCGTCCAGCCCGAAGGCCCGCCAGTCGAAGTCGAAGGCCCGCATCAAGGCCTATGACGAGTTGGTCGAAGCAGCTGACAAGATGCGTCTTGGCGATGCGCAGATCATCATTCCGATCGGCGAACGCCTCGGCCAGGTGGTTATCGAAGCCGAAAACATCACCAAGGGTTATGGCGATCGCGTCTTGATCGACGACCTGTCGATCAAGCTGCCGCCAGGTGGCATCGTTGGTGTCATCGGCCCGAACGGTGCTGGTAAGACGACGCTGTTCCGGATGATCACTGGCCAGGAAAAGCCGGATAGCGGTACGTTCCGCGTCGGTGATTCCGTCAAGCTCGGTTATGTCGATCAGAGCCGCGATGCACTTGATGGCAACAAGACCGTCTGGGAAGAAATTTCCGGCGGTGCCGAAGTCATCAAGCTCGGCAAGCTGGAAATGAACTCGCGCGCCTATTGCGGCGCCTTCAACTTCAAGGGCACCGACCAGCAGCAGAAGGTCGGCAATCTCTCCGGCGGTCAGCGCAACCGCGTTCACCTTGCCAAGATGCTGAAGGCCGGCGGCAACGTGCTGCTTCTCGACGAACCGACCAACGACCTGGATACGGAAACGCTGGCAGCGCTTGAAATCGCTCTGGAAAACTTTGCGGGCTGCGCTGTGATCATCAGCCACGACCGCATGTTCCTCGACCGGTTGGCGACGCACATTCTCGCCTTCGAAGGCGACAGCCATGTAGAATGGTTCGAAGGCAACTTCGAAGACTACGAAAAGGACAAGATCCGCCGCCTTGGCCCGGAATCGGTCAATCCGAGCCGCGTCAGCTACAAGCGCCTGACGCGATAAAGGGGCGGGCCTCGTTGGTCGCACCAGGGTTGCGAAACCGATACTTGTTTCGCCTGATGAATTGAGACGAAGGCGGTCCGCTTGGGCCGCCTTTTTCATGTTCCGAAGCCTGTGGCCAATGCCACATTTCAACTTGCGGAAAATCCGAAAATCACATAAACATATCTTTATGTGTTGATGAGGTTGGTGATGGCGCGAGAGCACGGGCTGGGGCTGGACGAGTTGGTGGATGTGCTGAAAGCGGCTGGCGAGCCGACGCGCATGCGTCTTTTGGCGCTCCTGGCTGCCGGCGACCTGACCGTTACCGATCTTACCGAAATTCTCGGTCAATCGCAGCCCCGAATTTCTCGTCACTTGAAGCTGCTTGCGGAAGTCGCGTTGATTGATCGCTATCAGGAAGGTGCCTGGGCCTATTTTCGCCTGCGAGGCGAGGGGGCTGGCGTGGCGCTGGTGCGAGACCTGCTGTCGGCTTCCGATGTTGCCGACGCGGTGTTGACGCGCGACGGTGAGCGGCTGGCGGCGCTGAAACAGGCGCGTTCGGAAAAAGCGCAGGACTATTTCAGTCGCAATGCCGCCGAATGGGACGAATTGCGCCGCCTGCATGTCAGCGAAGCAGATGTCGAGGCCGCCTTGAAAAAGGTCGTCGGTACCGAACCTGTCGATGGTCTGCTCGATCTGGGGACCGGAACCGGCCGTATCCTGCAACTTTTCGAGGGGCTGTACCGCCGTGGCGTCGGTGTGGATGCCAGCCGCGACATGCTGGCCGTTGCCCGCGCCAATCTGGACCGCGCTGGGATCACCAAGGCTTCGATCCGGCATGGCGATATCTTCAATCTGCCGCTGGATGGCCGTCAGTTCGATCTCGTCACCATCCATCAGGTCCTGCACTTTCTGCCCCAACCGCAGGCGGCGATCGCAGAGGCCGCCCGCATGCTTGTCCCCGGCGGCCGGCTGGCGATCATCGATCTTGCCCCCCATACACTGGAATATCTGCGTGACGAGCATGCGCATATGCGTCTCGGCTTTTCACGCCAGACGATGGCCGATTGGCTGGAGAAGGCCGGGCTGACTGTCGAGGAGACGGTGGATCTGACCCCGGACACAGGCCGGGACCGGCAGTTGACGGTGACCATCTGGCTTGCCCGCGACCAGCGGCAGGCGGCTACAATCGATACACCCGAGGGCAAACGCGCTCTCGCCTATGCCGGGAGGACATGACATGGCGATACACACCCTTTACCCGGCCGAACGCGGAAACCTGCGGCTTTCCTTCGAATATTTTCCGCCGAAGAACGACGATATGGAAACCCACCTGTTCCAGACCGTCGCAGACCTGTCTGCCTTCGATCCGGCCTTCGTGACGATGACTTATGGCGCCGGTGGCTCGACCAAGGCACGTTCACTGACCGCCGTGCAACGGATGATCCATGATGAGGGTTTTGCCAATACGGCCGCCCACCTGACCTGCGTCGGCGCGACGAAGGCGGAAGTCGATGCGATTGTCGATGAATTCATCGGCAACGGCGTACGCCATTTCGTGGCGCTTCGCGGCGATCCGCAAGGGGGGATTGGTGCCCGATACGAGCCGTTTCCGGACGGTTACGAAAATGCTGCGGCCCTTGTGGCGGCCATCCGTCAGAAGGGCGATTTTGAAATCTCGGTATCTGCCTATCCGGAAAAGCACCCGGAAAGCCCGGATGTTGATGCTGATATCGACATGCTGAAACGCAAGGTCGATAATGGCGCTACGCGGGCACTCACCCAGTTCTTCTTCGATAACAATGATTTCGAGCGCTATCTCGAGCGTGTCCGGCGGGCGGGCATCACCATTCCTGTCGTTCCAGGTATCATGCCGATCAACAACCTCGCGGGCATTACCAAGTTTGCCGGGCTCTGTGGTGCAAGGGTGCCCGAGGCCATCATCACCCGGCTGATCCATCTCGATGAAAGCCCGGAGGAGCGCTTCAAGGAAGCGACCCATATCGCCGCCGAACAGATCGTCGATCTGGCACGGCGCGGCCTTCGCGATTTCCATCTCTATACGATGAACCGTTCGCCGCTGGTGACGGCCGTGTGCGATCTGGTTGGATTTGAGCGGGTAGTGCCGGCTGCTGTACCTTCCCGGTCAGCCGGTGCCGCTGCCTGAGAAGGCCAATGCGGCGCCATCGATAAAAGAAAAGCCCTTGAGACCGGACGGTTTCAAGGGCTTTTATCTTTGTCAGCTTCAGGCTTGCGGTCCTTCACGAGGCGCCTTGCCTGGCTGGATGCTGCTGCAATGGATTGCGGTTCTAAAGTCCTTCTTTATCGATTGGACTATGTGGCTAATGCTTTCAGATGAAAAGCATCGTTGCGACAAATACAAACGCTGCACTTATCATGAGGACATTCAACGAATGTGTAATTCCCATAACCGGCCCTCCTTGCGTTGACCTCCGGAAGATAGGGGGAAAATGTCACGCATGAAAGGAAAAGTTATGCTGCATTGCGGTATCGGAGGTGCCGTCAAACCTTGTTCACAGGGTTAAGGTCATGATTGAATGAGGTTTTGGCCGCTGCCACAATTTTTTCACAATGCCTTTGCTTTGGTTAATGTAACGCACTGAAATGCGCTGTGAGTGGCCGATTGGACACATCATCGAAGCGCGGGCGGCAGTTTGATTCCGTCATTGGGGTTCATGTGCGGCGGCCGGGCAAGAGGCGGCCATCAAGCACCACAAGGCCGGCGGCGATCAAAAGCATGCCGGCAATATCGGTCTGCTCCAGCGTTTCCCCGAGGAACAGGAAACCGAGGAAAATGGCGCTTGGCGGCACCAAAAGGGTGACCAGCGACGTATTGGTGGCACCGGCCCGGCTCATGATGCGGAAGAACAGGATGTAACCATAAGCAGTCGACAGAAGGGCCAATGCCAGGATCGCCAGCACGGAGGTCATTGGCGGGAAGACCAGTTGCCAGGGCTGATCGACGATCAGGGAAAGCGGCAGCATGATCAGCGTTGAGGCGGTGAGTTGTCCGGCCGCCGTGACTGGCGCTGCCAGTCCCCGGAATCGCTTGCCGTACGTTGCCGCAAAACCGTAACTGATCGCGGCTGCCACCGGAAACAGCAAAGCCCAGAGCGGTATGCTGCTACCCGCCTGCGTGAGACCGGGCAGGGCGCTTGGGCCGATCAGCACCGCGGTGCCGGCAAGGCCGAGCAGGCAGCCGATGATCTTGGCCAGGCTCAGCTTTTCATCCTGCGTCAGCGCGTTGGCAATCAGCACTGTCCAGACCGGTGTGGTAGCGTTGAGGATGGCGGCGAGGCCAGCGCCGATCTGCGTCTGGCCGAGAAAGATGAACGTGTGCGGAATGGCATTGTTGATGAGGCCGAGCAGCAGGAACTGCGGCCATCGCGCCTTGAGTTCGCGATAGATGTCATAACGGCCGAAGATGTAGATATGCAGCGCCAATGCGGCCAGCGCCACACGCAACAGAACAAGGGTAAACGCCGGTACATGCTGGATGGCGATGCGTGCGAAGAAGAATGAACCGCCCCAGATCAGCCCGAGCAGAGCCAGAAGCCCCCAGGTGGCAAGCGTCATTCGGTTTTGCAGACCGTCCGTTTTCGCGTGCATGTGACTTGACCTTCCCCTGCCTCATTCGGAACATACCGAGGGTTAAGCCTTGTCCTGGGTTTTAGCCACCCGATTCTCGACCATGTCACAGATATGAAGGACGATCTGCTGGAGCAGTTGACGACACAATCCATATCCGCCGCGCATGATGGTCAGGGGCTGATCTCCATCGCGATCGTTGTCGCGGTCGCAGCCATCCTCGGGCTGGGGTTCCTGCGCCTGCGCCAGCCGCCGCTGGTCGGGTTCATCCTGGCGGGCGTTGCCTTGGGGCCGACGGGGTTCGGCTTTATCTCCAACAATGCCAATGTCACCCTGCTTGCCGAAATGGGCGTCGTCGTCCTGTTGTTCTTCATCGGCATGGAATTGTCGATCAAGGCGTTTGTGCTCAGCTTGCGGCAGGCCTTGAGCGTGGCAGGCGGGCAGGTGATCGCAGCTATCGCCGCGGCCGGGCTGATCGCGCTGATCACGGGCGCAACCATGGCCGAGGGGTTGATCCTCGGCTTCGTTATCGCGATGTCCTCCACCGTCGTCGCCATGAAAATGCTTGAAGACATGGGGGAACTGCGCAGCGAGACCGGGCGGATCGCCGTCGGTGTGTTGATCGCTCAGGACATTGCCGTGGTTCCGATGCTCATCCTGGTCTCAAGCCTTGGCGGCGAGGAGACGCATTTCGGCACCATTGCAATCAAGATGATTATCGCCATTGCCATGCTGGCCGCCTTGTTGTGGTGGTTTGGCCGCCACGGGAAATTGAGGGTTCCCTATAGCGAGGCGGTCGAGGACAAGGTCGAGATCCTGGCATTGGGCGCGCTTGCCGTCTGCTTCGGTGCTGCCGCCATTTCAGGTCTTGCGGGCATGTCGCCGGCCTATGGGGCATTTCTGTCCGGTATTGTGATCGGAAACTCTACGCTGCGCAGCCGGGTCATACCGGTGATCGAGCCGATCCAGAGCGTGCTTCTGGTGGTCTTCTTCCTGTCGATCGGGTTGCTGATCGACCTGACCTTTATCGGCGAGAATTTCTGGTCGGTGCTCAGTGCTGCAGTGATCGTCATTGCGGCAAAAACGGTGCTGAACATTTTCCTGCTGCGCAAGACCGGCTCGTCGCCGCAGGTGGCCCTGGTCGCCGGACTGTCGATGGCGCAGATCGGCGAGTTTTCATTCGTGCTGGCGGCTGCGGGCCTTGGTGCTGGTGTCCTGCAGTTTGATACCTACAAGGTGGCAATCGCCGTTACGGCGGTGTCGTTGCTGGTTTCGCCGCTTTGGGTGAGCATGATGCACCGATTGGAAAATATCGCTTCCGAACATCTGCTGACCTATCGCAAGGCCTTTGCGGTCGCCTATGCACGCGAACTGAGCGAAGTGTCGAAAGGTGGCGCGGCTCTTGCCGCTGCCCGTTGGTCGCTGAAGTTGCGCTACCGCGCATTGCGTCTTGCCCGCCACCGCCGGCGGCGGGCAAAGTCTGACATCAAGCCAGAAACGGATATTACAGAGCGCTAAGCACCGCCTGCGTCGCCCAGCCATCGGCCGGTATGCCAAGGCGCTGCTGTTCCTTCTGCAGCGCCGCACGGGTTCCTGAGCCGAGAATGCCGTCGATCTTGCCGACGTCATGGCCCATGGCCTGCAGCTTCGTCTGCAACTCCTTCATGCTTTCGTCGTTCAAGCCGGGTTCGGGGGTGTGGGTGTCATAGGTTGGAGCACCGGCAAGCCGGGTGGCGAAATAGGCAGCCGAGGTCGTGTAGATGAACGACTGGTTCCATTCGAGATAGACGTTGAAATTCGGATAGGTCAGGAAGGCGACGCCGTGGCGGCCCTGCGGAATGACCAGCGACGAGGCGAGCTGCGGGAAGGCGGTGTTGCCGTCGCGCGGCTTGACGCCGAGCTTGAACCAGTCGCCTGCGGTCATGCCGGTCTGAAGCCCGGTTTTTTCCCAGGGCAGGTTTTCCGGCAGGTTGACTTCCTGGATCCAGGGCTGGCCTGCGGTGAAGCCGAGGCTCTTGATGAACTTTGCAGCCGTCAGAATAGCATCCGGCGAGCTTTGCTTGAGGTTGACGTGGCCATCGCCATCGCCATCCATGCCCTGCGCGATAATGTCTTCCGGCAGCATCTGCACCTGGCCGATTTCACCTGCCCACGCGCCGGTCGTTGTTTCCGGGTCGAGGTCGCCGTGCTGGACCATCTCGATGGCTGCGATCAGCTGCGGGCGGAACATTTCCGGGCGGCGGCAGTCATGCGCCAGCGTCACCAGGGCGTTGCGGGTGTTGAAATCGCCCTGGACTGCGCCGAAATCGGTTTCCATCGCCCAGAACGCGGTGATGACTGGAGCCGGAACGCCGAATTCCTTCTCCGCCCGTGCGAAGACGGCAGCATATTCCTTCATCTTCTTGGCGCCGATATCCAGCCGGGCCTTGCTGACGGTGCGCTGGGAAAATTCGGTAAAGCTCTGCTTGAAGACACCCTGGGCGCGGTCGCGGCTCAATACCTTTTCAGAAATGGCCGCACCGGCCAACGCACGATCGACGACGTCGGCTGGAATGCCCTTGGCAACCGCTTCTGCCTTGACGCCTTGAAGGAAGGTGGCGAGATCGCCGCCGCACGGAACGGCTGGCGTGGCCGGCTGCTGTGCCAGCGCAGAGGAGGTGAGAAGGGTGAGAAAACCGATCGAGAGAACGGAGCGCAGTGTGCTGCGTGTCATCGCAAATCCTTGTTGTAAGGCCGGAACCGGCCGAAAGCAGCGTAAAAACGGGCTGCTCTTGTTTCGCTGAAAATATGGCAGCGGCTGTCACACGGCAATGAGGCGGAAAGAAGAAATGCCGCCGCGTCTGTATCAGTTTTGCGCCGTTTGGATTTCTGCGGGTGCGCGCGGTTTTGAAACGGCCGCAACCCAGCTTTTCCAGTTCTTCTGTGAACCCGCAAAGACGTTGATGTCGGCATTGCCCTGGATGCCGGGGATGACCCCCGTGCTGGTGTATTGCCAGAAGGCCCAGCGGCGCTCGGGATAGATTTCCGTCGGGTGTGCTGCGACGGAGCGAACCCAGAAATGATAGTCCTTGAACTGGCCGACGAGATTGTCGCGGTGGAAGTCGACCGAGGTATAGATGATCGGGCGCTTGCCGTAATAGGCTTCCAGCCGGTCCATGAAGCGTTTCATCTCCGTCTGTACGGTCAGCGGCGACGGACGATACGTGCAGGTCTTGGATTCACCGTTCCATTCGACGTCGAGAACCGGCGGCAGGTAGACCGCACTTTTCGGCACGTTGGCGATGAACCAGTCGGCCTGCTGGTCGGCTGTCGAGCAGAAATAATAGAAATGATAGGGCGCGTAGGGCAAGCCGGCGGCGCGGGCCTGCTGCCAGTATTCGCCGAACTTGGCATCGATCCGGTCCTTGCCTTCGGTCGCCTTGATGAAGGCGAAGGAAACGCCGGAGCCTTTTACCTTGGCCCAATCGATATCACCCTGCCATTTCGACACGTCGATGCCGTGGATATTGTGATGCTGCGGCGTGCGCGCGCCAAAATTCTGCGGATCCTTGTCCTGAAACTTTGGCGGGATCGATGCCGTGGAGACGAGATCGTAATCGGTCATCGTGCAGGCGGAAAGAAGCGAGACAATAGGCAGGAGAGCCAGGAGGAGCCGGCGCATGAGGTTTCCGTTCTGAAACGATCGACGTTGCTGCCTCACGCGATGATATCCGCTGATGTGAATCCCCCAGGAGGCGTGAGCCTCATTTTCACCATATCATCGTAAAAATTGAGTTAGTTTCAAGCGGCAATTGCGAAGGTGGCGCAGCGGAGCGCCAGAAGCATGCATTTTGGGCTGATTTACCGCGAAACACCATGATGTCGCGGAGCTAGCTGCCTTGCTTTGCCGGGCGCCGGTAGATGAACAGCCAGGCGTAGCCGCGTCCAATGGGGCGGAATTCCACGGTGCCGCCGACGTCGCTGGCTATGAGCCTGAGCACGCTTTCCATCGTCTTGCGCGGCGTGACGTGGAACTGCTGCAGCCATGTTTGGAGGACACGCCGGAACATGCGGGGCAGGCGTTCCTGCTGGCCGAAATCGGCAATATGCAACGATCCGCCAGGATTCAGTGCCGCGATGGCCGTGCCGATTGCCTTTTCCCAATCCGGGATCATCGACAGGGCATAGGAGACGACGATCCGGTCGAACCCGGTTTCGCCGAACTCGGACGCCTGGAAATCGGTGGCGTCGGTAACGCGCAGGATTGTTCTGGGCTGGCCGGGTTTGCCGAGTTTTGCCTCGGCGGAGACGAGCATTTCCGCTGAGATGTCAAACCCGAACAGCCGCGCATGCGGAAAGCGCTGGCCAATCAGCGCCAGATTGCGGCCGGTACCACAGCCGACTTCAAGCACGCTGCCACCGGCTGGAACATTCAGCTCGTTGATCAGCGTATCACGCCCGAACAGATAGTATTTGCGGGTGAGATCGTAGAAATGCCGCTGGGTGCGATACATCCGGTCCATGCGGTCGGCATGGCTGGTGCCTGTTTCGGTGCTGACCGCCGTCATGCCACTTTCCTGTAAATGTGGAAGCCTCCGTAGATGGCCGAGCGGTCCTTCAGGTTGAGCGCCTGCGACTGCTCACGATCATAATGCCACTGGCCAAGCACGTTTTCGGAGACGCGGCCTTCCAGAATGCTGGCTTCGGCAGCGGTGCGGAAGATGACCATGGCGCCCTCTGCGGATGTGCGGGTGATTTCGGTCCACAAATCGTTGAGCTGACGGTCGTTCATCCAATCCTGCGCATCGAGCAGGACATAACGGTCGACGGAACCGGCAGCCTTCTTGGCCAGCAGTTCGGTGAAGCTGGCGTGATGCACATGGACACGCTCGGCATTGTTGCGGATCGTTTCGTGGCGGCTGGCCTGCAGATAGTCTGGCAGGTCGCCCTCGTGCGGCAGCGGATAGCGGCGGGCAAAGGCCTGCCAGGCAAAGTAATTTTCCTTCAGCGGGAAATGGCATGAAAGCTTTTCAAGCCGGTGACGCAGGACGCCGGCCAGCGACTTTTCCGCGCTAAGGCTGGCCAGTTCGTCGAACTGCTGCGGTGGGATGCCGAGACCGAACAGTGAACTTTTGCGGCTGGTGATCCAGCGGATGACCGGACGGTCGAACAGGGGCGCCAGCCGTTCATCGAAGAACTGGCGCTGCTCGCGCATGGAACGGGTATTGGCAAGCTCGCTCGGATCGACACCATGCAGCCGCGCCAGCAGGTGCCCCAGGCCGATGAAGCGGCCGAGCAGACCTGTACGGTAGATGTTTTTGCCGAAAACGTTGATGCGGCGCTGGCCGGTCAGGCCGCGGGCGCTCCAGTATTTCCGTGTCTCGCCATCCAGCTTTGGTTCGATGAAAAGGTCGTAGGCCTGGACGTTGGCGGCATGATCATGCCGTGCAAGGAACCGGACAATATCCGCATGAGTGGGCAGATGACGGAAGGCGGCGAGCTTCAAACGGTTGAGAGCCACGTGATGCCGGTTGAGGTCGACCACATCAATGCGCTCGGGCGCTGCCGATAGATAAGCCAGCATATTGCAGCCGCCGGAAGCAATGGTCACGATATGATGCTCGGGCCGTAGTTGCATCGCGGCCATATCAACGGCCGGATCCTCCCATATTTGCGGATAGACGAGACCGGAAAACAGCAATCCGAAGAGACGCTCCGACAGGCCCTCCAAACTCAGCGGCTTATGCTGAAGCAAGGCGGTTTTCAGCTTGCGGTTTCGTTTGCCGTAGCCTGCATCGGGTGCGAGATCAGTCATGTCAGCCTGCCATCCGTTGACGTTGGAGGAGCTTCTAAGACGAGTCCGCTACACTTTGATGACGCCTGCAATGATGCTGGTTTTGTATGATTTTTTACCCATAAGAATTGATTAAGTTTGTATATGTTAGATACAGTGAGTTTTTCGGGGCGCTAACATGATGTTAAAGGCTTTCCTACCGAAGCCCGAGCAGCGGTATGCTGCAATGGGCGCGGTGATCGGAGCATTGTTTCCGGCAGTTTGTATTTTCTATGACGCTATGATCGCTGATGTTCACGGGGTTTGGGGCAGTGGAATGCTCGCAATTTCAGTTGCTTCATTGATCGTCATGCCGCTTGTCTGCGGCCTGTTCTTTTACCAGAGGGGACGTGCGCAAAGCCGCCTGCTGGAAGAACTCGAGTTGCGCCGCAGGACGGAAGAAAACCTCTCGCGGGTTGTCCACACAGATCAGCTGACGGGTATCGCCAATCGCGTCGCGCTGGAGCGCGATCTTCGCGAACTGCTCACCACCGGATCGATGCCTCCAGGCCGCACGGCTCTGTTGATGCTCGATCTTGATCGCTTCAAATTCGTAAACGATTCCATGGGGCACGATGCTGGCGATGCGTTGCTTGTCGCGCTTGGCCAGCGGTTGATCCAAGCAATGTCAGGCATCGCCGCGGTTTATAGGCTGGGCGGAGATGAGTTTGTTATCGTCGTTGCCGGCTCTCCGTCGCAAGGCAAGCTTGACGATATCTGCATGACCATCAAAGGTCTTTTCATCGAGCCGTTTCAGCTTTCGTCCGCGCAGTTCTGGACGGGCGGGAGCATCGGCGTCGCCTATATAGAGCCGGAAGACCGGTCAATTTCTGCGGTTCTCAAGCGCGCCGACCTGGCACTCTACAAGGCCAAGGAAATTGCCGGCAACAGCCATATGGTCTATGCGCCAGAAATGGCGGAGGAGGCAACGCGCAAAGGCGAGATCGAGTATGATCTTTCCCGCGCATTGGCGGCCGGCGAATTCTATCTGGAATACCAGCCGATCGTCGGTATCGAGAGCCGCGCGATCCGCTCCTTCGAAGCACTGATTCGCTGGCGCCACCCGGACAAAGGCATCATCCCGCCTGATCATTTCATCGCTGCTGCCGAAAAGACCGGCCTGATCCTGCCAATCGGAAACTGGGTTTTGAGGACCGCCTGCCTGGAAGCGGCGCGGTGGCCTGCACCAACTGGCGTCGCGGTCAATGTCGCAGGAGACCAGTTCAAGGACCGCGCTTTCGTTCCCCATGTCAAAGCGTGCCTTGATGAAGCCGGACTTGCTCCAGGCAGGCTCACCATCGAGGTCACCGAGTCGATCTTCTATGTCGATGCCGATATCATCCGCGAAAGCCTGACTGAACTCCGTGCCTATGGTGTCCGTATCGCGCTTGACGATTTCGGCATCGGATTTTCGTCGATCAACAATCTCAGGCGTTTTCCACTCGACCAGCTCAAAGTCGATCGCTCGTTCACCCAGGCGATGCTTGGCAATCAGCGGGATGCCGAAATCGTCGATATCATCCTACAGCTTGGAAACACGTTCCAGGTGTCGACCACGATAGAGGGTATCGAAACCGAGGGGCAGATGGAATTCGTACGGGCGCTTGGCGCTTCGGAAGCCCAGGGCTTTCTGATTTCAAGGCCGGTGTCGGCGGAGGGCGCGATTGCCATCCTTCAGCGGGAGCCGGAAAGGCTCGCGGCGCGGTTAATCGGCTAGAGCCGGATTGCCCGGACGAGGCTCAAGAAACATGTTTAGCATCAAAGTGATTGCCACAAAGCCTTCCTAAATGCGTGGAATCCTGTTCTTCTGACACCAGCGAAGCAGGGACGATGTGCATGAAGAGAAAACGGTGGTTCTGGCTCGCAGGCTCGGTATCGGCAGCAGTGGCAGCTGCCGCGGGCTGGCTTGTCATCATGCCGCCGGATTTGCTGCGGGTCGGTGACGGTTATGCAGCCAAGATCGTCTGCTCCAACGTTTTCATTGCCGACAGGGATGCAAACACGGTTCTTGCCGAGGATGTCCAAGCGCCTGGGCATCCGCTTCTGCGCCTGGTGCGGATATCCGTCGATAACATGCGAAAAACAGTCACAGCGCGCATGTTCGGTTTTGCGGCGCCGGGCCGGGCCATCTATCGTGAGGGGCTTGGCTGCACCAATGTCACCGAGGGCGAATTCGCAGCTTTCCCCGGAAACCGGCAGCTTCGCCGCCGGGCGCCGCAATCGGATGATGCCAAGCCGTGGCCGGATGGCAGCGGCACCGCCGTCAATCCGGCAGTCCAGACGCTTTTGACCGATCCGCAGCTTGCAGGCCCTGGCATGCGCGCCATCGTCGTCGTCAAGGATGGCAGGATCGTTGCGGAAAACTACGGCGAGGGTTTTAACAGTGCAACGCCGTTGCTCGGCTGGTCGATGACCAAGTCGGTGACGGCTGCCCTGATCGGCTTGCGGATCCGCGACGGTCAGATGGCGCTCGACCGGACAGAACTTCTGCCGCAATGGCGTAACGATCCGCGCAGCCAGATCAAGCTTGCCGATCTCATGGCCATGCAGAGCGGTCTGCAGTTCAACGAGGATTACGGCGATGTGACTGACGTCACGCGCATGCTCTATCTGGAAGGCGACATGGCCAATTTCTCGGCGGCCAAGCCGCTGGAGGCAAAGCCAGGCGAGCGTTTCAGCTATTCCAGTGGCACATCGACCATTCTGTCGCGGCTTTGGATGGACACCTTCGGCAGCGTGCGCGAGGCACTGACGTTTCCGCGCGCTGCGCTGTTCAGGCCGCTTGGGATGAACAGCGCAGTCCTGGAGCCGGATGCGCATGGCACCTTTGTCGGCTCGTCCTATATGTATGCGACAGCGCGGGACTGGGCTCGGTTTGGCCTCTTCCTCCTGCAGAATGGCAGCTGGAACGGTGAACAATTGTTGCCGCAGGACTTTGTCAATTACATGCGCACGCCAACCCAGGCATCGGGCGGACGCTACGGGGCAGGGCAGGTCTGGACAAAGTTCGGAAGTGACGGCGGGCCGCCTTTGCCCGGTGATGCCTACTGGCTGCAGGGGCATGACGGTCAGACCGTGATGCTGGTACCGTCGCTTGGCCTAGCGGTCGTCCGGCTGGGGCTGACGCCGTCGCGCAGTGGCTATGATGTGCGCCAGCTGCAGGCCAAAATAGTAGAAGCGGTCAACTGACCGCTTCCAAGCTTGAAATCACTAAAGTTGAAACATGATAAGGAGAGGCCGGCCCGGCCTTACTTCATGCCAAGCGTTTCAAGCAGGCCCTTGCGCTTGGCGTGGTAATAGTAGCCGCTGGCATAGAGCTTGACGGCGCCGTCGTTCTGGTTGTCGGCCACCATCCAGGCACCGGCCAGATATTTCGTCGCATATTTCAGGTTGGTTTCGGCATCGAACAGGCCTTCGGCGGGGCCTTCGTAGCCAAGCCCCTTGGCCGTGTTGTAACGGATCTGCATCAGGCCGTAATTGCCGGCATGGTAAGCGCGCGGATTGTAGGTGCTCTCGCGCTTGACGACGCGGTGGACCAATTCTTCCGGAATATTGTTGAGCTTGGCGTAATAGGCGATCAGGCGGTCGAGTTCCGGGCGCGAACTTGTCGGCTTTTCCGTGATGCCCAAGGACGCCGGTATCGACTTTGCCATCGCATAGGCGCTGGCGCCGATCGATGGCTTGGCCATCGGGACGATCATGCGCTTGGCGACCAAGGTTTCCAGACCGACCGGCTCGCCAGTATCGAAATCCGATTCCATCGCCGCCATCATCATGCCCTCTGGAATCTGGGGCATGCGATCGGACTTCGCCGAAACCATGGTGTTGGCCGTGTCCGGCAGGACGGCTGCTGTTGCCGCCTGAGCGGCTGCAGATGTCTGGGGAGCCACCAGTGCATTGGCGGCCACTGCAGGTGTTTCAGTCTGGTTGGTCGCGGCAACCTGGGTCGCTGCCGTCTCACCGGGCTTCATCATGGCTGTTTCGGCTGCCAGTGCTGCGGTCGTTGCAGCGACGCCATCCGGTGCCGGCAGAGCGTAAGCCGTCATTTCCGTTCCGGGCTTGGGCAGCGGCGTGACCGTCTGCACCGCCATCAGCTGTTCCATCGGTGTCCGCTCGATGCTCGAGCAACCGCTGACAAGCGAGGCCGAGATCAGGGCACAGGCCGTAACAGCCGGTTTTGAAACGGAAAAACGGAAATTCGCCATGCTGTCACTTTCGTGCTGTCAGGCCACAGGGCCCTATGCAAATCAGCAGCCAGAGGCCACCATGCGCCGGATGTCATTAACCTATGAGACGCTGAACCGCAAGCGCGGGACGTCTTTTCAGGCGCCGGCGCGCCGCAAGCCCGCTGTTAGAAGGCCCGCGCCGATCAAAAGCGACCCGCCCGTGCGGTTGACGATGGCCTGAACTTTGGGCTTTCGAATCGTCTGGCGCGCAGCCGATGCCATCAGTGCATAGAGCGTGGCGTTGAGCGTTGCGAGCACCAGAAATGTGGTTTCAAAGATCAGCATCTGGTTGAACAGCGGGCGGCTGAGATCGAGAAACTGCGGCAGGAAAGCGACGAAGAACACAATGCTTTTCGGATTAAGGGCGGTGACCACATAAGTGTGCAGGAATATCCGCAGCGGCTTTTCTGCGGGTACCGACAGGGTGCCATCGGCAGCCTCGGTTGCGATCGGCGCACGCCAGAGCTTGATTCCGAGCCAGATCAGGTAGGCGGCGCCAACCCATTTCAGGACGGTGAAAATTGTTGCAGATGTGGCCAGCAGTGCGCCGAGCCCAAGCATCGAGGCCGTCATTGCGGTGAAGTCGCCCAGCGCCACGCCGGCGACCGTCGCGCTTGCGACCTTTCGCCCATGCCCGAGCGCATAGGAGATGACCAGAAGAATGGTCGGACCGGGAATGGCGAGAAGAATGGAGGAGGCGGCGACAAAGGCCAGCCAGTGTTCGATCGACATGAAAACGGCTCCGTTTGGACTTGGCGTTCGATCGAGGAAGCCATGCGCAAACGGAGCCGTCAATAGGCGTTTATAAGCCGGATATCAGTTTGCCGGCGACCATTTCTGGCCGATCACATCCATGACCTCTCCGAACCATTTGACCGAGGTGTCGAAATGCTTGCCGCCACGAATGCGCGGGAATTCGATTGTCCGCAGCTTGCCGCCTTGATCTTCGTCATGGCCGGTGACGCCGGAGACCTTGTTCAGGGCGCTTTCGACGGCAAGATCGACCATGCCCTGGATGAGGCGCAGGTCGTCGGCATTCGCCGGTGCGGAGCGGGCATAGTAGCCGGACTTCTGCACCATCGACCGTTCGGCGCCGAGGAGGGCTGCGAACTGCTTGGAGAACCAGCCGCCGACATTGATCGTGTCGATTTTCACGTGACCGAAGGCGTCGCGCTTGACGGCTTCACCGGCTGCTTCGCGCTCTGCAACGACGGCATCGAGGCAGGCGCCTTCCGAGACGAACAGGGTGACGAAACCTGTCTTGTCCATGATGGCGCGCAGCCGTTCGGCTTCGGTTTCCAGATTGAAAGCGGTCTCGGGCAGATAGAGGCCGTCGATATTTTTCATCTGACGGTTCATCATGAAACCATCGACGAATTCCCGGTCGTCGATATGCTGGATATAGGAACGGGCGGTCGCTGCTGTCAGCCAGCCGCAGTGGCGGCCCATGACTTCGTGGACGACGAGCGTGCGCGGTGCGGCACTTTGTTCGTTGCTGACATTGTCGAAGAACTTTGCGCCGTATTCGGCGGCAGTCCAGGCGCCGAGCGACTGGCGGATCGGCACGACGTCGTTATCGACGGTCTTCGGCAGGCCGACGACGGTGAGGTTGTAGCCGTTGGCGCCGAGATAGGCGGCAAGGTCGGCCGCCGTCGTGTTGGTGTCGTCGCCGCCGATTGTGTGAAGGATGGTGATGCCGTCGTCGGCCAACCGTTCGGCTGCGACGCGCAACGGGTTCTGGCCTTCCTTGACCAGGCCCCGCTTGATGCAATCGGCCGTGTTGGTCAGCTTCACCCGGCTATTGCCGATCGGCGAACCGCCGTGACGGTGCAGGATATGCGCCTTTTCGCGCATATCGCGGGTGATTTCGATGCGATCGACCAGCAGCAGGCCCTGATAGCCGGAGCGATAGGCTACCAATTCGATATCGGGCGCAATGTCGGTATAGCGCTCGATCAGGCCGCCCACGGCAGAGGATAGGCATGGCGCGAGCCCGCCTGCGGTCAGCATTGCAACTTTCTGTTTGGCCATGGAGTCCTCCTCGGGGATTGCGGCAAGATCGTTCGGGGTCTCTCTAGCGCAATTCCCATGGAAGTTAAATGACATGCTGCATGTATGGCGGTGGACGGATCAGGCGATCCGCGCTTTTCGTCCGAGCCAGACGATCAGGGCAACGGCAATGGCAAAGCCAATTGTCGAGGGGCTGATCACTTCACCGAGCAGGACGGCGGAGACGGCGAGCGTGACGAATGTTTGCAGCAGTTGCACCTGCGCCACCCGCGCGATACCGCCGAGCGCCAGCCCGGCATTCCAGAAGATGAAACCGGCAAACATCGACATCAGGCCGAGATAGGAGAGGGCGCCGAGTTCGGCAGCCGTTGGAGCTTGAATTCCATCCTTCATCACCAACAGCGTGGCAACGACGGAGAGCGGTGCGGTGATGACCAGCGCCCAGGAAATCACCTCCCATCCCGGGATGATCCGCGAGACCTTGGCCGACAAGACATAGCCGAGCGACGCGGTGATGGCGGCGAGAAAGAGCCATGCGTCGCCGGCCTGCAGGTGAAAGCCACTTTCGCGGATGGAGAAGAACACCACCAGTGCCGCACCGGCAAGGCCATAGGCCCAGAAGGCCGCACCCGGCCGCTCGCCATCGACAAGGGAGGCGAAGATCGAGGTCAAGAGCGGCAGGATTCCGAGGATGACGCCGCCATGGCTGGCAGGAATGGTCTGCATCGCTGTGGTGGAGAAAATGGGGAAACCGTAGACTACGCAGATGCCAGCGCCGAGCAGAATTGTGCCCTGTCCTTTTGGCCATCGCCTGCGCATCACGAGCAATGTTAGTCCGGCAGCGATCGAGGCAATGACGGCGCGGCCGAAGGTGATGAAGAAGGGGGAAAAGCCGCCAAGTGCGATGTGGGTCATCGGCAGGGTGACGCCGAAGATGATGACGCCGATCAGGCCAAGTGCCATGCCCATGGCCTGCGGGTGGGTGGAAATACGCATCGGAACTCCAACGGAACGTGGGTTGTCCGGTCGCACCTTGCCTGGTTCGAAGCCAAATTCATTTGCATGATTGGACGATCACGACAACGAATGCTATAATAGTGAGGTGCCATCACAAATTCGTCATTTCAGTCTGATCCGCGGCTCTGGCGCCTTGCAATCCGCGCCAACATCTGGTCATGCTGGTTGGTGAGCTGCATGATTGTCGTGGCGGCACAGCCGTGCGAGCCGCCTTGCATTTGCGCATGGACGCACTGCCCGTGCCATTTCCACTTCAAATACGTGGATCAGCCAACTATGGGAAAGAACGTGCCTATGTCATTCTGGGATAGCATCCTCAGCATCGTCACCGCGACGGGCAATGCGCTCGCCGGTGTGATTGAAGCTGTGCGGACGCTGTTTGAAGGCGATCCGGAAACGCGCCGAAAGGTGGCGTTTTCCGTTGCCATGATCGCGCTGTCCGCCAAGATGGCAAAGGCCGACGGTATCGTCACCGAGGCCGAAGTGTCGGCATTCCGCGATATCTTCAAGTTTCCCGACGACCAGGCACAGAATGTCGCCCGGCTCTACAATCTGGCCCGTCAGGACGTCGCCGGCTACGAGGCCTATGCCGAAAAGCTCGCTTCGCTTTGCGTGTCCTGCGATCAAAATTGCCCCGTGCTGGAAGACATCATCGACGGGCTCTTCCATATCGCCAAGTCCGACGGTGCCGTTCATGAGAAGGAATTGAACTTTCTCACGCGCGTTGCCGAGATCTTCCACATGAAGGAAGAGCGCTTTCAGGAGATTATGGCCCGCCACATTCATAGCGCCGGCGCCGATCCGTACAAAATCCTTGGCGTCTCGCCGAAGGACGATTTTGCGATCATCCGCAAGCGCTACCGTGTGCTGGTGTCGGAAAACCATCCGGACGTTCTGGTTGCCCGGGGCGTGCCGCAAGAACTGCAGGCGATCGCCAATGATCGCATGGCTGAACTCAATGCCGCCTATGAGGCGATCGAGAAAGAACGCCGCGCCGCATGACGGACTTCGCCTGTGACTACCCCACAGCACGTTTCGTGCCATCGCCCAATCATGGCGAAAGGGCAGGCGGGCTGAAGCCCGACATGATCATCCTGCATTATACCGGCATGGAGACGGCGGCTGCAGCCCTCGATTGGCTCTGCCGCGACGAAAGCCAGGTTTCCAGTCACTATTTCGTCCATGAGGATGGCCGTGTCGATCAGCTGGTTGCAGAGGATCGCCGCGCCTGGCATGCGGGCAAGAGCAGCTGGAAGGGCGAGACCGACATCAACTCGCGCTCGATCGGCATCGAAATCGCCAATGCCGGCCATCCCGGCGGGCTGCCAGATTTCCCCTCCATACAGATTGATGCGGTCGTTGAACTGTGTCGAAATTGCGGCGAGCGGTGGTCGATAACCCCGGAAAGGGTGCTGGCTCACAGCGATATCGCCCCTATTCGCAAGGTTGATCCAGGAGAAAAATTTCCTTGGGAACGGCTGCATACCGGCGGCGTCGGGCATTGGGTTCCACCGGCCCCGATCGGTGGCGGTCGATTTTTCCAGCGTGGCGATCAGGGCCAGCCTGTCGAGGCTGTGCAGACTATGCTGTCGCTCTATGGCTACGGAATTGAAGTGACAGGCGTTTTCTGCGAGAAAACCGAAGGTGCGGTGGCCGCGTTCCAGCGGCATTTCCGTCCAGCGCAGGTCGATGGCATCGCCGATATTTCGACGCTGGACACGCTGCACAGGCTGCTCTCGACCCTGCCGGATTTCAGCCGCTGAACCGTTGCCCTGCCGGTCATTCCGAAGGCCGTTTCCGGCTGCTTTCCGATTAATTTTGTGCACTGCCACATCATCACCACGATGCCGGGGTCTTTTGCGGCCATACCAAACCGCAGGGAATTCAGGCCTCCAGCCATTCCTGTTGATGACGAAAATCGGGATGTGAGACGGCAGGGCGGGGTGCGCCCAAGAGGCCGTGGCGCCCGAAAGTGGAGACTTCAAGCTAAATGAGACTATCGTATCTTGCTGCGGCGGCGGCATGCTTCTGCATGCTGTTTTCTGGGGTTGAAACGTCGTATGCCGGGGGCACCGACAAGACCATCACATCCTCCATCAAGCCAGTAAACAGAACGACCGGTTATCCCTCACCGGGCACGGATTCCCTCAAATCTTCCGTCTACAGCGGCCTGATCAAGACCTATGCCAAGCAGTATGGCGTCCCGGTCGATCTCGCCCATGCGGTGATCAAGGTCGAAAGCAATTTCAATCCCAAGGCACGCGGCAGCGCCGGCGAAGTCGGGCTGATGCAGATCAAGCCCGCAACAGCGCGCATGATGGGGTATTCCGGGGGGAAACAGGGCCTGTTCGATCCCGAAACCAACATCAAATTCGGTATGAAATATCTCGCCATGGCACATGAATTGTCCGGCGGTTTCACCTGCGGCACGATCCTGCGCTACAATGCCGGGCACGGCGCCAAGAAGATGAACCCGGTATCGCGCCGTTATTGCGGCAAGGTTCAGGCGATCATCGATTGATGCCAGAGGATGCCGGACCGAAAATCCGGCGCCGTATTTTCAAGTTCGCAGATGCCAGCTGGCTGGTGCCATGATATTGCCGAGGGATCGTTTCCCGAGGGCGCATCATGGCAGGCACATTCGATTTCATCATTGTTGGCAAAGGCATGATGGGGGCGGCGGCAGCCCGCCATCTGGCAAAGAGCGGCGCAAAGATCGCGCTGATCGGGCCGGACGAGCCGGAAAATTGGGCGAGCCACGATGGTGTTTTCAGCAGTCATTACGACAATGGCCGCATCACCCGCACGATCGATCCCGATCCTGTCTGGGCGCTTCTGGCGCAGCGATCCATTGAGCGCTACGCCGATATCGAAACGGGCAGTGGTGTCGGCTTCTACAGCGAAGCGGGCTGCCTGATCGCCGCACCTTTGCCGGGTGGTGAGGAAACAACGCTCGACCACGTCATCGCCGCCCGCAACCGTCTTGGCGTCGAGGCACCGTTTGTCGATGAGCAGGAACTGGCTGGGCAGTTTCCCTGGTTCCGGTTTCCGCCGGGCTATGGCGGCGTCTTCGAACCGCGCAACGCGGGCCATATCGATCCGCGCGCCTTGGTCAAGGCCCAAGTCATTCTCGCTCAAAAGGCCGGGGTTACGGTTGTTTCGTCAGAGGTCTCTGCAGTCGCGCGTGTCGGAAGCAGTGTGAATGTTCGTACGGTTGACGGAGCGATTTTGAAGGGCGGCCGCGCCGTTATCGCTGCTGGCGGATTTTCGATATCCGCGAAATTACTTGCCCGGCCTCTGGATCTCACCGTCAAGGCGCGCACCGTGCTGTTTGCCGAGGTGGCGGAGGCTGATCTCCCTCGATTTGCCGGAATGCCGTCGCTGATTGGGTCTGCGCTTCAGCAAGACGAGAGCTATTATCTCTTGCCGCCGATCCGTTATCCAGGTGGTAAGTTTTATATCAAGATTGGTGGCGATCCGAGCGACGTCAATATTGCATCGGAGCCGGAGGTTCGCGCCTGGTTCCGGGGAGAGGCCAATCGATCCGCTGCCGACCATATGGCGGGCTTGTTATCCCGCGCCATGCCGTCCTTTGTGCCTGCTTCGCTCCGCTGGAGCCCTTGCGTGACCACCTTCACCCGCCACGGTTATCCCTATATCGGCTTTGCCGATACGGATCGCGTTGCTGTTTTGACTGGTGGCAATGGCGCGGCGGCAAAAAGTTCGGACGAGATCGGCCGGCTCGGCGCGTCGCTGCTTTTGAACGGTGTGCTCGATGCGCCCGAATACGATACGGATTTTGCCGTCTGCTTCAGATAGAGTGCCCGCATATCTTTTTACTTTTGTCACTGGCAATTGCCGGACACCTCGGCTATGGACCGCGGGCCAGTTGGCCGGGCAGCCGCGCTCCGCTATGACCGAAAGGTTGCGGGGGGAGGAAAGTCCGGGCTCCACGGGAAAACGGTGCCGGATAACGTCCGGCGGGGGCGACCCCAGGGAAAGTGCCACAGAGAGAATACCGCCTGCCTCGGCAGGTAAGGGTGAAAGGGTGGGGTAAGAGCCCACCGCACGCATGGCAACATGAGTGGCAAGGCAAACCCCACCGGGAGCAAAACCGAATAGGGATGACGTGGTTCGCGCAAGCGTTCCGGCCTTTTCCGGGCCAGTCATCCGGGTGGGTTGCAGGAGGCAGCGCGCAAGCGTTGTCCCAGATGAATGGCTGCCACGTTCCGGCTTTCGGGCCGGAGCCATACAGAACCCGGCTTACAGGCCAACTGGCAAATTTCCCTTCTTTTTCAACTTCACAGGTGGCGATCTTCTAAATCTCGTATCTGTTTGAATATGTATTTAAATTTTAGATTACTAAAATATAATACACGAAATCCATGCGGCATGATTCGCCGGGGAATCCAAAGTCTTGACTGTGCGTTTGTAACCATTTGTTAAACTTAACAGACTATCAATATTTGCTGACGACGCGTGCTGAAATAGAGCAAATCCCATTGACGCCCATATGGTCCCATGTTATCCCAGTCATGCACTGCACACGGGCTGATTCAAGCCTACTCACCGCAAGTTTCGGAGTTGCTCCGTAAGGGGTTTTCGATCGGGCATGTCGCCCGGCTGTGGGGTGCTGCGTGTCCTTTTGATGGTGCGTGTGGGCTGTTGGGGCTGGCATGTCCACCGGGAACGGCTGTACCGTGTCATGAACCGCTTCCTTTCGCATGCGACAAACAGGATCGATTCCAAGGGGCGGGTTTCCGTTCCTTCGATGTTTCGTTCTGTCTTGTCGGCGCTCGATATTCGGGAGCTTTACTGCTTTCAGGATTTCGTCTTTCCGGCTATCAGCGCCGGCGGTCCCGAATTGCTGGATCGCTTCGAAAGGCAAATCAGTGGCGAGGATCCGTTCTCGCCACGGGCCAATCAGATGTCGCTCCTGGTTCATGGGGGCGGGGTCTTCATGAAGCTCGACCAGGAAGGCCGGTTGATGGTCACGGATTTCATCCGCGATTTCACGGGTATCGACACGGAAGTCACTTTCGTGGGGCGGGCGGATCATTTTCAGTTGTGGGCGCCGCACGTGTTTGCGGAAGCGCAGGCAGCGGCAAGGGAAGAGCACAGATTGCGAGGTCTGCGCTCGGGCTAGAGTGGAGAGGCGGAATGATGACGGATCAAGGCACAGGTTTTGCTGATGCCGAAGGCGGACCGGTCCGTCACATTCCGGTTCTTCTCCCCGAGGTTCTCGCAAGCCTGGATCTTGCTCCAGGTAAAATCATCCTTGATGGAACGTTTGGCGCGGGCGGTTACACGTCGGCGATTCTTGCTGCTGGTGCCGATGTGATCGCGCTTGATCGCGATCCGGCAGCCATTCTGGGCGGTCAGCCCTTGGTCGCTGCCAGCGCCGGTCATCTCACCCTTGTCCATTCCCAGTTCTCCGATCTTGCGCAGCATGCTCCCGACGGTGGTCTTGATGGCATCGTGCTGGATATCGGGGTTTCCTCAATGCAGATCGATGAGGCGGATCGCGGCTTTTCCTTCCAGCGGAAAGGCCCGCTCGATATGCGCATGTCGTCGGATGGCGTCTCTGCCGCCGATGTCGTCAATCGCGCCAAGGTGTCGGATCTCACACGCATCTTCGGCTTTCTCGGTGAAGAGCCACAGTCCGGCCGCATCGCCCGCGCCATCGAGAAGCGCCGCCTCGAAGAGCCATTCGTCACGACCCGCGATCTCGCCGGTCTGATCGAGCTGGTGACGCCGCGCAAGGCCAAGGACAAGATCCATCCCGCCACGCGCGTCTTCCAGGCGTTGCGCATTTTCGTCAATGACGAGCTTGGCGAGCTTGCCCGTGCGCTGTTTGCGGCTGAACGTTGCCTGAAGCCCGGCGGGCGGCTGACTGTGGTCACTTTCCATTCGCTGGAAGATCGGATCGTCAAGAAATTCTTCCAGGATCGCGCCGGCAAGGCCTCGGGTTCCCGTCATCTGCCGATCGCGCATGAACGCGCGGCAACTTTCGCACCAGTTGGAAAGTCTATGGTGGCGGCAAGCGAAGAAGAAGCATCCCGCAATCCACGCGCCCGGTCCGCCAAAATGCGGGTTGGTGCGCGGACCGCGGCTCCGCCCGAGGCAGATGACCTGTCCATTTTCGATTTGCCGAACCTTGCAAGCCTTGGAAAGATGGGGGGCTGAGACATGTTGCGTAGTTTTGACATCGTCCTGATCGTCGTCATGACAGCCGCCGCCACGGTCACGTACACGATCAAGCATCAGGCCGAGAACAAGCTTGAAGAGGTTCGCAAGCTGGAGGCGGGGATCAAGCTTGAGGAAGACACGATCGATCTCCTGCGCGCCGACTGGGCGCTGCTGACGCAGCCAAACAGGCTGGAGAAACTCGTCGGCGTCTACCAGCAGGATTTGCAGCTTGCGCCCACCGACCCGACCCAGCTTTCCCGCCCGGAAGAATTGCCGATGTTGAAGGCCGACATGCCGCCGCCCGCGGACGTTCTGGAAGCCATGGGGTTGGCGAAGGGCAAGGGCAACACCAAGGCGAAGAAGCCCGTGGTTGACACGGACGATATTGCAACCGGTTCGGTGGATCGCTGATGTCTTTTCTTTCCCGCATCATGGTCGTCAAGAGCAAGGCTCACTTCTCCGCCGGCGGCAACAATCATCCCGGTGATCTCGGCAAGCCGTTCGAAGGCACGCGCAAGCGGACCAGCAATCAGGCGAAAAGCCGGGTTGCGATCGTCATCGCCAGCTTTACGGCTGTTTACTGCATCATAGGTGGCCGTCTGGTCCAATACGGTCTGGCCCAGCCGGAGATGGTCTCGAGCATCGGCCGTGCCGATAATCTGATGGCGTCGCGCCCCGATATTCTTGATCGCAACGGTGAAATCCTCGCGACCGATATCCGCACGGTCTCGCTCTATGCGGAACCGCACAAGATCGTCGATGCCGATGAAGCCGTCGAGCAGCTGTCAACCGTTCTGCCCGGCCTGAACGTCGCCGATATCTACAACAAGCTGAAATCGCAGTCGCGTTTCCAGTGGCTGCGCCGTCAGTTGACCCCCAAGCAGCAGAGCGAAATCCTGGCGCTGGGCATTCCTGGTATCGGCTTCCGGCCGGAAAAGCGCCGCTTCTATCCGGGCGGCGCAACTGCCTCGCATATCGTCGGTCACGTCAATGTCGACAACCGCGGTATCGCCGGCATGGAACGCTGGATCGACAATCAGGGGCTGGCCGATCTCGCTGCCATCGGCATGACCAGCGATGCCAAGCTTGAGCCCGTCAAGCTGTCGATCGACCTTCGGGTGCAGAATATCATGCGCGATGTCATCGTCGACGCGATGACGAAATTCCGTTCGCTTGCCGCAGGTGGCGTGGTGATGGATGTGAAGACCGGCGAAATCCTCGCCATGGTCTCCTATCCGGACTACGATCCCAACAAGCCGGCCGATGGAGCCAAGGAAGGCTGGATGAACCGCATGTCGAACGGTACGTTCGAGATGGGCTCGACCTTCAAGTCCTTCACAACGGCGATGGCGCTCGATTCCGGCAAGGTAAAGCTTACCGACAGCTTTGATGCCACCAACCCGATCCGCATTGGCGGCTTCACCATCAAGGACTTCCACGGCAAGCGCCGTGTTTTGACCGTACCGGAAATCTTCCAGTATTCATCCAACATCGGTACCGCCAAGATGGCCGACATCGTCGGCATCGAAGACCACAAAGAGTTCCTGACCCGCATCGGGTTGCTGACCAAAATGCCGACCGAACTGCCGGAAGTGAAAACGCCGAGCCAGCCGCGTGTGTGGAAGAAGATCAACTCGATCACCATCTCCTTCGGCCATGGCGTCTCGACCACACCGCTGCAGACGGCAGTGGCGGGAGCGGCCCTTCTGAACGGCGGCAGTCTGATCGAGCCGACCTTCCTGCCGCGCACGGTGGAGCAGGCTCAGGCGGCCTCGACGAAGGTCATCAAGAAATCGACCAGCGACGACATGCGCTTCCTGTTCCGCTGGAACGGCGTCAACGGCTCAGGCCGCAACGCCCGCGTGCCGGGCTTCAATGTCGGCGGCAAGACTGGTACGGCCGACAAGGTCGTCAACGGCCGCTATTCGAACGACGCCAACTTCAACGCCTTTCTGGCCGGCTTTCCGATCGATGATCCGCGTTACGTGGTCCTGACCTTCATTGACGAGCCGAAAACCGACAAGGGCAATGGCGCGGCACTGGCAGGCAACACCGCTGCACCGATGGTGCGCGATATCATCAGCCGTTCGGCGCCGCTTCTCGGCGTCGAGCCGAAGTTCGGTGAAGACGGTTCTGCCTTGCTTGTGTCTTATTGACCATGGAATGACAATCTGGAGGATTCGCCGCCCGGCGCGTCGGTATAACTGAAAAGTGCATCCATGAAGATCAAAGACCTGATCGGGAAGGATTTCCCGGAAATTGCGTCACAGCTGGGCTCAGGGGCCGGCGACATCGATATCGCCGCCATTACCGCCGATAGCCGGCAGGTTGCCCCGGGTTCATTGTTCGTTGCTCTCTCGGGAAGCAAGGCCGACGGCAAGGCTTTTATCGACGATGCCATCGCCCGCGGGGCGGCTGCCGTTGTGACCGGCGTCAAGGCTGCAGGCGAGACGCCCGTTCCGGTCCTGTCTGCCTTCACACCGCGCCGCGTGCTGGCGATTGCCGCAGCCAACTTCTATGGAAACCAGCCGGATACGATGGTTGCCGTCACCGGGACCGCAGGCAAGACCTCAGTTGCCTCCTTTGCCCGGCAGATCTGGGCGCATGCGGGCTTTGCGGCTGCGATGATCGGCACGACCGGCGTGATTGCGCCCGGCCGCAACGATTATGGTTCGCTGACGACGCCCGACCCGGTTTCGCTGCACAAACTGCTGGCCGAACTGGCCGATGCCGGTGTTACCCATGCTGCGATGGAGGCGTCCAGCCACGGATTGGACCAGAACCGGCTTGATGGCGTCCGCCTTGCTGCTGCTGGCTTCACCAATCTTGGCCGCGACCACATGGATTATCATCCGACCGTCGAGGACTACATGGCTGCAAAGATGCGGTTGTTCGATGGTGTCTTGCCAAAAGGCTCGCCGGCGGTGATCTTCTCCGATGATGCCTGGTCGGCACAGGCGATTGCTGCTGCAAGAGCCGCGGGACATCTGGTGCTGACTGTTGGCCGTAAAGGTGACTACCTGTCGCTGAAGCGGGTCGAGCATTTCCGTCACAGGCAGATTGCCGAAATCCATGTCGGCGACGAGATTTTCGAAGTGCAAGTGCCGCTTGCCGGCGATTTCCAGATATCGAACGCGCTGGTTGCGGCAGGTCTCGCCATGTCGACCGGCGTTAGCGCCCGAGCGACGATGGCTGCCCTTGAAAAGCTGCAGGGTGCGTCCGGCCGTCTCGAACTGGTTGGTCATACCAAAGAGGGCGCACTCGCCTATGTGGACTATGCCCACAAGCCGGATGCCCTGGAAAACGTCCTGACCTCCGTCCGTCCGTTTACCACCGGCCGCATCATCGTGGTGTTCGGCTGCGGCGGTGACCGTGACAAGGGCAAGCGTCCGATCATGGGTGAGATCGCTACGCGGCTTGCCGATGTGGTGATCGTCACCGACGACAATCCGCGCTCGGAAGTGCCTGCCGTCATTCGCAGCGAAATCATGGCTGCGGCGAAAGGCGCCACCGAGATCGGCGACCGCGCCGAGGCGATCAAGGCTGCTGTCGACATGCTGAAATCGGGCGATACGCTGATCGTCGCGGGCAAGGGGCATGAGGAGGGGCAGACCATCGGCTCCGTTACCCTGCCATTCTCCGATCATGACGAATTGCGCAAGGCATTGGGAGGTCATTGATTTGGGCTTTCTGTGGACCACGAGCGACCTGATGGCGGCTATGCACGGCCGCCCGATGGGCAATCTGCCGGAAGGCATCACCGGCATTTCCATCGATAGCCGGTCTCTCGGCAAGGGAGAGGCCTTCTTCGCCATCAAGGGCGACCGTGTCGATGGGCATGATTATGCCGGTATCGCGATGGCCAATGGCGCAACCCTTCTGGTTGTCAGCGAAGCGAAACTGCCAGCACTTGGACGGTTGAACGCGCCGATGATCGTCGTCGATGACGTTCTCGACGCTATGGTGCGGCTCGGCTGCGCCGCGCGTGACCGCAGCGCCGCCAAGATCATCGCCGTCACCGGGTCTGTCGGCAAGACGACGACCAAGGAAATGCTGCGGCACATGCTTCAGCCATCCGGCCGGGTGCATGCGTCTGTCGCGTCGTTCAACAATCACTGGGGCGTGCCGCTGACCCTGTCGCGCATGCCGGAAAATACCGATTTCGGTATTTTCGAAATCGGCATGAACCATGCCGACGAAATCCGGCCGCTGGTCAAAATGGTGCGCCCGCACGTGGCGATCATCACCGCGATCGCTGCCGCCCATCTTGGCAATTTCAAGGACCTCAAGGAAATCGCTGCCGCCAAGGCGGAGATCATGGAAGGCCTTGTCGATGATGGCCACGTGATACTCAACCGCGATAACGAACAGTTTGCCATGCTTGAGAAGGCGGCAAACGCGCTCGGCGTTGCTCATGTTCATAGCTTCGGCAGCAGCGCCAAGGCCGATTTCCGCATGGTCGAATATGCCGGCGGCTCGGAACGCGGTACGCTTTGGGCCGCGCTTGACAACAAGACGCTGGAAATCCCGATTGGTGCGCCCGGTAGGCACATCGCGGAGAATGCCCTTGCAGCTCTGGGGGCGGTCAGCCTCGTTGGCGCGAATATGGAGGCGGCCATTGCTGCGCTCGCCACACTTCAGCCCGAGAAGGGACGCGGTGCACGCCATCGCCTGGCGATCGGGCCGGGTGCGTTTGTGTTGATCGATGAAAGCTACAATGCCAATCCGGCTTCGATGCGGGCTGCGATCTCGCTTCTGAAAGACACGGCCCTGCCTGAAGGAGGGCGCCGGATCGCCATTCTCGGCGACATGCTGGAAATGGGCGAATCCTCTGGCGACGTTCATGCCGGGCTGGCGCTTCCGCTGGTTCAGGCCGGGATTACCGATATCTGGCTCGCTGGCCCGGAAATGGCGCATCTGCGCGATGCTTTGCCGGATAACGCGCATGTCGAATACCGTCCGTCGGTCGGTGAACTGAAGGAATTTGCGCTTGGCTCCATCACCGCTGGGGATGTGGTGATGATCAAATCGTCGAAAGGAACCGGCTGCGGCAGGATCGTTTCGGCTCTTCTTGAGCGATATCCGGCCTCTTTTGGCCCGGAACACACTGAATAAGGCAGGACAAGGCTTTATTGGCCGCTGTTCTATGCTGACACTTTTGATACCACGCAGTTATCCTTCCATCAGGTGATTCTGATGGATGGCACTGCAACGAACCTTTGGGGAAAGGTCCCTCATGCTCATCTGGCTTGTCGAACTGGCGGACCATTTTCAATTCTTCAACCTGTTCCGCTACATCACGTTCCGGACCGGCGCCGCCCTGTTCACCTCGGCATTGATCGTTTTCCTGTTCGGGCCGCGGATGATTTCGTCGCTGCGTGTGCGGCAGGGACGTGGCCAGCCGATCCGCGCGGATGGCCCGCAGACCCATTTCAAGAAGGCGGGAACGCCGACGATGGGTGGCCTGATGATCCTTGCCGGTATTGTCGGAAGCTCGTTGCTCTGGGCTGACCTGTCCAGCGTCTACGTCGTCTCGACATTGCTGGTGACACTCGGTTTCGGCGCCATCGGCTTTTACGATGACTATCTGAAGGTAACGAAACAGTCCGACAAGGGCTTTTCCGGCAAGGCTCGGCTCGGTATCGAATTCCTCGTTGCTGGTATCGCCGTGTTCTTCATGATGCGCACGGCGCTTTCGGCTGGTGTATCGGGTTCGACCTTTGGATCGTCGCTGACATTCCCGTTCCTCAAGGATTTCACGCTTAATCTCGGTTATTTCTTCATCCTGTTCGGCGGTTTCGTCATCGTCGGCGCTGGCAATGCCGTCAACCTGACGGATGGCCTCGACGGTCTCGCGATCGTTCCGGTGATGATTGCTGCCGCCTCCTTTGGGGTGATCGCCTATCTCGCCGGTAACGCGGTGTTTGCAAACTACCTGCAAATCCACTTCGTGCCGGGAACCGGTGAGCTTGCCGTTATTCTAGGGGCCGTCATCGGGGCAGGGCTGGGCTTCCTGTGGTTCAACGCCCCGCCGGCGGCTATCTTCATGGGCGATACCGGTTCGCTGGCGCTCGGCGGCCTGATCGGTGCCGTTGCCGTCGCCACCAAGCACGAAATCGTCATGGTCATCATCGGTGGCCTGTTCGTCATGGAAACCCTGTCGGTGATCATCCAGGTCTTCTGGTTCAAGCGCACCGGCAAGCGCGTCTTCCTGATGGCGCCGATCCATCACCATTTCGAAAAGCTCGGCTGGACGGAAAGCCAGGTGGTTATCCGCTTCTGGATCATCGCCGTCATCCTCGCCATGGTCGGCCTTTCGACCCTGAAGCTGCGGTAAGAGACTATGATCCCGGTCACCACATTCAGCGGCAAAAAGGTCGCATTGTTTGGTCTCGGCGGATCAGGCCTTGCGACCTCACAGGCGCTGGTTGCCGGTGGCGCGATTGTCACCGCCTGGGACGATAATCCGGACAGCGTGGCAAAGGCTGCGGCTGCCGGGATCGGTAACGGCGATCTCCATCAGGCGAATTGGGCTGATTTTTCCGCCTTCGTTCTGTCGCCAGGCGTGCCGCTGACGCATCCGAAGCCGCATTGGACGGTCGATCTCGCCCATGCCGCCGGTGTCGAGATCATTGGCGATGTCGAACTGTTCGTGCGAGAGAGGCGGGCGCATGCGCCCGATTGCCCGTTTATCGCCATCACCGGCACCAACGGCAAATCGACGACCACGGCGCTGATCGCGCATATCCTGAAATCCAGTGGCCGCGATACGCAGCTCGGCGGCAATATCGGCACGGCGGTGATGACGCTCGATCCGCCAGCGCCTGACCGGTTCTACGTCGTCGAGTGCTCGTCCTACCAGATCGATCTGGCTCCGACGATCAATCCGTCGGCCGGCATCCTGCTCAACCTGACGCCCGATCATCTGGACCGGCATGGTAGCATGGAGCACTATGCTGACATCAAGGAACGGTTGATTGCCGGTAGCGACACGGCAATCGTCGGCGTCGATGACGTTTACACCGAAGCAATCGCCGACCGGGCGACATTGGCCGGTCAGCGGGTCATGCGGATCGCCCGCCACCGCGCGCTTGGCGAAGGACTGTTCGCGGATGGCACGCGTGTCATGCGTGCCGAGGGCGGACTGGCGGCAGAGATTGCCGATCTCGACGGTATCGCCACGCTGCGGGGCAATCACAATGCCCAAAATGCGGCGGCGGCCATTGCGGCCTGCCTGTCCGTCGGCGTTTCCGAAAGCGAAATCCTTGCCGGGCTATCTTCGTTTCCCGGATTGAAGCACCGCATGCAACCGGTTGGCCGCAAGGGCAGCGTCGTTTTCGTCAATGACAGCAAGGCGACCAATGCCGATGCGGCTGCACCGGCGTTGTCGAGCTATGAGCGAATCTACTGGATCGCCGGCGGCCTTCCCAAGGAGGGCGGGATCACGACGTTGGCACCCTTCTTTCCGAAAGTCGCCAAGGCCTACCTGATCGGCGAGGCCGCGCCGGCCTTTGCCGCGACGCTTGGCGAGGCGGTTGCGTTCGAGATTTCCGGAACTCTGGAGCGGGCGGTTGCCCATGCTGCCGCCGATGCGGCCAGCGACACGGCCGAACTATCGGCGGTGATGTTGTCACCGGCCTGCGCAAGCTTCGACCAGTACAAGAACTTTGAAGTGCGCGGCGATGCCTTCGTCAGCCATGTCGCTGCGATCGACGGCGTGACGATGCTGATATGAGGGCGATGGCCCTGACTTTGAGAGATTGGCGCCGGACGCGCCGTTGAAGGGGACGAACAAATGGTAAGCCGTGCCGAACGTGGCCCCGTGGCCGACTGGTTCTGGACGATCGACAGGTTCTTTCTGGCGACCTTCATTCTGTTGATGGGCATCGGTTTCATGCTGTCCTTTGCGGCAAGCCCGGCGGTGGCCGAGCGGCTCAATCTCGACAGCTTCCATTTCGTCAAGCGTCACGCGGCTTTCCTTTTGCCGTCGCTGGCGGTGATGGTCGGCATCTCCTTCATGTCGCCGCGGCAGGTGCGCCGCACGGCGATGATCCTGCTTTTGGCGTCGCTCGCCATGATGGTTCTGGCGCTGTTCTTCGGGGCAGAGGTCAAGGGATCGCGTCGCTGGATCTCGCTGGCCGGCTTGTCGGTGCAGCCGTCCGAATTCATGAAGCCGGCTTTTGTTGTCGTCTGCGCCTGGCTGTTTTCCGAGCATGCCCGCCAGCCGGAAATCCCCGGAAACCTGTTTGCCATCCTGTTGTTCGGCATTGTCGCCGCACTTCTCGTTGCTCAGCCTGACCTTGGTCAGACGATCCTGACCACCGCCGTCTGGGGTGGCATGTTCTTCATGGCCGGCATGCCCTGGCTGTGGATTGTCGTGCTGGGAGGTTCCGCTGTCGGTGGCCTGGTGGTCGCCTATACTGTTCTGCCGCACGTGGCCGGACGTATCGACCGGTTCATGACCGGTGAGGGCGACACGTTCCAAGTGGATACGGCCCTGCAGGCGATCATCCGCGGTGACTGGTTCGGACAGGGACCGGGTGAGGGTGTCGTCAAGCGGATCATCCCTGACAGCCACACCGACTTCATCTTCTCGGTTGCTGCGGAAGAATTCGGTATCGTCTTCTGCATGGTGATCGTGCTGATCTTCGCCTTCCTCGTCATGCGTGGTCTGAGCCATGCGTTTCGCGAGCGCAATGATTTCACCCGCTTTGCCGTTGCGGGCCTGGTGCTGCAGATCGGCATCCAGTCGATGATCAATATCGGCGTCAATCTGCAGTTGCTGCCGGCCAAGGGCATGACCCTGCCGTTGATCTCCTACGGCGGTTCGTCCATGGTGGCGATCTGCGTGACGGCGGGATTCATCCTGGCGTTGACCCGCCATCGTCCGGAAAAGCGCGCTGTCGAGCGTAGCCTGTTTCGTTCCGGCATGGGCGTTCCGGCCGAATAGGCCGATGGAATAAGGACTGAACATGACCAAAGGCATTATCATGCTCGCCGCCGGTGGTACCGGCGGCCATCTGTTTCCGGCGGAAGCGCTGGCGCACGAACTGAAGGCGCTCGGCTACTCCATTCATCTGGTGACGGACAGCCGGGCAGAACGTTTCGCCGGCAAGTTTCCGGCCGATGAAATCCACGTCGTTCCATCGGCGACGATCGGATCGAAGAACCCGTTGAAAGTCGCATCGTCGCTGTGGACGCTCTGGTCGGGTATCCGCGTTGCTGGCCGTCTGATGAAGAAGGTACGGCCGAAGGTGGTCGTCGGTTTCGGCGGTTATCCGACCATCCCACCACTGCTGGCCGCCGTACGTGCCGGCATCCCCTCGATGATCCACGAGCAGAACGCCGTCATGGGCCGCGCCAACAAAGCCTTGGCCAACCGTGTGCGGGCGATCGCCGGAGGGTTCCTGCCTGAAGCCGATGGCCCCTATGCGGCAAAGACGGTGACGACGGGCAATCCGGTGCGTCCGGCCGTTCTGGAGGCCGCGAAGGTTGCCTATCAGCCATCCGGAGAAGGCGAGGAGTTTCGTCTCGTGGTGTTCGGCGGCAGCCAGGGCGCCCAATATTTTTCGAAAAGCGTGCCGACGGCCATCAGTTTGCTCGATGACAATCTGAGGCAGCGGTTGAAGGTGACGCAGCAGGCGCGTGCTGAGGACATGCCGATGGTCGAAGGCTGTGTTGCCAAGCTTGAGATGACCGCCGATATTGCCCCCTTTTTCAACGATATGGCCGAACGGATTGCCAAGGCGCATCTGGTCATCTGCCGCTCGGGCGCCTCGACGGTTTCGGAAATCGCGGTGATCGGACGGCCGGCCATCCTGGTGCCTTATCCCTATGCACTTGATCACGATCAGGCGGCGAATGCGGCGGCGCTGGCTGCGACCGGTGGTGCCAAGGTGATCGCCCAGGCCGAACTTTCACCGGAGAAGCTGAGCAAAATTCTCGCCGGGGCGATGACCAGCCCGGAGAAGCTCGCGACAATGGCGGCAAACGCCAAACAGGCGGGCAAACCCGATGCCGCGCGCTTGCTTGCCGCCATGGTTGAAGCTATTGCCAGCGGTTCGACGATTGCACAGTTCAAGGAAACACGCTCATGAAAATGCCGCAGACAATCGGCCTGGTTCATTTCATCGGTATCGGTGGTATCGGCATGAGCGGTATCGCCGAGGTGCTGCACAATCTTGGCCACAAGGTTCAGGGCTCCGACCAGTCCGACAGCGCCAATGTTCAGCGCCTGCGTGACAAGGGCATCGAGGTTTTCGTTGGCCACAAGGCCGAGAATATCGGTGATGCGGAAGTCGTCGTGGTTTCCACCGCGATCAAGAAGAGCAACCCGGAACTGATCGCCGCGCGTGAAAAACTGCTGCCGGTGGTGCGCCGGGCCGAAATGCTCGCCGAACTCATGCGCTTCCGCAATGCCATCGCCATCGGCGGCACGCACGGCAAGACGACGACGACCTCGATGGTCGCGACGCTTCTCGAGGCCGGTGGTCTCGACCCGACCGTCATCAATGGCGGTATCATCAATGCCTACGGCACCAATGCCCGCATGGGCGAGGGTGAGTGGATGGTGGTCGAGGCCGACGAATCGGACGGCACCTTCCTGAAATTGCCCGCCGATGTTGCCGTCGTCACCAATATCGACCCGGAGCATCTCGATCACTATGGCAATTTCGATGCCGTGCGCGCCGCGTTCCGCCAGTTTGTCGAAAACGTGCCGTTCTACGGCTTTGGCGTCATGTGCCTCGATCATCCCGAAGTGCAAACGATGGTCTCGAAGATCGAGGACCGTAAGGTCATCACGTATGGTGAAAACCCGCAGGCCGACGTGCGCTTTTCCAATATCCGCATGGACGGCGCTACCTCGGTCTTCGACGTCGAAATCCGCCGCCGCCGCACCGGCAAGGTGATCCAGTTGAAGGATCTGCGCCTGCCGATGCCGGGCCGTCACAATGTCTCCAACGCCACCGCCGCTATTGCGGTTGCCCAGCGCCTCGGCATTTCGCCCGAGGATATTGCCAAGGGGCTGGCAGCCTTTGCCGGCGTCAAGCGCCGCTTCACCTTTACTGGCGAATGGAACGATGTTCGCGTCTACGACGATTACGGCCACCATCCCGTCGAGATCAAGGCGGTGCTGAAGGCCGCGCGCGAAGCCTGCCAGGGCCGCGTCATTGCCGTGCATCAGCCACATCGTTTCTCGCGTCTGCACAGCCTGTTCGAGGATTTTTCCGCCTGCTTCAACGAGGCAGATACGATCCTTCTGGCGCCGGTCTATTCGGCCGGTGAAGAGCCGATCGAGGGCATCAATTCCCAGGAGCTCGTCTCCCGCATCAAGGCCGGCGGCCATCGTGACGCGCGCTTCATCGACGGTCCGGAAGCAATCGCTCCGATTGTATCAGCCATTGCACAACCGGGTGACTTTGTGGTTCTCTTGGGGGCTGGCAGTATCACGTATTGGGCTGCGGCACTTCCGAAGGAACTCGCAGGCATTTCAGGAAATTCCGCATGAAACAGGTACACGGAGAAAAATTGCTGGCCTCGCTGGGGGATGGCGTCAAGGAATTGCGCGGACGTTTGACACCGGATGCGCCGATGGACCGCGTCACCTGGTTTCGTGCCGGCGGACTTGCCGAGCTGATGTTCCAGCCGCATGACGCAGACGATCTCATCACCTTCCTCAAGATGCTTCCCGCCGAGGTGCCCGTGATGGTTGCGGGCGTCGGCTCTAATCTTCTGGTGCGCGATGGCGGCATTCCGGGTGTTGTTATCCGGCTTTCCGCTAAGGGTTTTGGCGATGTCGAGCTGGTTTCGGAAACACGGGTCAAGGCCGGAGCGATCTGCCCCGACAAGAATCTTGCGGCAATGACACTCGATCATGGTATTGGCGGTTTCGCATTCTACTACGGCATTCCCGGCACGATCGGCGGTGCACTGCGCATGAATGCCGGCGCCAATGGCGGCGAGACGCGCGAGCGCGTTGTCGAGGTGCACGCGGTCGATCGCCAAGGCAATACGCATGTGCTGTCGAACGCCGACATGGGTTACAGCTACCGCCATTCGTCGGCGCCGAAGGGGCTGATTTTCACCCACGCCGTTTTCGAAGGCTACCTTGAAGACAAGGCGAAGATTCGCGCAGATATGGATGCGGTGCGCCAGCATCGCGAAACCGTACAGCCGATTCGCGAGAAGACCGGTGGCTCGACCTTCAAGAACCCGGAAGGCCATTCAGCCTGGAAGCTGATCGATGAGGCGGGCTGCCGCGGTCTGATGATCGGCGGCGCCCAGATGTCGCCGATGCACTGCAATTTCATGATCAACACCGGCCAGGCGAGCGGCTACGAGCTCGAATATCTCGGCGAAACGGTGCGCCAGCGCGTGTTTGAAACATCGGGCATCTCGCTCGAATGGGAAATCAAGCGGGTCGGCACGTTTATGCCGGGCTATGAGGTCAAGGAATTCCTCGGCGAACTGACAGCCTGAGCCGTTGCCAATGAATTGATATGAAGAAGCCGCCGTGGAGTGATCCGCGGCGGCTTTTTGGTGTTTGATGTTTGCTAAGCCTCAGACTTCATCCTTGCCGGAAAGCAGGATGCAGACCAGCGTGATCACGGCTGCTGCGCCGAGATAATAGCCGACATAAGCCATGCCGTAGTTCACCTGCAGCCATGTCGCGGCATAAGGAGCAAGCGAGGCCCCGAAAATGCCGGCGAGGTTGAAGGTGATCGACGAGCCGGTGTAGCGCACGTTGGTCGGGAAGGGGGCCGCAAGCGCCGTGCCGATCAGGCCGTAGGTCAGGCCCATCAAGGCCATTGCAATGATTGCAAAGACGAAGATGGCGGCTTCACCCGATGTCATCAGGATGTTCAGGAAGAACGAGAAGATACCGATAAGCACCGTCGTTACGATCAGCACTTCGCGCCGGCCAAAGCGTTCTGCCAGCTTGCCGGCGATCGGAATGAAGATACCGAACATGATCGAACCGACGATCTGGATTTCCAGTGCATCGAGGAACGGGATCTGCAGAACCTTGACGTTGTAGGAAAGCAGATAGGCCGAACCGATGTAGAACAAGACGAAAGTCGCCAGGGCTACGAAGGTGCCAAGCAGGAGGCTCCGCTTGTGGCTGCGGAACAGTTCCATCACCGGCACCTCGACGCGCTCATGCTTGTCGATGGCCTTCTGGAACGCCGGCGTCTCGGTGATCGACAGACGTACCCAGAGACCGACGGCGATCAGGATGATCGAGGCGATGAACGGGACGCGCCAGCCCCAGCTCAGCAACTGCTCCTGGGTCATCAGGTGCAAAAGCAGCCAGAAGACGCCCGAGGACAGGAACAAGCCAACAGGGGCGCCGAGCTGCGGGAACATGCCGTACCAGCTGCGCTTGCCTTCCGGCGCATTTTCCGTGGCGAGCAGGACGGCGCCGCCCCATTCGCCACCGAGACCGAAGCCCTGGCCAAACCGGCACAGCGCCAGCAGAAGCGGTGCGATGACGCCGATCTGCGCGTATGTGGGGAGCAGGCCGATGATGACCGTCGAAATGCCCATGGTCAGAAGAGCCGCCACCAGGGTCGTCTTGCGGCCGACCCGGTCGCCGAAATGGCCAAACACGACGGCGCCCAGCGGGCGCGCGAAAAATGCGATCGAGAAGGTCGCGAAGGAGGCGAGAAGTGCGGTGGTGGGATCGCTGTTCGGGAAGAACAACGCCGGAAACACCAGCACGGCGGCCGTGGCGTAGACGTAGAAGTCGAAGAATTCGATGGTCGTGCCGACCAGGCTTGCGAGGAGAACGCGGGCTGGCGAATTGAGTGGGCCCTTGTTCAACGGCTCTGCCGTCGGCGACGACGTGGAGAGTGTGTCGCTCATTATCATATGTCCGTCTTGGGAATGTTAGTGCCGTCTTGGGAGGCAGCCGCCCGGCTTTAACGCAGACGAACCGGCAATAAAACCCTTCAAGCGCAACTATCGGCAAGATTTCGGGGTGGATAGATTGTAAAAGTGTCGTCTGAGATGCAGCTTTATCGCCCTCTATTTCGTCAGGTTGATTAAAAATGCCACCTGATGCGCTCCTGGCGTGCTCAATCCTTGACCAGAATCGAATTGTCGCAAATCTTGGGTTGTGCACCCGGTGACCGGGTGCGGCAAACAGGCTGGGGTGCGCATGCGTTTCCTTCAGGGGGTCTGATGGGGCGCTGATGATGCGCATCGGGCACTTTAGGGGCATTTGCTCCGTTTGAAGGGGAAACCATGTTCAAGAAGCTTTCTGCTGAATTTTTAGGAACATTCTGGCTTGTGTTTGGCGGTTGCGGCAGCGCGGTGTTGGCAGCGGCCTTTCCGGACGTCGGCATCGGCCTGCTCGGTGTTTCGTTTGCCTTTGGTCTCACCGTCCTGACCATGGCCTATGCGGTCGGCGGCATCTCGGGCGGCCACTTCAATCCGGCTGTGTCCGTTGGTTTAACGGTTGCCGGCAAGTTTCCTGCCTCTTCGCTTCCCGGCTATATCATTGCCCAGGTGGCGGGCGGCATCGTCGCAGCCGCAGCTCTTTATCTGGTTGCGAGCGGCAAGGCTGACTTCCAGCTCGGCGGTTTTGCGGCCAATGGTTATGGTGAACACTCGCCAGGCGGATATTCGTTGACCTCGGCTCTGGTGATCGAAGTGCTTTTGACCGGCTTCTTCATCTTCATCATCCTGGGGGCCACTCACGGCCGCGTGCCGGTCGGCTTTGCGCCGATTGCCATTGGACTGACATTGACGCTCATTCACCTGATCTCGATCCCGGTCACCAATACATCGGTGAACCCCGCCCGTTCCACCGGTCAGGCGCTGTTTGTCGGCGGCTGGGCGTTGCAGCAATTGTGGCTGTTCTGGCTTGCCCCGATCGTTGGTGCTGCCATCGGTGCCATTATCTGGAAGGTTGTCGGCGAAGACGACTGATACGCTGCCATCCGACATGTTCCGCTTACGAAAGGCCCCGCAGAAATCGCTGCGGGGCCTTTCCGTTTTATCGGCCCCGTCAGCAGCCTTTTTCCTTGCGTTGAGAGTAACACTCTGATTCTAGGCGATGAATCTGAGCGCCGGCATGAATCGGCGGGAAATATTTTACCCATGTCTTGGATAGGGTTAACCAAAGTAAACGGTTCGTTAACCATAATGACGCTCTATGGGGGTGTGCCTGAAAGACGCGACTCGTCTGTGTCAACAAGCTAGGCGCAAGCAGCGATTTGTAAGGCTGGCGTAATGTCGGGGGTTTTTATGAGCAAGCATGTGGCTGTCCTAATGGGCGGATTTTCTTCGGAGCGGCCGGTGAGCCTGTCTTCCGGGGCTGCGTGCGCCGATGCTTTGGAGGCCGAGGGCTACCGCGTCACCCGAATCGACGTCGATCGCAATGTCGCGTCCGTTCTGGCGAATCTGCGTCCCGATGTTGCCTTCAACGCCCTGCATGGCCCTTTCGGTGAGGATGGTACCATCCAGGGCATCCTCGAATATCTTGAGATTCCGTATACCCATTCCGGCGTTCTTGCTTCGGCTCTCGCCATGGACAAGGCGCAGGCTAAGCTTGTTGCCGCTGCTGCCGGTATTCCTGTTGCTGAGGCGCGCGTCATGGATCGCCATGATTTCGGCTCGGCTCATCCGATGAAGCCGCCCTATGTCGTCAAGCCGGTTCGCGAGGGCTCGAGCTTCGGTGTGGTGATGGTCAAGGAAGATCAGTCGCATCCGCCGCAGATCGTTACGTCCAGCGAGTGGCGCTATGGCGATCGGGTCATGGTCGAGCGCTACGTGCATGGCCGCGAGTTCACCTGTGGCGTCATGGGGGATACGGCGCTTGGTGTCACTGAAGTGATACCGCAGGGACACGCCTTCTACGATTACGATTCAAAGTATGTGAAAGGTGGCTCAAAACACGTCATCCCGGCAGATATTTTACCAAATATTTACCAAAAAATACAAACACTCTCAGTCATGGCGCATCAGGCGATTGGATGCCGCGGCGTAAGCCGCTCCGACTTCCGCTTCGACGACCGTTTCTCTGCAGAAGGAGAGCTTATCTGGCTGGAGGTTAACACTCAGCCCGGAATGACTCCCACCTCTCTGGTCCCTGAAATGGCCGTTCATGCAGGCCATACGTTTGGTGAATTCCTCAAGTGGATCGTGGAGGACGCGTCGTGTTTGCGTTGAAGGGCAGGAAAGCAGCAAGAGGACGGGCTCCGCTGGAGGCGGTTGATCTTGATGGTCAGCGCGTTCTGCCGCGGCCGCTGCGCCGTGTTGTGCGTTTCCTTGTCAGTCTTGGAACGGGCCGCATCCACTTCATGCCGTATACCGGCACAGTCTCCGCTGTGGCGTTTTTCGCCGCGACCGGTTTTTATGGCATGTCGCTCGGCGGTCACAGTCAGGATTTTGCCCAGACGACCACCACGGCCGTTGGTTTTGCGATCGAGGACGTCAAGGTGTCTGGCAACGACCAGACCTCGGAAATCGACATCCTGCAGCAACTTGGGCTTGATGGTGCAACTTCGCTGGTTGCCCTCGATATCGGCGTGGCGCGCAAGCTGATCAGCGAAATGCCCTGGGTCGAAGACGTTGCCGTGCGCAAGGTCTATCCGGGCACGATCGAGGTTAGTCTGAAGGAGCGCAAGGCGTTCGGCATCTGGCAGCATGGCACCGATCTGTCGCTGATCGAAAAGAGCGGCAGCGTGATTGCGCCGCTGCGCGACAACAAATTCTCCGAACTGCCACTGTTCGTCGGCCGTGACGCCGAGACGACAGCCGCCGCGTTTTACGCCCGGTTCGAGCAATGGCCGGAAATCAGCAAGCGGGTCAAAGCCTATGTTCGCGTAGCTGGCCGCCGCTGGGATCTGATGCTCGACAACGGCATCACCATCAAACTGCCCGAGCACGATCTGGACCGCGCCATGCAGGTGCTCTCGACGATGGAAGAGGGGCAGCAACTGCTTGAACGTGACATTGCTGCGGTCGATCTGAGGCTGGAGGATCGCACCACGATCCAGTTGACCCCGGAAGCCGCTGCCCGCCGTCAGACTGTTCTGGAAGCCCGCACGAAGTTGTTGAAGAAGCAGGAAAAGGAAGGCCGTACATGAGCATCTTCGGCTCCTCGAATTTTGGGCTGCCGCGTCTGAAGCCGCTTTCTTCCAAGCGGTCGCATGTCGTTTCCGTGCTCGATATCGGCTCGACCAAAGTGGTCTGCATGATCGGCCGGCTGACGCCGCGCGCCGAAAGCCAAATCCTGCCGGGCCGCACCCATTCGATCGAAATCATCGGTATCGGCCACCACAAATCGCGCGGCATGAAGAATGGCGTGATTGCCGATCTCGACGCCGCTGAAAGCGTCGTCCGTCTCGCCGTCGATGCCGCTGAGCGTATGGCGGGGCTGACCATCGACAGCCTGATCGTCAACATTTCTGCTGGCCGTCTGCAAAGCGATATCTACACCGCTTCCATCGATCTCGGTGGCCAGGAAGTCGATTCGGCGGACCTGAAGAAGGTTTTGGCGGCTGCCGGCCAGCAGTCGCTGCGCCAGGACCGCGTCATCCTGCATTCGCTGCCCACGGGCTTCTCGCTCGACGGCGAACGCGGCATCCGGGATCCGCTCGCAATGTTCGGCGATGCGCTGGGTGTCGACATGCACGTGCTGACCGCCGAACGCGCTGCACTGAAGAACCTCGAACTCTGCATCAACCGTGCGCATCTATCGGTCGAAGGCATTGTCGCGACACCGTATGCAAGCGGTCTTGCGGCTCTGGTCGATGACGAGGTTGAACTCGGTTGCGCCGCCATCGACATGGGTGGCGGCACCACGACGATCTCGGTCTTTGCCGAAGGTAAGCTTGTTCATGCCGATGCGATCAGCCTTGGCGGTCACCATGTCACCACAGACCTTGCACGCGGTCTTTCGACCCGCATCGAAGATGCCGAGCGCCTGAAGGTCGTTCATGGTTCGGCACTGCCCAATAGCGCCGACGAGCGCGACATCGTTTCCGTTCCGCCGATCGGCGAGGACGACCGCGATCAGCCGACACATGTGCCGCGCGCACTGGTTTCGCGCATCGTGCGGGCTCGCATCGAGGAAACACTGGAACTGATCCGCGACCGTATCCAGCGGTCCGGCTTCTCGCCGATCGTCGGCAAGCGTGTCGTTCTGACGGGCGGCGCTGCACAGCTGACCGGTCTGCCCGAATCGGCACGCCGGATTCTCGCCCGCAACGTCCGCATCGGCCGTCCGCTCGGCGTTTCGGGATTGCCGGCAGCGGCAAAAGGCCCGGCCTTTTCGACGGCCGTTGGACTGATGATCTATCCGCAAGTCGCGGACATGGAAACACATGCGGCGCAGGGCGGTCTGCTCTCGTCGCTTGCAGGAAACAACAGCCGTATCGCCCGGATGGGTCAATGGCTGAAGGAAAGCTTTTGAGCCCTTCGGCTTCATGCTGACGGGATGCAATACGGGATTTAGTGATTTGGCCGGCTCGGCAAGGCGGCCAGAAACCAGGAAGGAACGGGAACAATGACGATCAACTTGCAAAAGCCGGATATCACCGAGCTGAAGCCCCGCATCACCGTCTTCGGTGTTGGCGGGGGCGGTGGCAATGCTGTTAACAACATGATCACGGCAGGCCTCGAAGGCGTCGATTTCGTCGTCGCCAACACCGATGCCCAGGCGCTGACCATGACCAAGGCTTCGCGCATCATCCAGATGGGTGTTGCCGTGACCGAAGGTCTGGGTGCCGGTTCGCAGCCTGAAGTCGGCCGCGCGGCGGCTGAAGAGTGCATCGATGAAATCATCGATCACCTCAACGGCACACATATGTGCTTCGTCACCGCCGGCATGGGTGGCGGTACCGGTACCGGTGCTGCTCCCGTCGTTGCCCAGGCTGCCCGCAACAAGGGCATCCTGACGGTCGGCGTCGTTACCAAGCCGTTCCACTTCGAAGGCCAGCGCCGCATGCGTCTCGCCGACATGGGCATCCAGGAACTGCAGAAGTCCGTCGACACCCTGATCGTCATTCCGAACCAGAACCTGTTCCGGATCGCCAATGACCGCACCACGTTCGCCGATGCGTTCGCAATGGCCGACCAGGTTCTCTACTCCGGCGTTGCCTGCATCACCGACCTGATGGTCAAGGAAGGCCTGATCAATCTCGACTTCGCGGACGTCCGCTCCGTAATGCGCGAGATGGGCCGCGCCATGATGGGGACCGGCGAAGCATCCGGCGAAGGCCGCGCAATGGCCGCTGCCGAAGCTGCAATCGCCAACCCACTGCTCGACGAGACCTCGATGAAGGGTGCTCAGGGCCTGTTGATCTCGATCACCGGTGGCCGTGACCTAACGCTCTTTGAAGTCGATGAAGCAGCAACCCGTATCCGCGAAGAAGTGGATCCGGACGCCAACATCATCCTCGGCGCGACATTCGACGAAGAACTCGAAGGCCTCATCCGCGTTTCGGTTGTGGCAACGGGTATCGATCGGACCGCTGCGGAGGTGGCCGGTCGCAATGCCGACTTTCGTCCGGTAGCAGCCAAGCCGATCGTTCGTCCGTCCATCGCAATCCCGGCAGCGCCAGTCCAGCAGACGGTTGCCGTTCAGCAGCCGGCTCCGGTTGCCCAGCAGCCAGTCGTTCAGCAGCAGCAGGCCGCCCAGCCGGTTCAGCAGACGAGTGATTCGATTGCCGAAGCCATCCGTGCAGCCGAACTGGAACGCGAACTGTTCCTGTCGATGCCGCGCGGTGGCGCAACTGCGCCGGTTCAGCAGGCTCAGGACGATTTCCGTCCGCAGAGCAAGCTTTTCGCGGGTGCTGCACCGGTTGAACAGCAGCCTGTCGTCCAGGCCGCCGCTCCGGTTCAGCGTGCGATCGAAACGCCGGTTTACCAGCAGCCCGTCGCCCAGGCTCCGGTTCGCCAGGAGCCCGCCGCTCCGGTAATCCGCCAGCAGGCCGAGCAGGTTCGCATGCCGCGCGTCGAAGACTTCCCGCCGATGGTCAAGGCCGAAGCCGAACATCGCGCACAGCCGGTTCAGCAGGAAGAGCGCGGCCCGATGGGCTTGCTCAAGCGGATCACCAATTCGCTCGCACGCCGCGAAGAAGAAAGCCACGATGTGGCTGCCGACATGACCTCCGGTGCGCCGGCCGCTGCCTCGCAGCAGCGACGTCCGTTGTCGCCCGAAGCCAGCGTTTATGCGCCGCGCCGGGCTGCTCCTCTCGATGACCGTGCCCGCGCTGCCTCGCAGCCGCGTGCACATGAAGACGATCAACTCGAAATCCCGGCGTTCCTGCGCCGCCAGTCGAACTGATTTTTCTACCCACCTTCCTCCTTGCCGAAATGCCCGGGTTTGCGCCCGGGCATTTTTTATGAATTATTGAATTCTTCCAATATCTAAGCACCTTGTGTGCGTCGCGTAACAAAGCGAAAGAAACAGTGATTTGGAATGACGGACCACAGCAATTATCTTCACAATCAGAACTGATGGGACAGCATTGCGATTCTAAACGCGAAAGCTTGCATATTGGACCGGGCGGTGACGGCAAGACCTCGCTTCCCGACGGTGTGGCTTGCGGCTTTGGAAAGCGCACAACTCTTGTCCTATCGAGACATTCGGCGGCAACGCCACGTAGCATTTGAAGGCGATAGGCATGGGACTGGGAATTGGACTGCTTGGATTTCAGACAACGATTGCACACTCTGTAACTCTGAGCGGCACGGGCGTACATTCTGGCGCCGAGGTAGCGATCACCTTTCATCCAGCGGAAGCAGACAGCGGCATCGTTTTTCAGCGCGTCGCCGGTGAGCAGACGATCAGCGAATTCAAGGCGGTCTCTTCGCAGGTCGGCAACACCGATCTCTGCACCATCCTCGGCTTCTCGCCTGCCACCTCGATCGCTACGATCGAGCATGTGATGGCGGCCATCTATGCGCTCGGCCTCGACAATCTTCTGATCGAAGTGCACGGCGCCGAAATGCCGATCATGGATGGAAGCTCCGCGCCGTTCATCGACGCTATCGAGCAGACCGGTATCAAGGCGCTGGGCGTCAAGCGCCGTTATATCCGCATCCTGAAGCCAGTGCGTATCGAATCGGGTGCCTCCTGGTCGGAATTCACGCCCTATGACGGCATGCGCTTCGAAGTAGAGATCGATTTCGATTGCCCGCTGATCGGCCGTCAGGCCTGGAAGGGCGACATTACTCCGGCGGTCTTCAAGACGGAATTGTCGCGCGCCCGCACATTCGGCTTCATGCGCGATGTCGAGCGTATGTGGGCTGCCGGTCGCGGTCTCGGTTCGTCGCTGGAAAATTCGGTCGTCATTGCTGATGACAACACCGTCATCAACATGGAAGGCCTGCGTTACAAGGACGAGTTCGTCCGCCACAAGACGCTGGACGCCGTGGGCGACCTGGCTTTGGCAGGTGCGCCGTTCATTGGCTGCTACCGGTCCTATCGCGGTGGCCACAAGATGAATGCCAACGCGCTGAAGGCGCTGATGAGCGATCCGACCGCCTATGAAATCGTCGAGACAGCAACACAGCGCCAACGCTCTGCGCCGCGGGAAGTGATTGCCGTCAATGCGCCGTAAAGCGCAGCTACTTGTTCCTGAAAGGGAAAATCTGGTCTGATGTTTGATGAGAGCCGGTCTTTTGACCGGCTTTTTCATGACGGGACTGCCACAAAATTGCGTTAATCAATCATCATGACGTTGCGGTCTTGTTGCATCTTGATCTAAAACGCGGTTCATAGGCGGCGGTATTCTTACCGGTGCGGGAGTTGGGATTTACGAATGGTAATTGCAGGCCAGTTTGAATTGAAGAAGATGGCACGTGTTGTTGTCATTACGCTTGCGGCTTGTGCGGGTAGCGTTTTGATCACCGCCTGCCAGAACGATCCCGACATCGACATTACAAAGCTGGCCGCCGAGACAGACCCGCCGGAAGTACTCTACAATCAGGGCCTTGCCAACCTGAACGCGGGCAAGACGACGGAAGCGGCGCGCAAGTTCGACGCGATCGACCAGCAGCATCCCTTCTCGGAATATGCCCGCAAGGCGCTGGTGATGCGCTCCTTCATCAACTACCGCAACGGTCAGTACCAGGACGCTATAAATGGGGCGAGCCGGTACCTGAACCTCTATCCCGAATCCGAAGATGCAGCCTACGCGCAATATATTGTCGGTCTGGCCTATTCGAAACAGATCCCGGCGGTGACGCAGGACCAGAAGCCGGCCTTCAAGACGATCGAGGCGATGCAGGCGGTCATTACCAAATATCCTGATTCCGAATATGTCGAGGACGCGCAAGCCAAGCTGCGCTTTGCCAAGGACCAGCTGGCCGGCAAGGAAATGCAGGTTGGCCGCTACTATCTCGAGCGTAAGGAATATCTGGCCGCAATCACGCGCTTCCGTTCGGTCGTCGAATCCTATCCGAACACCAACCAGGTCGAAGAGGCGCTGGCGCGTCTGGTCGAAACCTACTTCGCCATGGGTATTACCAGCGAGGCGCAGACCGCCGCCGCCATTCTCGGACACAACTATCCTGACAGCCAGTGGTATGCCGACAGCTACAAGCTCCTGCAGACCGGCGGTCTGGAACCGCGTGAAAACGGCAACTCGTGGATTTCGCGAGCAGGCAAGAAGCTTCTGGGCGCCTAGAAACAGGACCCAAGACGAAGAGATTTGAACCGGGATGCTTTCACAGATCTCGATCCGCGATATCGTCCTGATCGAACGGCTTGACCTGTCCTTCGATGCTGGCCTGTCCGTATTGACCGGCGAAACCGGCGCCGGAAAATCCATTTTGCTTGATAGTTTGTCGCTGGCGCTCGGTGGGCGCGGCGACGGTTCGCTTGTTCGCCACGGTGGCGACAAGGGGCAGGTGACGGCGGTCTTCGATGTCGGCATGGGACATCCGGCCCGGCTTCTCGTTCGCGAAAACGGTATCGACGATGACGGCGACCTGATTTTCCGCCGGGTGCAATCGGCCGATGGCCGCACCAAGGCCTATGTCAACGATCAGCCGGTTTCGGTGCAGTTGATGCGCCAGGCAGGCCAGTTGCTGGTCGAAATCCATGGCCAACATGACGACCGCGCCCTTGTCGACACTCACGCCCACCGCACCCTTCTTGATGCCTTCGGTGGTCTTGCCGAGGAAGCGCAGGCGGTGTCCGGGCTTTACCGCATCTGGAAGGATGCCGAGCGGACGTTGAAGAAGCACCGCGACAAGGTCGAGGCAGCTGCCCGCGAGGCCGATTATCTGCGCTCCGCCGTCGAAGAACTCGAAGCGCTGTCGCCACAGGATGGTGAAGAAGACGATCTTGCCGAGCGCCGTTCGCGGATGATGAAGGCCGAGCGCATCGCTGTCGACATCAATGAAGCGAGCGAGTTTCTCAATGGCAACGGTTCACCGGTTCCGCTGATTGCCTCTATGGTGCGCAGGCTGGAACGCAAAAGCCACGAAGCGCCAGGTCTTCTTGAAGAGACTGTCGAGCTTTTGGACGCAGCCCTCAACCAGCTTTCCGACGCCCAGATGGCCGTTGAGGCGGCGCTGCGCAAGACCGAATACGATCCGAAGGAACTGGAGCGTGTCGAGGAGCGGCTGTTTGCGCTGCGCGCCGCAGCCCGCAAATATTCCGTACCGGTGACGTCGTTGCCGGCGCTGGCCGTGCGGATGATCTCCGATCTTGCTGATCTGGATGCCGGCGAAGAAAAGCTGAAGCAGCTGGAAGCTCAACTTGGCCTGACCAAGGGTGCCTTTGACGCGGCAGCCGTGGCTCTGTCGGCCAAGCGTCGCAACACGGCGACGGCACTGTCCGACGCCGTCATGGCAGAGCTTCCCGCGTTGAAGCTCGAGCGTGCCCGGTTCATGGTGGAAGTGACCTCCGATCCCGATGTTGCCGCCGCCGAAGGGATCGATGTGGTCGAGTTCCACGTTCAGACCAACCCTGGCACGCGGCCCGGCCCGATCATGAAGGTAGCATCCGGCGGCGAGCTGTCGCGCTTTCTGCTGGCGCTCAAAGTGGCGCTCGCGGATCGGGGCTCCGCGCCGACGCTCGTTTTTGATGAAATCGACACCGGGGTTGGCGGTGCGGTGGCGGATGCCATCGGCCAGCGGCTCAAGCGGTTGTCGAAAACCGTCCAGGTGCTTTCGGTCACCCACGCGCCGCAGGTGGCAGCGCGGGCCGCAACGCATCTCTTGATTTCCAAGGGGCCTTCGGCGGAAAAGTCCGAAACGATTGCCACCCGTGTGGCCCGCATGGACGACAAGGCCCGTACCGAAGAGATCGCCCGCATGCTGGCGGGGGCCTCGGTGACGGATGAGGCAAGGGCGGCTGCGGCGAGTTTGTTGGCTGGGAATGGGTAGTTCTACCCTCCGGTGAAGGATAGGGAGCATCTTCCCATTCCCCCAAAATTCTCTAAAACGACTCTCAAATCAGGAGTCCCAGCATGTCGACCTTATCCATTGCCGTTGAAGATTTGACGCTTGAAGATGCGGTAACAGAGTTGGAACGGCTGGCGGCCGAACTGGCGCGACACGATGCGCTCTATCACGGCAAGGATGCGCCGGAGATTTCGGACGCGGACTATGACGCGCTGAAGCGGCGCAACGAGGAGATCGAGGCGCATTTTCCGGAGCTGGTGCGGGCCGACAGCCCGTCGCGCAAGGTCGGCGCGGCACCCTCCGGCATTTTTCAGCAGATCACTCATGCGCGGCCGATGCTGTCGCTCGACAACGTGTTTTCCGACGTGGATGTGCAGGACTTCATCGGCAGCGTATACCGGTTCCTCGGGCTTTTGCCGGATAATTCGATCGCTTTCACTGCAGAGCCGAAGATTGACGGCCTGTCGATGTCGCTGCGATACGAAAACGGCAGGCTGGTCAGTGCTGCGACACGCGGCGACGGCACGACCGGTGAGAACGTGACAGCCAATATCCGCACCATCATGGAAATCCCGCAGACCCTGCCGGCCGGTGCGCCTGCAATCGTTGAGGTTCGCGGTGAAGTCTATATGGGCAAGAGCGACTTTCTGGCGCTGAACGCGCAGATGGTTGCCGAGGGCAAGCAGACCTATGTCAACCCGCGCAACACGGCCGCCGGCTCGTTGCGTCAGCTTGATCCGACCATTACCGCCAGCCGCAAGCTGAAATTCTTCGCCTATGCCTGGGGCGAAATTTCGGAGATGCCAGCCGATACCCAGTTCGGCATGGTCGAGGTGTTCAAGCGCTGGGGGTTCCCGGTCAATCCTCTGATGCAGCGTTTGTCGTCGATCGATGCGATTCTTGCGCATTACAATGACATCGGTCTCAAGCGCCCCGACCTCGACTATGATATCGACGGTGTCGTCTACAAGGTCGACCGGCTGGACCTGCAGCAGCGGCTGGGCTTTCGCTCGCGTTCGCCGCGCTGGGCAACCGCACACAAGTTTCCGGCCGAGCAGGCATTTACGACAGTCGAGAATATCGACATCCAGGTGGGGCGTACCGGTGCGCTGACGCCGGTGGCGCGGCTGACGCCGGTCACGGTCGGCGGTGTCGTCGTCACCAATGCGACGCTGCACAATGCCGATTATATCGAAGGCATCGGCAATGGTGGTGAGCGTATTCGGGAAGAGGACCACGATATCCGCATCGGCGATACCGTGATTGTCCAGCGGGCAGGGGATGTCATCCCGCAGGTGCTCGATGTGGTGATGGAAAAGCGCGTAGCAGCGGCGGAGCGCTATCAGTTTCCGAAAGTTTGCCCGGTTTGCGGCAGTCACGCCGTGCGCGAGAGAAACGAGAAGACCGGCAAACTCGATTCCGTCACGCGCTGCACCGGCGGCTTCGTCTGCCGGGCCCAGGCGGTCGAGCACTTGAAGCACTTCGTTTCGCGCAATGCCTTCGACATCGAAGGGTTGGGATCGAAGCAGATCGACTTCTTCTTCGAGGCCGAGGACCCGGCATTGTCGATCAAGACCGCGCCGGACATCTTCACGCTGGAGAAACGGCAGAATGGCTCGACCCTGACCAAGCTCGAAAATATCGACGGGTTCGGCAAGGTCAGCGTCCGCAAACTTTATGATGCTATCAATGACCGGCGCCAGGTGGCGTTGCACCGGCTGATCTACGCGCTCGGTATTCGCCATGTCGGCGAAACCACGGCAAAGCTTTTGGCGCGTTCCTACGGCAGTTACACAGCCTTCGCTGACGCGATGAAGGCGGCCAGCGATATCACCTCGGAGGCGTGGAGCGACTTGAATACGATCGACGGCATCGGTGATGTCGTTGCGCGGGCCATCGTTGAATTCTACAAGGAGCCGCGCAACATGGATGTCGTGTCGCGCCTGCTTGATGAGGTGACGCCGCAGGATGCGGAGGCACCGGTGGCAAGTTCCAGCCCGGTTGCGGGCAAGACTGTCGTGTTCACCGGATCGCTGGAGAAGATGACCCGCGACGAAGCCAAGGCCATGGCCGAGCGGTTGGGAGCCAAGGTTGCGGGCTCCGTGTCGAAGAAGACCGATCTTCTGGTCGCAGGCCCCGGCGCCGGCTCAAAACTGGAAAAAGCCCGCGAACTCGGCGTCGAAACCACCGATGAGGATGGCTGGTTCGTCCTAATCGGTGGGTAATCGCCCTTCCGTTGCCTTAAAATGCTTTCCTCGATCCCCTGTCTTCTCTATGAGGGCTGCCAGATTATGACAGTTTCGTGACAACGCGAAGATAGGTGGATGAACAATGCTGGGTTGGTTTCGCAAGCTGATGCCGCGCGAGGACAAGTTCTTCGAGCTTTTCGAGGCGCATTCGCGCACGGTCGTTGGCGCGGCCGAGGCGATGAAAGCTCTGCTTGCCGGCGAGGGTGATCTTGATGCCCATTGCGACCGGATCATCGCCCTGGAAGACCAGGCTGACGCGATCACCCGTGACGTCCTGCTTGCGGTCCGGCTGAGTTTCATCACACCGTTCGATCGCGGTGACATCAAGGACCTGATCCAGTCGATGGACGATGCCATCGACATGATGCACAAGACGGTGAAGACCATCCGGCTGTTCGAGCAGAAGACTTTTGATCCCGGCATGCGCGAAATGGGCGTTCTGATCATCGATTCTGCCCGGCTGGTTGCCGAAGCCATTCCGCTGCTCGACCGCATCGGCGCCAACGTACCGCGGCTGACCGCCATTGCCGAGGAAGTGACCCGGCTTGAGGGGCGTTCCGATCAGCTGCATGACGAGGGCCTCAAGGACCTGTTCCGCCGCCACGGCACCTCCAACCCGATGGCCTATATCATCGGTAGCGAAATCTATGGCGAGTTGGAAAAGGTCGTCGACCGTTTCGAGGACGTCGTCAATGAAATCAGCGGCATCGTGATCGAGAACGTCTGATGGACGCGACCCTCGCCTTGCCGTTGCTTATCGCCCTGATCGGCGTTGCGCTGTTCTTCGATTTTCTCAACGGCCTGCATGACGCCGCCAATTCGATCGCCACGATCGTCTCGACGCGGGTTCTGCGGCCGCAATATGCCGTCATGTGGGCGGCGTTCTTCAACTTTATCGCCTTCTTGTTCTTCGGCCTGCATGTTGCCGAGACGCTCGGAACCGGTATCATCGATCCGTCCATCGTCACGCCGCAGGTGATCTTTGCCGCCTTGATGGGGGCGATCATCTGGAACATCGTCACCTGGATTTTCGGCATTCCCTCCAGTTCGTCTCATGCGCTGGTGGGCGGGCTGGTTGGTGCGGGCCTTGCCAAGACCGGGGGCGACGCGATCGTTCTGACCGGCCTTCTGAAAACCGTCGGTGCCATCTTCATGTCGCCGATGATCGGCTTCATGCTGGCGCTGCTGCTTGTGCTGATCGTGTCCTGGGTTTGCCTGCGCCAGACGCCGTTTGCCGTCGATCGCAGCTTTCGCGGCCTGCAGTTCATTTCCGCCTCGCTCTACTCGCTCGGCCACGGCGGCAACGATGCGCAGAAGACCATGGGCATCATCGCGGTGCTGCTGTTCAGCCAAGGCTATCTCGGCGACACGTTCTTCGTGCCGTTCTGGGTGGTCATCACCTGCCAGTCGGCCATGGCGCTCGGCACACTGTTCGGCGGGTGGCGGATCGTCCACACGATGGGCTCGAAGATCACCAAGCTCAATCCGATGCAGGGGTTTTGCGCGGAAACCGGCGGGGCGATCACCCTGTTTGCCGCGACATGGCTGGGTATTCCGGTCTCGACCACGCATACGATTACCGGCGCCATCATTGGTGTCGGTGCGGCACGACGCGTCTCGGCAGTGCGCTGGGGGCTGGCGGGCAACATTCTGATCGCCTGGATCATCACGTTGCCAGCGGCAGCGCTGATCTCCGCGCTGTTCTATTTCGCGGTGGGGCTGCTCTAGTCGGCGAGGCGATTGACCATAGCCGTCGAAAGGCGGCTATGGCTTCCCGATCGCAAATTCGGCGCGACACCCGCCGCCAAATAGTATCCTATGGGGCAGGCGGTCAAAGAACTGCCGGTGTCAACCAGAACCCGAGGAACACGCAAGCGATGAAACTGGCCACTCTGAAAGACAGTACCCGCGACGGCAAACTCGTCGTCGTTTCCAAGGATCTGACCCGCTGCTCGGAAGTCGGCCATATCGCCCGCACCCTTCAAGCCGCGATCGATGACTGGGCGCACGCCGGACCCCGGCTGGCGCGGGTTGCCATTGGCCTCGAGACCGGCGCGCAGCCCACCATGCGGTTTCATGAACACGACGCTGCTTCACCGTTGCCGCGCGCGTTTTTCTGGGCTGGCGGCTCCGGTGGTTTTACCGGCCCGCGCGATCCCGTCACGATCAGGGAGGGGGCTTCGAAACTGTCCACGACCGCTCAACTCGCCGTCATTGTCGATGACGTGGGTGTGCAGGCGGATGCCGAGGCGGCAAAGCAGGCTGTTCTTCTCATCCTGCTCGCCAACGATGTTTCGGCTGATGGTGCCGGTGCTGTTTCGTCGTTTTCGCCGGTGGCAGTTACGCCGGACGAACTGGACGAAAGCGCGGATCTTTCCTTGCTTGTTCGTCTCAACGGCAAGCCGGTCGAGGGTGGCAAAGGCAGCGTGAAGGACAGTGCCACCGCTGTGGCAGCGGCTGCAGGTAAGCGGCCGCTGATCGCGGGTAGCATTGTTGCAACCGGCTCCTGCCTCGTCACCTCGGCCCTGTCTTTGGGCGACGTCGTTCGCGTCGAGATGAACGACCGTACGGGGCATTCTATTTTCGGTGCGATCGAGCAGACGGTCGAAACCCGCAGCAAATGAAGGGGCGGGCTCCGGGGCAACCGGAGCCTGTTTCTCTTCGTGACAATTCCTGCCTTCAATTCTTGAATTGTCTTTTTGCACTGCACACGTTAGGAAAGCCGCGCCGGGTTTCATGCGGATGCTCGCAGCGAAAACCGGCAAGGCCAGCCGCCGTGAACAAGGTGGCATGCTTGCGGATTGGAGGATCCCGAGATGGAAACAATCACAACCATTGCCGATCTGCGCGCCCGCCTGAGCGGCCATCGCCGCGCCGGAAAAACCATCGGTCTCGTTCCGACCATGGGTTATCTGCATGTCGGCCACATGGAACTGGTCGCCCGCGCCCGCGCGGCAAACGACATCGTCGTCGTCAGTCTGTTCGTCAATCCGCTGCAGTTCGGCGCCAATGAAGACCTGACCAAATATCCGCGCGATCTTGCTCGTGATCAGGCGATGCTGGTTGAAGGCGGCGCTGACTTTCTCTTTGCACCCGGTGTGAGCGATATGTATCCGCGGCCAATGGAAACGGTCGTCGATGTGCCGACGCTTGGCAGCGAGCTGGAAGGCTCGGTTCGCCCCGGACATTTCGCTGGTGTCGCCACGGTCGTTACCAAGCTGTTCAATATCGTCCAGCCGGATCGTGCCTATTTCGGCGAGAAGGATTTCCAGCAGTTGCAGATCATCCGCCGCATGGTCGAGGACATGGCGCAGCCGGTCGAGGTGGTCGGCGTGCCGACGGTGCGCGAAGCCGATGGTCTCGCCTGCTCGTCGCGCAACGTCTACCTGACGCCGGCCGAACGGGCGGCTGCGGCAATCGTGCCGAAGGCGCTCGATGAGGCCGAACGGCTGATTGCCGGTGGCGTGATGGATGTGGCAGCACTTGAAAAGGCAGTAGGCGATTTCATCGCATCCGAGCCTTTGGCAAAGCCCGAGGTGGTCGCTCTGCGCGACCCCGAAACCCTTCATGAATTGACGGAAATCAGCGAGAAACCGGTTCTTCTGTTGCTTTTTATCCGCTTCGGGAGCACCAAGTTGCTCGATAACCGGGTTTTCAGCCCAAAAACCGCAAAATTTGCAAAGGTGGCATAAGCATGAGTGTACAGGCAGTAAAGCGGCGCCTGAGCCCCGGCAATATCGAAGCATTGAAGGGCGAGCGGCCGATCGTCAGCCTGACGGCCTATACGACGCCGATTGCGCGATTGCTGGATCCGCATGTGGACTTCATGCTGGTTGGCGATTCCCTCGGTATGGTTCTCTACGGTCTTGATTCGACCGTCAGCGTGACCCTTGATATGATGATCGCTCACGGCCAGGCCGTCATGCGTGGGTCCGAAAAGGCCTGCGTCGTCGTTGACCTGCCGTTCGGTTCCTATCAGGAATCCAAGGAGCAGGCGTTCAAGAGTGCCGCCCGCATTCTCAAGGAAACCGGCTGCAGCGCCGTCAAGCTCGAAGGCGGCGCGGAGATGGCGGAAACCGTCGATTTCCTCACCCAGCGTGGTATTCCGGTGCTCGGCCATGTCGGCCTGATGCCGCAACTCGTCAATACGATGGGCGGTTACCGTTCGCTCGGCCGCAACGACAAGGAAGCAGCCAAGATCAGGCGCGACGCAAAGGCCATCGACGATGCCGGTGCCTTTGCAATTGTCGTCGAAGGTACGGTCGAGCCCCTGGCACGCGAGATTACAGAAGCGCTACGCGCGCCGACCATCGGTATCGGCGCATCGCCAGCCTGCGATGGCCAGATACTCGTGACCGACGACATGCTCGGTATTTTCAGCGATTTCAAGCCACGTTTCGTCAAGCATTTCGTCGAACTCGCACCGCAGATGTCAGCCGCTTTCGAGGCCTATGCCAACGAGGTCAAGGCGCGGACGTTTCCCGGCATCGAGCATACGTTTCAGGTCAAGCGCTGAGGCGTTGAAGGACGGGCCGGGCGTTGCCCCGGCTTCCGTCTGATCAGAAATTTGGATCACTGCATCAATCTTATTGAATTGTTCGATAGGTCCGCCGGACCTATCTGTGCGTTCCATCATGAACGCATCTCGGCACGTGTGACCTAGCCGATGGCTGCCGTCACTCCGGAAAGTTTCCTTCAATGACAAAAGATGATTTCTGGCAGGGCGTTCGTGGCGGGTTTCCCGTCATGGTGTCCGCCGCGCCCTTCGGGGCACTGTTCGGAGCGCTGGCGGTCGATAACGGGTTTTCCGTTTTCGACGCGGTGTTCATGAGCGCCACGGTTTATGCCGGTGCCAGCCAGATGGTTGGCCTGGAACTGTTCGGTCACAATGTTCAGCCCTGGCTGATTGTCCTGTCGATATTCGCCGTCAATTTCCGTCATATTCTTTATTCAGCGTCGATCGCCCGGCATATCCGCCATTTCTCCGGACTGCAGAAGTTCTTTGCTTTCTTCCTGCTGGTCGATCCGCAATATGCCGAGACGGAAAAGCGGGCGGAGCGCGGCGAGCCGGTGACTTTTGCGTGGTATCTCGGGTTCGGGATGATCATCTATCTGCCCTGGCAGATCATGACGCTGCTTGGCGCGATCTTCGGGCAGATGATCGGCGATCCGAAGGCCATCGGTCTCGATGTGTTGCTGCCGATCTATTTCATGGGGCTGGTTCTCGGGTTCCGCAAGCGCGACAACTGGCTGCCGGTCGTTGCGGTCAGCTCGCTGGCTTCGATTGCGGCCATGCATGTCGTCGGCTCGCCCTGGCATGTCAGCATCGGCGCTATCGCCGGTATCCTGCTTGCCGCCTGCATGCCGCTGTCGAAACGGCATGAGGAACCGGTGACGTTGGAGCATGAGGTCTGATCATGGATAATGCAGAACACATGCACCTGATCTACGTGATCCTCGCTGCGGCTGTTGCGACGTTTCTCACCCGCATCGGCGGCTATGTGATGATCACGCAGATGAAACGTATCCCGCCGCGCATGGAAGCGGCGTTGAACGCGGTGCCGGCAGCCGTGCTATCGACACTGGTTGCGCCCGCCTTCCTCTCCGGCGGCTGGGACGTGGCTGTGGCCATGCTTGTCGCTCTGGCCGTGGGTTTGCGCTACTCATCGCTCTGGATGCTGCTGGCTGGCTGGCTCGTCGTCATGGCGATCCGGCATCTGCTGGTCTAGTAAAAAGGCCCGCTCCTTGCGAAGCGGGCCGGATTTTTTTAGCGATTGAGCGGTGCCGTCGCCGCTTTCAGCCAGGTTTGCGCCGCCTCATCCGAAATCAACGGCAAGAGCTTTTCCTGCGTTTCCTGGTGGTACGCGTTCAGCCAGGACAGTTCCTCGTCTGTTAGCAGGGCCGTAACGACCAGGCGGCGATCGATCGGGCAGAAGGTGAGTGTTTCGAAGCCCAGCATAGGCAGGTCGCCGCCCTCGATTTCGGTGGCCGCAAATACGTGCATGAGATTCTCGATGCGGATGCCGAAGGAGCCGGGGCGGTAGTAGCCGGGCTCGTTGGAGAGAATCATGCCGGGCAGCAGTTCCTGCATCGAGGCGCGGGAAATGCGCTGCGGACCTTCGTGGACCGACAGATAGGAGCCAACGCCGTGGCCGGTGCCATGGGCGAAATCGGCGCCCGCCTTCCACAGGGCAATGCGCGCCAGCGGATCGAGGTCGATGCCGCGCGAGCCTTTCGGGAAGCGGGCAACGCTGATGGCGATCATGCCCTTCAGGACCAGCGTGAAGAAGCGGCGCTGCACGTGCGGTACGGTGCCGATCGCGACGGTGCGGGTAATGTCTGTGGTGCCGTTGACATACTGGCCACCCGAATCGATCAGGAACATGGTGCCATCGGCGATGGTAAGGTCGCTTTCGGTGGTAACCCGGTAATGCATGATCGCCGCATGCTCGCCAGCGCCCGAAATGGTGTCGAAGGAAACATCCTTCAGCGGGTTCTGCATCCGCTGGCCGACAGCCGCGCGGCAGGCTTCGAGCTTTTCAACGGCAGCGATCTCGGAGATCGTCCCCGGCTGTGTCTGGTCAAGCCAGGCGAGGAATTCGACCATCGCGGCACCGTCCTGCAGATGGGCGCGGGCCGAGCCTTCAAGCTCGGCAATGTTCTTGCAGGCGCGGGGCAGGCGGGCAGGGTCGATGGCTTCGATGATCGTACCACCGCTGACGCGGATGCGTTCGGCCAGCGCGAAAGGTGCATGGTCTGGATCGATCATGATCGTCTTACCGGTTGCCGCAAGGGCTGCGACCTTGTCGTCGAAGGAAGACGGTGCCTCGAGGCTGGAGAGTTGGGTGAGGTAGGCTTCCTCCTCGATCCCGGCCTTGCGCTTGTCGAGGAACAGTTCGGCCGTTGCATCAGCATGGACAATGGCACGGGCGAGGGGATGTGGCGTATGTGGCACGTCGCTGCCGCGGATATTGAAGGTCCAGGCGATCGACGATGGATCGGTCAACACGACAGCGTCGGCACCGGCCTTGGCGATCTCTGCCGCCATTGCTGTCAGCTTGTCCTTGGCAAGAATGCCGGAATGATCGAGCGGCTGGATCTTGACGCGGCCAAGCGGTGCGGCCGGCCGGTCCTTCCACTGGCGATCGAGAGGATTGTGGTCGAGGAAGACCAGCGAACCGCCGAGCCCTTCCAGGGCCTTTTCCAGCTTGCGGACTTCGGCACCCGTATGCAGCCACGGATCGATGCCGAGGCGGAAGCCTTTTTTACCATTGTGTTCCAGCCACAGATGCGGCGGTTCGCCGACGAGGTCCCCACCGGTGAAAACACTGCCGTCGACCTGCTCCTTGAGTTGCGTGACGTAGCGGCCATCCACAAAGACAACCGCTTGACTTTGCGTCACGAGAACAACGCCGGCGGAACCGGTAAATCCGGTGAGCCAGGACATGCGTTCGGCCGATGCAGGCACGTATTCGCCCTGGAATTCGTCCGCGCGCGGAACCAGAAAGCCATCGACGTTCAGGGCGGCAAGCGCGGCGCGCAGCGCATTGACACGCTCCTTGCCAAACTGAGGTGTGGAAGTGACTGCGAAAGACTGGAACATGGATTTTTCCTGCGATGGGAAGGAGCCGGGACCGGGATCGCGCTATGCGAGGCAGATCGATTCCTCAAGAGGGTGCGGACAGTCTAGCGGAAACAACCAGCGCTGCGAAAGCCCGTCTTTCTTGCCTAGTTTTTGTTGAACGATTTTTCCGTGTTGTGGAACGTATGCAGCATGTGCATGGCACCCATGCTGCAATGCGGCTAGACCTGCTTTCAAAATAGTCTATAAACCCACTCAACGAACACGGACGCAAATCTGTTGTTCACGCGAATGCCGAAAGGCAAGAGCTGCACGGTCTGAACATGGTTGGTCATCCTTCTCCTCCTCCCTCCCGGGTGGCCAATTTCAGACTGTGAAGAGTCCGCTTGAGCGCTCCTCCTCCTCAAGCTCGCGGACATGACCGGCTTGCCGGTCAGCGGGCGGTGCTTCGGCATCGCCTTTGTATTGAAAAACCCGCTTGTCCATGACGGACAGGCGGGTTTTCCTTTTTAAGGCTTTAGAAAACCCTCCGTCACGGACGGTCAAGATGAATCGTCACCCAGCCGTTGCGCCAGATGGTGCGGACATGGCGCAGGTGCTGGCCGTTATAGGCCGACAGCACCTTCCAGCGTTGTGACGCAAGAATGCCTGAAAGAATGACCGAACCACCCGGTGCCAGATGGCTGGCGAGCTGCGGTGCCATCTTGATCAGCGGACGCGCCAGGATATTGGCGATAATCAGGTCGAACGGACCGTGCTGTGCAAAGGCCGGCGAGTGGAAGCCGGGCGCGGTGATCGTGGTAACGCCGGTGGCGATGCCGTTGCGCTTGACATTCTCGGCGGCGACGCGCGTGGCGATCGGGTCGATATCGGTTGCCAGAACCGGGACGGGCTTGATCTTGCGGGCGGCTATGGCCAACACACCGCTGCCAGTGCCCAGATCGAGCGCGTTGCGAACTTTACGGGCGCGCATGACGGTTTCGATCACTTCAAGGCAACCCGCCGTCGTGCCGTGATGACCGGTGCCGAAGGCCTGGCCGGCGTCGATCTCGATAGCGATATCGTTCGGCTTGACCTTGTCGCGGTCATGGGATCCGTGCACGAGGAAACGTCCGGCGCGCACCGGCGACAGGCCCTCCAGCGATTTGGCAATCCAGTCGACATCCGGAATGACTTCCCGCTCGATCACCGCATCCGGGAACTGATCTGCGAGAACCCCTGCAAAGCGCACCCGCATTTCATCTTCTTCGTCGAAGTCAATATAGAGCGAGGCTTCCCAGATATCCTTCTTCTCGTCCATTTCCATGGTGGCGATGGCATAGCCTTCGTCCTCGAAGGCATCGGTCATCAAATCCAAAACGACTTCCGAGAGCTTTTCGGTCGTGGTGATGAAGAGGCGCAGGTCGGCCATGTCTTTGTCCTTGTCGGCAAGTGCTTGCCGTCGGGGCGGCTTGCGGCGCTCTAGCATGCCGGGCGATGCGAGGTAAAGCGCAGCGCCTATTGCGCGCCGGGAATCCAGGGGGGAGGCGGGGTGTCCTGACCGGCAGCATTGCGCAGAAAGGCAGTCGAAACGCTGGGAAGGTGATCGACCAGTGGCAGCAGGCGCGAGCGCAGTCCTGTCAGGACCGGGTTTTTCAGCGTGATGAAGGCCGTATTGCGCCGGGTATCCTTGAGCACGGTTTTGACCGCCGGAATCCGCAGGCTGGAATATTCCTGTTCGCGGCCTTCCGATATCAGAAAGGCAAGCCAGCAGGCGTCCTCGATGCCGAGATTCATGCCGCGTGCGCCAGCCGGTGAATGCACATGGGCGGCGTCTCCGGCCAGAAATACATGGCCACGGCTCATGGTTTCGACGTGGCGGAAGCTGATCCGGAATTCGGAACTCCAGGTTCGCTCCAGCACCATCGCTGGATGTTCGATGCGGGTTTCGAAATCTGCGTCCGTTGAAAGGTAGCGCAGTGTATCCTCGTTCACTGGTAACCGGCCGAGCACGCCGGGATTGAGGAAATTCAGTTCGATGAAACCGGTGTCGACCGGCTGTGCATAGCGATAATCCGCGAGGAAAAAACGGCTTTCGATGGCATTGCCCGGAAAGCCAAAACCAAAGGCTTTGCGCACGGCTGAATGGGCGCCGTCCGCGCCGACCAGCACGTCCGGCTCGGCCGTTTCGACCCGGCCGTTGGCATGCTGCAGGGTGATTACCGGCTTTTCGACGTCGCCGGACACAGTGGTGAGTTCGGTCGACCATTCCGGAAAGATGCCGAATGCTGACAGTCTTTGCAGCAGCAGCCGTTCCGTTTCGCCCTGGGCCAGGATCTGGATTGGGCAATAGCGGCTGCGGAAACTTTCTGTCTCGACCGTCGCCAATGGTTTGCCGGCGGCCAGTATCTTGAATTTCGTAAGTCGCCTGGCCTTGGCAAGGATCAAAGCGCTGACGCCAGAGGCTTCCAGCAGTGTCAGGGTCCTGGCATTGACGCCAAGCGCGCGGCTTTCGTGGATGGGGGTTGGCCCGGCCGCCTTTGCCACGATACGGGATTTCAGGCCCCGCCGCGCCAGTTCGAGTGCCAAGGTCAGCCCGGTTGGGCCGGCCCCGGCGATCAGAATGGACTTTTCGCTGCGCTCACCCATCAGGCCCTCGTGGCGACCCTTTATCTCTTGGTCAGGTTTTCCAGTTTCTTGACTGCGGTTTCCGGATTTTCCTCATAGGCGATCGTGCCGCTGAACTTGCCTTTGGAATCGAGCAGGAACACCGATGCAGTATGATCCATCGTATAGTCGCCGCCAGGGTTCTTTTCGTCCAGCGGAACTTTCTTGGCATAGACCCGGAAACCCTTGACCATTTCCATGACCTGGGCCGGCGGACCGGAAATGCCGGTGATGCGCTTGGAGACGTTGGAGACATACTGCCCGAGGACTTCCGGCGTATCGCGTTCCGGATCGACGCTGATGAAATAGGCCTGCAGTTTGGTGCCGTCGGGATCGACCTTTTCCAGCCAGCCGTTCAGCTCGAACAGGGTGGTCGGGCAGACTTCCGGGCAATGGGTGAAGCCGAAGAACAGGGCTGTCGGCTTGCCGGTAAAGGCTGCCTGCGTGATCGGTTGTCCGGTCTGCGAAACCAGTTCGAAGGGTACCCCGAATGGACCGGCGGCGATCTCTTCCTTGCCGGTGGTCATCTGATAGCTGATCCAGCCAAGTGAAGCTGCGACGACGGCAACGGCCGCCCAAAGAACGATGCGAAGTGTTTTCATGATGATGTCCGCTCAAAACCTGCCAAATATCGCTGTTCAGATAGCGGTTTGGTTCTGAGGTTGCAAAAGATTACGCCGCTAGCGTCAAAATGCGGCAGGCTTCGTCAGAAACACCAGGACATGCCGTTTTCGGCCATCGTGAGCAAAATTTCCGGCCCCTGGACGATCCATCCGATAAAGGCGGCAAGGCACAGGAGCAGGAAAACACCACCAATAGCGGCGATCATCAGGTTCTGCGGCTGTTTCCTGGCTTCGTCATGCATGCCGAGATGATATCCTGCCAACGCCAATTTTGAAAGTCGTTTCGCCAAGGGGCGGCAATGCGCCGCGAGGCCTGCCAGAGCTATTTTGCCCAAGAATTCGGCAATCATTTTAGCAAAAGTTTAATTTGTGTTTGCCATGTTCTAGGCGCGTGAAGGGGTGCCTATCCCTTGCTGACATGACGTCGCCGGTTTTTATCCAGTCCGGTCCTGCGCATCAACGCTCTCCCGAATTTGTGCGCTCACCGCTGCATTCAAGAACTGGATCAATGCCGCATGATGTCTCCTGCAATGATCGATCGCAAACTTTCCCTCAGCCAGCGGCTGGCCACGCTGGGGCTCGCCGCCTTTGTCGGCTTCGGTTCGATGCTCGCCGTCGGCTGGTATGAAAATTCACGGGTGGATCAGGCGTTGGACCGCGCGATCGTTGCCCAGAACGCGATCAAGAATGCCAGCACCATGCGGCTGACAAGCGTCGAGCTGACGCTGGTGGCGATGGATGTGATCGTTGATCGTGGCGATCGCCAGGTGTCGCAGGAGCGCCAGAAGCTGATTGCTGATTCGATCGCGGTGCTGGAGGCCGGAAAACCGGCGGCGATGGAGTTGGCCGCCTCGGTCGGCAAGCCAGAGATCATGGCGACGTTCGATGCTGATCTCACCGAGATGACCAAGGTCATTCAGACCGATTTGAAGAAGATGGTCGAGGACGGTGCCGCGCCGGAAGCGTTCGATGCGGTCGATGATGCGATTGATGGGGCGGGCGAGCGCATGACCATGTCGCTCGGCAAGCTCTACGATGAGGCGGGGATTGCGCTTGGCGCCCGTGTCGCCGAAGCAACGGTACGGTCGGCTCAATCCATCCAGTTGCAGCTCGCGCTTGGGCTTCTCGCCATGGCGTCGCTCCTGGCGCTGCTTTGTTTCCACGGCAACATTCTTCGCCGGGGTGTCTTTGCTATCCGCGACAGCATGCAGCGGATTCTTGGTGGCGATTATCAGGCGGCTGTTGAAGCCGTGAGACGCGGCGATGAAATTGGCGAGATGGCGCGTTCGGTCGAGATGTTCCGGGCTGCTGCCGTCGAAAAGCGCGAACTTGAGCAGGCAGCGGCGGCAAGCCGGACTGAAAACGAGATCGAGCGTGAAGCGCGCGAAGCTGCCAGTGCTGAAGAGGCGCGCCAAGTTCAGCGCGCAGTCACCGCACTGGGGCAGGGGCTCAACCGCCTGTCCGATGGAAACCTGACCGCGACGATCGATCAGCCCTTCCGCCACGACCTGGAGACACTGCGCCGGGACTTCAACCACACAGTCGAGAAGCTTCAGGGCGTCTTGTCCAACGTTCAGGAAAACAGCAACTCGATCCAGTCGAACAGCCGGCAGATGCGTGGTGCGGCCGACGATCTCGCCAAGCGGACCGAACAGCAGGCTGCCTCGCTGGAAGAAACATCCGCGGCGCTCGACCAGATCACCGTGACTGTGCGCACCGCCACGCAGCGCGCCGAAGAAGCGAGCCAGATGGTCGGCGAAACCCGCAGCAATGCCGAGGAATCCGGCCGTATCGTCCGCGAGGCTGTCGAAGCCATGGCCCGGATCGAGAACGCCTCCTCCGAAATCGGCAAGATCATCAATGTGATCGACGAGATCGCCTTCCAGACCAATCTGCTTGCGCTGAATGCCGGTGTCGAGGCAGCACGCGCCGGCGAGGCGGGCAAGGGGTTTGCTGTCGTCGCCCAGGAAGTGCGCGAACTTGCCCAGCGCGCGGCTGGTGCTGCCAAGGATATCAAGGTGCTTGTCGGCCGTTCCAGCAGCGAAGTCGGCACCGGCGTCAAGCTGGTGCAGGCAACCGGCGAGGCGCTTGGCCGGATCGGCACCGATGTGGCGCGGATCAACGGGCATATGACGTCGATCGTCAATGCCGCTCGTGAGCAGTCGGTCGGCCTGCAGGAAATCAACACGGCGATCGGCCAACTCGATCAGATGACCCAGCAGAATGCTGCCATGGTCGAACAGACCAATGCTGCCAGCCATACGTTGGCACAGGACGCTGAAGGTCTGACCGTTCTGATCGGCCAGTTCCAGCTCAGCGGTGCGTCTGCCCGCCCCATTCCCCAGCCTATTCGCGTCGCCACGCCAGCGACAGCGCGTCCAGCACCATCTCCCGCCAAAGCCCTGATGGGCAAGCTGGCGGGTGCCTTCAACAGCCCCGCGTCATCCGTGCCGAAGGCATCGGGTTCCGCCGAAAATTGGGAAGAGTTCTGATCATGTCAAACGCAATCAAGCAGTCCGGTGCCTATCTGGAAATCGTCTCGTTCCACCTGGGCGATCAGGAATTCTGCATCGATATCATGGCGATCCGCGAAATCCGCGGCTGGGCGCCGGTCACCCCTATGCCGCACACGCCGCCATACGTTCTTGGCCTCATCAACCTGCGCGGCGCGGTGATCCCGGTCATCGACATGGCCTGCCGTCTCGGCATGAAGATGACGGAGCCGTCGGAGCGCTCGGCGATCATCGTCACTGACATTGCCGGCAAGCTGGTCGGTCTCCTGGTCGAACAGGTCTCCGACATGATGACCATCAAGAGTGAGGCCTTGCAGCCGGCGCCGGAAATTATTCCAGAAGCACAGCGTGCCTTCTGCCGCGGCATCGTGGCGCTGGAAAAGACCATGGTCTGCTTCCTCAATCTCGATACGGTCATCGCCGACGAACTGGCGCAGGCCGCTTAAACAAGCCACGCTGAATGGAACAAGGACGCCATCCGTGAACCGGGTGGCGTTTTTTGGCGTTTGGACAGGCGGTACGACTTGCGAAACGCGTTACCTCATTGTGCGCTTTAGCCGTTGCGAATAGCATGTCTGCGCGAAGCCTAATTTCAGGAGATGACCCGTGAGATGCCTGCTGCTCGTCGATATCCAGAACGGTTTTTGTTCAGGAGGAAACCTTGCGGTACCTAATGGTGAGGAGGTCGTGCCGATCATCAATCGGCTGATCGCCGAAGGCCAATATGATCTCGTCGTCGCCTCGAAGGACTGGCACCCGGCCGATCATGGCAGTTTCGCATCGCAGCACCCGGGCAGCAAGCCCTTCGACACGGGCACGCTCAGCGGCAAGCCGCAGGTGCTTTGGCCGGATCATTGCGTCCAGGGAACCCTTGACGCAGACTTCCATCCCGGCCTCAATATTGCGGGCATCGACCACGTGCAGCGCAAGGGCGAAGATCGCAACGTCGACAGCTATTCCGCTTTTCGCGACAATGATCAGTCGGCGCTAACAGGACTTTCGGATTATCTCACGCGGGCGGGTGTTGGCACGCTCGATATCTGCGGTCTAGCGACTGATTATTGCGTCAAGGCTTCGGCGCTTGATGCCAAGGCGCTGTTGCCCGCTGTCAGCGTCCGCTTCATTGCCGATGCAAGCCGCGGCATCGATGCGGCCGGTGTTGAAGCTGCGATTGACGAGATGAAGGCCGCGGGCGTTCACGTCATCGCATCCAGGGACGTTTTCGCAAAGGAGTAGAATCGACTATTTCGGCGTACCGTTTGTCCAGGTAACCGGCTGCTCAAACAGCGGAATGGTGGAGATCGACATCTTGGCGGAGCCATCGGTCAACTCTCTCGAATGGGCGAGATAAATCAGCGTGTTGTTCTTCTTGTCGTAAACGCGGGTGACCACCAGCTTCTTCCAGACGAGGGAGAGACCCTCGCGGAACACTTCCTCGCCTCCCTGGCCAAGCTCGATGTCGCCGATCGTCACCGGACCGGTCTGGCGGCAGGAGATCGAATTGTTGGAGGGATCCTCGAACCAGTTGCCGTTCTTGAGGCGATCGATGACGCTGCGGTCGAAATAGGTGACATGGCAGGTGATGCCCGCGACCTTGGGATCGCTGACTGCATCGATGGTAATGTCATTGCCGAGCCAGTCGACGCCGACTTCCCCGACCGTTTCGGCTTGCGCGGAAAGACCGGCGAGGCTTGTCGCGAGAAAAGCGCAGGCGCTGATGAAGCGGATGGGAAGTGGCATTGTTGGTTCTCCGGATACGATGCCACTGAAATAGGATAGGCAGCCGCCAATGCAAGCGGCCTGCGCGCATATCAACCCGTGCTAGAAAGCGGTTGGCCCGGTCCTATGGCAGCGCGCATCTGGGCTGCGGCGCCGGCAAGGGCGCGGGCGCTGGCAACAGATGCGGCATGAAGGCTTCCGGCCATGCTCAGCCCGTCACGTCCCAATGCCTTTGCCTCATAAAGTGCCACGTCCGCCTGTACCATGGCATCGGACAACGAGCCGCCGGGATCGACCATGGCTATGCCGATGCTGACCGTCAGGCCAATTTCCAAGTCACTGTTGGTCTGCACGGGGGTCGTTCTGACAGCGGTGCAGATCGCCTCGGCAATCTCCGCCACCTCCAACCGGCCAGCGCCGGCAAGGGCGATACCGAATTCTTCGCCGCCCAGGCGCCCGAGGATACCCCGGCCTGCCAATGTCGCGTGAGCGATCCGGGTGAAGTGGACAAGGGCTGCGTCTCCACCGGCATGCCCATGAAGGTCATTGATCTGCTTGAACCTGTCCAGATCCAGCAGCATGAACGCCGTCTGCTGCCGGGATCCCGTGGCCGCCGCAAACATGCGCTCGAACGCGGTCATGAAGGCGCGGCGTGACAGGGCACCGGTCAGGTCGTCATGGGCGATCATGTGGCGGAGATTGGTGATCATCCAGCCATGCAGCATCAGGATGATGCCCAGAAAGAACAGCGGCATGATCAGCAGGCGTGCCGCAAGGAAGGCTGTCGCCCACATCGGCGGAGCAAGCATACTGTTCACAAGGTCGAAGCCGGTCATGGCCGTTACGACCCGAAAGGCATGAAGGAGAGCGACCAGGAAAGCCATGACGCAGCAAAACAGCATGTATGGTGCGATCGCCCGTTCCTCTGGCCAATGGCGCAGGATGGTCGCGCCGATGAGAACGCAGATGAGGCTCAAAAGCCCGTTGCCGATCACGATGCGTGCCAGGTGACTATGAGCGCCGTGGCTGAAGAACAGTAGTGCTGCGGAGACACCTGCAAGGCTGACGGCGATCAGCCATGCTCCGGGGAGCGTGCAGCCCAGGAACTGCCGAAAGCCGCTGAGCATCACAAGTCCGGCGGCGACTATCAGTATCCCGCCGGCTACCGTGTGAAACCACACAGGAACGATGCTGGCCGTCAGGGCCACAGATGCCGCAAGTGCTGTCAAAAAACACGCTGCACTGAAGCTTGCGACCCCCGGCACGCCGGTTTTGCGCAGCGACAGGAGCACGGGAAATGTGACCAAAAGGGAAATGACTGCAATAGCGGAAAGAAAGCTCATAGGCGCGGATTCCTGCCGGGTGGTGCTCAAAAAAGTTTGGTCCGGTGAAGCGGATAAGGCCAAATTCGTAGTCTCAGCGACTTAATTTTTTTAATCGAAAATCGCAGCAATTTTAATCAGTCCGGCAATAGGGTGCAATTTCCACGGGTATACGTTGCGTGAATCGGGAAATGCCTCCGGGCTCCTCAAATCCAGGCTGCCCCGATGTTCCGTCAGGCTCCAAAACGCCCCGGCGGCAGGGGATAGAGGAAAAATCCAGCGCGTAAGAAACGGGTGGCGCGAATGCGCAACTCAAAGGATAACTGTGACCCTAAGCTGCAGAAATCGCCATGCCGAAGGCGGCGCCGTCTCCTCGTTCCAGGCGGCCTGGATCACGCATGTTGCCGGGCCAGGAGCAGGCTGCTGCCGATAAAAACCACGGATCATGTGAGCGTCTCCTTATTCTCGCCAAAAATAAAAGCTCTGAGACCGGACGCAAATGCAGTTTTTTGAGCTTCAGGTTGAACGCAGGCGTTGATGCGCCGGAGTTCCAACTGATTGCCAGACCATGATGTCCTGGGCGGGGAGGGTTGTCCTCATCGCTTTTTTGCCTGCGGCAGGTGCCGCTCTCCTGTGCCCACCATGCTCCCTGATTTTCTTGGAGCCCGTGTAAAGGAATTGGTTACCATACTTTGTCATTCTTTTGATCGACCGGCAGGCCCCGGCAAGCGCGCAATTTGGCGCAAACTGGGCTTTGGACCGGCCTCGGCGGCAATGTGCCTTGTTGCTCTCCGATTGAGTAATGCGTTTCGGGTAACGAGTATCATGGCGTTTGCAGCAGAAAAATGCAGTCATCCCGCATCTTCCGGCCGACCGGGCGCGCGTTCCAGGCCGTTGTCGCGTTTGCTCGCGGGGGCGACCGTTACCGGCATCGGCATTGCCGCTTCCATATGGATGGTCGCGACTTTCGCGGCGATGCAGGGCATGGGCTCGTCACTGCCGTCCAACAAAGGTCCGCGGCTTGAGGCTTCATTGGGGCTCAAACCGATCATCCACGCCACCCCGCAACAGCGTGTTGTACATCTTTCCAAGTTTTCGCGGATCACCGTTCTGCCGCGTATGAATCTCGTCGCCACGGCGGTTCCGCAAAAGAGCCTGGCCGCAATCGCGATGGCCAAGCCCGCTGTGGATTTTGCCGAAAAGACGCAGGTTCTGGCGCTGGCGACGGCTGCTGCGGCCAGAGGCGATGCGATCATTACCGGCTCGACGCCGGTCACGGCCAACGCGCTTGTCGAGACCGTGTCATTGAAAGAACAGGGACTTGGCAAGCCCTTCAGTCTGGTCATGCCGGAACCGGCATCGTCGCTGAACGGCATGCTTCCTGATCTCGGACCGGTGCCATTGGCGAAACCGCGCGGCATCGCCGATGCCGTCCGCAAGTCCGATGACAAGGCAACGAAGCCGGCAGCCAAGGAGCTTGCCTACGCCAAGCCTGATTTGCCGATGGACGACGACAACGAGGTTCGTCCGTCGTTCCGCGGCAAGCGAGGGGTGGCCTACTATGACATCTCGGCCGGCGTCGTCTACATGCCGAACGGCGAGAGGCTGGAAGCGCATTCCGGTATCGGCAAGATGCGCGACAATCCCGATTACGTTCACGTCAAGATGAAGGGGCCGACACCGCCCGGAACCTACAAGGTGACGATGCGCGAGTCGCTCTTTCATGGTGTCGCCGCAGTTCGCCTGACCCCGGTGGATGGCGTCGCGCCGCATGGCCGTGACGGCCTGCTCGCGCACAGCTATCTCCTGAGAAACCGCGGCGATTCCCATGGCTGCGTCGCCTTTGAGGAATATCCCCGCTTCCTGAAGGCGTTCAAACGCGGCGAGATCACTCATATGGTCATCGTCAAGAGCATGAAGGGTTTCTCAGCTCCCAAGCGCACCTTTGCTTCGCTGTTTTCCAAGGGCGCGTAGACCGGCGCGCTTCGATTTTCGGCAAAATCTGACGATACGCATCCAGGCCGCGAAATCTGAATGGTTTCGCGGCCTGGATGCGTTTTATCACACCATCCCCTCGCCAACGGTTTCACACACAGGGCCAGCCCAGCTTTGCCCCTCGTTTCTACGCCTCCATCTACCCATTACAGACCGAAAGACATGTCATTTAAGATATGCTAATATAAGGTATTGGGAGGGGGAAATGTTTGCTCCTTATCGAGTAGGCGTCATTGCGTTTGGTTTGCTGGCCTTCGATGTTGCGCCATTGAAGGCTGTTGAGTCGATCGGCAAGGCGGTTGAAATCAAAACTGCCGTGACGGGCACGCGTGGCGACCTGTCAATCAACGACCCGGTGTTCCAGGACGAGCGGATCCGAACGTCAAAATCGGGCCTCGGCCAGTTTATCTTCCGGGACGGGACCAAGCTCGCGGTTGGATGGGGCTCATCCGTCGTGGTCGATAAATTCGTTTTCGACGGCTCCAATTCCGTGAAGAAGCTGACAATCAAGGCTGCCAAAGGGACTTTTCGCTGGGTCAGCGGAAAATCCAACCACACAGCCTATGAAATTTTGACGCCGGCCGGGACGATCGGCGTGCGAGGAACGGCCTTCGATTTCTATATCGGTGGGGATGGGACGACGGCCGTGGTGCTGCTCGGCGGCGCGGCGAGTTTTTGTGGGGCGGGTGGTTGCCGGCAGTTGACGCGGCGTTGCGATTACGTCGTCGCCAGACGCAGCGGTGCCGTGACCGATGTCCGCCGGGTTGATCGCGGCATCTTTACCACACTTGGCACCACCAAGGCTCTGCCATTCCTGTCCGGCAGTCAAAAGCTTACCGCCAGCGGCGGTTACGGCGGTTGTGGTCTTGCGAGAGCGGTCGATATCAAGCCGAACGATGTTCCCAAGCAAGTGCGACCAACGCCCAAGGAGCAAAAACCGGACCGCGACAAGCCAGATCGTGATAAACCGGACAAGGATAAACCGGACAAGGACAAACCAGACCGGGACAAGCCGGATCGTGATAAGCCAGACCGTGACAGACCGGATCATGACAGACCCGACCATGACAGGCCGGATCATGACCGTAACCACGACAAGAACGATAGGGGCAATGGCGATCGTAACGAGCCTGACAGGCCCGGTAACCGATGACCAATGGCGCTATGACGGGGCCAGGACGACTGGGACCGGATATTCAGCGGGTAGGGCTGGAGGACGGTATTTCCGGGGCGCCACTTGCGTAGATGGGGCCATCGTCTTCCTTTTGAGCCGCGCTGTGCGAAAAATGTTCGGTCCTGCGTGAGATGCGGCGATAGAACTCTGTCAAATTGACCGGTAGTACAGTTGCCTTCACTTTTGCGGCCTGCAGGAGTTTTCGTATGACCGGGGACTTGGACGCCAGTGCTTCGATCATCTGCAGATGGATGCTTTTCAGATCGTGAAACTCTGCGGAGGCGGCGACACGGTCGTCGCCGATCACCGCGAAGGTGCGCGTCCTTGTACTCTTGCCCTTGAGCGGCAAAGCGCCGGCTTCCAGCAAGGCATAATGCGACGCGCGATCCGCGGTGCTCTCCGAGATGAGTATGTCGAAACAGACCTCCTTGCAGGCTGTTTCAATACGCGCTGTGACGTTGACGGTATCGCCAACGGCGGAATAGTTGAAATGCGTCTCCGCGCCCATATTGCCGACGCAGGCGAGGCCGGTATGAATGCCTATGCCAATACCAACGGTCCGCTCGAGTCCAAATCCGAAGGCGTCCTCGGCATTGAGACGGGCAAGGGTCTCCCGCATACCCAGCGCCGCACGGACCGCTTTCCCAGGATGATCGGTGACATCGACGGGTGCATTCCAGAAAGCCATGATCGAGTCGCCGATAAACTTGTCGAGCGTGCCTTCGTTGGCGATGACGTGACGGCTTAGCGCGTCAAGAAAGGTGTTCAGGAAGCCGACGACTTCGGCGGGCGTCAACCGTTCGCTGATCTCGGTGAAATTTCTGACATCGACAAACATTACCGTCAGTTCCCGGTCATCGCCGCCAAGACGTAGGGCGTTCTGGGTGTGCTCGATGCGATAGAGCAGTGATGGGGAAAGGTAGTGACCGAAGGCCAGCCGGACTTCGCGCCGCTCCCGGTCTATCACCAGAAACCGGAATGCCGTTGCGGCGAAATGCGTGATGGAGCCGCTGACAATGGGTGCCAGCGGGTCGAAGAGAAGCCCGCCATAGATGAATGCACTCCATGATGCGGCAAGAGCGAGCGCTGTGATCGAAAGGCCGCAGGCCAGCGCAATTGCCGGACTGAGAAAGGTGGTCAGGAAAACCAGCAGGCTGCCCGCCACCGCGATAGACAGGATTTCAAGTCCATCGGCCCAATCGGGGCGCGACAGAAAATGCCCTGACAGAATCTGCTCAACGATCTGGGCTTGAAGCGAGACACCAGGGACATTTTCGCCGAGCGCCGTTGTTCTTATGTCCTGAAGGCCGGCGGCGGACGTGCCCACGAAGATGATGCTGCCGTTGATCTTGGCTGCTGTCCCTTCCGGGATATCGCCGTCAGCCAGCAGTTCCCGCGTTGAAATATAGCGGCCGGCATTGTCAGGCGTGACATGGAGCCACAATTCTCCCGCGGCGGTCACCGGAACGACGAAGTCGCCAATCTTGATCCTGGTTATCGTGTCGGGCACATCGGCCGCATCTGCGAGCAGATAGGTGGAGGCGCCCTGGGCGACGCGCAATGCTTCCAGTGCAAGGTTTGGATAGAGTTGTTCGCCGTCGCTGAGCAGCAAGGGTACGGTGCGCACCACCGACGACGGGTCGCCGGGCGTCAGGCTGATATGCCCGAGACCTGCGGCATTGGCCTCAAGTTGCGGCCGCAGCGGCGTTGAACCGAGGATTTGCGGGGGTGCATTGAACGGCGGCTCACCGGTAAAGGCAAAGCCGGCCTTCATTTCGGGGCGGCTGTTTCCTTTGTTCGACAGTGCAAACCCGAGCACGACGGGTTTCCCGGCAATCGCTTGCGCGAAAATTTCGTCATTGTCCGGCAGTCGCGCAAGCAGCGACGGGTCGATCCCCGCGATGTCGCGAATGACGGTGCGGGGCGAAAGACGGTCGGGCTCTGAAAAGAGGATGTCAAAGGCGATCGCAGAAGCGCCCATGGCGGAAAGGCGGACGACCAGCTTAGCCATCCGATCCCGTGGCCACGGCCACTGGCCGAACTCCTCAAGCGAAGCTTCGTCTATTTCCAATACATGAACCGGCATATCCTGAAAGGTACGCGGCGCGATGCGCTGATATTCATCAAATGCGACTTCGCGGGCCTGTCGCAGCAGCGGCGGGTCGCTTGCCCGCAGGATCGTAAGGATCGCGACAATCACCAGACCGACAATGACGCCAATTTGCTGCGCGCGTGTCATGACTATGCCATCCACCCCTAAGACCGGTTGAACTTAGCACAAGCGATGACAATGGGGAAAACAGGCATATCTGGCTTTGGGAGTGCCTCCTTATGAGACAGCGGGTCAGCGCGCCCGTGTGCGCAAGGTTGGGGAATTGCCACCGCGAGCACCGTGCTTTAATCCCGTCTACACTCTCTGGGGGTGGCTTTCATGCGAATCAATGCGATCACGAATTGGGCCTACGGCGTGACAGTCGTCCTGACCGTGCTTTCGGGCGGCGCTTTCATCCTGTCCACCAACAGTGCCAACGAGGAGCGGTTGGCGGTCGAAGAGCATCTGGCGCTGGATACGCTCGCGGAAGAATTGGCGCTCGGGGCCGAGGAGCGAAGCGACGAAGCCCGTCTGTATGTCATGCGCGGTGACGAACGCCATCTGGAAGCGTTTCACGCGAAGGAAGGCGAGGAGCGCCGCCGTGAGGCGGCGATCAAGAGTATCAAGGAACAGGGCGCCTCATCCGCAGAACTGGCAGCGCTTCAAGAGGTCGAGCTGGATGCCGAGGCACTGGACAAGATCGAGGCTGCCGCTATTGGCACCTATCGCAACGGCGATCAAGCGGCAGCACGGGAGGCACTCTTTGGTGCTGAACATGAACGCCTGCAGACGGATCTGCTCGATAGTGTCGGGCGGTTTCGCGATCTGACCGGGGCCCGTACCGGCGCTGCGCTGAATGCTGCGCGGTTACGAAGCGACTGGTTCGGTGTCGTCGCCAAGACGATGCTGGGGCTGACGGCGGCACTGTTCCTCGGTGTTCTCTATTTCGTCCTCAAGCGCCGCATCGCCATGCCGCTGACGCGTATGACCGGTATCGTTACACGGCTGGCAAAGCAGGATTATGCCGTGGACGTTCCGCTGGATCAGCGCCGCGATGAAATCGGCGAAATGAACGAAGCCATCCATATTTTTCGTGCCAATGGGCTGGAACGCGACCGGCTGGATGCGGAGAGCCGGCTCGACCAGCAGACCAAGGATTTGATCCTGCAGATGATGCACCGGCTGCAAGCTTGCCAAACGCAGAGCGAACTGGCCGACGTGGTGGCGCGGTTCGCACCGCAGATATTTCCCAATCTCGCCGGTCACCTCTATGTCTTGAACGAAAGCCGGACACTGCTGTCGACCGTTGGAAGCTGGCTCGATCCGCAGCAATCGGCAGCATCCTTTGCGTCCAGCGCCTGCTGGGGACTGCGGCGGGGCCGTCCGCATCTGAGCAACCGCGGTCACAGCGACATTGCCTGCCAGCATCTCGAGGAGACCAATGTCGCCGGTCTTTGCGTACCGCTGACGGCGCAGGGCGATACGATCGGGCTTCTGTATTTCGAGGAGCGTTCCGGGGCGGTGACGGACGTCGAAACCTCACGCCTCTATCTGGAGCTGATTGCAGAAAACATCGGCCTTGCCGTTGCCAATCTTCAATTGCGCGAGAAGCTCACCCATCTTGCCGTGCGCGATGCGCTGACGGGGCTGTTCAACCGGCGCTGGCTGGATGAGACCCTCAACCGCCACGCACGCGAGGAGGCAACCGATCCGCTGGCCTGCCTGATGATCGATATCGATTATTTCAAGCGCTTCAACGACGAGTTCGGGCATGATGCCGGCGATGTCGTCATGCAATATGTGGCGCAGATCGTCATCGACACGGTGGGGGAATCCGGTAGTGCCTACCGCTTTGGCGGCGAGGAATTCACCGTGCTCCTGCCGGGGATGACTGAGGCGGCAGGCTTCGAATTTGCCGAACAGCTAAGGACCAGGATCGCGACGGCGCCCTTGTCGCACCGCGGCCGAATCCTAGGATCGGTGGCCGTTTCCATCGGCGTTGCATCCGCTCCCGCAGGCGGAACGGTGCCGACATTGCTGACGCGGGCAGATGCAGCGCTCCTGAATGCCAAGGCGAGCGGGCGCAACATGACGGTATCGGCCGGAAAATTGATCCTGGGCGACATGCAGGATTCCGCGTAGAAGCAGCTTATCTGTCACAGGCTTTCTTCACGCCGTTAGGCGGCCTGCAAAACGCCTGCCAGGCGTGGCGTTCACCTCTAAACGCAAAAACACTTTCAAAAAAAACGCATACAGTCAAAAATCGTTGGCCCGCTATGGTTTCACAACGTGCATTCGGGAGAAATGCATGGAAGCACGAACGTATTCTGGGAGGAGTGGTTTTGCTGCAGAGAAATGTTGAAACTGCACCCTTGGTGAGGCCCGAAGACGAACGGCTGGGGGCTGGCGCGACTGTGGTCTATGGACTGCAGCATGTGTTGACCATGTATGGCGGTATTGTCGCCGTGCCGTTGATCGTCGGGCAGGCCGCCGGTCTTTCACCAGCTGAAATCGGCCTTTTGATCACCGCATCGCTGTTCGCCGGTGGTCTTGCAACGCTGCTCCAGACGATCGGCCTGCCGTTCTTCGGCTGCCAGTTACCGCTGGTGCAGGGCGTTTCCTTTGCCAGTGTCGCGACCATCGTCGCGATCCTCAGCGGTGGCGGCGAGGCGGGCGGGCTGCCGGCGGTGCTCGGTGCCGTCATGGTCGCATCGTTTGTAGGTTTGCTGATCACGCCAGTGCTGTCGCGGATTACGAAGTTCTTTCCGCCACTGGTCAATGGCATTGTCATCACCACGATCGGGCTGACGCTGATGCCGGTGGCGGCCAATTGGGCGATGGGCGGAAACCGCAATGCGCCCGATTTTGGCAGTATGTCCAATATCGGCCTTGCGGCGCTGACGCTGTTGGTCGTGCTGTTGCTGAGCAAGCTTGGCAGTGCCTCGATTTCGAGATTGTCCATCCTGCTTGCGATGATCATCGGGACGATCGCCGCCGTGTTTTTCGGCATGGCTGATTTCTCCAAGGTTGGAGACGGGCCGATTGTTGCCCTGCCGTCGCTGTTTCACTTCGGCCTGCCGGTGTTTCATCTGGCTGCTGTGATTTCGATGTTGATCGTCGTGATGGTCATTCTGGTGGAGACTTCAGCCGATATTCTCGCTGTCGGTGAAATTATCGAGACGAAAGTGGATTCAAAACGGCTTGGCAACGGGTTGCGCGCCGACATGCTGTCGAGCCTGATCGCGCCGGTGTTCGGTTCGTTCACACAGAGCGCCTTTGCCCAGAATGTCGGACTGGTGGCCGTGACGGGCGTGAAAAGCCGTTATGTCGTCGCGGCTGGAGGTCTCATCCTGGTGACGCTCGGTCTCTTGCCGGTGATGGGACGGGTGATCGCCGCCATTCCGCCGTCCGTTCTCGGCGGCGCAGGTATCGTGTTGTTCGGCACGGTGGCGGCAAGCGGCATCCGGTCGCTCTCCAAGGTCGATTATAACAACAACATGAACCTGATCATCGTTGCCACCTCGCTCGGTTTCGGCATGATCCCGATCGCCGCACCGCATTTCTACCATCAGTTCCCCGGCTGGTTCGAGACGATCTTCCATTCCGGCATCTCGTCCTCGGCGATCATGGCGATTTCGCTCAACCTGTTGTTCAATCATTTCCGGACGGGAAATTCGGACCAGCAGTCCGTCTTCGTGGCGGGAACGGAACGCAGCCTGCGGTACCAGGATATTTCGGAGCTGCACGACGGCGACTATTTTCAAGGTGGCAAGCTTTACGATGCCAAGGGCAACGAAGTGCCGGTTATGGCGCAGCCGGGAGGGGCGCACGGGCATTAGGCCAGCCGGTCAGGTTTTTGAGCGGCCTTGCTTCAAGAAAGAAGCGGGCCGCGCTCTGCCGATATGGATCCTCGGGCTTGACCCGAGGATCCATTCCGAATCATGATTGCAACCATGGCGGGCTATGTCTACATCGTCACCAATCACAGGCGAGGAACGCTTTACATCAGTGTGACTTCCGATCTCGAACGCCGTATTTTCCAGCATCGAGAAGCGATGACACCTGGGTTCACCGCCAAATATGGCTGCAATCAACTCGTCTGGTACGAAGAACATTTATCCATCGGCACTGCGATCCAGCGCGAGAAATCGCTCAAGCGCTGGTACCGGCAGCGGAAGATAGAATTGATCGAGGCGATGAATCCGGACTGGCGGGATTTGTATCACGAGCTTTGGTAGGTTTGGGCGTGGATCCTCGGGGCTAGCCCGAGGATGACGGACTTGGTGTAGTCTGCGAAGATACTCAGTGTAGCCGCGGAGTTGATGAACTTGGTTGAGCCAGCGGATAGTGGACTGGTCGGTCCGGGTGCCGTTCAAGCTACCGCATCCCCAAAGCAGTCATCCTCGGGCTAGACCCGAGGATCCACCCCCACGCCTATCGGTCACACCTTCTCTACAAACCCGTCGAGCACCCGCTTCTGTCCGGCCCGATCAAAGTCAATCGTCAGCTTGTTGCCTTCGATCGCCGCAATATTCCCATTGCCGAATTTGATGTGAAACACCCGGTCGCCGACGGAGAATTTCGAGGGTTCATCGACCTTCGACTTGGCGATCAGTTCGCCGTCGATGGTACGGGCTTTGGGGCCACTTTCGCCGTAACCGATACGCTCGATGGACACGCCGGAGCGGTTGCCCCAGTTGTCGCGGGTGGCGTCGGTCTTGTTGGCCTGGGCGCGTTTCCAGCCGGGGGTGGAATAGGTGTTGGCGAACGGCTCCTGCTTGTCGAAGCGCGACTGGCCGTAGCCGCCGCGATTGTAGCCGCCGTAGGACTGTTCGGCTTCAGAGACTTCGACATGGGCCGTCGGCAGTTCGTCGAGGAAGCGTGAGGGCAGCGTCGATTGCCACAGGCCATGGATGCGGCGGTTGGAGACGAACCAGATATGGCAGCGGCGTTTTGCCCGGGTCAGGCCGACATAGGCAAGGCGGCGTTCTTCCTCGAGACCGGAACGGCCACCTTCGTCGAGCGCACGCTGGTGTGGAAACAGGCCTTCCTCCCAGCCGGGCAGGAAGACAGTCTCGAATTCCAGTCCCTTGGCTGAATGCAGCGTCATGATCGAGACCGCGTCGAGTTCGGCATTCTGCTCGACATCCATCACCAGCGCGATGTGCTCGAGGAAGCCGCGCATGCTCTCGAACGCTTCCATCGAGCGGACGAGTTCCTTCAGGTTTTCCAGTCGGCCCGGCGCTTCGGCGGATTTGTCGTTCTTCCACATATCCGTATAGCCGGACTCTTCGAGAATGGTTTCGGCGAGCTCGGTATGCGGTGTGTTTTCAAGCAACCCCTGCCAGCGCTGGAACATCGAGACGACGTCGAACAGCGACTTTCGGGGCTTGGGCTTCATTTCATCGGTTTCGATGATATCAGCCGCGGCCGCCAGCATCGGGATATCGCGCTTGCGGGCATAATCGTGCAGGGCGCGCACCGTCGTGTCGCCAAGGCCGCGCTTGGGCGTGTTGACGATACGCTCGAAGGCAAGATCGTCGGCCGGTTGGCAGACGAGACGGAAGTAAGCGAGCGCATCGCGGATTTCGAGGCGTTCATAGAAGCGCGGGCCGCCGATGACGCGGTAATTCAGGCCGAGCGTGACGAACCGGTCTTCGAACTCGCGCATCTGGAAAGAGGCGCGCACCAAGATCGCCATGTTGTTGAGCGGATGCTTGGTGCGCTGGAGTTGTTCGATCTCCTCGCCGACGGCGCGGGCTTCCTCTTCGGAATCCCAGGCGGCGTGGACCTGCACCTTGTCGTCGTTGGGATCGACGCGGTCAGTGAACAGCGTCTTGCCGAGGCGGCCTTCATTGTGGGCGATCAAATGGCCGGCGGCACCGAGAATATGTTCGGTGGAGCGATAATTGCGCTCGAGCTTGATCACCTTGGCGCCCGGAAAATCCTTCTCGAAACGCAGGATGTTGTCGACCTCGGCACCGCGCCAGCCATAGATCGACTGGTCGTCGTCACCAACGCAGCAGACGTTCTGCGGCACGCCCTTCGGCCGTTGGGCGAGCAGTCTCAGCCACATATACTGAGCGGTGTTGGTATCCTGGTATTCGTCGACGAGGATATAGCGGAATTTGTCGTGGTATTCGCGCAGGATATCCGGATTGGTGCGGAACATGCGGATCGGATGCAGCAAAAGATCGCCGAAGTCGCAGGCGTTCAGCGTCATCAGCCGGGCCTGATAGGCCGCATAGAGTTCGCGGCCCTTGCCATTGGCAAACGAGCGGGCGTCGCCTTCGGGGATTTCGGCAGGGCCAAGGCCCTTGTTCTTCCAGCCATCGATCATCTGGGCGAACTGTTTGGCAGGCCAGCGCTTGTCATCAATGCCATCGGCCTGGATCAACTGCTTGACCAGCCGCACGACATCATCGGTATCGAGGATGGTGAAGGAGGATTTCAGGCCGACCAGTTCGGCATGGCGGCGCAGGAGCTTGACGCCGATTGAGTGGAATGTGCCCATCCACGGCATGCCTTCGACGGCGCCACCGACGAGAACGCCGACACGCTCCTTCATCTCGCGGGCGGCCTTGTTGGTGAAGGTCACGGCGAGGATCTGAGAGGGGAAAGCGCGGCCGGAGGCGAGGATATGGGCGATGCGGGTGGTGAGCACGCGGGTCTTGCCGGTGCCCGCACCAGCCAGCACCAGAACCGGGCCGTCCAGCGTTTCCACGGCTTCGCGCTGTTCCGGGTTGAGGCCGGAAAGATAATCGGGCGCACGGTGCTGGTCCCGGGCGGCCATGGCACGCGCAGCGATGCCGCTAGCAGGGGCAGGCGGGGCCGGTTGCGGGCTCAGGCCACGCTGTGGACGCGGCGCCGGTTCCTCATCAAAGAAGGGAATATCGTCAAAACCATTGCTCATGCGGCTCAATGTAGTGATTCGGAGCCGAAAGGCCAGAATTCCGTTCTGCTTTTATTCCAGAATGTCCAGCTTGCCTGTGGAGACAACCGCTTTTTGGCCGCGATCAGGGTCGATGATCGGCATCGAAGGTTGGATCGACGGGGAGCTGCAGAGCGGTCGCGAGCTGGTTGGTCTTGGCGGCCAGGGCGATGACACGCAGCAGATCGGCGTGCTGTTCGGCCGTCATGCCCTTGGCTTTGGCGGCTGCCGTATGCGAATGTGCACAGTAGCCGCAGCCATTGGTGACGGAGACGGCGATGTAGAGCATCTCTTTCACGAGCGGATCGAGCGCCGACGGCGTTGCCATCACGGCTTTGACCTCGGCCCAGGTGGTTTCGAGCAGATCGGCATCGAAGGCGAGATAGTGCCACATATTGTTGATGAAATCGGATTTGCGGGTCGCGCGGATGTCGTCGAAGACGGCTTTGACGCGAGGATTGGATTCCGAATCGTGGTGTTTTGCGATGGTGCTCATGAGGCCCTCCGATCAGCCAAGGTTAGAGCCGCGAGGACGTGCTGTCGAGCGCCGGGAAGGGCGCGAGGGACCGAAAAGGGCTTTTGTTACAATTGCGTAATGAAGGCATTCTAGCATTGCCTGCAATGCAGCAAAAAGGGATAGTTGCCGCAGGAACGGGGTTCGCGCGCCAGTGTGGCCGAAACCCGCTTAATCAATTGGAGTTTTGCATGCGGCTTTGGAAGCAGCTTTTGATCTGCCTGGTCATTCTTGCCGTCGGCCTTGGCGTCTGGGTTCGCTTCGTGCCGGGTGCCACTGCAATGCTGGCCAAGGTGGGCGTGCCCGAGCAATTGCTGGCTTATGTCGCGAAACCGGCGGACGGTGCCAAGCAGGGTGAAGCACAAGGGCAGGCTGGCCGGAGCCAGGGGCGCGGTCAGGGCGGTGGTGCGCCGCTTGTCGTCACCCAGCCAGCCGATACGGCTGTTGTCAACGATCGGCTGAATGCCATCGGCACCGGCGAGGCCATCCTGTCGGTCAGCGTCACACCGCTTGCGACCGGTAATCTGACGGAAATTCTGGTGAAATCCGGCGACCGCATCGAAAAGGGGCAGGTCATCGCCAAGCTTGACAGCGACGAGCAGAAGATCGCTGCCGCGCAAGCCAAGGTCGCCCTTGATAGCGCCCGTGAAAAGGTCGAGCGCAACCGCAAGCTTGGCAATGCCGTCTCGGTTGCCATCCTGCGTGAAGCCGAATTTGCCATGCAGGCGGCTGAGCTTGCGCTGCAGACGGCGGAACTCGACCTGAAGCGCCGCGACATCGTTGCACCTTCCGGCGGTATCGTCGGTATCATCACTGCCCATCCCGGGGACTATGTCACCACCTCGACGCCGATCGCCGTGGTTGATGACCGTTCGCAGATTCTCGTCGATTTCTGGGTGCCGGAGCGGTTTTCGACCAAGGTCTCGGTTGGCCAGGATATTTCGGCTACTGCCATCGCGCTGCCGACCTCGGAGCTTTCGGGCGTCATCGACGCGATCGACAACCGTGTCGATCAGGCGAGCCGGACGCTGCGGGTCCGGGCGCGGATCGACAATCCCGATGATACGCTGCGGGCCGGCATGTCATTTTCGGTGTCGGTTCGGTTTCCCGGCGATCACTATCCGACGGTCAATCCGCTGGCGATCCAGTGGAGCGCCGACGGATCCTTCGTCTGGCGTGTCGAAGATGAGAAATCGCACCGTGTTCCGGTCAAGATCATCCAGCGCAATTCCGACAAGGTTTTGGTCGATGCAAAACTGACCAAGGGCGATGATGTTGTGGTCGAGGGCGTGCAGCGGTTGCGTGATGGCGGCACCGTTCGCCTTGCCGGAGAGCCGCGCCAACAAAAGCAGAAACCACAGCAGAGTGATCAGGAACAGAAGATCTCCGAGGCGGAGACTGCGAAATGAGTGGCGGTTCGCAGCATAAGGGTGCGGGTAGTACAGCTGGCTTCACGGCACTTTTTATTCGTCGGCCGATTTTTGCGCTTGTCGTTAATACCTTGATCATCGTCGCGGGTCTTGCCGCGTTGAACGGTATTGAAATCCGCGAATTGCCACAGGTGGACCAGCCGGTGGTCTCGGTCAGTACCCACTTCGACGGTGCCTCACCGGAAACGGTGGACCGCGAGCTGACGTCGGTGATCGAAGGCGCGGTTTCGCGCGTGCAGGGCATCAAGGATATTTCCTCGACGTCGCAATATGCGCAAAGCCGCGTGACGTTGCAGTTTTCCGACACGACGGATATCGGCCAGGCTTCCAACGATATCCGCGATGCACTTGGCCGGGTCAGCAACCAGTTGCCGGAGGATGCCGACGAGCCGCGCATCGTCAAGGCCGATGCCGACAGTCAACCGATCATGCGCCTGGCGCTGACGTCTGACACGCTGTCGATGGAAGATCTGACGCTTCTGGCCGAAAACGAGATTACCGACCGGCTTGCCGCCGTCGAGGGAGTCGCCGATGTGCAGATCAACGGCGATCAGGAAAAGATTTTCCGCATCGACATCAATCAGTCGAAGCTTGCCAGCCGTGGCCTGACGGTTGCCAATTTGCGCTCAGGCCTTGCCAGCGCGTCGCTTGACGTGCCGGCGGGGTCTTTGACCAGCGCCAATCAAGACATTTCGGTGCGCGCCACCGCCGACCTGCAAACGCCGGAACAGTTCGAAAACCTCATCCTCGGCGACAATGTCCGTCTCGGCGATATCGCCACGGTGACGCTCGGCCCGGACATAGGCACGTCGTCATTGCGCTCGGACGGTCGTCAGGGCATCGGCCTTGGTATCATCCGGCAAGCGCAGTCGAATACGCTCGATATTTCCGAGGGCGTGAAGCGGACCGTGACGACCATTGCCGAAATCCTGCCGGCAGGCACGCAGCTCAAGGTCACCAGCGATGATGCGGTGTTCATCGAAGGGGCGATCCACGAAGTCGAAATCGCACTGGTTGCATCGGTGATCATCGTGACGCTGGTCATCTACATGTTCCTGCTCGACTGGCGGGCGACGCTCATCCCGACGCTGACCATGCCGATCGCACTGATCGGCACCTGTGCGGCGATCTACCTGGCCGGCTTCTCGATCAATATCCTCACGCTTCTCGCCATCGTTCTGGCAACGGGACTGGTGGTGGACGATGCGATCGTGGTCCTGGAAAACATCGTGCGGCGGCGGGGCGAGGGCATGGGGCCGCGGGCTGCCGCCGTGCTTGGAACGCTCGAAGTGTTCTTTGCCGTTATCGCCACCACGGCGACGCTTGCGGCCGTGTTCGTGCCACTGTCATTCCTGCCGGGACAGACCGGCGGGTTGTTCCGCGAATTTGGCTTCGTGCTGGCTTTTGCCATCCTCCTATCAGCCTTCGTGTCGCTGACGCTCTGCCCGATGCTGGCATCGCGTATGCTGAAACCGCATGCCGAGAACCGTGGCCATACCGGTTTCATGGGCCGGATCGGTGCGCTCGCGGCAGCCTTCTACAAGCGCACGCTTCGCGCCTGTCTCAATTCGCCGCTGATCGTCTTCATGGTCGCGATCATGGTGACGGCGGCCGGTGGTGGCGCCTTTACGCTGTTGAAATCCGAGCTGACGCCGACCGAGGACCGGTCGCGCATCATGGTGCGGATCCAGGCGCCACAGGGCGTATCGCTGGAGTATACCCAGGCCCAGATGCGCCGGGTCGAAGATGGCCTAAAGCCGTTGGTCGATAATGGCGAGATTGCCAATGTCTTCTCCGTGTCCGGCCAAGGTGGCTCGGTCAATACCGGCTTCATGGTGCTGACGCTGGCGCCCTGGGGCGACCGCGACCGCACGCAACAGCAGATTTCCGCCGATATTACCAAGATAACCGCAAATATTCCGTCGATCCGCGCCTTCCCGATTCAGCCGAACAGCCTTGGTATTCGCGGTGCAGGCAATGGCCTGCAGGTGGCGTTGGTTGGTAACGATTACGCGAAGCTGGGTGACGCGGCGTCCAAGCTGGTGCGGCAGATGGAAGACAGCGGCCGCTTCGAAAACGTCCGGCTGAACTACGAGGCCAACCAGGCGCAGCTGTCGGTAACGATCGACCGCGAAAGGGCATCCGATCTCGGTATCGATATTGTCGGCCTGTCGGCGGCGCTGCAGGCCATGCTCGATGGCAATAGCGTGCTCGACGTCTATGTCGATGGCGAAGCCTACCCGGTCAAGCTGTTGTCGACGACCAATCCGGTCAATGACCCGACCGACCTGCAAAACATCTTCCTGAAGACCGGTGACGGCAAGATCGTGCCGATGTCGACCATTGCTACCGTCGAGGAAAAAGCCGTTGCGCCGCAATTGTCGCGCGAACAGCAGCTTCGTTCCGTGTCGCTGTCGGCCGGGCTCACCTCCGGCATTGCGCTCGGCGATGCGTTGACGATGGTCGAACAGATGGCTGAGCCGTTGCTGCCGCCGGGATCGCGCGTTGTACCGCTCGCCGAAGCCGCGACCCTGGACGAAAATGCCAACGGCATGTTTGTGACCTTCGGGTTTGCGCTTGTCATCATCTTCCTGGTGCTGGCCGCGCAGTTCGAAAGCCTGATCAGCGGTCTGATCATCATGTCGACCGTGCCGCTCGGGCTCGCCTGCGCCGTATTCGCCATGTTGCTGACCGGCAATACGCTCAATATCTACAGCCAGATCGGGCTTGTGCTGCTGGTCGGTATCATGGCGAAGAATGGCATCCTGATCGTCGAATTTGCCAATCAGTTGCGCGACCGGGGCGAGGATCTGCGCTCCGCAATCGAGAACGCGGCCAATATCCGGCTGCGCCCGGTGATGATGACAATGATCGCCACTATCGTCGGTGCCGTGCCGCTGGTGCTGGCAAGCGGAGCCGGTGCCGAGGCCCGCGTGGCGCTGGGCTGGGTTCTGGTCGGTGGTCTCGGGCTTGCAACCGTCGTGACGCTCTATCTGACACCGGTCGCCTACCTGGTCATCGCCCGGTTTACCAAGCCGCATGTCGATGAAGAGCGGCGACTGCAGAGCGAGATGCAGCATGCCGAGACGTTGCAACTGGCGGAAGCTGCGGAATAGGTGTTCGGCGGTGGCCAGCACGGTCACCGCCAACTTCCCCATCTTGCGCCCAAGGACGGCTAGGCTATTTTTCCCCTGTGTCCGGACTGTCTCACTTTGTCGCAATTCTTTGCTAAACCCGCTACGTAGCGGATGAGGTTCTGGACAAAGTGATTCCGATTTGCACAGTAGAGCGTTGAAATCTAAGAATTTCCACGATGCTGAGCGGTCGTTCGGGGAAGAGATATGGCGCTGAAAGCGATCAGGGCGGGCAGCCGCAACGAAACCGGTATTCATGCAGCATTGCCGCTGATGGCTGCGCGGTTCGGTGATCGATTCCAGACTGGGCAAGCCATTCGTGCCCAGCATGCCCATACAACCACCTATATTCCAGCGCAGTTGCCTGACGCCGTCGTTTTTCCGGAGAGTTCGGAAGAGGTCGAAGCGATTGTCGCCATTGCCGTTGAGCATGGCGTTCCGTTGATCGCCTTCGGTACCGGTTCGTCGCTGGAGGGCCATATCAACGCGCCACATGGCGGCATCAGCGTCGATATGAGCCGCATGGACAAGGTGCTGGAGGTCAATGCCAGCGACTTCGATTGTACCGTCCAGCCGGGTATCACACGGGAGGCGTTGAACGTCTATCTGCGCGATACCGGCCTGTTTTTTCCGATCGACCCCGGTGCCAACGCCTCGATCGGTGGCATGGCATCGACGCGCGCTTCGGGCACCAATGCGGTGCGGTACGGCACGATGAAGGACAATGTGCTGGCAGTGACTGCGGTCACGGCCGGCGCCAAGGAAATCCGCACCGCACACCGCGCCAAGAAGTCGTCGGCAGGTTACGATCTCACCCGCCTGTTCGTCGGCTCTGAGGGCACACTTGGCATCCTGACCTCGGTCACGCTGAAACTGCAGGGTATTCCCGAACTGATCGCCGGTGGGGTGTGTTCGTTTCCGTCGGTTGGTGACGCCTGCAACACGGTGATCCTGACGATCCAGTCGGGTATTCCGGTAGCGCGCATCGAACTGCTCGACGCCTTGCAGATGAAAGCCAGCAATGCCTATTCGGGGCTGTCCTTTCCCGAAGCGCCGACATTGTTTGTCGAATTTCATGGAAACGCGGAAAGTGTCGCACTGCAATCGAAGCAGTTTGCCGAGATTGCCGCTGAATTCGGCAGTTCCGAATTCCAGTGGACCGCCAATACCGAGGAGCGCAATGCGCTGTGGAAAGCGCGGCACAACGCCTATTGGGCACAGAAGAGCCTGGCGCCGGGGCTGGCTATCCTGTCCACCGATGTCTGTGTGCCGATTTCCCGGCTTGCCGATTGTGTCGAGGCGACCCACGAAGACATTGCCGCGCATGGCCTCATCGCCCCGATCGTCGGCCATGCGGGCGATGGTAATTTCCATGTCGGGCTGCTGTTTGATGACAAGGATGATGCCGATATTGCCAAGGCGGAGGCTTTTGTCGCGCGCCTGAATGCGCGGGCTCTGGCCATGGATGGCACCTGCACAGGTGAACACGGCATTGGCCAGGGCAAGATGCCGTTTCTCGAAGCCGAACTTGGAGATGCGCTGGATTTGATGCGGCAGGTGAAGCGCGCGCTCGATCCCGGCAATATCTTCAATCCCGGCAAGATTTTTGCCATGTGAAAACGGCGGGTGGGTGTTAAGGAGTGGTAGGTGCCAAGAACGGCGCTAGCTTCCTCGGTCGAATGGGATAGGATTTTCAACTGGTGCTTTCGCGAATTCTGGTCTTTGTCGGTGGTCTTCTGGTCGTGGCGCTGTTTGCCGCGCTGATTGCGCCTCTGTTCGTGGACTGGACCGACTTCCGCAAGGATTTTGAACGCGAGGCAAGCCGGATCATGGGTAAGCCTGTTGTCGTTCACGGCAGCGTCGATGCCCGCCTTATTCCGTTTCCCTCGGTGACGCTCAACGACGTCCGTGTCGGCCAATCTGAAACCGGCGAGCCACTGATCCAGGTCGCGCATTTCTCGATGGATGCGGAACTTGCGCCCTTTCTTTCCGGCGAAGCGCTGATCTTCGACATGCGGCTGGAGCAGCCCAAGGCGAAGATCAGGTTGCTGCCCGATGGTACGCTCGATTGGGCGCGGGGGCGCAAGGCGTCCATTCCCGCCAAGACCGTGATCCTTGAAAACGTCGCCATCACCGGTGGCCAGATCGATTTTATCGACGAACAGACCGGCCGTACCCGGCATGTCACCGGGCTGGAGGCTGATCTCTCGGCCCGTTCGCTGGCCGGTCCGTGGAAAATGGAGGGCCGTGCTGCGCTTGATGGCGAAGCCGGCAGTTTTGCGTTTTCCAGTAGCGCAGCCGATGAAACCGGCACGCTTGGCCTTCGCTCGCGGCTGACGCCGGATAAGCGGCCTTTCGGTGTGGAACTCGACGGCGACCTGAAGATCGTCGATTTCAAGCCGGTCTATCAGGGCAAGTTCACCCTGACGGAAAACAAACCGGCGGAAGCGCAGAAGCCGCAGGACCAATCGGCAGCGCTACGGGTGACGGGCGGGTTCGAACTCACCAATGAACGCATCCGTGTTCCGGACTACCGGCTGGAAATCGGACCCAAGGACGATCCCTATCTGGTCACCGGCGAGGCAACGCTCGATACCGGCAAGGAGCAGGAATTCCTGCTTCTGGCCGACGGTCAGCAGATCGATGTCAGCCGCATCGGCAATGCGGGTGCCGCCGGAAAGACTGGCCGGGACCCGGCAATTTCGGTGCGCCAGCGGCTTGCGGCGATCATGGCGATCGCAGCCGATATTCCGATCCCGCAGGTGCCGGGAAGGGCGAGTTTGAAGCTGCCGGCAATCGTTGTCGGCGATACGACCGTACGCGATGTGCGCCTTGACCTGCGGCCTGACGGGGCAGGCTGGATGGTGGACAATGCCGTTGGTCAACTGCCCGGCCGCACGCAATTTGAGGCAAAGGGACGGCTGCAGCTGACAGGGGTGCGTGCCTTTCGCGGTGAGATGCTTGTCGCGTCCAATCAACCCTCCGGCCTTGCATCCTGGCTTGCAGGCTCTGTCGATCCAGCCATCCGCAAACTGAAGACTGCCGGTTTTTCGGCGACGGTGAACCTGACCGACATATTGCAGCAGTTCGAACGGCTGGAAGTTGCAGCCGGTCCCGCCGTGCTGCGCGGCCGTATCGAGCGGCAGGCGCTGGAGGGCGTGCCGCCAAACCTGTCATTGCAACTCGCAGGCAACAGTATCGATCTGGAAGCACTGCAGGCGCTGGCTGGCCTCGTGGCAGGAGACGCGTCCACCGCGACCCTTCTGTCGCACACGATCGCGGCAGACCTTTCGGCGGAGAAGTTCTCGGCGTTCGGCGAGGATGCCAGCGACGTGCAGCTGGTGGCGACGCTGAAGAATGGCCAGCTGCAGGCCGAACGCGTATCGATCGGCAATATCGCCGGCACGCAGCTTGCCCTGTCCGGACGGATGAGCGGCGAGATGACCGCGCCGGTGATTTCGGCCAAGATGAAGCTGGCATCGCCGGACCTTACACCGTTTCTGAAGATGATCGAGCGGCATGCCGAAGCGCACCCGGCATTGGAACGGCTGGTGAAGAGCGGTCCCTATTACAGCAATGCGGCACTGGACCTGACGCTGTCGGCGGGCAGCCAGGACGGCAAGGCACCGGTGACGTTCGGTATTGTCGGCTCAGCCAACGGCACCAAGATCGCCGCCAATTACCAGGCGCCCGATATCGCTCAGGCGCTTGCCGGGCAGGGCATCCTCTTGGAGGCGACGATGGAAAATCCGTCGGCGCCGGTTCTTCTCGGGCAGGCGGGTTTTGATCCGCTGCCGTTCGATGCCGATGAGAATGCCATTCTGTCGGTAAAGCTGCAGGGCACTGACGGCCAGAAAGCCAATGCCGGTCTGACCTTCACGACGGCGCGCACGGCACTTTCGGCGAACGGCGATATTGATCTTTCGCGCGACAATTTCCTGTCGGGTCAATCGAAGATCTCGCTGGAAAGCCAGGATTTCGAGCCATTCCTGCTGCTGCAGGGAATTGGCCTGCCACAAATGGGAACCGGCTTGCCGCTGGCACTGAAGGCAGATGTCGCCACGACGGCCGATGCGGTGACCTTTTCGGCAATCGAGGGCAAGGCGGATGGCAACGCATTTTCCGGCACGTTTGCTGTCGACCGGAAAACGCCGGGCAAGGCGACGGGACAGATTGCACTCGACACGCTGGATATGGCCTGGGTCGGCGAAGGTATCCTTGGCGCCGTGCAGGATGGCGCCAGCGGGGATTTGTCTGAACTGCCTGTGGTCCAGCCGGCCTGGAGCGGGTTTGATGTCGCAGTCGATATCTCCGCCAAGCGCTTCTGGCCTGGCGTCTATGGGGCTGTCTCCGACATGTCGGGCAAGCTTGCCTGGAAGGGCGACCAGATTTCGATCGACACGATTGCCGGCAACTGGCTGGGCGGAAAGATCGAAGGCCGTCTGCTGCTCGGAAATGGCGATGGCTCCGGCTTCTTCCAGACGCGGCTCAACCTCAAAGATGGCGACCTCGCGGCTGCTGTCTGGAAAACCGGCGGCGCAGCCGTTGCCGAGGGGAAGTTTGACCTGACGCTTGCGCTCGAGGCATCCGGCAAGACGGCGAAAGCCATGGCTGAATCTGCCAGCGGTTCGGGGACGGCGACGTTACGCGACACTGTCGTGCACGGCCTGAACAGCGCAGTGCTGCCCGATATTATGGCGGCCGCGGACAGGATCGAGGGCGATATCACGCCGGCATCGGTGAAGCCACTGGCCGAGAAGCTCGTGCTTTCCGGGCAGACGGCCCTGGGTGCGGTGCCGGTGCCGTTCAGCATCGCCGGCGGCACGTTGCGGGCTCAGAACGTGACTGCGGGCGATGCCGCTGCCAATCTGTCTGGAAATCTGGAAATCAGTTTTCCCGATGAGCGGATGACTGGCGGTGTCACGGTCGATTTCCGCCCGGGCGAGGAAGCGTTGACGGGCGCAGAAGCACAGGTGAGCCTTGATTATGCCGGGCTCCTGCATTCGCCTGGCCTGACCTTCGACGCAACCGACCTGTCCAACTTCCTGTCGCTCAGAGCGTTCGAGCGCGAGCGCCGCCGTGTCGAGACGCTGCAGGCAAACGTGCTTGAAAAGCAGCGGCTGCGCCGGGAAGTGGCGCTCTACAAGGCCAATGCCGCCGAGCGTGAGGCGGCACGCCTGCGGGCGGTTGAGGAGCAACGCCGGCGCGCGTTGGCCGCGAAGGAGGCCGCGCGGCAAAAAGCGGAAGCTGACAAGAAGGCGGCCGAGGAGGCTGCGCGAAAAGCCGAAGAACAGAAAAGCCAGAACCTGCCGCCGTTCGATCCGACAGGCGGCGTGATCCGGGGCGAGGAACTCAGCGCGCCGCAGGATGGCACGACGCCCGCCGAACAGCCTCCGGTCATCCAGACACCGCAGCAAGGGCTTAATTTCGAAGTATTGCCGGGTGTGCGGCCACAGTAAATTTGCAATGGCACTGACAGGCGAGGCGGCGCCGATGCCTGGCTCACCGCCTGCTGGCTTTGATCCAGGTCAGGACATAAACCCTGAGCGCCGAGGAAAGATTGCTCTCGGCTGCGCGTCCATCATCGATCTCGGCAATCAACTGCGCAAGCGGGATTTGGCGGTCTTCGGCGATCGTCTTCAGTTCCTGCCAGAATGGTTCCTCCAGCGAGAAGCTGGTGCGGTGGCCATGCAGTGTCGCCGAATGCTTGCGGATCACAATGCGCCTCAGAAGTTGAATCACATCCGTCTGAAAGTGATTCCGGAAAATGGGCTTATCTGTTGATTTTCAAACGGATTGTGGGTTTTCGTGCGGGCGAGGCGGTTACTTCCCGTTGTCCGGTTCCGCCGGTGTCTCGCGCTTTCCCTGGTCGAGCGCTTTATTGGCCTTGTCGTTGAGCGCCTTGGTCAGTTGCTTTTCGGCTTTCGTCCGCCCAAAGGAAATCCGGTTCTGATCCGCCGACTTGTCCTTCTCCGTCCGCGCCTTTTGCTTGCGGAACTGACGGAGATTAACGACGTCGCCGGTCATGATGAGCCTGTCCGAAGTTGGGTTTTCAGTTCTTCTTGCGGAAGGAATCCAGTGAAACCACCGATCCGCCTTCCTTCTTGCCGTCATCGCCGGTCTTGCCAGCGTCTCCAGCATTGGCTTCGGTATCCTGCTCGCCGGATTTTTCTGCGGCTGCGACAGGGTAGGCGGTGATTTCAGCGGTCTCTTCTTCGTCGAAGGCCGCGACATCGAATTCAAGCTCGAAGTTGACGGACGGATCGTAGAAGCCGCGGATCGCGTTGAACGGGATCACCAGCTTTTCCGGCGTGTCCGAGAACGACAGGCCGATTTCGAACAGCGTTTCGGTGACCTTCAGGTCCCAGAACTGATGCTGCACGACGATTGTCATCTGCTCGGCATACTTGGCCTTCAGATGCTGGGAAATGCGCACGCCGGGCGCGCCGGTGAGGAAGGTGATGAAGAAATGATGGTCGCCGGGAAGGGCACCGGTGGCTGCGACTTCGATCAGGACCTTGCGAATGACGCTGCGAAGCGCATCCTGCGCCAGAATGTCGTAGCGGATATGGTCTTGGCCCATAAGATCCCCGTCTTTCTTGTAACTCAACTCTGTCACACTTATGCCATTTGCTCTGTACGCAGGAAAGTCCTGATATACGAGTCATTTGCATCATTTATAGATCATTTCAAGGCAGCCGAGAAGGCGGCGTCGAGCGGGAGAGGAATGGTGTCAAGGTGGGAGAAGTGGAGGTTTCTGTTGCCAGGTACCTCCGAACCCCGCCTTACGGTGCGAACCGGAAGGGCTTGATTTGAAGTGTCACACTGCGATTAAGCAGCGAGACGAGCTTCCGCATAGTTGTCGTTTGCAACTACAATTTTAGCCCGATAACGGTGGTACAATGCCGAGCAAAAAGTCGATCTTTACACCCTTGTCGATCCTATTTCGCCCCCATCAAAAGCCGGTCTGTCGTCTGTGGCACTGAAGCCGTTTCGACCGGTTTTTGGTGGAGGCGCCGGGTACCGCCCCCGGGTCCAATAGGTTTATTTCATCGCCTGTTTATCGCCATAGCCGCCCGAAGACGGCAACTGTCATATAGGTCTTAAACTGCGCCAAGAAAAGGGCCTTTTCGAAAATACAATCGGCCTTTGCACGCATCGGGGCCAGATGATCCTTGACATGCTCGCCAAGCGTGAAAAAACTCGTGTAGCGTCCCTTTAATCAAGAAAAGGACGCGGCCTGAAGCCAAACCGTGTGAGGAGACACCATGACGGATTATCTCGCAGATGTGAAAAAATACGACAGCGCCGCCGACGAAGCCGCCGTGAACAAGATCGTCAAGCATCTGGGTATCGCATTGCGCAACAAGGATTCCTCGCTTGTTTCTGCTTCCGATCCGACTGAACTCGACCGGGTCAAGGAAAAATGGTGCGGCAAGAAACTTGGCGTTACCGGTCCGGACGCCGACGCAGCTGTTGATGCCGTGGCCAAGACGATGGCCGGGGATCGTTCGAAGTCGCGTGTGACCTTCTACTACCTGGTGGCAAAACACCTCGGCAAGCTCGCGACGCTTTGATCGTTCGCGCTTTTTGATGAGCCGTGCCTGGGGAAACCCGGGATTTACCGATTGGTTCGCCGCCGCCTTGCGCCTATTTTACCGCAAAACGAATCGGCGGCGGACCCTATGAAACAGTATCTCGACCTCTTGCGTCACGTGATGGAGACCGGCTCGGACCGCGGCGACCGCACGGGCACAGGCACGCGCTCCATCTTTGGCCATCAGATGCGTTTCAATCTGGCTGACGGTTTTCCAGTCCTGACGACCAAGAAGCTGCATCTCAAGTCGATTATCCATGAGCTGCTGTGGTTCCTGAAGGGCGATACCAATATCGCCTATCTCAAGCAAAACGGCGTCCACATCTGGGATGAATGGGCCGATGCGAACGGCGATCTCGGACCGGTCTACGGTTACCAGTGGCGCTCCTGGCCAACCCATGACGGCCGGCATCTCGATCAGATCGTTGCCCTCGTCGAAGGCCTGAAGAAAAACCCGAATTCGCGCCGCCATATCGTCTCGGCCTGGAACCCGGCGCTGATCGAAGAAATGGCGCTGCCGCCGTGCCATTGCCTGTTCCAGTTCTATGTGTCCGACGGCAAGCTGTCCTGCCAGCTCTACCAGCGCTCGGGCGACGTGTTCCTCGGTGTACCCTTCAATATCGCTTCCTATGCGCTTCTGACCTTGATGGTGGCGCAGGTCTGCGATCTCCAGCCGGGCGATTTCGTCCATACGTTCGGCGACACGCATATCTATCACAACCATTTCGACCAGGTTCGCGAACAGCTGTCGCGGACGCCGAAGGCATTGCCGAAGATGGTCATCAATCCGGATGTGAAGGACCTGTTTTCCTTTCGTTTTGAAGACTTTGAGCTGGTCGGCTACGAACCGGATTCACATATCAAGGCACCGGTTGCGGTGTAACCGCAATGATGACACTGTCACGGCACAGGATGACTTGAGGTTGAACGGTCGAGGAGGACCCCATGCTGACGTTGATCCATGCGCCCCGGTCGCGTTCATCGCGCATCATCTGGCTGCTTGAGGAACTGGGGGCGGACTACGAGATCCGCTATGTCTCCATTCGCCGCTGGGATGGTTCGGGCGGGCCGGACGAGAACAATCCGCATCCGCACAAACAGGTTCCGGCGCTTCTTTATAACGGCGCGCTGATCACCGAATCGACGGCGGTCGTCCAGTATCTGACTGAACTCTACCCGCAGTCGGAACTCGGCCGCGCGCCCGGCCATCCGGAGCGCGGTGCCTATCTGTCCTGGCTTGCCTATTATGCGGGCGTGATAGAGCCGTCGGGCAGCGCGTTTCTCTCCGGTGTTGCCGCCGGTCATCCGCCGCTTTTGAAGGTTTACGAGGGCATGTGCCTGCATGTCATCGAGACACTGACGAAGCAGCCTTTTCTACTGGGCAACAACGCGAGCGCCGTTGATCTGTTGCTGGTCAGCGCGCTGACCTGGATGCGCAAGTTACTGCCGGACAGTGCGGTGGTCGATCAATATATTCAGTCGATGGTAGGACGGCCGGCGCTTGCGCGCGCCCGTGCCGTTGACGTCAAGCCGGATGGATTTCATGACTGAGCCGAAAGTTAGCATTGTTGTCGCAGTGTCCGCCAATGGCGTGATCGGCAGGGACGGTGGGTTGCCGTGGCATCTGCCCAGCGACCTCAAGCGTTTCAAGGCTCTGACACTTGGAAAGCCGGTGATCATGGGGCGAAAGACGTGGGCCTCGATCGGACGGCCGCTTCCTGGGCGCCCCAATATCGTCATCAGCCGGGACGCGCATTTCGCGGCCGCGGGGGCTGTCGTCGTTCAATCGCTTGAGGCGGCGCTTGGTGAAGCGCGCCGGCTGGCAGTCGATCTTGGCATCGATGAGGTCTGCGTGATCGGCGGCGGGGAGATTTACCGTCAAGCGATTGATCGCGCCGATCTCCTGCATGTGACCACGGTCGCCGCCGAGGTCGAGGGCGATACCCGGTTTCCCGCGATCGACCCCTCTGTTTTCGAAAAGATCGTCGATGAACCCTTGCCGCAGGGCGAGAAGGATAGCCACGCCATGCATTTCTCCACCTGGCGGCGGAAAAGCTGAGCATTGCTAACTATTTTGCCGGATTTACGGTGAAGTTGGATGCGTTGCGTTGAAAGCCGTTCTGGACATACCTATAACGGATTTACGTCATGGCCCGCGGCATGTCCGCGGGGCATTGATCTCGGAATTTTTCTATAGAAGAGGTATGAATGCCCTGGAGCAATCAGAACGGCGGCGGCGGTGGTCCTTGGGGCGGCGGCAGCGGCGGCGGTGGAAACAAGGGCCCTTGGGGCCAGGGGCCGAACCGGCCGCGTGGCGGCGGCGGTGGCCGTGGCAATGGTGGCCCTCCGGATCTCGAGGAAATTTTTCGCCGGGGACAGGACCAGCTGAAGGGCGTGGTTCCGGGTGGTTTTAACGGCGGTGTCGTCGCTATCATCGGCCTGCTGATCGTCGGCTTCGTGCTGATGAATTCGATCTATACGGTCCAGCCGGACGAGCGTGGCGTCGAAATGCGGTTCGGCAAGCCCAAGGAAGAGATTTCCATGCCGGGCCTGCACTATCATTTCTGGCCGCTTGAAACGGTCGAAATGGTCAAGATCACCGAGCAGCAGCAGAATATCGGCAGCCGTTCAGGTGCTGGCGACCAGTCAGGTTCGGGCCTGATGCTGACCGGCGACCAGAATATCGTCAACGTTCAGTTCTCCGTCCTGTTTTCCGTGACCGATCCGAAGGCCTATCTTTTCAACGTCGAGGATCCGTCCGATACGTTGCAGCAGGTTGCCGAAAGCGCCATGCGCGAGGTCGTCGGCCGCCGTCCGGCACAGGACATTTTCCGCGATAACCGTCAGGCAATCGCAGCCGACGTCAAGACGACGATCCAGGCGACGATGGACACCTACGGCGCTGGCGTTTCCGTCAACACGGTCGCCATCGAAGACGCAGCACCGCCGCGCGAAGTGGCCGATGCGTTCGACGAAGTGCAGCGCGCCGAACAGGACGAAGACCGGTTCGTCGAAGAAGCCAACCAGTATGCTAACCAGGTGCTCGGTAAGGCCCGCGGTCAGGCAGCCCAGTTGCGTGAAGAAGCGGCAGCCTACAAGGACCGTGTCGTCAAGGAAGCACAGGGTGAGGCGCAGCGCTTCATCTCGGTCTACGACGCCTATGCCAAGGCTCCCGATGTAACGCGCAAGCGGCTCTATCTCGAAACAATGCAGAGCGTTCTCGGCAAGTCCAAGAAGGTCATTCTCGACGAGAAGAACGGCCAGGGCGTGTTGCCCTATCTGCCGCTCAATGAAATCGTCAAGCCCGCGCAGTCGGGAGGGGCTCAGTAATGACCAATCGTCTTCCTTATATCCTCATTGGCTTGGCACTCGTGCTGATGGCCGTCTATTCGTCCGTGTTCATCGTCAACCAGCGTCAGCAGGCAATCGTCGTGCGTTTCGGTCAGATCAAGGACGTCAAGACCGAACCCGGTCTTTACTTCAAGCTGCCGTTCGCCTTCATGGATGCCGACCGCGTTCAGTATGTCGAAAAGCAGGCCCTGCGCTTCGACCTCGACAACATCCGCGTTCAGGTCTCCGGCGGCAAGTTCTATGAAGTCGATGCCTTCGTGATCTACAAGATCGCCGATGCCCGCCGCTTCCGCGAAACCGTGTCCGGTGATCGTGCATCGGCCGAATCGCGCCTTCGCACCCGTCTCGACGCTTCGTTGCGCCGGGTCTACGGTCTGCGTGGCTTTGAATCGGCACTTTCCGAAGAGCGTGCATCGATGATGCGTGAAGTTCGGGCCGATCTGAAGAGTGATGCCGAATCGCTCGGCCTCAATATCGAGGATGTTCGCATCCAGCGCACGGATCTGACGCAGGAAGTCTCGCAGCAGACCTTCGAGCGGATGAAGGCGGAACGTCTGGCGGAAGCCGAACTGATCCGCGCCCGTGGTAACGAAAAGGGCCAGACCCGTCGCGCCGTTGCTGACCGTCAGGTTGTCGAGTTCGTTGCCGAAGCGCAGCGTGATTCGGAAATCCTGCGCGGTGAAGGCGAAGCCGAACGGACCTCGGTGTTTGCCGATGCCTTCGCCCGTGATCCGAAGTTCTTCGAGTTCTATCGGTCGATGACGGCTTACGATCAGGCAATTGGCAGCCCTGATACGACGCTGGTTCTGTCCCCGGACTCGGAATTCTTCCGTTATTTCAATAGTTCAGATGGTGCATCCGCTCCATCTGCCACTCAGCCCGCTGCAGGAAACTGATCTGCGAAATGAGTGACTTTCTGACGGGAATTGCTTTTTTCCTGATCATCGAGGGGCTAGTGTACGCACTGGCCCCTTTGGTTTTGGTGGAAATGGCAAAGCGTTTGCCCCATATACCAGAGCAACAGTTGCGGCTGTTCGGGCTCGTATCCGTCGTTATCGGCGTCGCACTTGTCTGGATGGTGCGAGGATAAGACATGACACAGAAATTGCTCATTCGATTGGTGGACGCAGAGTATGCGATCACAAGGCTTAACATCGGAACGCCGCTGCCGGATTGGCTGCCGGGAGCCGGTTTCTGGGCCGTCTCAAGTTCACGTGAGGAGATGACGCTTGTTTGCCGGGCAGCGCGCATTCCTTCCAATGTTCAGTCATCCGGCGGCTGGCGCTGCTTCCGCATCGAACAACACTTCACCTTCGATGTCCCGGGCATTCTTGCTTCCGTGCTGAACCCGCTTTCAGAAGCCGGCGTTGGCATCTTCGCCAATTCCACCTTCAGCACCGATTACATTTTCATCATCGGTTCCGATCTCGACAAGGCTGTCGCAGCGTTGAAGGCACATGGTCACGAACTGATGAATTGACGGCTTGGGGCTTAGCATTGAAACGCTAACGAAAAGATGACTGGACGCGTCCCAAATCCGCCTTATCTTCGAACAGATTCTGCGCCAACTTGCACGGCATAGAGGTTGACGAAAAGCCAACCTCGCAGCGGTGACCGTCCGCATGACGAACATTTTTTGACGGCCGTTTTGCAGCGGCTCGCCTTCCCAAATCGAGAGGACCCCATGGGCTTGTCCATCCGCGCTTCCTTCTTCCGGTCCGTGACGCTCGCTGCAAGCGCTGCTCTGCTGATGAATTCCGTACCGGTCCTGTCCGTGGCGCATGCTCAGACCAAGGCGCCGGCAGCGACGCAGCAGGGCCCGGAATCCGTTGCCGATCTTGCAGCGGGCCTGCTTGATGCGGTCGTCAATATCTCGACTTCGCAGAAGGTGAAGAACGATGACGAGGCGCCGATGCCGCAGGTGCCGGAAGGGTCTCCATTCCAGGATTTCTTCGACGAGTTCTTCAAGGGGCAGAGCGGCGAGGGCGGTGGCCGGCAGCGCACCGTCGATTCTCTTGGTTCCGGCTTCGTCATCGACCCATCGGGCATCATCGTCACCAACAATCACGTGATCGAGGGCGCCGACGATATCGAAATCAATTTCGCCAATGGCTCCAAACTCAAGGCCAAGCTGATCGGAACCGATACCAAGACCGACCTTGCTGTCTTGAAGGTCGAGCCGAAGAAGCCTCTGACGGCCGTGCCGATCGGTGATTCCCGGCAAATGCGGATTGGCGACTGGGTGATGGCGATCGGTAATCCGTTCGGTCTTGGCGGTACAGTGACGGTCGGCATCATTTCGGCGCGCGGCCGCAACATCAATGCCGGCCCTTACGACAATTTCATCCAGACAGATGCGGCGATCAACAAGGGGAATTCCGGCGGTCCGCTCTTCAACATGAAGGGTGAGGTCATCGGCATCAATACAGCGATCATTTCGCCCACCGGCGGCTCGATCGGCATCGGCTTCTCGGTTCCGACGGAACTTGCCAGCAACGTCATTTCCCAACTCAGGGAGTTTGGCGAGACCCATCGCGGGTGGCTTGGTGTGCGCATTCAGCCGGTGACAGGCGATATCGCCGAAAGCCTGAAGATGGACACGCCAAAGGGTGCACTCGTCGCCGGGATCATCAAGGGCGGCCCGGTCGATGGTGGTGCGATCAAGACGGGCGACGTGATCCTGAAGTTCGATGGCCGCGATGTCGTCGAGATGCGTGATCTGCCGCGTGTCGTCGCCGAAAGCCCGGTCGGCAAGGCTGTCGATGTGGTGATCGTGCGCGATGGCAAGGAGATGACGGTCAAGGTGACGCTCGGCCGCCTGGAAGACGGCGAGAACCTGGCCGAAGCCGAAGCGGCCAAACCTTCGGAGACCGGGGAAAGCACGGATCAGAGCGAACCGCCTGCGGCCGAACTTCCCGCGTCGGACGTGGTTCTCGGCATGAAACTTGCCGTACTCGATGCCGATAGCCGCAAGACCTACGGAATTTCCGAGGACGTCGAAGGCGTCGTCATCGCCGAGGTTCAGCCGCAATCGGCCGCCGCCGAACGGCGCATCGCATCCGGTGACGTGATCGTCGAGATCGGCCAGGAAGCGATGAAGACACCGGAGGATGTATCGTCAAGGGTCGAGGAACTGAAGGCGGATGGCCGGCGCAATGCCCTGCTGATGATCGCCAACAAGACCGGTGAACTGCGGTTTGTCACGGTGCGGATGGAGTAGGCCGTCCCCCGCAAGGGATGATGAATTTGGAGGCGGGCCGAAAGGTCCGCCTTTATTGTGTCAGCCACTGCTCACGGCTCAGCGCGTAGACCACGTGCTGTTTGAGATGCGGTGCGGTATCGGGCACGCGCGGATGCTCGAAATCGCGGGCGGGATCGCGGTGCAGGCCGATGCGTGTCATCACCGCCGTCGAGCGCGCATTGTTCTTCACCGCAAAGGAGACGATTTCGGCAAGGCCGTGTTCATCGAAGCCATGCCGGAGTATCGCTTTTCCGGCTTCGGTGACAAAGCCCTGGCGCCAGAAACGCACGGCCAGCCGCCAGCCGATCTCGACCGTGCCCTGTGGCAGGAAGGGGGTGAGGTCAGTGCGGGCCAAACCGAGAAAGCCGATCGGCTCATCGGTGTCCTTCAGTGCCAGTGCGAAAAAGCCCAGTCCGGTCTCGCTGATCCGCTGCCGCGCTTCGTCCATCAGAGCATCGGATTCTTCCCGCGGGCGCTGGCGTGGAAAGAATTCCATCACCTTCGGGTCGGCATTGATTTCGGCAAACAGGGGACGGTCGCTTTCCAGCCAGTTGCGGATGCGTAGGCGATCTGTTTCCAGGATAATCATCGAATGAAATCCGTCTTGCGATAACCCTGGATATAGAGGAGGGCTGTCAGATCGCTGTGGTCGATGCGGATCTTGACCTGGGAAGAAACGACCGGCTTGGCATGCAGGGCAACGCCCGCGCCAGCCAGATGCAGCATGCCGAGATCGTTGGCGCCATCACCGACGGCAAGAGCGTCAGCTGTGGAAATGCCGAGCTTAGCGGTGATGTCGACCAGCGCATCCACCTTGGCCTGCTTGCCGAGGATCGGCTCTGCGACGGCACCGGTAAGGTGTCCGTCTTTTTCCATCAGGATGTTGGCGCGATTTTCGTTAAAGCCAAGCGTTGCGGCAATCGGGCCGGTAAAGACAGTAAAGCCGCCGGAGACCAGGGCGGTGTAGTAGCCCTTGGCTTTCATGGTCGCCACCAGTTCAAGACCGCCGGGGGTCAGTGTGATGCGCTTTTCAATGACATCGCCGACGACGGTGAGCGGCAGGCCCTTGAGCAGGGCGACGCGCTCGATCAGAGCAGGCTTGAAGGCAATCTCGCCGTTCATCGCCCGAGCGGTGATCGCTGCGACCTTGTCCTTCAGGCCGGCCTCTGCTCCAAGTTCGTCTATGCATTCCTGGCCGATCATGGTGGAATCCATGTCGGCGATCAGCAATTTCTTGCGGCGCGTCTCGGCGTTCTGGACGATGACATCAATGGGAGCGTCGCCGACCACGCCACGCAGCAGCGCTTCCTGCCAGTCCGGATTGGCGCCGTCCTTCAGTGCGATATCGCAGGCAACGCCATCGGCCAGCCAGTAGAGGCCGGATGCATCAACGGCGGCTGCGGCCTCTTCGGCGAGCGCTGTGGTCAGAACGGGATTTGACGGATTGGCAACAAGCGTGGCAACGAAGGCCATGATGAAAAACCTTGAGATTGGACAGGATGCAATCCTGATAACCGGGCCGACTGCCAGCGGCAAGTCCGCTCTCGCCGTTGCGCTGGCGAAACAGCATAATGGTGTGGTTGTGAATGCCGACAGCATGCAGGTCTACGACACCTTGCACGTGCTCACCGCACGTCCGTTCGAAACCGACATGCAAGGCGTTGTGCATCATCTCTATGGGCATGTTCCGGTATCGCAGCACTATTCGACCGGTGAATGGTTTCGCGATGCCGTGGAGGTGTTGCAAGCTGTTCGTAGCGCGGGGAAAATTCCTGTTTTCGTCGGCGGAACCGGGCTTTATTTCAAGGCGCTCACCGGTGGACTGTCAGATATGCCGCCGGTACCTGAAACGATACGCGACGATGTGCGCCGCCGCCTGCTGACAGAGGGGCCGGAGGCTCTCCATGCGATATTAACGGAGAGGGATCCGGAAACCGCTGCAATTCTGCGACCGGGCGATGGGCAGCGCATCGCACGTGCGCTGGAAATATTCGAGGCGACCAGCCAGTCCATCCGGGTTTTCCAAGCGCGCCAGGGGCCTGTGGCCATTGATCTCGAACGCGCCATGAAAATTGTCGTGCTGCCGGAGCGGGCATTGCTGCGGCAGCGGATCGACCGGCGCTTCGCTGGCATGCTGAAGAGTGGTGCGGTCGAGGAAGTCGAGGCTCTTCTGTCGCTCGACCTGAAGCCGGAAATGCCGGCGATGAAGGCCATCGGCGTGCCGCAGATTGCCGCATTTTTGTCTGGCACGATGAGCAAGGCGGAGGTGATCGAAACATCATCGGCCGCAACACGGCAATATGCCAAACGGCAAATGACTTGGTTTCGCAATCAGCTGGACGAGAGCTGGCAACGCTGGGACCCGGCGGGCGCCTGAGCCCCGCAGGGTATTGGTGTTACTTGCGGATGATGCTGCTCAGCGGTTTTTTCAGCAGGCTCTCGCGCAGCGATGGACGTGGTGTGTCCGGGTGCGGTTGCGCGAAGCTCGGGGCAGGGCGGGGTGGCGCTCGATAGGGATCAGAACGTGGCGGCGTTGCCGGTTCCTCCGACAGGAGTTGGCTGCGGATCTGGTTGAACCGTTCAAGTTGCGGATTGGGTGGTTCATTGCGCGGCAGCATGGCAGGGTTGTAAGGTTGCGACGCCGCCGCTTCCTGGTCTGCTGCAAGGTCAGCGTCAAAGGCACGGATGTCGCGAAGATCGTCATCCACCGGGGCAGCATCCTGTTCCTGTCCGGCGAGGCTTGCCGTATAGGCGTTCTGGAAGCTCGAAATATCCGGCCCATTCATGGCGCGCATGCGTGAGACGACGTTGCGCAGGTCGACGGTGTCGGGGGTTTCGTCCGTAACCTTGACGGCGACACCGTTGGTTTTCGGCAGGCTCTTTTCATCGACGCGGGTAAAGCGCATGCGCATCGGCACGGCGACGGCCTCACCGAAGGCGATCGCTTCGCCATTGCCGATCGAAGAGATGAAGCTGGTGGTCGAAATTGACGAATTGGGGATCGCCGAACGGATGATTTCCTGGTCGCGGTCGTTGGAAAGCCGCATGGCAAAGACCGTCGAACACTGCGACAAGATGGTTGGGTCAAGCTCGCCCGGACGCTGGGTGATGATCCCCAGAGAGACGCCGTATTTCCGGCCCTCCTTGGCAATGCGGGCGATGGCCTGACGGGTTGGAACGAAACCCAGGCTGGCATCGGCCGGGACATAGCGGTGCGCTTCTTCGCAGACGACCAGCATATGAACGCCGCCATTGCTCCAGAGCGCGATTTCAAACGCCATGCGGCAGAGCACGGAGGCGACCGAGTTGACGACCTCCGACGGTATGCCTGCGAGCTGAAATGTCGTGACCGGCCGTCCTTCGCCTGGAATCCGGAATATCTTGGCGATCGTTTCAAGGATCGTGTCGGTGATCGTGTTCGAGGAAAACATGAAATTGTAGCGCGGATCATTGATCGCGCCGATCACTTTCACTTTCAACGACCGCAGATACGGCTTGTCGTTGCGGCCTTCGAGGCGTCCGATACGCTCGTCGATCATCGCCAGCAGATCGGCCATGCGGTAGGGAACCGGCGTATCGGCAGTGATCGAGCTTTTTTCGCTGGTGCGGCGCGCCAGACCGGAATCCGTCGAACCTTTGAAGGCTCTTTTGGCTTCCGGAATGACATCGCGCAGGATATCGAGTTCTTCGGGAACGGGCGGACGTCCGCGAAAAATCACCTCGGCGACTTCTTCGAGCTTCATCAGCCAGAAGGGCAGGTCGAGATTGTCGGTATCGATGACCACGGCAATATCGGGAAAGGCAGCGGCGAATTCGTTGTGCGGATCGAGGATCAGCACGCGCAACTTTGGATCCGACGCTATGGCCTTGTGCAACAGCAGGCTGACGGCCGTGGATTTGCCGACGCCGGTCGTCCCGACAATGGCAAAGTGCTTCGACAGCATCGAAGGAACATGGATGGAGGCGTCGAGACTTTCGTCCTGAGTCAGCTTGCCGATGACGCAGGTATCATTCTTGCCGGTGTCATAGATACGGGCAAGGTCGGCCGAGCGGATGCGGTGGGCAATAGCGCCGAGATAGGGGTATTGGGTGATGCCGGCGGAGAACTCTTCGCGGCCGTTTGCACTGAGATGGACTTCGCCCATCAGTTCCACTTCGATGCGGAACGTATTGTCGAGTTCTTCGCCCCATTCGTTGGTGGCTGTCTGCATTGAATAGACGAGAGCGACCACGCGGTTTTCGCCGACCGTGATGGAGATCAGCCGGCCGACGGACCATAATTCGGTGAGTGAAGTTTCGCCGTTTTCGGCAATGGCTGAAATCGTCGCCCGCGAGCCGCTGCACGCAACAACGCGGCCGAGGAAACGGTTGCCCCGTTTCAAGGCATCGCGTCGATCCTGCTCTCCGGCGCTAATCGAAGATTGAAGCTCAATGTTTCGCAATAGGAAACCTCTGGTGACGAGTGTGCCATATTATAGGAAGGGATTTAACAAGTTGTTTCTTGGGTTTGTGCGTGTTTTCGTCGGTGTTGGCACGTCATGGTTGTTTTCGGGAAAGACGTTGACGGAGCAGATATTTCTGTTTATTTATCCCGCCCATGATCAATATCGCAGTTATTCTTGTGGTGGGACGGCGCATGGGCAGGATGGTGTAACCATCCGGCGATAGCCACCCATGCGCAAAACACGAGGCCCTCAAGGGGCCTTTTTTTATGCCTTCAAACACGATACTCACAGCCAAAACGCGAACATGGACGGAAACAGGCCAATGAGCGGTACAGACAACCAGACGCAAGCGAACCAGATGACAGGGGCGGAAATTGTTCTTCAGGCACTGAAGGACAATGGTGTGGAGCATATTTTCGGTTATCCGGGCGGTGCTGTCCTGCCGATCTATGACGAAATCTTCCAGCAGGACGATATTCAGCACATCCTCGTTCGCCACGAGCAGGGCGCCGGCCACATGGCCGAAGGTTATGCCCGCTCGACAGGCAAGGTTGGCGTTTTGCTGGTCACCTCCGGCCCCGGCGCCACCAATGCTGTTACGCCGCTGCAAGATGCGCTGATGGACTCGATCCCGCTGGTCTGCCTGACCGGCCAGGTTCCGACATCGCTGATCGGCTCCGACGCTTTCCAGGAATGCGACACTGTCGGCATCACGCGGCCGTGCACCAAGCACAACTGGCTGGTCAAGGACGTCAACGAATTGGCCAGTATCATCCATGAAGCGTTCCGCATCGCCCAGTCCGGCCGTCCCGGCCCGGTCGTTGTCGATATTCCGAAGGATGTTCAGTTCGCTACCGGCACCTACACGCCGCCGTCGGCGTCGAAGGTCCAGAAAAGCTACCAGCCGAAGCTTCAGGGCGACATGCGCCAGATCGAGCAGGCAATCGAGATGATGAAGGGCGCGCGCCGCCCGGTCATCTATTCCGGCGGCGGCGTCATCAATTCCGGCCCGGAAGCTTCGAAACTGCTGCGCGAACTGGTCGAACTGACCAACTTCCCGATCACCTCGACACTGATGGGATTGGGCGCCTATCCGGCTTCCGGCAAGAACTGGCTGGGCATGCTCGGCATGCATGGGACGTTCGAAGCCAATATGGCGATGCACGATTGTGACGTCATGGTCTGCATCGGTGCCCGTTTCGACGACCGTATCACCGGCCGTCTCAATGCCTTTTCGCCGAACTCCAAGAAGATCCATATCGATATCGATCCGTCGTCGATCAACAAGACGGTGCGCGTCGACGTTCCAATCATCGGCGATGTCGGCAATGTTCTGGAAGACATGGTTCGCGTCTGGCGGGCTTCGGCCAAGGATGCCGACAAGGCGCGTCTGACCGAATGGTGGGAAGGCATTGTCCGCTGGCGTGGCCGCAACTCGCTCGCCTATAAGATGAACGACGACGTCATCATGCCGCAATATGCCATTCAGCGTCTGTACGAGCTGACCAAGCATCGCGACACCTATATCACAACGGAAGTTGGCCAGCACCAGATGTGGGCGGCGCAGTTCTTCGGCTTCGAGCACCCGAACCGCTGGATGACCTCGGGCGGCCTCGGCACCATGGGCTACGGCTTCCCGGCGGCGATCGGCGTCCAGGTCGCCCATCCCGATGCGCTCGTCATTGACATTGCCGGCGATGCCTCGATCCAGATGTGCATCCAGGAAATGTCTTGCGCCGTACAGCATAACCTGCCGGTGAAGATCTTCATTCTCAACAATCAATACATGGGCATGGTCCGCCAGTGGCAGCAATTGCTGCACGGTAACCGCCTGTCCAATTCCTATACCGAAGCCATGCCCGATTTCGTCAAGCTCGCCGAAGCTTATGGCGGCGTCGGCATCCGTTGCGACAAGCCGGCTGATCTCGATGCTGCCATTCAGCAGATGATCGACAGTCCGGCGCCGGTGATCTTCGATTGCCGCGTTGCCAATCTTGCCAACTGCTTCCCGATGATCCCGTCGGGCAAGGCGCATAACGAGATGTTGCTGCCGGACGAAGCCACGGACGAAGCGGTCGCCAATGCGATCGACGCCAAGGGCCGCGCTCTGGTTTGATGGAATAGGAAAAGGATACGATCATGAACGCACATCTTCAGCCGACCGGCTCCGCCTATTTCATCGCCAAGGAAACAGAGAAGGCGGAAAACCATACGCTTTCGGTCCTCGTCGACAACGAACCGGGCGTCCTTGCCCGCGTCATCGGGCTGTTTTCCGGCCGTGGCTACAATATCGAAAGCCTGACGGTTTCCGAGACCGAGCACCAGTCGCACCTGTCGCGCATCACCATCGTGACGCGCGGCACGCCGCACGTTCTGGAGCAGATCAAGGCGCAGCTGGAGCGCATCGTTCCGGTCCACCGCGTCGTCGATCTGACGGTTCGCGCCGCCGAACTCGGCCATGACCGGCCGATCGAGCGCGAAGTGGCTTTGGTCAAGGTTTCGGGCGAGGGTGAGACCCGGGCGGAAACGCTGCGCCTTGCCGACGCCTTCCACGCCAAGGTGATCGACGCGACGCTCGAGCACTTCATCCTCGAAATCACCGGCAAATCCTCCAAGATCGACCAGTTCGTGGCGATCCTGAAGCCGCTCGGCGTGCTTGAAGTCTGCCGCACCGGTATCGCGGCGATGAACCGCGGTCCGCAAGGCATGTAACGGGCTACGAATATGATTGAAAAAGGGCGCCGCGAGCGCCCTTTTTCAATTCAGCCAACCAGCCACTCAGATCATTTCCAGCGGTATTTTTTTGCCTGGTGGCGGGAACGCTTTGTCGAGGATAGCAAGATCCTCAGCAGTCAGTTGAACTTCAACGGTTGCGCGGTTTTCGCGCACCCGTTCCGGCATTGCGGTCTTGGGAATGACAATCACCCCGGGGTTGCGGATCAGGAAGGCAAGTGCGACCTGTGCTACGGTTGCCTGATGCGCCTTGGCAATGTGGATGAGATCGGGATGGCGTATCAGCCGGCCTTCGTCGAGCGGCGAATAGGCCATGACCGGCACCCCTCGGGCCTGATTGTCCCGCAGGAGATCGTATTCGATGCCGCGGCGGGCCAGATTATAGAGAACCTGATTGGCCGCGACATTGCCGCCATCGGGTACACCGAGAAGCTCCTCCATATCGTCGGCATCGAAATTGGAGACCCCCCAGGCGCCGATCTTGCCGGATTGGCGCAAGGTCTCGAAAGCTTCGACAGTTTCCGCCAGGCGGTAGCGGCCGCGCCAATGGAGGAGGTAGAGATCGATATGGTCGGTACCGAGCCGTTTGAGGCTGGCTTCGCAGGCCTTGATCGTGCCGTCGCGGCTGGCATTGGTGGGCAGCACCTTGCTGACGATGAAGGCATCGCTGCGGCGGCCCTTGACCGCTTCCCCGACAATCCGTTCGGCGCCGCCATCGGCATACATTTCGGCGGTATCGATCAGCGTCATGCCGAGATCAAGGCCATGGCGCAGGCATTTCGCTTCCTCGGCGGCGCTCGCCTTGCGTTCGCCGATATGCCAGGTGCCCTGACCGATCACAGGGACGGCCTTGCCGGAGGGGAAAGATGTGGTCGGTATTGCGTCTTGCATGACATTCCTCGTTCGGCAGTGCTTTCTTGCCATTGTTAGGAAGGCTCAATGTCTCATTTATGGCGCGTACCGGAATGGCAAAGGCCTTGGGGGAAAAGAAAGAATGAGGGTCTGCTTCTTGTCACCGTGACAAGTTTCAGATGGTGTTTGCTAATAGGTCAATTAACCTGACCTAAATATCGGGAGGACTTCATGCAGGCCGACACGCTGCTGGCGCTGTTTCTTTTTGCGTTCACGACATCAATCACGCCAGGCCCGAACAACATGATGCTGTTTGCGTCAGGCGTCAATTTCGGGTTCTCCCGTACCATTCCGCATATGCTGGGCATCGGCGCCGGCTTCCTGTCACTGTTGATCGCGGTCGGTCTGGGGCTCGGCGCTTTGCTGCATTCCGTCCCGATGCTCTATACAGGGTTGAAGTTTGCCGGCGGCGCGTATCTGGTCTGGATCGCCTGGAAGATCGGCACGTCGCGGACGCTGTCGGAAGGCAAGGCGGGGGCGGCGCCGATGACCTTCCTGCAGGCAGCGGCGTTCCAGTGGATCAATCCAAAGGCCTGGGTGATGGCCGTGACTGCGATGGCGACCTACACGAGCGAGCAGGCTTATCTGGCGAGCGTCCTGATCGTCGGCGTCATCTTCGCGATCGTCAATGTTCCCAGCGTTTCGACTTGGGCCGGTTTCGGTTCGGCGCTTCGGCAATGGCTGTCCGAACCGGCCCGGTTGAAATGGTTCAATATCACTATGGCGGTCTTGCTCGTTCTCAGTCTTTGGCCGATGCTGCGATAGCGGGTGAAGCATGGCCTATTTCCAGGCCGGATGAGGATGCGGGCATGTCGGATGTTGTTGCCTCGATCACTATCGGCACCGCCTTCATTGCCGGCGCACTTGCTATCGTCTTCGGTTGTTATTTCGCGGCGCGCAACTTGCTCAATCCCGGCCTGGAAGGGGATAGGACCCACGATGCGGCAGCGACCGTCGCGGTGCGCATCGCTGCCTTGCACGGTCTCATCCTTGCCCTAGTCTACGCGCAGGAACTCGACGACTACAAAGGTATCCGTAACAATCTGATGGAAGAGGCTGTGGCGATATCGGATGTATACAACGACGCAGGGCGATATGGCGGGCCGGTGGTCGCACCCATTCAACGCGGTCTATCCAGCTATGTGGCGACTGTTGTCGGCGAAGAGTGGGATATGCTCGGGCATCGTCAAGGGCTATCTCCCAAGGCGTGGATCGAATGGAATGGTGTTTATGACCGGCTGCTCGACCTGGTGCCGGAAACGGACCGCCAGCGCTATCTGGTCAACCGGATGCGTGACCGCGCCACGTCGATTGCGCGCTTCCGCCAAATTCGCGAAGAGACGGCGGCGGGCGGATTTGGCGGGATGTTCTGGGCGCCCGCGTTGATCGGCCTTTGCCTGCTGTCCATCCCCTTCTACGTCTACCGTCCGACCCGAACACATGTATTTCTGCTGTCGATTTTTGGCGCCTATTCCGGTGTCGTCCTCTTCTTCATTTTTGCCTTTTCGAATCCGTTCGAGCAGCCTGGAAAGTTGGACCCCGTGGCATTTGAAAACCTGTTGCGCGGTGACGTTGGAAAGAGCCTGCCGCCCGCTGCACTGACCGGAGAACTCACGCCATGACACCTGAGAACGACATGCACGACCATGATCATGATCATGACCACGACAATCATTTCTCCGAAATGCAGGCCCGGGTGAAGGCGCTTGAAACCGTGCTGACGCAGAAGGGGCTGATCGATCCGGCGGCGATCGATGCGATCGTTGAGACCTATGAGACGAAGATCGGCCCGCGCAACGGCGCCCGCGTCGTGGCAAAGGCCTGGAGCGAGCCGGATTTTGCCGACTGGCTGCGCAGGGACGCGACAGCCGCGATTGCCAGCCTCGGCTATACCGGGCGCCAGGGCGAGCATATGCGCGCGGTGTTCAACACGCCGGAAACCCATAACCTTGTCGTCTGCACCCTGTGTTCCTGCTACCCGTGGTCGGTGCTCGGCCTGCCACCGGTCTGGTACAAAGCGCCGCCCTACCGCTCGCGGGCAGTGATCGATCCACGTGGTGTGCTGGATGAATTCGGCGTGGCGCTGCCCGAAGGGCAGAAAATCCGGGTTTGGGATTCGACGGCTGAGCTTCGCTACATCGTCATCCCGCAACGTCCGGCCGGTACCGAAGGTCTCGATCAGGATGCGCTCGCCGATCTCGTCACGCGCGATTCAATGATCGGCACTGGCTTGGCCAAACCGGCTGGAGAGGCGCTATGAACGGCGCACAGGACCTTGGCGGGCAGCATGGTATGGGGCCGGTGGCGTCGGAGAAGGACGAGCCGTATTTCCATGCCGAATGGGAAAAGCGGGCACTCGGCCTGACACTGTCTTGCGGTGCCTTTGGCGCCTGGAATATCGATGAGAGCCGGCATGCCCGGGAAAGTCTGCCACCAGCCACCTATCTTTCGGCCAGCTATTACGAAATCTGGACCCGTGGCCTGGAAACCCTGTTGAAACGGCACGGGTTCGTTTCCGCCGCCGAACTGGCTGCCGGGCAGATGCTGGAAAAGGGCAGGGAACCGAAGCGAATTCTGACGGCAGACATGGTGCCTGGCGTGCTTGCCAAAGGCGGACCGTGTGATCGCCCGGTGCCGGACGGCCCGCGATTTGCCGCCGGAGACCGGGTGCGGACGAAAAACTTCAATCCCGAGACCCATACAAGGCTGCCGCGCTATGCCCGCGCCAAACATGGCATTGTCGAGGTGGTGCAGGGCTCGTTCGTTTTTCCGGACGACAACGCCCATGGCAAGGGCGAGAACCCGCAATGGGTCTATACCGTGGTTTTCGACGGGGAGGAAATCTGGGGCGAGGGTGCAGACCCGGAGCTGACAGTATCGATCGATGCCTGGGAGAGCTATCTTGAACGCGTTTGAACTGACCCTCAGCGGATCCCCGGAGCTCCCGAAATCGAACGAAGGCGATCCGGTTTTTTCGGAGCCCTGGCAGGCGGAAGCTTTTGCCATGACGGTGCGTCTGCATGAGAAGGGCGTATTTTCCTGGAGCGAATGGGCCGAGGCCTTGTCGCATGAGCTCTACAAGCCGGGCCGGCGGGCGGATGCGAGCGATTATTTCGATTGCTGGGTCGCGGCTCTGTCACGCCTCGTCACCGAACTGTCGATCACCTCAAGGGAACAGCTCGATGACCTGACGGAAAGCTGGCATAGGGCCGCGGAGGCAACGCCGCACGGCAAACCTATTCTTCTGGAAAACGATCCGAAGCGCTGAGTAGGGACTTCAACGGCTTGATCAGGGCAGGTTGTTTTCACATCCTGCCCTGTTTCGAGAGCGCCGTCAGGTCTCGAACTGCCGGTAACATTCCTCGGCGATTTGTTGCAGCTTGCTGCGGTTGACTTCGCCGGTGACGGCGTATCCGATACTGCCGTCGATCCAGTAGAAGGTTTCCAGAGAGCCTGCGGATTCGAAACGGAAGCTGGTTTCGGCATTTTCCGGGTTTTTGCCGAGTAGAACCGTCAGCCGCTGGCCGGCAGTGTCCTGATACATCAGCATCGCGCCTGCCTTGCCGTTGACCGGCAATAGCCTGCCGCCGACAAGGGAAAATCCGAGTCCCTTGAGGTCCGGGGCAACCAGCTTGTAATCCAGGCGCTTGCCGAGCCAGGTAACCAGATGATCCTCCTGATCGGCTCCGACTTCGACGGGGTGGCGTTTTTCGCTGGCATAGACAAGGAACGCCGTCTTGGATTGATCAGGCAGGCTGTCGATCGCAGCAGCAGTTTCGACCGTCACTGCCGTCCCCAGCAATTTCTCGCCATAGACACCCGCCGCGGCGCCCGACAGGAAGAGCGTCAACGAAGCGGCAACGAGGGCGGCCCTGCGCCACAAAGACGGCGATGATGTTGCAACAACCGCTGTTGGGGTGTTCAGCAGCGTGCGATCGCTTTCCGTCACTTGGGCATAGCCTGAGAATGCGGCCTTTAATTCGGCCGCCTGTGTCTGCCATTGGCGGACCTCGGCTTCGTCTTCCGGATGACGGTTCAGCCAGAGTTCAATCTCGCGCCGGCGCCCTTCGTCGAGAAGGCCGTCGACATAGGCGTGCAGATCAGCTTCGGTGACCGGTTTGTGATCGTCTGTCATTTCGGTCTCCGGAGTGTCACGATGTTGTTCTCGGCCAGATGCGCGGCCATCTGACGGCGTGCACGCGACAGGCGGGACATGACGGTGCCGATCGGGATCGCCAGCATGTCGGCGACGTCCTGATAGCCGTAGCCCTCGACGACCACGAGCATCAACACTGAACGATGGTCAGGGCTCAGCGCATTCAGTGCCTTCTGCAAGCGGGTCTTTTCCAGGGGATCGCCCGAAACGTCGTCGGCCGTCAGTCCCAGCGTTTCGTCAAACTCGACCGACGGATGCTGGCTGACGTGGCGGTGCCGGTCGCGGTAGAGATTGGTCATGATGGTAAATGCCCATGCACGAAGGTTGACGCCGCGCCATTGGCCGCGGCGGACCAGCACCTTTTCAACGCAATCCTGCAGGAGGTCCTCGCCGTCGCTGTCGGATTTGGCCAGACTGCGGGAATAGCGCCGCAGCGACGGCACCAGCGACAGGATCTGGTTTTCGAAAGTCTCTGTGGAAGGGGGATTTACCCCCTTCGCACGGGCGTCCTGATCAGGGGCGTGCGGCATCCCAGACCTTTCCTACGCCGTCACCGGTGGCGTCGCCCTTTTTCGCGTCCTTGACCCAGAAGTAGAGCGGCATGCCCTTGAGAGCCCATTGTTTCTTGCCATCCTTGCGCTCGACCAGCGTATAGTCGCCATCGGCTGCAGCGGAACCTTCCGCCAGGTACGGCGGCCAGTTGGTGGCGCATTTATCATAGCAGTAGGATTCGCCCTTTTCATCCTTCTTGTAGGTGTAGAGCGTCATGCCGTTTTCAGCTGCAACGACCTTGCCCTTGTCGGTCTCGACGGTCTGGACCGGTGGGGCGGCAAAGGCTGAGGCGGCGGACATCAGGCAAAACGCGGTTGCAAGCGGCAAAAATCTCATTGGATGTGTCCTCTCTGGAGTTCCCGTTCGAACCGCCGTTCAGCCGGTTCGAACATAAGACACATGAGGGCCACTTCTTATTCCCGCTTCAGGCGCAAAAATTATCGCGGCCGTATTGCTTTTGAAGCGACGAAGCGGGCAAGCGAGGGGCCAATTGCCATGATCATCAGCAACCGGGCTGTCTGCAGTGCCATGACGAAAGGCACGTCGACATTGCTGGAGGCGGCGATGATGGCGATCGAGTCCATGCCGCCGGGACTGCTGGCAAGATAGGCCGTCAGCGGATCAATGCCTGCAGCGTGCACGAGAATATAGGCCAACAGGCCGGAAAACCCGATCAGGACGAGGATTGAGATGACCGTCGGTACCAGCGCGCGGCGGGCATGGGCAAGGATCGGACGGGTAAAGCCGAGCCCGATGTTCCAGCCGAGCATGGCATAGCTCAATGCCAGCAGCCATTCGGGGATTTCGATCACCAGCAAACCGCTGACGCTAAGCGCCGAGCCGAGCAGAAACGGCACCAGAAACACACCGGCGGGGATGCGCAGCCATTTACCGAGACAGCCACCCACAAGCGCAAGCGCCAGGGTCTCAAGAAACGGTACGAGGTGGATCGGCCCGAACCAGACGATTTCGGGTCCCGGGCCATCTATCCCAGCCCAGTAGCGCGCCACGATCGAGGCTGCAGCGGCCACGAAAACGACGCGCAGATATTGCATGAAGGCGACCAGCCGGACATCGGCGCCATAGGCGTCGGCCATGACCAGCATCGAGGTGGCAGCGCCCGCCGACGAACCCCAGATTGCCGTGGTGCCGGGCAGGATGTTGAGCTTGCTGATGACGAAGCCGCTGAGCGTACTCATGGCAATGACCGAGAGAACAACGGCGAGGAAGAGCGGCCAGTTTGAAAAGAAGGTCGCCAGAATGCCGGGACGGATGGTTTCGGCGATCATCGTGCCGATCAGCGCCTGCGCGCAGAGAAAGGCCGGGCGCGGCAGCCTTATGGTGCCGCCATTCATGCCGACGATGGCACCCGCTACCATCGGTCCCATCAACAGGGCTGCCGGAATGCCGGTCAGTTCGAGCGCGGCTGCGAGGATTGCGGAGAGAAGAAGCAGAAAGCCCCATTGCATCGGGGTCGTCCATCGGCCGATGCCCGCGGCCACGGAAGCGGACGGGTCTTCGGAAGGTTCAGGCGTCACGTTGGGCACTTTCGAATTGCAGAGGAGGCAGCGCGCCGGGGAGAGGCGGGCGGAGCAACTATTATCACGGGTTATCGCGCCGCGATATGCGTAGGGTGTGGCATTTTCTTGCGGTATCCTGCACTTCAAAGGGAAATTTTGATCCGGGTGGCGGCAAGCTGAACCGCCGATCAACGCGGCGGGGCGCGACAGGCGGCCCCGAATCGGGCAATAGAACAAACATGGAATTCGCACCGCAACAGGATGAGGCCCTCAAGGCCGTTTCACGCTGGTTGAAGGAAGGGCGCTCGCCGCTGTTCCGGCTTTTTGGCTATGCCGGAACCGGAAAGACGACGCTTGCCCGGCATTTCGCCGAGCATGTCGATGGTGATGTTCTCTTCGCGGCCTTTACCGGCAAGGCGGCGCAGGTGCTGCGCTCCAAGGGCGCAAAGAACGCCAAGACCATCCATTCGCTGATCTACCGTCCGCGCGGCGAGGAGGAAGTGTCGGACGAAGAGACCGGCAAGACCTCGATCGCGCCGATGTTCTCGATCAACCGGCAGTCTCCTGTCGCCAAGGCGGCGCTGATCATCATCGATGAATGCTCAATGGTCGATGAGGCGCTCGGCCGCGACCTGATGAGTTTTGGCACGCCTATCCTGGTGCTTGGCGATCCCGGCCAGCTGCCACCGGTTTCGGGTGGCGGTTACTTCACCAATGAGGAACCGGATTATCTGCTGACCGACATTCACCGGCAGGCGCGTGACAACCCGATCATCCAGCTTGCCATGCATGTGCGCGAAGGCAAGGAGATCATGCACGGCGACTACGGCTCGACGGCCAGGATCATCTCCAAGAACGAGGTGACGCAGGAGCTGGTGCTTGGCGCCGATCAGGTCTTGGTGGGGACCAACAAGACCCGCCGCCGCTACAATACACGGCTGCGTGAATTGAAGGGCTTTACCACCGAATATCCGCAATCGGGTGACAAACTCGTCTGCCTGCGCAACGACCCCGCCAAGGGCCTGCTCAACGGCTCGCTGTGGCAGGTGATGACCTCGTCCAAGGAAACAGTGAAGCCCGGCATCAACCTGATGATCCGCCCGGAAGACGACGACATGGATCGGGGGGCGGCCAAGATCAAGCTCTTGAAAACCGCCTTTGAGGATATCGAAGGGGAGATTCCGTGGTCGACGCGCAAGCGTTACGACGAGTTCGATTATGGCTATGCGCTGACGGTGCACAAGGCACAGGGCTCACAGTGGAACAATGTGGTCCTGTTCGATGAAAGCTGGGCTTTTCGCGACACCCGCGAGCGCTGGCTCTACACCGCGATCACGCGCGCGGCCGAGACACTGACAATTGTCCGCTGACACCTATTCGGCGGAAACAAATCCCATCAACACAGCCTTGGCGACGGCCTGAAAGCGGTTATGACCGTTGAATTTGCGGATGATATCCGATTCAAGCGTCAGGACGGCGGTCAGGTCCATATCCATCATCGTGGCGATCCGGTTTGCCGGATAACCTTCAGCCATGAACACAAGGCACTTTGTCTCGATTGGTGAAAGATGGATGGGGGGCAGGGCGGTGCGCTCTGGATTGTCGCCGTCGGCGGCTGATTCCAGAAGTTCGCTGATCCGCTGCATCTGGCGTCGAAGGATAGACTGCTGAGCAGCGAGTTCCCGTTTTCGCGCGTGCAATGCGTCCTCAAAAATCCGAGCCGCATCCTGCTGACTGGCTGCGGCATTGAGGGCTGCCATCAAATCCTGGATGGTTGCGATCGGCATGTCTATTTCGCGGCAGGCATTGATCACGGTCATGCGCCGGATGTCGTCCAGCCCGTAGACACGCATCGGCCCCATTCTATCCGCCGATAGCAGGCCCTTTTCCTCATAGAAATGCAGAGTCCGGTGGGTGACGCCGAAGGCATCCGCCATGTCAGCGATACCGACATGGCTATCCGCTATGGTTCCCGGCAACGGAAGGTGGGGAAGGAAACCGGACGGCTGCCGGCTACCGGATGGAGAAGGATGTGTCTTTCCCTGTTCTCGCATGCTTTGACATAACCCCGCTGGTTAACCTGCGGGAGACATCTCCTGAAGACGGCACTTCGCCTGTGGCGCATCACGATACGCCGCGTGTCCCCTCGGCTGCTCCTCGATGTCATGCACGCCATCCCGGCGGGAAGGATACTCGCAACCATCGTGCTTGTCTGATGAGCGACCAGGCTTTCTCCCACTTGCACAGATAGAATACACGTGCGGCGCGAAGATGAACAGCTAGTAACTTTAGGGATGGAATCTAATATTTCTCAACGGCCTCTGGCGTTTCGCATTGAGGAATACTGTTTTTCGGCGCAATTCGTGACGGTTTTTGTTCAGGCGACTACAGGCGCGCCCAAATTACCGGATAAGAGTCAGGGGCAGGGCGCCGGCGTTGATCACGAACTTCAGCTTGCGCTGATGATTGATCGACAGTTTTTCCTGGCAGGACTTGGCTTCCTGGAAAGCCTCGCGGGTCTGCTGGTGGCGGTACGCGTCAGTCAGCGCCATGCATTGCATCAGCGGGCTGTCGATTTGCGCTGCACTGGCATAGCGGAAAATATTGCCGTCCGAGGCCAGAACCTTGGCCGCGAGCGCAAGGCTTTCATAAAGAATATCGGCTTCACTGCTCAACCGCGCGCCGTCGATGACCTGGTCGTAGAGAATGTCCGAAGACGCGTCGTTCTTGATCAGGACACGAAGTCCTGCCGGTGATTTCTGCGGTAGAATGGATACGGTGAAAGCGAGCGGATCGGAAACCGGACGCTTCGGCCGCTGCCACAGCACGGCACCTGGCACGGCTGCGATCGTGCGATAATGCGAGGCGGCATTGCGAAACGCATCGGCAAAGCGGCCGGCCGTTCCACTGCGCGGCCATTGTGAGCGAACCGTTATCTTCGGCAGATCATCGGCGAACTTGCGTTCAAGCACCGCGCCGTGCAGGCTCGATTGCGCCGGGATGTTGACGCTCATGGCCGGTGATGACAACGGCACGAAAATCAGAAGTGGCAGTACCGACAAGACGGCCAGTGGCGAGGACAAGGGGGCTGGCAGCCAGGAGAAGCGTCTGTTCGCCGCCCGGCGTGGCGGCGTTGCGGTGCGCCCGGAATCTGACGGCTGGGTCTCTGACGTCCGCTGGCGCCTGTATTCGGGGACATAGGTCCCCTTCGGAATATCGATGCGCCAAGGATCCTGAGTGCCTTCACCGGTATAATAGGCTGATAGCAATTTTCGCAGCTTGCCGGCATGGACACGCACCAGAGGGTCGCTATCGGCATTGAAGGCCTGCGGCCGATCGAAGACGTCAATACCGATCGTGTAGCCCTTCAACTGATGGCCCGTACCTTCCATCTCCTTGTCGACGACATATTTGAGAAAGGCACGCAGACGCTCGGAGCGGGAAAAAAGAACGCTCGAAAGCACGCCGTCAAGGGCTTGTCGGATTGCCTGATCGTCCGGTCTCGCGTGCTGCGTCATCATCGTGTTCTCCCCGAAAATACCATCGAGAGCAGCGCTTTCCTATCAGGAGCGAGTGGCGATTGGATTATGTCGAGGCAAAAACGAGGGTTCATTGGTTCCGGCTTGGATGATTCTATGGGTTTTCAGTACTGCCGCTCACCATTCGGGAGTATGGCCTGTACTGTGAGTCTCTATTAGATCGAAGTTTTATCAGTTTGTCAGGTACTGCACTCATTTAACGTGAGTTTTGTCTGAAATAAAGGCGTTGAACAGTCTCCAGACGAATATTGTAACGGAGACGCTTTCTCTGGTGCAGATTTGTTGCGGGGGGGCGGATGAACCGCTAGAAAAGGGCGCCGTAACGACGACGGTATCCTTGGAAGGTGCTGAAATGGCTGCGAAACTCTCCGTGAACCTGAATGCGATCGCGATGCTGCGAAACCGCCGCGATCTTCCGTGGCCGTCCGTTACCGGACTTGGGCAGATTGCGCTAGAGGCGGGTGCAAGTGGTCTGACGGTGCATCCGCGGCCCGACCAGCGGCATATCCGTTTTTCCGATCTGGCGCCTATCCGCGCGCTGATCGACGATCTCTATCCTCAGACCGAATTCAACATGGAAGGTTTTCCGAACGAGGAGTTTTTGCAGCTCGTCGAGCGTCATCAACCGGAGCAGGTAACGCTGGTACCCGACGATCCGGCGCAGGCGACGTCGGACCATGGTTGGGATTTCGGCAAGAACCACAATCTGCTCGGCAATGTCGTCGGACGTTTGAAGAAGGGCGGTTTTCGCGTCTCGCTGTTTGCCGATGGTGATCCGGACCTTGAAGCGCTGACGATCGCCCGGGAAACCGGCGCCGACCGGATCGAGCTTTACACCGGACCTTATGGCGGGTGCTACGACGATCCCGAGCGTGGTGCGGTTCTTTTGGAGGAACTGGGCAACACCGCCGACCTCGCTGCGACCTTAGGCCTCGGGGTCAACGCCGGCCATGACCTGACGGTAGCCAACCTGCCGGCGCTGGCGGCACGGATTTCCAATCTGGCCGAAGTTTCGATCGGCCATGGCCTGACCGCAGATGCGCTGGAATACGGCATGGCGGAAACCGTCCGCCGCTTCTGCCGCGCCTGTGGCCAGGACGTTTGATCGCCATTTGAAGCGGCAAAAAGGGCTCCGAAAGGCGGAGCCCTCTGTTCTTTAACCGAGCAATGCCGCTTTGCTGGCGGTCAGGAAATCTTCGAGCGTGGTCAGTTTCTGGCTCGAGAGCTTGCCTGCATCGTCTGTCACCATGGCGATGTGACCTTCGCGCGTGTTGGTGTCGAACGACACGACGACGGGGATGATGAAGCCCGGAAGGCCTGCTGCTTTGAGGCCGCCCGCCAGCTGGTCGTCGGTCACATGGATGACTTCCAGCGGCGTGCCGGTGACTTTCGAGACGAGGGCGGCGATTTCATCAACCGTATGCTTCGTTTCACCGGTCAACGTATAGGTCTTGCTTTCGGTCGAGCCTGACGCGAGCGCGTTTGCCGTCGCCTTGGCGATGTCGGCGCGGGCGATATGGGCGAGCTTTCCCTTGCCGGATGCGCTGTACCATTTGCCTTCGGAAAGTGCATGCGGCAGAGCCATGAACAGGTTCTCCATGTACCAGCCATTGCGCAGGATCGTGTAGGCTATACCGGTCGCCTTGATCGCATTCTCCGTGCCGAGATGGTCCGGCGCGAAGGGGATGACCGAGGCTTCCGGATTTGGCATCGAGGTATAGAGGATATGCTTGACCCCGGCGCGCTTGGCGGCGGCGACGGCTGCGAGGTGCTGGCGCAGGCGCTTGCCCGGCTCGTCAAGGGCATCGGTGGAAATGATCAGGATGCGGTCGGCGCCCTTGAAGGCTGCATCCAGCGAGGCTGCATCATCGAAGTTTGCGGCACGGGCCTGAACACCTTTTGCTGCATAGTCCGCGAGTTTTCCGGTATCGCGGCTGGTGGCGATGATATCGGTTGGCGCGACCTTGCCGGAGGCGAGCAAATCGTCGAGCACGAGGCGGCCGAGATTGCCGGTCGCGCCGGTGACGAGAAGAGTTTCGGACATGATGATTCCTTTGCTTGTCAAATGACGTCGGTTTGTTGCCGAAGCATCCCGTTTGAGATATGGTTCCTAAATGAGACCTTCTCTTAATTCGTCATCTGCAGATCGATGTAAAGGAGGCAGTTTTTTATGCGGTGGTTACAAAAAGGATACCGGGTTCCATGAACAAGATGACCGGCAAGACTGAGGGCGAGCGCGTCATCGTCGTGATGGGCATGGCGTTTTCACAAGCCGACTGTCCGGTGCGTGATGTCATCGACAACATCGGTGGCAAATGGAATACGCTGATGATTCAGGCGTTGGGCGAGGGGCCGATGCGGTTTTCCGCATTGCGCCGGACCATTCCGGATATTTCGCAGCGCATGCTGACCCAGACGCTGCGGGATTTGCAGCGCGACGGTTATATCAGCCGGGAAGTGTTTCCGACCCAGCCACCCAGCGTCGAATACAGTCTGACCCCGCTTGGTCAGTCGTTTCTGGTGCTGGTCAAGGGGTTGGTCGATTGGTCGATGCAGCATCATCAGGCGATCCGGGCCGCCCGCGCCGAATATGACGCGGTGGCATAACGGCGCAGCAGCTTTATCCGCTGGACTGTCCGTTGCGCCCGCTGGTAGAGATGCCGTCTGAGACGATACCCGGATAGGCATTGATGAAACAGCTCGATATTGGCGTGGTCGGGGCCGGGCCGGCAGGATTGGCCGCGGCGTTGTTTCTTTCGCGGGCCGGTCATCGGGTTGAAATTCTCGAACGCTTTGAGACCGCTGCCCCCGTCGGTTCCGGCCTTTTGATGCAGCCGACAGGGCTGACTGTTCTCGCCACTCTTGGCCTGTTTGATACCATCCAGTCACTCGGTAACCGGATCGACCGGCTGCACGGCGCCGACGCGATCAGCGGGCGGACGGTTCTGGACGTGCGCTATGATGCGACACCGGGAGGGCGCTATGGCCTTGCGGTGCAGCGGACGGCTCTGTTCAATACGTTGCATGATGCGGTGGTGACCAATGGCATCATCACGCGCACGGCAACCCATATCACTGCGACCGAACAGCGTGCCGATCGCGTGATATTGCAGGATGCGGCGCGACGGGCGGCGGGCGATTACGATCTGGTCATCGATGCCAGCGGCGCGCGTTCGATGCTGGCTGCCGGTTCGACCTCGGCGCCAGCCATTCGCGACCTCACCTATGGCGCCTTCTGGGCGACGCTGGATGGAGCGGGCGCGGTCTATGACCGCACCGCGCTGTCGCAACGTTACGACCAGGCCAGGGTGATGATCGGCCTATTGCCGGCAGGCCGCGCGACGGTCGGTGATCCGGATAAGGTGGCGTTCTTCTGGAGCCTGAAGATCGCCGATGTCGAGGCGGTCAAGGCCGGCGGGCTCAATCGTTGGAAGACGGTAATTCGCGACTATTGGCCGGAATGCCAGCCGTTTCTCGACCAGATCCATGATTGGGACCAGCTGACGCTGGCACGGTATGCTCATCGGACCGCACTGCCGCCCTATAGCGGCAATGTCGTCTTCATTGGTGACAGTGCTCATTCGACCAGCCCGCAACTGGGACAGGGCGCAAACATGGCTCTGCTTGATGCTGCAGCGCTCAGCCACGCGCTGGCCAGTTCCGTCGATATTCCCTCTGCGTTGACGGCCTATGCGCGTGCCCGGCGTAATCATGTGCGGCTGTTCCAGATGCTCTCGTTGGCCTTCACGCCCTTTTACCAGTCGGATTCAGCCGCGATTGCCTGGGTGCGCGACCGGCTCGTCTCGACCATTGCCAAGCTGCCGCCGATGCCCGGGCTTTTGGCCGCGATCGTTGCGGGCACCGTGATCGATCCGTTCAAATCCGCCGGTTTAACGGAATACGACTGGCTTTCCCTGCCGTATCACGCTGGCGGTGTCACGCCGGCAGTTGCCGCCGTCAGATCCAGCGCCCAGGTCTGACCGTTCAAATCCTTGCCGAACGAATGGTGCGCCTCTTCCTTCTCCAGTGTGAACCCGGCAGCGACATAGATGCGACGCGCAGCGCTCAGGATATCGTTGGTCCAGAGTTCCAGACGCCGGTAGCCACAGTCTCTAGCAAAACCGATGCATTCGTTGACCAGCTTTGAACCGAGACCATGTCCACGCGCTGCCGAATCGACGTGCAGAAGGCGAAGCTTAGCCGTGTCTTCGGTGCTGCCTTTGACCAGAAAAATGCTGCCCAGGAACGTACCGTTGCGTTCGGCGATCCAGCAACGTTCGCGGGCGGGGTCGAAATTGCGGATGAAGGCGGCGCAGATTTCCGCGACCAGCGCCTCATACTCACCGTTCCACCCATAGGTTTCGGCATAGGCCTTTGCCTGGCTGGAGATCACCATGCCCATGTCGCCGATCTGATGCGGCCGAATGGTGACGGGGGCAGGAGTGTCGCCGGAAAGCAGGGTCTGTACAGATGCCATGGCCGCGCCCAGGTCCCGGCGGCCATTTTCGGTAATCGGTTCCAGAAGGGCGACGATGCGCTGGCGCGAGCGCTGTGCCAGATCGGTGGCAACACCCCGACCGCGCAGGGTCAATTGCAGCAGGCGGCCGCGGCCGTCCGAGGGGTCCCTGGTGATTTCGAGCAAGCCGGCATCGCTGAAGGATTTCAGCATGCGGCTCAGATAGGCCGGATCGAGCAAAAGCTCCTCCGTCAGCCGGGATGCAGATGTGGTGCCGTGCGCTGCCAGTTCGTAGATGACGCGTGCTTCAGTCAGCGTATAGGGCGTCTCCATGAAGGCGCGGTCGAGAACGCCGATTCGGTTGGTATAAAACCGGTTGAAGGCGCGAATCTGCTCGATCTCGTCATCGCCGATGTCGGCAAAGGCTGGGTGTGATGGTGCGGGGTGTGACATGGCATTCTCCTTGGGATGCCATGATCGCAATTTAATTGACTGAGTCAAGTATTTTCGAGTGGACCTCAGGCGGCCCGTTTGCCGCTTTGCGAAACGCCTTCAAATGCGAATTCGACGGCCGCTTCCGCATGGATCGCAGTGGAATCGAAGCCCGGCAGTGGCAGGTTCTTCGGATCGAGGATCAGGCAGATTTCGGTACAACCAAGAATGATGGCATCGGCGCCATCGCTTTTTGCCCGTTCGATCACGGCCATCAGTGCCTGCCGCGAACTGTCGAGAACCGAGCCTGCGCACAGTTCGTTGAAGATGATGTCGTGGACGAGCGTCCGATCTTCGGCATTCGGAACCATGATATCCAGACCGTCTGCGGCCATACGGCTGGTATAGAAGCCGTGTTCCATCGTGTAGCGCGTGGCAAGCAGCAGCGGCCGTTTGATGCCGGCGGCCTTCATCGATGCAGCCGTTTCGTCGATGATGTTGATCAGCGGTACCGTAATCGACGCCTGAACCTGATCAGCGATCAGGTGCATGGTGTTGGTGCAGATCAGCACGCAAGACGCGCCCGCCGCTTCCAGGCCCTGAGCCACTTCTGAGAGATGTTTGGCAGCATCGTCCCAGCGGCCGTCCTTCTGCATGTCAACAATGGTCTGGAAATCGACCGAATGCAGCAGGACCTCGGCAGAATGCAGACCACCCAGCCGTTCGCGCACGACCTCGTTGATCATCCGGTAATAGACGGCCGAGCTTTCAAAGCTCATTCCACCGATGAGGCCGATCTTGCGCATGATGCCGTTCCCTGTGTTTGTTGATGCCGTGATTGTCGCCGATGCGGCGCCGAAAGAGTTCGCTTTGTTGAATGATATCCTGATGTTTTGCGCGTATTTTTTGCACGCGTTATATTCTTGACGCAAATATTTCTTGAGTGTGCCGTTGAGATGAGGAGAACAGGGCGTGCTGGACGAAAGGGACCGGAAGATTCTGTTTTTGCTGCAGGAGGATGCCAGCTTGTCGGTAAGTGATCTCGCTGACAAGGTCAGTCTGTCGATCTCCGCCTGTTCGCGCCGCATACAGCGGCTGGAAGAGACCGGTTACGTGGCGCGCCGCATCGCGGTTCTCGACCGCGATAAAATGGGCGTGCCGACCACCGTTTATGCCTTGATCAAGACGGCACATCATTCCGACGACTGGATCGACACCTTCCGCAGGGTGATCGCCGATATTCCCGAGATCGTCGAGGCGCACCGGCTGACGGGCAATTACGATTATATTCTCAAGGTCGTGCTGCCGCGTGTCGAGCACTATGACGTCATCTATAAGCAGATCGTCCGCAAGGTCGAACTGTTCGACGTCTCGGCGTCGATCTCGATGGAAATCCTCAAAAGCGGCATGCCCGTACCGGTGGACTATGCGCGGTAAATGAGGACTGTGAACGGGGGTTACCGTACGCAGGGGTGCCATGCCGAAAGCGCAGTTGTGTATCAGGTGCGGGAGCGTAGAAATTGTGCCCGAAACAGGAGATACGATCATGCCGCATGAAAACCTGCACCATGTCGTTGTCGTCGGCGGCGGGTTTGGCGGCCTGCAACTGGTCAAGGACCTGAGGGGCGCGTCCGTCAGGATCACCCTGATCGACCGGCGCAATCATCATCTCTTCCAGCCGCTGCTCTATCAAGTGGCGACGACCCTTCTGGCGACATCGGAAATTGCCTGGCCGATCCGGCGGGTGTTTCGCGACCGGCCGGAGGTCACCACGCTCCTGGCTGAGGTTGACGGTGTTGACCCGGCAGCGAAGACGCTGGCGCTACGGGGTGGTGAGACTATTTCCTATGATACGCTGGTCCTGGCGACGGGGGCGACGCATGCCTATTTCGGCCGGGACGAGTGGGAACCGGTCGCGCCGGGGCTGAAGACACTTGAAGATGCCACCACCATCCGCCGCCGCTTGCTGCTGGCCTTCGAACAGGCCGAGATGGAGACCGATCCTGACGCACAGGCCGCACTGTTGACCTTTACCATTGTCGGTGCCGGTCCCACCGGTGTCGAACTTGCGGGGATCATTGCCGAGTTGGCGCATGCCACCCTGCCCAAGGAATTTCGCAACATCGATACGCGCAAAACCCGTGTCATTCTGGTCGAGGCAGGGCCGCGGGTGCTAGCGGGCTTTGCCGAGGAACTGTCTGCCTATGCGCAGACTGCACTCGAAAAACTTGGTGTCGAGGTTCACATCGGCGAGCGCGTGACGGATTGCACGGCGCAAGGCGTGATGATCGGCGAACGTTTCATCGGTAGCCGGACAATCGTCTGGGCGGCTGGGGTTCAGGCCTCGCCGGCCGCTGAATGGCTTGGCATCGCCGCCGACAGGGCAGGCCGCGCCATTGTCGGCAAGGATTTGAGCGCGCCGGGCATTCCTGATGTCTTCGTCGTCGGCGATACCGCTTCCGTCATTCAGGATGATGGCAAGCCGGTGCCGGGCATCGCGCCTGCCGCGAAGCAGCAGGGTGCCTATGTGGCAAAGGTCATCAGGGCGCGGCTGGCGCAGAAACCGGTGCTGCCTCCGTTCCGATACCGCCATCAGGGTAGCCTTGCGACCATTGGGCGCCGGTCGGCGATCATCGATTTTGGCCGGTTCAAGCTGAAAGGGGCCTTGGCATGGTGGATCTGGGGGATCGCCCATATCTACTTCCTGATCGGCACGCGCAGCCGCTTCGTCGTCGCCTGGAGTTGGCTGTGGATCTATCTGAGCGGTCAGCACACGGCGCGGCTGATCACCCAAAAGGAAACGCTGCAGCCTGCTTCGCCGGATGGTGGCAAAGCCGGATAAACCTGATCCGGATATGTAACCGTGCTTCTTACGGCCATCCGGTGATGGACGGCCGCAAGCAATCGGCCATTACGGAATAATCCTTTGTGCCCGCATCTCGCGAAACACCGACAGGAACATCTCGTCGGTTTGCACATAGTCATGAAACCCCAGCCGCCGTGCCTTGGTGCCGTCGGCGAAGAAATCATAGTTCCAGCTGAACACCGCATCGCCGAACCCCCAGGAGGAGACGGCCTCGTAGGGATGATCGGCGAGCCCGTATTTCTCCTTCATTCTCGACCAGAGTTCTGCCTTGTCGGCCATCACGACATTGAGCGACATCGGCAGTGGCGCTGCCGTCTCCATCTCAAAGAACCGGGCGATCTTTGGCCACATCTCGTTCCAGCGGAACAGGTCGCCATTGGTGATGTTGAAGGCCTGGTTGGCGCATTGCTGATTGGTGGCGGCCCAGACCGTTGCCCTCGCCAGAAGGCCGGCGTCGGTCATTTCCAGCAGCGTATCGTATGCGCCGGGTTTGCCGGGAAAGCGCAAGGGAAGCCCGAGTTCCTTCGACATCGACGCATAGAGACCGATGACCATAGCGAGATTCATCGGATTACCGGTGGCAACGCCGATGACGACCGAAGGCCGCAACGCCGACCAGGTCCAGGATTTGCCCTGTTGTTGCTTCTGCAGAAAAGCCTGCTGGTCCATGTTGAATTCGGGCGGCATATGATTGTCTTCATCCTCGCGCGCTGGTGTCTTGAAGGGGCCGAGATGGGCGCCATAGACCTTGTAGCCCTGCATCAGGCTGACATGGGCAAGGTTTGGCGCCACCTTCTCGACGGCGGTGACGACGTTGACCAGCATGGCGAGATTAGGCCCCACCAGTTCTGCCCAGGTCGGGCGGTCCTGATAGGCGGCGTAGAAAATGTGAGTCACTTCTGAGAGATCGGCGAGTTTGTTGAAGCAATCTGCCGGGTCGAGCAGATCGACGGAAATATGCCGGATCTTGCCCGTCGAGGTGCCGCCGCGCCGGGAAAGGCCGACAACGGACCAGTCTTCCAATGTTTCCAGATGGCGGGCGAGATTGCAGCCGATGACGCCCTGGGCGCCGACGATAAGGGCGGTTTTGTGCTGGTTCATGGCAGTCTCCTGATGTGTATGTGCATCAGATATGGACGCATATCGATTTGAGAACTAGACAACGATAAGGCACAGGATTTGTGAGGTGAGGGCACAATGGCGCGGCTGGATATCAATCGCTCCGGCGAGATGGAAGTGTTTGTTCGGGTGGTCGATCTCGGCGGCTTTTCAGCTGCTGCACGCGATTTTGCCATGACGCCTTCGGCGGTGAGCAAGCTGGTGACCCGACTGGAAAACCGGCTGAACGCGCGGCTGGTCAACCGCTCGACCCGCAAGCTGCAACTGACGCCGGAAGGTTGCCGATACTACGAGCACGGGGTGCGGGTGCTGGCCGATCTCGATGAGGCAGAGCGCACTGTGGCGGCTGGTGACAGCCCGAGCGGCCGCATTCGCGTCAGCACCAATGTCCCGTTTGGCCGCCATCTGCTGTTGCCGGTCCTGCCTGATTTTTTGGCGCAGTTTCCGGATGTGTCATTCGACCTGGTGTTGACCGATCATGTCGTCGATCTCATGGAGGATCGCACCGATGTCGCCATCCGGGCGGGGCCGCTGAAGAGTTCGGCGCTAATGGCGCGAAAACTGGGTACGGTGAAATTGCACATCGCCGCCGCACCCGCTTATCTCGCGCGCAAGGGCATGCCAAGCCATCCGGATGATCTGGCGGTGCACGACGTGCTTGGCCCCAACTATGTCCGCGCCAGCGGCGGCTGGCCATTTTCCGTTGACGGTGCCGATCTGACGGTTAAGCCGGCCGGCAGCATCCAGGTAAGCGACGGTGAAGCGTTGCGGGAATTGGCGCTGGCCGGTGCAGGATTGGCGCGGCTCGCCGGTTTTCAGGTACGGGACGATTTCAGCCGCGGTGCGCTGGTTCCGGTGCTGGAGAGTTACACGTCCTCAGACAGCGAGGAGGTTCACGCGATTTTTCTCGGTCAGGGCGGTCATATGCCGGCGCGAGTGCGAGTGTTTCTCGATTTTCTCGCCGAGCGGTGCCGTGTGGGCTGAGTTTTAGGGAACGCTGTCGCTTGCAAGGCCGGTGCTACGGTCGAGACGGCAAGGGCGGCGGCCGTTGCGATGACGTCAAAGCGCATGGTGTCATCTTCTGCCGCCGATCAATTGTTGATGCTGATCACCGCCCAGTGAGATGAGCTGCAATCGCTGTTTTCACAGACATTGCTCATCCAGACTGCGCCATTCGCCAGCATGACGCCGTCGCTGTTGACGAAAAGCTGGCTGTAAGTCTGGCCTGCAACGGCGTCGCGCGTATCCTGTGTCACCAGCGCGTCGAAATTCTCGATGAAATCGTCGGCGTTCTGGATCTCGTAGCTTTCGCCATTCGCCGCCACTCGCAGCGGATACTCGGCAAGCCCGGCGATCGTTGCCGCATCGCTGTTGCCCATCGCTTCCACCAGGCTGAGCAACGGCTCGTTCAGATCTCCGGCATCGCCATGCAGGGATTCAATCCGGTTGTAGACGTCTTCATCGGACTGTGCGGCGGCAGTGATTGGGAAAAAGGCAAGGGCGGACGACAGGAGCAAGGCGGCAATATGCAGGCGGGGCATGAAAACTCCGGGATATAGGGTGTCTGAAGCCGCACACTAACCGACCATATGTTGAAACGGAACGGGATCGGATTGCGTGGAGGTGTCCATTTTTGGTGCTGGTGTCCGTTATTATCTCAACGTTTGACGGGGCATCGATATTCGCGAGGTGCAAGGTTTGTTTTCGGGTATCTCCGAGTGTCGAAATCTCTTTCCTGTGGGCTTGACCGGCTCCCGGCTTTGCGGCATAAGCGGCGAACCGTACCGTACGGTACTATTAATGGAGAGATTTCTTGCAGCTTGCCGCCCACCCACACCAGCCGGATTATTCTCCGCGCCAGAACGACGTTCTGGACAGCGCGTTGCGTCTGCTGGTCGATGGTGGCGAAAAGGCGCTGACGACGGCGGGAGTAGCACGCGCCGCCAACTGCTCGAAGGAAAGCCTCTACAAATGGTTTGGCGATCGCGATGGGCTTTTGTCGGCAATGATCGGCTTTCAGGCAAGCAAGGTCCGTACGTTCGATGACACCGCCGAAACACTGACGGCAGCGACGCTGCAGGAGCATCTGGTGCTGTTTGCCCGCGATCTACTGGAGGTTCTGGCTGGGGATGTGTCGCTGGCGCTGAATCGGCTGGCGATCGGGCAGGCGAGCCGCGATGGCTCCAAGCTCGGCTCCATGCTGCAGGAGCGCGGCCGCCGCCAGATCGGCAAACGGGCCGGCGCGCTGTTGGAAGCGGGGCGTGATGCCGGGCTTGTGGTGTTCGGCGACCGCGACGACGCCTATGATACGCTGTACGGCCTGATCGTCTCCGACCTGCATCTGCGCATGCTGCTCGGTGAAGACAGCGGCCGCATGGCCAAGGATTTCGGCCGCAGGGCAGAGAAGGCAGTGTCTGCCTTCCTTCGCCTCTACGGCAGTGAAAAGAGTTCGGCGTAGCCTCAAGGGCAGTCGGAAGAGTTTTAGAAGACAAGCAAAGGGAAGGAAATTACAATGCGCGTCTATTATGATCGTGATGCTGATCTCAACCTCATCAAGTCCAAGAACGTCGTTATCGTCGGTTACGGTAGCCAAGGCCGCGCTCACGCGCTGAACCTGAAGGATTCGGGCGCCAACAACGTCGTCATCGCACTGAAGGCCGGTTCGCCGACGATCAAGAAGGCCGAAGCCGATGGCTTCAAGGTCATGACCGTTGCCGAAGCCGCTAAGTGGGGCGACCTGTTGATGATGGCAACCCCGGACGAACTCCAGGCCGACATCTACAAGGCCGACATCGCCGGCAACATCCGTGACGGCGCTGCCATCGCGTTTGCTCACGGCCTCAACGTTCATTTCGGCCTGATCGAGCCGAAGGATACGCTCGACGTCGTCATGATCGCGCCGAAGGGCCCTGGCCACACGGTTCGCGGCGAATACCAGAAGGGCGGCGGCGTTCCTTGCCTGGTTGCCGTTGAGAAGAACGCATCCGGTAACGCGCTTGACCTCGCTCTCTCCTACGCCTGCGGCGTTGGCGGCGGCCGTTCGGGCATCATCGAGACCAACTTCAAGGAAGAGTGCGAAACCGACCTCTTCGGCGAACAGGTCGTTCTCTGCGGCGGTCTCGTCGAGCTGATCCGCGCCGGTTTCGAAACGCTGGTCGAAGGCGGCTATGCGCCGGAAATGGCTTACTTCGAGTGCCTGCACGAAGTGAAGCTGATCGTCGACCTGATTTATGAAGGCGGCATCGCCAACATGAACTACTCGATCTCCAACACGGCCGAGTGGGGCGAATACGTCTCGGGTCCGCGCATCATCACAGCTGAAACAAAGGCTGAAATGAAGCGCGTCCTCACCGACATCCAGACCGGCAAGTTCACCTCCGACTGGATGCAGGAATACCGTTCAGGTGCCGCCCGCTTCAAGGGTATCCGCCGCATGAACGACAACCACCAGATCGAAGAAGTCGGCGCCAAGCTGCGCGGCATGATGCCGTGGATCGGCAAGAACAAGCTGGTCGACAAGGCTAAGAACTAATATTTGCTGCGGAGCAAAATTAGCACATTGCACTTGCGTAATACTGACGAGGCCGGGACATTTCTCCCGGCCTTTTTCGTGTCCGCAAGTAATATTTGGAACATTGTCGCTTTTGGGGTATTCTATTCGCCAGGAGGATACTGCGATGACAACGTTCTTCTATCATTTCGCCATGTTCGATGTTTTCATCTTGGGTGCCATCGTGTTGCTCGTTGGGTTGAGCATGTTTGGACATCACGAAGCCTGACCGCTTCACTCGGACACGCTCTGGTCCGGATGGGCACATTGATAGCGGTAGAATCGATCGCGGCAACAAACGCGCCAGACGATCAGAGTGCGATGTGCTTTGGGTTGCGCCACTTGCAATGGGGGCATCCGCCGCATTTCTCCGGTTTTTCAACGTCTTTCCAAGACAGCGCTTTTGAGCAGAAAGTGCATCTTCTCATCAAAGTATAGGTCAGCATTATTGACTTAATAAGCTTGGCATGATGTGCTCCGTAAAAAGCATAATCTGAGGAAACTTCCATGCTCGATTGGGAAAATATCTTCGCGACGCGGTCTTCACGGATGCGCGCCTCGGAAATCCGCGAACTGTTGAAACTGCTGGACCGGCCGGACATCATCTCCTTTGCCGGTGGTATTCCGGATCCGGCGCTGTTTCCGGATGAAGAATTCAAGGCCGCCTATGCCGAAATCTTCGGCGGACCGACGGTCAGTGCAGCGTTGCAATATTCGGTCAGCGAAGGTTATCTGCCGCTGCGTCAATGGCTCGCGGGCCGCATGGCCGCCATCGGCATTCCCTGCGAGCCGGAAAACATCCTGATCACCTCGGGCTCACAGCAGGCGCTCGATTATCTCGGAAAGCTGTTCCTGTCGCCCAACGATACGGCGCTGGTTACCTGGCCGACCTATCTTGGCGCGTTGCAGGCATTCAATGCCTATGAGCCGTCCTACGACCAACTGTCGCCAGCCGGCAACCGTACGCCGCAGGCCTACCGCGATGTCGCCGCGCAAGCGGGTGGACGGGTAAAATTCGCCTATATGTCTGCCGAATTTGCCAATCCGACCGGAGAAACGCTCGATCTGGCTGCACGTGAAAAGGTTCTCGATCTCGCTGAGGAACTCGACATTGCCGTGATCGAGGACGCTGCCTATCAGTCGCTGCGTTACGATGGCGAAGCTGTTCCGCCGATGCTGGCGTTGGAAATCGCCCGCAAGGGTTCGATCAACGAGACCCGGACGATCTATTGCGGCAGCTTCTCCAAGACGTTGGCACCCGGCCTGCGCGTCGGTTTCGTGGTTGCGGCCATGCCGATCATCCGCAAGCTGGTGCTGATGAAGCAGGCTGCCGACCTGCATTCCTCGACCATCAACCAGATGGCCATCTGCCACGTTGCCGAACGCGGTTTCGATGCACAGGTCAACAAGATCCGTGCCGTTTACAGCAAGCGACGCGACGCGATGCTGGCAGCACTCGCAAAATACATGCCGAAGGGCGTCAGCTGGACGGTCCCGGAAGGCGGCATGTTCGTCTGGCTGACCTTGCCCACCGGCATGGATGGAGCCGATCTTCTGGCAAAATCGCTGGTTTCGGCAAAGGTCGCCTTCGTGCCCGGTAAGGCGTTTTTTGCCGATGGCTCTGGCGCCAACACCCTTCGCGTCAGCTTCTCCTGCGCCGACGAGGCGATGATCAAGGAGGGGATTTCCCGCCTCGGTAGCCTGATCGGCGAAGAAGCCGCAGTGCTTGCCGCCTAATTATGAGAAGCTCTGCTGCGGGTTTGAGGCAGAGATAGAGATCGTGCGATAAAGAGCAGTTGCGTGGCTGTTTTAAGCTGCGTGGCTGTTCTAAATGCCGGGTTGGATACCCCACAATTTGTCGCGCAAGTCACGATCGGACAAAATTGCGTCGTTCAACCGGTCGAGACCCACTTGGCCGACAAGTGTTTTACGGCCTGACAAAAGCGAGACACCGAGCCCCGCACTTCCATTCGGCAGTGTGTAGCCGAGAGCCTCCAGGAGGGTCGGGTAAGCATCGACCATTGTCGCAGCAGTTGCATTCAAACTCGGGGTGATCCCATCCTTGAGGATGATGAAGGTGTTTCGGCGCTCCTTACTCTTCAATTGACGGAAGATTTCGTTGCGCATGGCAAGGTGGTCGCTCTGGACAACGACAACGGTGTTCTCAAGCAGGCCAGCCTTGGCCGCTTTGTCGATAAAAGCTTCGGTGAGCTTGTTTGTGCAGTAGAACGCCTGCAGTGTTTGATTTGGAAGCGACATGACGTCAGCATCGGCGAGGCAACTGCGCGAGATGTAGCCTTTGGGGCTATGCCCTCCAATTGTCGTCACCGTTAAACCAAAGGGTTTTTTTCCGCTGGAAAGAGTCGTGATTTCCTTGAATGCGGCATCGAACAAATCCTCGTCGTCGATTCCCCAAGGATTGATTCGCATTCCGAACGTGGTGACTGGTGTTGGGTAATGTGCGCCAATTTCTCCATATCCAAGACCCTTGTGATAATTGTGTGCAGCCACAAATCCATCGGTGCCTGCGAACTCCAGCATTGCGCCTTTCATGAACGTCAGCGCGTAGCCATCGCGCGCTAGAATATCGCTGAGGCACACGGCCTCTGGAAGCAGGGCGTTGACATGACCAAAGTCATTGCGGTCGATCGTGCCCAGACCAAGCAGAGGCGTGCCGCAGTAACTGGCGACATGACCGGCTAGCGTCCAGTTTGTTTTTTCCGATTCAGTGATACCGGTGGCGGAGAACCCAAGGGCTTCCAAACGTTTCAAAGGCGTCGACGTCTTTCCAAAAAGGCTTTCATCCCAAAGGGTTCTTTCAGTACTTTCAAGATAAATATGGATGAGATTTGGTTGCCGGCCTTGCGGCTTGATTGCCATTGATGGTTCGCTGAAATGGTGTATCAGGCTCAACTGATCTGACGCGTACGCGCGCATCAGATAGTTGCCAATGCCAATGCCAAAGGTAAAGGGATTGAATACAAGAAGCGGAACAGCAATCAGACCACCAAACATCTGCATTCGACGATGACCACGCGCGGCCTGCCGCCAGCAAACATAAATCAGGGCGAACGGGAGCATTTCTAGCAGAATCTGGAAAGCGACCGAAATCATGACGCCTTTTGATTCCATCTCATATTGAAAGTGAAACAGAATGGGTGCGGGGGAGAAGTGGCCGAAAATCTGGATGAAAACGCACCAGATCATCAGCATCGCCACCGGGATAAGTGGAAGCCACCATCCTATGGTCGGATGTCCGTTTGCAAATCGGCGGCCAAAGCCCAGCGCTAGCAGGATCAGAAATAGAGGTGGGAACCCGTAAAAGATAAGATTCGGGTCTTCATCAACAACCTTCAAGGCGATGTTCAAGACGGCAATTGTAAAAATTGCCGCCCAGATCATCCAATAGGAACGGGTAGGCTCGGATCGATCTGATCCCCACAGCTTGAGCATTATGAAATTTTCCGCAATCTCAGATGGTCTTTATGTTGCGGGAATGTATGTGGTGATTACTAACGATAGGTTGAAATTTCAACCGGAAATATTTCGTTGAGCGGAGAGGTGGTAGAATGTAACAGCCCAGGCTGCTCTGGCGCAGGATACGGCAGGCGTGATGTTCGGCCTGCCCTAACGCCGCATTGGAGTCGGCCCGGTTTCTCCTGATGCTGATAAGCCCACACTGGATGAGAAAGCCGTCGATATACCAGTCCTTTCGTCGCTAGTCCGCCGATACTTAGTCTCCATCTGCGAGGCAGGCGATCGCCGCCTCGTAGATCACGTCCGGCAAAACTTCGAATGTATAGGGCATGTGGACGCGCTCCCATTTCTGATGGTAGTCGCGTCCCCATGGCCCGATATTGACCACCGGGTAGGACAGAAGCCCGTCCGGTGCCTTGTCGGTGAACGCCGAGCAGGGGGTGTTGCCAGACAGAAGCTCAGTCTGTCCAGCCGCCGGACGGTGGCCGAAGAAGCTCATGTCCGAGATGCCGGCGAAGAACTGTTTGGCTTTGATGCTTGTCCCATGCCGGTTCGCGCAGGTTTCGGCGGCGGCCATGATGTTTCGTTCGAAGATTGTTCCCTGATCCCCGGCACTGTCCAGATGCACGCGCGGATAGTGCAGAGTCGAGAACCCGACAATAACCAGCGGTCCTTCGAGACCGGCTTCCGTCAGCGTCGCTGCGACGATCTGACGGGTGATCGAGAGCGGGTCTTCACCACTCGCCAGGGATTGATCGAGCGCCTTCAGACGGCTGGCGGCAGCCTCTCCGCCGTGGGAGACCGCGAGTTCGTATAGCTCGGCGTAAGTAAGGATCTGTCCCTCATGTCTTTCCGCGCGGCCTGAGCCTTGACGCTCGAAGAAGGCCTTAGCATTCCTTTCCTGAGCATCGAGCGCTGTGCGCATGGCGGATGCGGCAAGCACTTGGAATTCGGACAGAACATCTTCCGGTGTGCGTCGGTGTGTCAGCCAGTTGAACGACAGCCAGACATGGGCCGGTGTCGTCACTTCATAACCGTGGCGCACGTCCTTTGCCTCGAGGCAAACCGGCGCCGGTGAAATTTCGCCATGCGCCTCGTCACAAAGGGTGCTGTTGGTTTCCATGGCTCGCATGATCTCGGCGCTGATCAGATGGGCGCTGACGCCATCGAAGGCATAACCGGCATGGGTGGGGCGGCCGGCGACGAAGGCAAAAGGCGAGAATTTACCGACCGAGCCGAGATAGACGGCGCGGCCTTCTTCGCCATCACCGTCATCGCCGCTGGCATCCAGATTGATGCCGCCGATAATGTCGATGTCGAATTTTTCCGCGATCGCGGGCAGGGCGTCACGCAAGGCCCGCATGCCGCGCGAACGGTTCTCTTCATCCGGCGTCGCAACGAACAGCAGATTGCCGGGCGCGTCAGCCAGTTCGACAAAACGCTCCAATGCGGCGATGCCGGCGGCAAGGCCGCTCTTCATGTCGAGCAAGCCACGGCCAGCCAGGAAGTCGCCGCTCACGAGATCGGTCAATGCCTTGTCTTCAGCCGGATTGCGGGTTTTGGCCGTCAGTTCGTCGATCAATGCCTTTGTCAGCGCCTCTGGCTCACAGGCAAGCGATACCAGCGAACTGTAGTTGGCAATCGATACGGTATCGAAATGGCCTGCGAGAACCAGGCAGCGCCGGCCCTTGCCACGCACCAGCGCCAGCACGTTTTGCCGGGCGGGAGTGCCGTGGCTGTCGAGCGCCAGCAGGTTTTCCGGGTTCTGGCGGAAATAGGGTGTAGCGCCAAACAGCGCCATCAAGCGGCCCGAGAACGCGGCTTCGCCATCGCTTTCCGTGACGCTCGGCCACCGGGTCATTTCGATGGAAAGCTCGCCGGTCCGTGACAGGCTGTTGCGGAGAGGTGAGCGGTCGGCAGACGGCATTTCGGGCGATCCTCTAGCGATTCGAATAGACCCCGGCGAAGAGGTTGACGAACTCTAGCGGGCGGCTCGATGAAGCGAAATGGCAAGATTATGGAAATTTGCTTGATATTTTTGACGAAATGACAGGATATGTTGGCATAATGATCAATGGATTGATGTCATGGACAGTACCGACCGCCGTTTGCTGGCGATCCTCAGAACCGACGGCCGGGCCTCGATCTCGAAACTGGCCGAGCTGTTGAAAATATCACGCGGCACGGTGCAGAACCGCATCGACCGGTTGACTGCCGAGGGCGTCATCGCCGGCTTCACCGTGCGGATCGCCGCAGCCGAGGACCCGCACGCGGTCCGCGCCGTCATGCTGATCGAGATCACCGGCCAGAAAACCGTTTCGGTGGTCAAGACGTTGCGCGGTATCGCGGAAATTCGTGCCTTGCATACGACCAACGGTGCCTGGGATCTGGTTGCCGAAATCGAAACGGAGAACCTTGCCGAATTCGATCGCGTCCTGCGCCATGTCCGGGCGCTGGAGGGGGTGTCCAAGTCGGAAACCAGCCTGTTGCTGACAACGATTTGAGGCTGGGCCCTCCTATGCGTATGGCCCCAGCAGCGACAGGTCGGCTTCTCCCAATCTGTCCTTGGCGGTGCGGACTTGATGCCAGTAGGGATAGAGAACCGGCGGCGCGCTGACCTTGTCGAGACGTTCGCGCTCCTCGGCGGTCAGGACAAGTTCGGCGCTGGCAAGATTATCCTTGAACTGTGCTTCAGTCCGGCCACCGATGATGACGGAGGTAACGCCCTTGCGGCCAATCAGCCAGGCGAGCGCCACCTGAGCACCCGAGACATTGCGGCTTTCGGCTATATCGACGAGAACATCGACGATATTCCACAGGCGGTCCTCGTCACGGATCGGCGGTTCGTCCCAGCCGGCCAGTTGGCGCGAGCCTTCCGCTGTCTTGTCGCGCCGGTGCTTGCCGGAGAGCAGGCCGCCAGCCAGCGGGCTCCAGACAAGCACCCCAAGGCCTTGATCGATCGAGATCGGCAAAAGCTCATATTCGGCGTCGCGCGATTCCAGCGTGTAGTGGATCTGCTGACTGACGAAACGCTGGCGGTGGTCTGCCGCACTGACGCCAAGCGCCTTCATGATATGCCAGCCCGAGAAATTCGAGCAGCCGATATAGCGGACCTTGCCCTGGCGCACGAGCATATCGAGCGCGTCCATGGTTTCTTCCAACGGGGTCTGACCATCCCATTCATGCAGCTGGTAAAGGTCGATCACATCGGTCTTCAGGCGCTTCAAGCTCGCTTCGCAGGCGCGAACGAGATGATGGCGCGAAGAGCCCGCATCGTTCGGGCCGTCGCCCATCGGGAAACGGGCCTTGGTTGCGATCAGCACACCGTCCTTGCGATTTGCGCCCAGAATCTCGCCAATGATTTCCTCCGAAACACCTTGCGAATAGACGTCGGCGGTATCGATCAGATTGACGCCGGCATCCAGAGACATATCGACAAGTTTCCTGGCCTCATTGACACCAAGATCACCGACGGTCTTGGCCCAGCCCTTGCCGCCGAAGGTCATGGTGCCGACGGTCAGCGTCGAGACCTTGAGGCCGGATCGGCCAAGAAGACGATATTCCATGATGATTTCCCGATTTGTTTGGCGTGCGGAGCGTCAGCTAAGCTAGCGGCTGGCCATCAAAAAGAAAGGGGCGGCCGGACGGCCACCCCTTGATTTTGCGGACTTGGTTCAATCCCTTGCTAGCACGATGATGCGGTCGGCGGCGGTATAGAGCAGCTTTTCCGATTTGGGCGGATTGACGGTCACACCGCCCAAACGGCGCTGATCGGCATCACCTTCCCGCTGGCGGCGATAGCCGATCGCGATCTCGCCGCGCCGCAGGGCGGCAAGGCAAATGGTGTAAAAGGTGATGGGTTCGCCGATGGCGACATAGTCGCTGACCGGGCGCATGTAGATTTCCGACCCGTCCTCATCAAGAAGCTCGTCGAAAATCGCAGCCATGCGTTCGTTTTCGGAAGCCTGCGCCAGCATCAGGCTGACCAGCTTGTTGCTGACGACGAAATCGTCGGCGCGGGTGACTTCGGCCAGTTCCCGGTTGCGCACGTCAGTCATCTCGCTGACGACGCTGATGTGGCGGCCGGCGTGTTCGGCGATCTTGCGCAACTGCAGCAGCGTCACCAAAGTGCGGGTATCGGCCGGCTGCGGCGCCATGTGATCGCTGTAACCGAGAACGAGGACGTGATCGTAGCTTGGAATATCCAGCGCATCGAGTTCGGTGCGGTTGCTGGTGTCGATGACGCGGTAGTCGACCGACATGTTGCCGTTTGCTACCCGAAGTGCGGCGATTTCCTTCTCAAGCTCCGGCGTGTCCGCTGCAATCGTCAATAGTGAGTCGGGCGCGACGTAGCGCGAAAGTTCGAACGAGATGATCGGGCCGCGACGATTCCAGCCGAGAAGCAGGGTTCGTTCCGGGCCTTGTTCGCGCATTTCCGCCGGAAGGATGGCATCTTTTTCGATATGGATTTCGCTGCCCCCGAATTTGATCGCGGCATCGTCCTCGGCGATGATGACGGCGCTTTCGCCGGGCTTGAAGATACGGCCGGGCGGCGGGTTGAGATGCACCTTGCCGTCCTCGTCGCACAGACCGATCAGCGACGATGTCTCGTAGGCCATGACAGCGGCAGCAAAACTCTTGCCGGTGATATCCGGTTGTTCCAGCGTATAGATCTCGCAGCCGTCGAAATCGAGAAGCTCGGAATAGACCGCGCTCAAGCCCGACTGGCGGCTGGAATGCACGACAATGCGGGAAATCAGATCATCGGCCAGAATGAGCTGCAGCTCGTTGCCACCGACGATGCGGGCAACTTCGGCGTTCTTGCTGTCGCGGATTTCCGCCGCGATCTGGTAGGGCTTGGCACGGCGATTGGGGGCGTTCACCAGTGCCAGCACGCTCTTGATCACTTGCGAGTCCGGATCGTCGCCTTCGGGCGACAGGACGATCACGGAACGCGAGGTTTCCGGATTGACGATGTTCAGGTCGTAGAGATCAGTCGGGTCGCCGCTACGGCAGATGATCTTGGTGTTCTTGAGGTTGGCCACTTTGGTGGCGATCTCGTCCTCCATCTCCACCTTGTCCTTGTGGGCCATGATGACGATGCGCGGCTTCTTTCGACTGGTATTGGCGATGACCAATTCGGAAATCACGTCGAAGATCGATGGCGACCAGTTCAGAATGATCGTGTGATCGTTTTCCAGCACCTGCGAGCGGCCCTTGCGTAGGTCGTCCAGCTTGTTTTCAAGGCCCGAACTCAAAACGCCGATCAAGGCCGAGAACACGAAAATGCCGGCGATGGTGACGAAAAGCGAGACGCCGCGAAAGCTCCAGCCGAGATCGCCGCCCATCGTGCCGGCATCCATGGTGCGCATCAGCGATTCCCAGGCGCCTTCGATGAAACTGACTGGCTGACCGCCCTCCGGGGCAATCTGGGTGAGCGCCAGGAACGCACCGGCGATGATGATGACGACCAGCGATATGATTGCCAGCCAGCCGATCAGCGCGATCGACCCGCCGGCCATGCTCTTATCGAACTCATAGCGCAGCCGCGCGCCCCATGACGTTGTCTTGCTCATAATTTCCCCTTAGCCCCGCCATATGCGCTTCGAGCGGATCGCAGATATTTCTAATATATTCAACAGCTTTAGACGGCCGGGTGCCAATGCACCCAGTAATGTTCATCTGGCAATCCGGCTATCTATCGACATCACGCTTGGGGTCGGCTGTTTATTCTCCGCCCGCTGCGCCGGAAGTGTCATATGGCTGTCAATTGCCGCAACTATCCATCACCCCATCTGTTCACTTGGGATTAAGACGATGAAGACGTTGCTCGGTGCGTTCACTGCACTTGTTGCCGCCAGCCTGATTGCCGTTTCGGCCCATGCCGAAAATCTGGTGCTCTACACCAGCCAGCCGAACGAAGACGCCCAGGCGACAGTCGATGCCTTCAAGGCCGCCAATCCTGGCGTTGACGTCGAGTGGGTGCGCGATGGCACGACCAAGATCATGGCCAAGCTGATGGCCGAGATCGAAGCCGGCAATCCTGTTGCCGACGTGCTTCTGATTGCCGACACCGTGACGCTGCAGCGGATGAAGGAAGCCGGCCAGCTCCTGAACTACAAGTCACCGGAAGCTGCCAATTATGACACGGCGCTCTACGATGCCGATGGCGCCTATTACTCGACCAAGATGATCACCACCGGTATCATCTATAACACGTCGGCATCGATGAAGCCGGCCGGCTGGAAGGATCTTACCAAGCCAGAGGCCAAGGGCCTGATGACGATGCCGAGCCCGCTGACCTCGGGGGCTGCCCTGATCCATGCGCAGACGCTGACGGGTATCGATGGTTTCGGCTGGGACTATTACAAGTCTCTTGCCGAAAACGGCGCCACCGCTTCGGGCGGCAATGGCGGTGTGCTGAAGGCCGTCGCCACCGGCGAGAAGGCCTATGGCATGGTTGTCGATTTCATGGCCATCCGCGAAAAGGCCAAGGGCGCACCGGTCGAGTTCGTCTTCCCGGCTGAGGGCGTCAGTGCCGTGACCGAACCGGTCGCGATCCTGAAGACCGCCAAGAATGCCGATACGGCCAAGAAATTCGTCGATTTCCTCCTGTCTGAACCCGGCCAGCAGGTTTCCGTCAAGCTCGGCTACATCCCGGCCCGCAACGGTGTAGCGCTCCCGGAAGGCTTTCCGGCCCGTGACAGCATCAAGGTACTGCCGATCGATGCGGCTGCCGCCGTCAAGAATTCCGACGGCGATCTGAAGACGTTCTCCGGTATCTTCGGGACCAACTGATCAATTCTCATGCCCAGATCGTCCGCCAATCGAAGCAGCCAGCCAGCCTGGCTGCTTCCTTTCGTCATCATTGCCGTCTGCCTGTTGAGCGGGCTGCCGCTTGCACGGCTGCTTTATGCCGGTTTGCGGTTTTCGATCGAGGGGAAGGCCACCGGCCTCTTTTCCGAGCCTTCGACCTGGTTTGCCATTCGCAACACGCTAACGACCGCGACCGGGGGCATGCTGATTGCCGTTCTGCTCGGCGCCACTTTTGCGTTTATCGTCACACTTACCGATATCCGCGCAAAGGGTTTCTTCAGCTTTGCCTTCGTGCTGCCGATGATGATCCCGCCGCAGGTAACGGCGCTCGCCTGGGTGCAGATGTCAGGTCCGGCCAGTCCGCTCTTGAAGACACTCGGCATTGCGCCGCCGCTCGGCAGCCCGCAACCGCTTTACTCGCTTGGTGGTATCGCGCTGCTTTTGGGTGTCCAGCATGCGCCGCTGGTGTTTCTCGCTTTGAAGGCGGGACTTGCTGCCTTGCCGCGCGATGGCGTCGAGGCGGCACGCCTGGCCGGTGCCTCGCCGATGCGGGTGTTTCACGACATCATCTTTCCACTGGCGGTACCCGGCTTGATTGCGGGTGCGGCGATTGCCTTCGTTTCCGGCGTCGGCAATTTCGGCATTCCGGCCATTCTTGGAATTCCCGCATCGATTTTCGTCCTGCCGACGTTGATCTATAGCCGCCTTTCGAGTTTCGGGGCAGGCACGTTTGCCGAAATGTCGCAACTCTCCATGGTGATCGCCGTCATCGCCGGGCTTGGCCTCGTTGTCCAGCAACGGGCGCTGAGGGGCAGGGATTACCGCATCATCGGTCTTTCCGGCGAGAACGCTGCCTTTTCGTTCGGCCTCTGGCGCGTTGTTGCTGAAGCCGGATTTTCGGTCGTCCTGTTCGTTGTTCTCGTGGCGCCGGTCGCAGCACTGGTCGCCAGTTCGCTGGTGCCTGCCTATGGCGTGCCGTTGAATTTTCAGACCATGTCGCTCCATGCCTATAGCGAAATCCTGTTTCGTCAGTCGGTTACGCTGACAGCGTTTGCCAATTCGCTGTTCCTGGCCGGGACGACGGCGTGCGGGCTGCTGCTGTTTACTGTTTTAACCGCCTATCTGCTGACCCGCCGTCCGGGAAAACTGGCCGATATCATCACCGGCCTGATCGAAATTCCCTATGCCCTTCCGGGCATCGTTCTCGCCGTCGCCTTCATCCTGTTGTTTGCAGCTCCGCTGCCTTTGGTGAACGTGTCGATCTACGGAACGATCTGGATCATCCTGATCGCTTATTTTTCCAGCTTCTTTGCCGTCAGCTTGAAGCCGGTGGCCAGTGCCTTCCTGCAACTCGATCCGTCGCTGGAAGAGGCGGCCCGGCTTTTCGGCGCAGGCTTTTTCCGCCGCCTGCGCGACATTCTCGTTCCGCTGATTGCACCGGCGGCGGGCGCTTCCGTTATTCTCGTCTTCCTGATTGCCTGCAGCGAATTGACAGTTTCGGCACTGCTCTGGTCGGCGGGCACGCAGACGCTCGGGGTGGCAATCTTCAATCTCGACGACAGTGGCAGCTCCGATCTGGCCTCGGCCCTGTCGGTACTGGTCGTCACCATGGTGGTCATCCTGATGCTGCTTCTGGAACTGCTGGCGAAACACCTTCCGAAGGGCGTGCTGCCATGGCGCAATTGATCCTCAATCACCTCAGCAAGGATTTTGGCACAGGCCGGGCGGCGGTCTCCGATGTGTCCCTGACCGTGCGCGACGGCGGTTTCCTGGCGCTGCTCGGACCATCCGGCTGCGGTAAGACGACGGTGCTTCGCATGATCGCCGGTTTCGAACAACCGACCGATGGTTCGATCGTGCTGGGTGAACGCACGCTGGCGGATGCCAGTGGGGCGTTGCCTCCGGAAAAGCGCAACATGGCGATGGTGTTTCAATCCTATGCGCTCTGGCCGCACATGACTGTGGCGCAGAATGTCGGTTATCCGTTGAAAGTTCGTGGCATCACCGCCGCCACCTGGCAATCCCGCGTCAAGGATGCCCTGTCGGTCGTCCGGCTTGAAGAGTTTGCCGATCGGCGTCCGGCTGATCTTTCCGGCGGCCAGAGACAGCGCGTGGCGCTGGCCCGCTGCCTCGTCACCTCGCCGGACGTGGTGTTGCTGGACGAGCCGCTGGCCAATCTCGATCGTCACCTGAAGGCGGCGATGGAGGAGACCTTCCGCGAATTCCATGCCCGTTCCGGGGCGACGATGATCTACGTCACCCACGATCAGGGTGAGGCGATGGCGCTGGCGACCGACATTGCCGTGATGTCGGAGGGGCGGTTGATGCAGGTCGCGTCGCCGCAGGACATTTATGCCCGGCCGGAAGGAAGGGTCGTCGGCGGCCAAGTCGGGCAGGGGGCCATTCTTGATCTGGCGCTGCCGGATCATGGCCCGCGCCTGCTGTCCTGGTCGGTGATCGAGGTCGCCTTCCACCAGACAGCAGGGCCGAGCCGTCCGGTCCTCGTGCGCCCCGAACACGTCGTGGCCGATCCCGAGGGCGTCATGCTGCAGGTGACATCCTGTGTGTTCGAGGGCGAACGATTTTCTCTGTCGCTACGCACGGCAGGCGGGCAGCATCTCCGCGCCTACTCCCCGCATGCCCTCGACTGCGGTGTGCTGCAGCCGTTCGTCATTCGCCAGGGTTGGATGCTCTGAGGTTTCGGTTGGCGCCCAGGGGGCAGCGGATTGCTTTGGGGAGAAAGGCATTCGACTTTTGTCACCGATTGGCTAAAGTCGCCTCAATTGCATACGGAAATTGTTGATGACCCTTCGCCTTGCCACCTTCAATGTCGAAAACCTGATGAGCAGGTTCGATTTCTCCGGCTTTCGCAACCACCTCAAGCAGGATCGCGTTCTCAGGCTCTTCGACGTCAAGAACGAGGCAGAATATCAGCGGCTCGAGGAAGCCCGCACCATCGCCTATACCGATGACACGCGGCAGATGTCGGCGCTCGCCATTGCCGATTGCGATGCCGATATCCTCTGCCTGCAGGAGGCCGACAACATGGTGGCGCTGCAGGCGTTCGAATACGGCTATCTCTTTCGTATGGTCGGCAATGGCTACCGGCAAAAATACCTGATCGAGGGTAATGACAGCCGTGGCATCGATGTTGCCGTTCTGGTGCGGGAGGAAACCCGCGATGGCCAGAAGATCGAATGCGTCGATGTCAAATCGCACGCCGGCGTCACCTATGCCGATTTCGATCTTTTCAATGATGCTTTGGCGTCGACCAACGTGCCCGGCGATCGAATTTTCAAGCGCGATTGCCTGGAACTGGATTTCCGGATCGGCGGCCGGCCGTTCACGCTGTTCGTCGTTCATTTCAAGTCGATGGGGCCGGCGCGCGACGGGCTGGATGGGCGCTCGGCGACGATGCCGGTGCGGGCGGCCGAAGCCGCTGCTGTCCGCCGCATCGTCGAAAACCGGTTCGGAGCGGATAATCTGGATAACAAGATGTTCGCCATCTGCGGCGACATGAATGATTATCAGGAACGCGTCGATGTGCTCGGCGACCGGCGCAACGGCTATAGTTTCGTGCCACGGCAGGAGACGCAAAGCGCGCTTGATGTGCTGAGCCATGACGGCTTTGTCGAAAATGTCATGCGCCGGCGCCCGGAACTCGACCGCTGGACGCTGTTTCACAGCCGCGGGCCGGAGGAACGGCATCTTTGCCAGCTCGACTATATCTGGCTGTCGCAGGCTCTCGCCCAGCGTAACCCAGCCAGCGTGCCGGAGATCATCCGGGGCGGCCAGCCTTTCCGGACGATCTTTCCGCAAGGGCAGGAGGTCGAGCGCTATCCCAGAACCGGCTGGGACCGGCCGAAAGCCTCCGACCATTGCCCTGTCGTCATCTCCCTCAATGTGTGAAATTTCCGAGGCACGATTTTATGCCGCAACTGACCAGCACAACCTCTGAATGGCCCGATGAAGGCGTGATTTTTCCCGTGACCAGCATCAATGTGCGCGTCAGCGGCGCGCCGCATCCCTATTGCCTTTCCCATCAGACAGAGGTCGCTGCCAATTGGGAACGGGAGGTTGCTGCAAATCCCGCCTTGTTTGACGGCCGTATGTTGCTGATGCGAAAGGTTGAGGTGACGAACGGCGCGTTGTCGGGCGAGTGCCACATCGTTCCCTTCTCTGCGTTTTTGCTGTGGCGCAAAACTAAGCCGGCCGGGGCGGCCCTCCATCTGTTCGGCTTGCCGGTGATCGTGTCCTCCGACGGTGCCGTCATCGCCATCCGCATGGGGCAGCACACGGCCAATCCCGGCCGTGTCTATTGTGCTGCGGGGTCGCTCGATCCGGATGATGTCCGGGATGGATATTGCGATATTGACGGCAACATGGCGCGCGAGGTGCTGGAGGAGACTGGGCTGTCACTGTTGGACGCCACGCGTGTATCCGAATTTCACGGATTGCACAGCCAGGGCGTCGTCACGGTTTTTCGCGTCTATCATTTTTCCGAGACTGCGGCGGAACTGATCGAGCTTATCGATGCCCATATCGTTGCCGACCCGGAGCCGGAAATCGACGCCGCTCTTGCTATCCGCACCGCCGATCCGGGGCAACATGCCTATCCTGCCTTCATGCCACCGGTCCTGAAATGGGTTTTCAACACGATACGGTGATGCTTTTGCGCTTGCCGCCAGCTATCTGCCATGCAAGGTCTGATGGCTGAAAACAGCAAAGGAGATCCTCGTGGCGCGTCGCTATGCAATCTACGACGTTTTCACCGCCAACAGGCTGGAGGGAAATCCGCTCGCCGTTGTCTTTGACGGCGATGGCCTGAGCGATGCGGCGATGCAGGCAATTGCCGGCGAATTCAATCTGTCGGAGACGGTGTTTCTGCTGCAACCGCAGAAAGCCGGGCATGCTGCAAAGCTGCGGATTTTCACGCCCGGCTATGAATTGCCCTTTGCCGGTCATCCGACAGTGGGTGCTGCCATCGCGCTGGCCGAAGCCGGGCGCTCTTCTGAAAACGAAGACTATGACCTCGTGCAGATGCTTGAGGAAAATGTCGGTCCGGTGCGTTGCGCCGTGCGTGGCAGGCCAGGAGAGGCTACTTTCGCCGAATTCGACGTGCCGCGCAAATCGGTGCAGCTCGACGCCAAGTTCGACCGGCAGGCGATTGCCGATGCATTCAGCCTGAAGGCAACGCAGATCGGGTTTGAAAACCACGTGCCTTCGTTCTGGAGCGCTGGTGTTCCATTCGTGATGATTCCTGTTCACGATGTCAGCGCGGCAGGTGCTGTGGAGTTCGATCCAGCCTTGTGGGAGCAGATCACCCCGATTGCCGAGGGCCGGCTCGCTGCCGCCTACATCTATTGCCGTGGCGGCGTCAATCATGTCGCTCGCTTCCATACGCGGATGTTCGCGCCGGCCATGGGCATTGTCGAGGACCCGGCGACGGGTGCCGCCGTTGCCGCCTTTTCCGGTGCCATCCACTGTTTTGACAGGCTGATCGACGGGCATCACCCGTTCCTGATCGAACAGGGCGTGGAGATGGGGCGTCCATCGCTGCTGCACCTTCACATCGACGTCTCCGGCGGGGAAATCGGCACGGCCCGGATCGGCGGGCAGGCGGTGAAGATTGCGGCTGGTGAACTTTATCTTTGAAAAACAGCCTCTAAACAGCTCACACAGATTTTTTTGAGAAATCCGAAAGAAAATCGCCCGAGGAACTAGACAAGCCCTGCGAACCCCATTATACGCCGCATCACACCACAGCAATGTGGTTCTAGAGGCCGCAGACGAAGCGGTTCTGGCGGGTGATTAGCTCAGTTGGTAGAGCAGCTGACTCTTAATCAGCGGGTCGTAGGTTCGAACCCTACATCACCCACCATCTCTCTTTTGAGATCAATGAATTACGTTGATTTCCTTTATCATAAGATAAGTCGCGTATACACCGCCTAATGCTCATTAGAGCACGAATGGTAAGTCTCTGTTTCTCCCTACTGTTTTCTTTCCACGTCAACAGATTTGTGGGTAACGATGTGGCGCGCGAATTCGAACCGCCGCTCCGTGTGGAGGCGGGATGTAGCTGGGGTCTTTGCGATCGTTAAAGGCCAAGCTTCGGCGCAAGATGGCTGCGCAGGTCGCTGTAGCACTTTTGGACCTTCTTGAACGAGTCTGGCATGACATCGTTCACCGCCCGAAAGAGAATTTCCGCAGCGTCATCAATGATGCGGTCGCCGCCGGCTCTTCCGCTGTAGGTTTCCTTGTAAGGGTCTTTTCCATCATTGACGGCTTTTTCAAAAGTCCGAATGAAGTAACTATACCACGTCTCAGATTTAACGGGGTCAAGGGGACTGGCGGAATTCAGGTAATGCTCATACGCGAAAACGTACATCGAGAACAATTGCTTGAATTCGGACGGTTTTTTCGAACTCTTCGGGAAAGGATTTTGAGGCATTACGTGGTCTCTGAGACCCTTGATCAGCGTCGCAGCCTCAGTCCGGTCCATCAGGTTCCGCGGCCGCTCTATCCGGAGCAATTCTACAACCTTCCGGACGTCGCCACGCTCTTCCAGCAGTGCTGCCGCTTCCTGAAACTTGGCAATATAATCCCGGTGAATCCTCCCCAGTAGCTCGTAGGATGGGGTGACATGATCTTTGAAGAACGCTTGTCGTCGTGCCTGTGGTATTCCAACCGCACTGAGAACCAGCTTGATACCCTCAAACAACGCTCCAATTTCAAATCCGCTCATTGCCATTTACCTCCCGTAGGTTACCCCAGTAAGAGAGGGGCCAGCCGTCCAGTTCCTTCACTTCGGAAGGGACAACGTGACTGCCTACCTCAAGTGAATAATCGTAGAAAATAAGGTCACCCCTGCTGTCGATGCAGACATGAAGTTCGTCGAAAACCCTGAATGGTATCGACGCAGATGTCCCGTCTTCCCATTCAATCGCCAGTTGGTGTTCCTGAATCGAATACAGGAAATAACCTTGAGTAAAATTCGGAGCGATGTCGCGAAAACCCCATGAAGCAAAACTCCAGTAACCTTCGCCACTCGGGTCGAATAGGAGGCGAACCAATGTCCTGGTGAAGGTGTAGCCAACGAGCTGCCAGTCACAAGCTAACACCTGAAGGCGTGCTTTCTCATCGTCAATTATCGGAACAGCAGGCCTCGCAATTTTGGGACACGCGGAAGGATCAAGAACGTCCCATCCTCCAGTGCCGTCTGGCCGGACGAGTTTCTTTTGGTTTCGGTAGTTCGCGGGAACAAAGCCGAAGCGGTTCATGTATCCAAGGATGATCCTCTCGTCGCCGGTGACGGAAAGCCGCGATTGCCCGTCCTCTGGACGTCTTAACCAGAGCAGTTCGACACACGGAATGTGCCAATCGTCGCACACAGGACCGATCCTCCCATCGGAATTGTCGTAAACACAAGATATGCCATGATGTGACCGAAGTCATTTCGTCCATTGAGACTGTGTGTCACCTTCGAAAGAATGAGCAACTCAAGACAATCACTGATTATGTAGCTGCGACTGAAACCCTGCGGCAGCTATATCAAGGGCGATCTGGCTTTCGGATACGATCAATCTCGCTCGCGAGCGATGCTCTTAGGGGTAAGGTTGCATCCTTGCTGTCCGGTAAGGTTGGCTATTCTGGATGCAGCGCTCACAAGAGACCGCGCTCGCAATTACCCAGGAAAGTGCGACTTTCTGCGGTCCGCCGCGATTTGTTTGTTGGCGCGCCATACATCGGGCCGCTGGTTTTCAGCCAGCGGCCGATCGAAGACCTTGATGCCGCCTCAGACGGCGACGCGCACGATCAGTTTGCCAAAATTCTTTCTGTCGAGAAGACCGATGAAGGCGTTTGGCGCGTTTTCCAGCCCTTCAACGATGTCTTCCCGGTATTTCAGCCGGCCATCGGAAATCCAGGCTGAGGCTTCCCGGTAAAAATCGGGGCGTTGATCTGCGAATTCGCGCTGGATGAAGCCTCTGATGGTCAGGCTCTTGCGCAAGATGGCCCGCATGACGGCCGGGAGTTGGTCCTGTGTACCGGCGGCCGAACCTGCTTCGTTGTAATGCGCGATCAGGCCGCAGACCGGGATGCGGGCGAAATCGTTGAGGAGGGGAAACACCGCGCTCCAGACGTGGCCGCCGACATTTTCGAAGTAGACGTCTATACCATCAGGGCAGGCGGCTGCGAGTTCATCGGCGAAATTGCTCGAACGGTGGTCAATCGCCGCGTCAAAACCAAGCTCGCCGCGCACATAGTCGCATTTCTCACTTCCACCGGCGATACCGACAGCGCGGGCGCCAAAAATCCGGGCGATCTGGCCGACGGCTGACCCGACGGCACCGCTTGCGGCAGCGACCACGACGGTTTCTCCGGCCTTCGGTTTGCCGATATTGCGCAATCCGGCATAGGCGGTGAAGCCGGGCATGCCGAGAATGCCGAGCGCCGTTGTCACCGGAGCCTGCTGCGGGTCGAGTTTTCGCAGGTCGCTGCCATTCGAGATCGCATGGCTCTGCCAGCCGGAATGGGACAGGACGATATCGCCCGGATTGTAAGCAGCGTTGCGCGACCGCAGCACCCTTGCCACCGTACCGCCCTCTATGACCCCACCGATCTCGACCGGCTTGGCATAGGATTTGGCGTCGTCCATGCGCCCGCGCATATAAGGATCAAGGGAAAGATAGAGGATTTGCAGAAGCACTTCGCCTTCTGCGGGATCGGCAATCACCTTTTTCTCCAGCCGGAAATTTCCCGATTCCGGCTTGCCGGACGGCCGCGACGCAAGGACGATGCGGGTAGAGGTGAACTGGTCGGACATTGGTCTATCCTCACTTCTTCGAATATAAAATGTTTGTTTCAATTGGTTAGCGGATCTTGATCGTACCGCCTCCGGCGTTTCAGGCGAGGTGACTTTTTCTCCATACCTCACGCCAAAAAGAATGGCGTTTCTTATAAATCATTTTGTCTACTGATTTTATAGACTAAGTTTTCCAACTTAGCGAAGGGATCAGTGGCCCATGCCCTACCTCCTCAGTCTTCTGGACAAGAGCCCAATCGAAGAGGGCGGTACTGCTGCGGATGCCTTGCGCACCACGGTCAGGCTCGCTCAAAGGGCCGAAGAGCTTGGTTACCACCGTTTCTGGGTCGCCGAGCATCATAGCATGGCCAATCTCGCAAGTTCAGCCCCGGAAACGCTGATTGCGTATCTGCTGGCCAAGACGGCGAGGATCCGTGTTGGGTCAGGCGGGGTCATGCTTCAGCACTACAGCGCCTACAAGGTCGCCGAGACCTTCAACCTTCTGGCCTCGCTTGCCCCGGGCCGTGTCGATCTCGGCGTCGGCAAGGCGCCGGGCGGCTTTCCGCTCTCGACCCGTGCGCTTCAGGCCGGTGTTGATCCATCCGGAAAGCCGGACTTTGCCGAGCAATTGTCCGGCATCAATACCTATCTTGCCGCCGATCCCGCTTCCGAAGGTCCACATGCGACCCCGTTTCCGCCCGCGCCGCCGGAGCGCTTCCTGCTTGGCGCCAGTGTTGACAGTGCCGAGCTTGCCGCAGCCAAGGGCTGGCGGCTGGTTTTTGCGGGGCAGTTGAACGGCGATCCGGAAAATCTCCGCAAGACCTTTGACGCCTATACACGCGCCAGCGGCAAGACGCCGATCCTGGCGCTTGCCGCCTATGCCGCAGAAGACGCTGATGTGGCGCGCAAGGCTGTAAGCGATCTGCGCATCGTCAAGGTTTTCCTCGTGGACGGCAGAAGCGTTAATGTCGGCACCGAGGAGCAGGCCGCTGAATATGCGCGGCAGGCCGGCGTCGCCATCGACAGGCTCGAATCCAAGGCACCGAGCGTACTGCACGGCACCGCCGCCGAGGTGCGGGCGCAACTCGATGACCTGCACAGCCGCTACGGCATTTCCGAATTTATCATCGAAACGCCGGCGCTTGCCGCTGCCGAGCGCCTCGCCTCGATCGAACGTCTCGCCAAGGAACGGCTGTCTCTCGCCGCTTGATATCGACAAAAAGGATTTCTCCGATGGTTCAGAAACACATTCCGTTCGGCATCATGCTGCAAGGTCCCGGTGGCCATATGAACGCCTGGAAACACCCGAGCGGGCCAGCCGATGCCAGCGTCAACTTCGAGTTCTTCGTCAACACCGCCCGCCGGGCAGAGGCCGCAGGCATTGCTTTTGCCTTCGTTGCCGATGGGCTCTACATCAACGCACAGTCCATCCCGCATTTCCTCAACCGGTTCGAACCGATCTCCGTCCTCTCTGCTCTGGCTGCTTCAACCTCGAAAATCGGCCTCGTCGGCACCGTCTCCACCTCCTATAGCGACCCTTTCACCGTCGCCCGTCAGTTTGCCACGCTCGATTTGATCAGCGGCGGTAGAGCAGGCTGGAATGCGGTGACGACGCCGCTCGAAGGATCGGGCCGCAACTACAGCCGCGAGCATCCCGAACACGAGTTGCGCTACGAGATCGCCGACGAATATCTCGATGTTGCCAAGGGGCTGTGGGATTCCTGGGATGACGACGCCTTTGTCCGTAATCGGGAGACCGGTGTCTATGCCGATACGGCGAAACTGCACACGCTTGGTCACAAGGGTCGCTTTTTCCGCGTCGAAGGTCCACTGAATATCGGCCGCTCGAAACAGGGCCAGCCGGTTATTTTCCAGGCGGGTGCGTCCGATTCTGGCATCAGGCTCGCCGGTAAACATGCCGATGCCGTCTTCACCAATGGCGGGCCGATCGAGGACGCCAAGGTTTTTTACAAGCAGGTCAAGCAGAGCACGATCGCGCAGGGGCGGCGTGCGGCCGAGATCGGCCTCTATCCGGGCATCGGGCCGATAGTCGGCGCAACGACGGAGGAGACGGAACGGAAATACCAGGCGATCCGCAATCTCGTCACCATCGAGGAAGCGTTGCTCTATCTCGGCCGGTTTTTCGATCATCATGATTTCAGCGTGTACCCACTGGACGAGGCCTTTCCGGATATCGGCGATATCGGCAAGAACAGTTTTCGCGCCACCACCGACCGGATCAAGAAGACGGCGCGTGAGAAAAACCTCACCCTGCGCGAAATTGCCCTTGATGCGGCCACGCCGCGGACGACTTTCATCGGCACTGCCGAGCATATCGCCGACGAGATCATCCGCTGGGTCGAGGAGGGGGCTGCCGACGGTTTCATTCTCGGGTTCCCGGTGATTGCCGAAGGGCTCGACGATTTCGCCACCCATGTCCTGCCGATCCTGGAACAGCGTGGCTATTTCAATCCGGCGCTCGAGGGCGCGACACTGCGGGATCATCTGGGACTCGAATACCGCGAAAGCCGCTATGCAGCCCCCACGGAAAACGTCGAACGTGGAAAGGCGGTCGGCGCCTGAGGCGCCGGGAGCGGCCATGAACATCATCGCACAGACCCAACGCCTGAACGATCCGGTAGAGCAAGGCATCGCCGCCTATCTCGACGAGATCATCGCGCTTCGCCACGACCTCCATCAGTATCCGGAGCTTGCCTTCCAGGAGCGGCGGACCAGCAAGCTGATCACTTCGCATCTGTCCTCCTGGGGATACGATGTCACCACCGGCATCGCCGGAACAGGTGTTGTCGCAACGTTGAAGCGTGGCGCTGGCGAACGCCGGATCGGCATCCGGGCCGATATGGATGCCCTGCCGATCGAGGAGGCAACTGGGCTTGCCTATGCCAGCAGCAATCCGGGTGTCATGCACGCCTGCGGCCACGATGGCCATACGTCCATTCTCCTAGCCGCCGCCCGTTATCTTGCTGAAAGCTCAACGTTCGACGGAACGCTTCACCTGATCTTCCAGCCGGCCGAGGAAATCGGCGCCGGTGCCCGCAAGATGATTTCGGAAGGACTGTTCGAGCGCTTTCCGGTCGATGCGATCTTCGGGCTGCACAATTGGCCCGGTGTGCCGCTGGGTCAGTTCGGCTTTGTCGCCGGGCCGGCGATGGCATCCGTCGATCAGGCGAAGATCCGCATTGTCGGCAAGGGCGGTCATGGGGCAGAGCCGCACCGCGCTATCGATCCGGTGCTGGCCTCCGCATCCTTCATCACGGCGCTGCAGAGCGTGGTCTCGCGCAATGTCGATCCGCAGGAAATGGCAGTGGCGACAGTCGGCTCTATCCACGCGGGCTCGGCCTCCAATGTCATTCCGGAGAGCGTCGAGCTGAAACTCACCATGCGCGCCTTTACCGAAACCGTTCGCCAGCAGTTGCAGGAACGCATTCCGGCGCTGGCGCGGGCGCAGGCGGAGAGTTTTGGCGCCGTCGCTGATGTGGATTACAGGCTGGGTTTCCCGGCGCTGATCAACCACCGCGAAGAGACCGATTTTGCACGCAGTGTCGCACTCGCCACTTTCGGCCCGGCAAGGGTGGAGGAGGGGTTCAAGCCGCGCACGGCGAGTGAGGATTTCGCCTTCATGCTGCAGGAAAAGCCCGGCAGTTACCTGTTCGTCGGCAATGGCGACACAGCGCCCCTGCACAGCGCCCATTACGATTTCAACGACGCGATCATCGCGCCCGCCGCCCGCTACTGGGTGCGCCTGGCGGAAGCTTTTCTCAACTAGATCTCAACAGCCACAGTTTGAACAGGAATGGCGAAAATGAGCGATACGTTTGTCTACACCACGCCGCTTGATCCCCGCGCAAAACCGCTGATCGATGAACTGACCTACGAGTACGACAGCCGTTACGGATCGTATTTCAGCGCCGCCGGTGCAGTCGAAGAGATGAACCGCTATCCGGCCGAAGCTTTTGCGCCGCCGCATGGGAATTTTCTGCTGCTTCAGCGCAACGGGGAGACGATCGGCGGCGGTGCCTTCAAATATTATGACGAGCGCACCGTCGAGTTCAAACGCATCTGGACACGCTCCGACCTGCGCCGTCAGGGCCTTGCCGTCAAGGTTTTGATCGAACTGGAGGAACAGGCGGCGCGTCAGGGATTTTCCCGCATCTACCTGACCACCGGCTTTCGCCAGCCGGAGGCCGTCGGCCTCTATCTGAAATACGGTTACACGGCGCTGTTCGACGTCGATGCCGACCCGGAAATCTACAAGTCTCTGCCCTTTGAGAAAGAGATCGGCCATCTCGCGGTCGCGGGGCTGCCGGGGGCCGTGGCAGCGGAGCAACCGTTCCCGCGTGCAGCCGGACAGCGCTGAGCAATCAGAAATTTCACCACTTACTAGGGGGCAGCAGATGGCGCTCACGTCAGATTTCGCAGGCATCGAGCCAGGCCGTAGAGCGGCCGGGCACAGCCAGGACTATTCGCGCTACCGGATTATTCCCGCGCGCCATCCCGGAAGGCTGGTGGGTACCGTATTCGCCGGCCTCGTCATTGCTGCAATTCTCTATTCGACCTTCACCAACCCGCGCTGGGGCTGGAATGTCTTTGCCGAATGGTTCTTTGCCGAACCGGTTCTGGCGGGTCTCGGCCGGACGTTGTTGCTGACGGCGCTGGCAACCGTGTCCGGCTCGGTGCTGGGGACGGCACTGGCGCTTGCCCGGGTGTCGAAATCGCCGTTGTTGTCCGGCCTCTCATGGGGCTATGTCTGGCTGCTGCGCTCGATCCCGCTGATCGTGCTGCTGCTGGTTCTCAACAATCTCGGCTACCTCTACGAGACGATCAAAATCGGCGTACCATTCACCGATGCGGTCCTGTTCAATTATCCGACCGTGCAGTTGCTGACGCCGTTTGCCGCCGCCTTCCTCGGGCTTACGCTGAACCAGTCTGCGTTCTTTTCGGAAATCGTCCGGGGTGGCATCCTGTCCGTCGATCAGGGCCAACTTGAAGCCGCCGCCGCCCTTGGCCTGCCGCGCCGCCGCCAGGTGTTCCGCATCGTCCTTCCGCAGGCGATGCGCTCGATCCTGCCGACCGGCTTCAACGAGATCATCGGTCTGGCGAAAAGCACGTCGATGGTCTACGTGCTTGCTCTGCCGGAGCTGTTCTACACGGTGCAGGTTATCTACCGCCGCAACCTTGAAGTCATCCCGCTCTTGATGGTGGCGACGGCCTGGTATCTGGTGATCATGACCGTGCTGTCAATCGCCCAGCACTATATCGAGCGGTACTTTTCCAAAGGCGCGGTGCGCAATCCGGTGCCTCTGCCTTTCCAGGCGTTCTTCACTCGCTTTCGCCAGCCACTGCCGCGGCAGGTCGCCGGTGCAAGCGCCCCGACCGTCCGCAAAACCGGTTTTCGCGATGCGCCTTTATTGAGAGCCGGTGCTACCGTCCGCATCCATGGCATTTCGAAAAGTTTCGGTGCCTTGAAGGTGCTGGATGCGATCGACCTGACACTTCCGGCAGGAAGCGTCACCGCTATTCTCGGACCGTCCGGCTCCGGCAAGTCGACCCTGTTGCGCGCTATCAACCATCTGGAACGTGTCGATAGCGGCTTCATCTCCGTCGACGGTGATCTTGTCGGCTATCGCCAGAACGGCGAAACGCTCTACGAACTGAAGGAAAAGGATATTCTGAAAAGCCGTGCCGACATCGGCATGGTGTTCCAGAACTTCAATCTCTTCCCGCATCTGACCGTGCTGGAAAACCTGGTTGAAGCGCCCATGCAGGTCCGGGGGACGGATCGCGCCGAGGCCGTCGAGCTGGCGCGGGAGCTTCTTTCCCGCGTCGGCCTGACGGACAAGATCGATGCCTATCCCCGCCAGCTTTCCGGCGGCCAGCAGCAGCGTGTTGCCATCGCTCGCGCCTTGGCGCTGAAGCCGAAGGTGCTACTGTTCGACGAGCCGACATCGGCGCTTGACCCGGAGCTGGTCGGCGAAGTGCTTGATGTGATCAAGGAATTGGCCCGTACCGGAACGACACTGGTGATCGTCACCCACGAAGTTGGGTTTGCCCGCGAAGTGGCCGATACGGTGGTGTTCATGGAGGGCGGCCACATTCTGGAGGTCGGCCCACCGGCCCGGATCTTCAATCAGCCGAACCATCCGCGTACCCGCGAATTCCTCGCAAAAGTTCTCTAGCAGATTTCCGGCCGCCTAAGCGTACGGGATGGGACTGACATCAACTGCAACCATAAGATGAAAATGGAGACGGGACACATGACATTCTTACACAATGCTAAACTTCTGATGGCAGGCGCCGTTACGATCGCGGCCCTTGGGCTGGGCTCCGCACATGCGGCCGAGAAGTTCGACCTGAGCCCGGATATTTCCAAGCGGGTTCGTGCCGAAAAAGACGAAGCGGCGATCAAGGCGATCGCAAGCGACTTCAAATTCGTCACGCCGGGCAAGCTCACCGTTGCCATCAATGCCTGGGATCCGCCGATCGCCACCTATGCTTCGGACGCCAAGACGGTTGTTGGTGCCGATCCGGACCTCGCTTCGCTTCTGGCGGATTCGTTGGGTCTTGAGCTCGAACTGGTCTCCGTTGCCTGGGCAGACTGGCCGCTCGGTGTTGCCTCCGGCAAATATGACGCGGTCATCAGCAATGTCACGGTGACCGAAGAGCGCAAGGAGAAGTTCGATTTCTCCACCTATCGCAAGGATGTGCTGGGCTTTTACGTCAAGGCCGACAGCAAGGTCACCGAGATCAAGGAGCCGAAGGATGTCGCCGGGCTGAAGGTGATCACAGGGGCGGGCACCAATCAGGAAAAGATCATTCTTGAATGGGACCGCCAGAACGTTGCAGCGGGTCTCGCGCCGATCGAGGTGCAATATTACGACGACCGTGCGGCCGCCGAACTGGCGCTGCAGTCCGGCCGCGCCGATGTCGAGTTCAATCCGAACGCAACGCAGGCCTATAGCGCCTCGATCAAGAGCCAGACCAAGCTCGTTGGCATCGTCAGCGGTGGCTGGCCACTGGCGGCCGACATCGCGGTCACGACCCGCAAGGGCGCCGGTCTTGCCGATGCGGTGACGGTGGCGATCAACGACCTGATCAAGAGCGGCAAGTATGGCGAAGTGCTGAAGCACTGGAGCCTCGAAGCCGAAGGTGTCGATCAGTCCTACACCAACCCAGCCGGCTTGCCGAAGAGCGGTTCGTAAAACGGTACGAGGCGGCCCGGTGCTACCTGTGGCGCCGGGCCGGACAATCCATGGAGACAATGACAATGAGTGATAGACCCGCTTTCCGGACGTTCCTGATCAGCGCACTTGCCTCGACGCTGACATTTTTCGGCGTGGCTCAAGCGGACGAGGTATTCGACCTCAGCCCCGAACAACCGGCCCGCATCCGGGCGGAAAAGAATGATGCCGCCATCGCCGCGATCTCGAAGGATTTTGCCTTTGTCTCGCCCGGCAAGTTCACGGTCGCGGTCAGTCCCGGCGGGCCGCCGCTCGCGACCTATGCGACCGATGCAAAGACCGTTGTCGGGGCAGACCCGGATTATGCCTCCGCCATTGCCGATAGTCTGGGACTTGAACTGGAACTCGTTCCAGTTGCCTGGATCGACTGGCCGCTTGGCCTGGCATCCGGCAAATACGATGCCGTGATCTCCAATGTTGGCGTCACCGAGCAGCGCAAGGAGAAGTTCGATTTCTCTACCTATCGCCAGGGCCTGCACGGTTTCTTCGTCAAATCCGATAGCCCGATCAGTGCGATCAAGGAGCCGAAGGATGTCGCGGGTCTGCGGATCATCGTCGGTGCCGGCACCAACCAGGAGCGCATCCTGCTCAGATGGAATGACGAGAACGTCGCTGCTGGGTTGAAGCTGCTGGAGTTGCAATATTATGACGACGAGGCGGCGAGCCTCCTGGCGGTATCGTCGGGCCGGGCCGAGGTCATCGTCCAGCCGCATGCGCAGCTCGTTTACATTGCTGCACGCGATCACAACATCAAGCGCGTTGGCACCCTGAGCGCCGGCTGGCCGGATCGTTCCGACGTGGCTATCACCACGAAAAAGGGCAGTGGGCTGGCGGACGCCTTAACGGTCGCCACCAACGGGCTGATTGAGAAGGGTGTTTACGCCGGGATTCTTGATCATTGGCACCTCGCTGAGGAAGCCCTGCCAAAATCGCAAACCAATCCGCCCGGTCTGCCGAAATCGTGAAGCCAAAAAATCGAAGGAAGACACGATGAGCAGCATCGCCATCAACCATATCGGCTTTCTGACGCCGGGCAATTATCCCGCCGGTGATCCGTTGTCCGGATTGGAAAAGACGCTGAAGCTTCTCGAATATGGCGAGGAGATCGGTTTTCAGAGCGCCTGGGTGCGCCAGCGGCATCTGGAGCCTGGCATTTCGTCGGCGACCGCGTTTCTGGCGGCGGCAAGCCAGCGCACCAGCCGCATCCAGCTCGGGACGGCGGTTATTCCGATTGGTTATGAAAGTCCGTACCGGCTTGCAGAGGATCTTTCGACGGTCGATGTTCTCTCGCGCGGACGGCTGAATGTCGGATTGAGTGCCGGCCGACCGCTGCATGCCGACCTGATCGCGCCGCTGGTGTTCGACGGTGATTGGGAAAAGTTCGACTTCTCCCACGAACGGGTGCTGCGCTTCGCCGATAACCTGAAGAGTAATCCTGTCGGTGACGAAACAACCGTCATCAAGACGCCCTTCGGACCGCAGCGGCCCCGCCTGCAACCTCATGCCAGGGGGCTGACCGACCGCCTCTGGTATGGCGGCGGTTCGCTACGCTCGGCCGCCTGGGCCGGGCGTAACGGTTTTAATCTTCTGATCGGCAATGTCACGACCGGTGAGGAGACCGATGATTTCTTCGTCGCGCAGTCGCGGCAGCTGGCGGCCTACTGGGAGACCGGCGGGCTCGGCAGGCGTGTCGGGCTCGGGCGTGTCATCATTCCCACTGACAGCGCCGATGCGCAGACCCGCAAGCGTTATCTCGACTATGCGGCGGGGCGAAACGAACGGACGCTGACCCCGCAAGGCGAGCGCCGCACACTCTATGCCCGCGACATTGTTGGTACGTCTGAAGACATTCTGGAGCGGCTGTTTGCCGACCCGATCCTGCCGCATGTCAGCGAACTCAGGCTTGAGCTTCCCTATGAATTCGAAGACGCGGAGTACTGCCAGATTATCCACGACTTTGTCAGCCTTATTGCGCCCCGGCTCGGCTGGATCAACGGCGTTGACCGGCAGAGGCGGACGGCCTGATCAAGGCACAGGTTTTTTCCCATCTCGATACACAGGAATAGCAGGCATTGACCAAAACAATTGAGTACTTCTTCTCCATCGGCTCGCCATGGTCTTATATTGGCTTTGACGCATTTGTTGACCTTGCGGAAAAGAACGGTGTCGAGATCAAACCCTATCTGACGACCGTCGTGGAAGAGAATGGCGGGATCTTTTCACGCAACCGTCCGCAAGTGCGGCGCACCTACTGGATGCGTGATCTGAAGCGCTGGGCGGGCGTGCGGGGTAAGACGCTGATCCTTGAGAACCGTCCGGAGTTGAGCGATCCGGCACCCGCTTCGCTGATCATCATCGCTGCCTATCTCGATGGCAAGGACTGGATCAGCCTGACCCGCACGCTGCAGCATGCCTTTTGGGGGGAGGCAAAGGATATCGGACAGCCGCAAGTCCGCGAAGCAATCGCAAATGCGGCAGGATTTGACGGCGCGGGCCTCCTGCAACGGCAGGCGGATGAAGACGTGCGGGCGAAATGGGCCGCTGACCGCGTACATGCGCTGGAAAGTGGCGTGTTCGGTTTCCCGACATTCCTTTACGACAGTGAGATTTACTGGGGGCAGGACAACCTGCCGTTTCTGGAGCGCCATGTCGCTGGCGACAGACCTTAGCCGCATGAGAATTCGGATCGGCTGACGCCTCCCGGATCGCCGCCAACGAAACGCGGGACAGCTGAGCGGCAACGGCCGTATGCCAAGCAAAGATCGGACCTCATCCGCAATTGCGCGGGCGGCTGCGTTTCCTCATCCCCCGCGTCGGCGTGGCGGCGTAAGCTCGCTGAACTTTACGAGCGGATCAGATAAACCTTCGTTTTCTAGACAAGTTTTCGCCAGGAAGCTTGTTGTTCACGCCGAACTGGCTAAAAGGAGCGGGATCAACCAAGCGCACTTGTCTTGAGAGACGATGGCGCCACTTTCCGTATCCGGCTGTTCGCTTCGCGGTTGAACGCCGACCAGGGACCCGACATCATGCGCGATCTCGTCGCCCGCTTCTTTTCCTATTACCGGCCGCACCGGCGCCTGTTCCTGCTGGATTTCTCCTGCGCGGTGACGTCCGGCTTGCTGGAGCTGGGTTTCCCCATCGCCGTCAAGCTGTTCATCGATGTGCTGTTGCCGACCGGGCAGTGGGGTTATGTCGCGGCGGCTTCGGCTGGCCTGATGCTGATCTATCTCGTCAATGGCGGGTTGATGGCTGTTGTCACCTATTGGGGCCATATGCTCGGTATCAATATCGAGACCGAGATGCGCCGCAAGGCGTTCGACCACTTGCAGAAACTGTCCTTCGGCTATTTCGACAACCAGAAGACCGGCCATCTTGTCGCGCGGCTGACCAAGGATCTCGAGGAAATCGGCGAGGTTGCCCATCACGGGCCGGAAGACGTGTTCATCGCCATCATGACGCTGATCGGGGCGTTTCTCCTGATGTTCTCGGTCAATCCGAAGCTGGCGTTGATCACCGCCCTCGTGCTGCCGCTGACGGCGTGGCTGACGACACGATACGGTGGCCGGATGACCCGCAACTGGCAGGCGCTCTACAATCGTGTCGGTGATTTCAATGCCCGCATCGAAGAAAATGTCGGCGGCATCCGCGTGGTGCAGGCGTTTGCCAATGAAGACCATGAGCGCGGGCTGTTCGAGAAGGACAACCAGCGTTACCGCAAGACCAAGCTTGATGCCTACCGGATCATGGCCGTCTCGACGACGCTAAGCTATCTCTCCATGCGTCTCGTCCAGATGGTCGTGCTGGTGGCCGGCAGCTACTTCGTTCTGAATGGCGAGCTGACGGCCGGTGGCTTCGTCGGGTTCCTGCTGCTGGTCGGTGTGTTCTTCCGTCCGGTCGACAAGATCAATTCGGTCATCGAGACCTACCCAAAGGGTATTGCCGGTTTTCGCCGCTATGTCGATTTTCTCGATACGCGTCCGGATATCGCCGACAGGCCGGGTGCCCGCGATGTCGCCGGGCTGAAGGGCAATATCCGCTATAACAAGGCGAGTTTCGGTTATCGGGAATCGAAGGCGATCGTCAAGGATTTGAGTATCGACATCCGTGCCGGCCAAACGGTGGCTTTCGTCGGCCCCTCGGGTGCCGGTAAGACGACGATCTGTGCCTTGCTGCCGCGTTTCTATGAGGTGACCGGTGGTTCCATCACCATCGATGATATCGACATTCGCGATATGAGCCTGCGGTCGCTTCGCAATCATATCGGCATCGTCAGCCAGGATGTTTTCCTGTTTGCAGGCTCCCTGCGTGAAAACATCGCTTATGGCCGGCTGGATGCCACCGAGGCGGATATTGTCGAGGCGGCCCGCAAGGCGCGGCTTGAAGGCGTCATTGCCGACCTGCCACAGGGGCTCGACACGGTTGTCGGCGAACGCGGTGTGAAACTGTCAGGCGGCCAGAAGCAGCGCTTAGCGATCGCTCGCATTTTCCTGAAGAACCCGCCGATCCTCATTCTCGACGAAGCGACATCGGCGCTCGACACCGAAACCGAACGTGCCATCCAGCAATCCTTGGCAGAGTTGTCGAAGGGACGAACCACGTTGGTGATCGCCCATCGGCTGGCAACGATTACCCAGGCTGACCGCATTCTCGTCGTCAACGAGGGGGCGATCGTTGAAGACGGAAGCCATGCTGAACTCCTGAGCATGAACGGGCTTTATGGCCGCCTCAGCCAGATGCAGGCCGGGTAGGACGCGCCGCGCACGGGAACCTTGGCGGCGGTCGGGCGTTGTGTCCACTGTTCAACAAGGAGAAGAACATGCGGTGGATTTCAAAGCCTTTACTCGCGGGGGCGATGCTTCTGACGGGAGCCGGCTTCGCTTCGGCCGGTATGATGGCAACGACGGCGACGGACCTGACGGTCTATTCCGGACCGGGCGCGGACTATCCCTCCGTTGGTATCGCCACGCGCGGCAGCTCTGCTGCCCTTGACGGATGCCTTGAAGGCGAAAGCTGGTGCCGTATCGACGTCAACGGTTTGCGCGGTTGGGTTTACGCACAGGAATTGACGGTCGATTATGACGGTGCGCCCGTTGTTGTCCAGGAACGCCGTGCCGATCTTGGTGTTCCGGTGGTGAGCTATGAAAAGACCGTGGTCGTCGATGGCCCTGCTTCGCCGGCACCTGGCGATGAACTGTTGGGCACCGTCGATAGCAGCGGCGCAATTATCCCGCCGCCGGAAGTGCGGACCTATATCGATGGCGCGCCGACGGAAACAGTTACGTATGACGGTGACATCGTCGTCGGAGCCACGCTCCCCGGTGACATGGTGATCACGCAGGTGCCGAATTACCAATACAGCTATGTGCGCATCAACGATCGGCCGATGCTGGTCGATCCGCAGAGCCGCCGGATCGTTTATGTCTACGAGTAACCAGAGCGCAGAACGGGCCGCGGAAAACGCGGCCCGGTACAATATTGTTCCGGCGCGGGGATCGTCATGACCTCGCGCACGCTTATGATTGCTGTCATTGCACTGATTGTCGGTTCGATCCTGAGTATCCTCGCCGTTCAGTATTTCTCGCCAAACGAAGGTGCCAATAGCACCGTGCCACCCGACCCACTGACGGTCGCACCGGAAAATGCTGCCGAGGAGACGAAATAGGTCGGAAGCCTAGCATTATTGAGGGCTCGCCCAGCCTTATGCCCCGATTGCAAAATCCCGCCGCAGGGCTGCCTCACACGCTCTGGTCAAAGCCGCGGGGTCGCGTTCTCCACTCTGATAGAGCCGGACAATGGCAGCGGCACAGATTTGCATGTCCGCGTCTGAGCCCGTGGTCTGATGCGTTTTGCAAAACTGCTCGAAAACCTGCCGCAGCGCGTCGATATCCTCACTGCAAAGCGCATCGGCCTGCGGATTGAAATATGCCATTGTTGTTCCTCCTTTGAGGATGGACCTGCTGTCCGGGTACGGTCATTGCTGAAAGCGTGGCCGTGATGCCTGCAGTGTAGCGCGATTTGAGTTTGGCGCTATTCACTAAGACATGTGTGCCGCCGCCCCGATAGTTTTTTTCGTCAGGCAACCTTTTGCGTTTTCATGCTTTTTCCCCAGACAAGGGAAAATGCTATGGCCGCGTTCTACTTCAAGGTAATCGACAATGACGGCACAATTCCGGCCGATGATGCTTTCGATTTTCCGGATCTCACCGCAGCGATCCGCCAGGCCAAGATCGTACTGGCTGAAATGGCTCTCGACGGATTGCCGGAGGATCCGGTCAAGGCTCTGGAGATCGAGGTGCTCAATGCCGATCACAGGCCAGTCGTCAGGATGAAGCTGGAATTGCAAATCCTGTGGTCTACCGGGTGAACGCCGCGGTTCCGGTATTTTCTGCTTCGATTGCCTGTACGGCTTTCAGTATCGCCGGAACAACGAGCTGCGCCCCTGAAGCGGACGGGTGATCATCGTCGATATAAAATACCTTCTCCGCACTCAGGCTGTTGATGCAGCGATCCTTGATGAAGCTGTTGCAGAAGGTATCGGCGGGGCGCACGCGGAACAGGTTGGGATGGGAGAGCGCATCGAAGGCTGCGATGACTGCACCGTTTCGTTGCTGGTAGCGATCGTAGCTTGTGCTGAATTCGAGATTGCTGACACCGGACATCGCGCTTTTTGCAACGACGTCCGGAACGTTCCATCCGGCCTCCGGGAGGGGGTAGACGAGCACGACGTTATGGCCGGTGGCGAGATAGGCTTGGATGTCTGCCACATATTGCTTCAGCACCCGCGCCTTGCGCGCCGGGTCATCCTGCTTGGCCTGTTCATCAAGCCGGTCGAACAGATCGACATAAGTGGGTTGTAGCGATTCGATGCCACCTTCACCATTGTCAAAGGGCGTTCCCTCGACATAGAGGCTCCAGCGGCTGGCCATGATGATGGTTTGCATGCCGCTCGTGCGGATGTAATCCTCGATGCCAGTGAAAAACGGGTTGCAGCGAAACTTGTATTTCGGATTGGATACGTAGAACCCGGAAAAGCCGACACAGGCTGAATGCGCCATCACATAGAGATCGATATTGGCCGCATCAAAGCTGCGCAGAGCTTCGCCGCCAAGGGCGCCGGCATGCGAATCGCCGATCAGGATCGTCTTGCTGCTGGCCGAGTGTTTGGTCAGGCATTGCCGGACAGGATGGGGCAGGGAGGCTTCGCCCTTATCGAACAGGCAGGTATCCATGACGGGATCGTGATGTTCCTGCTCGGCAAGGGCTGTCAGCGCGGCTTGCGGCAGGCGAAACTGCAGGCCGTTGCTTGATGTGCCGTAGAAACCGATGCTTATGAAAAGCAATGCCGCGATACCGCTGGTAGTGAGAATGCGGGCGGGTGTCGGCAGAAGCCGCGCCGTTCCTGTGGCGCGGAACGGCGTTTCGACAAACCGCCAGGACAGGTAGGCGAGGCCAATGGAAGCAAGGGCGAGGAAACTCATCAGAACCAGCGATGGTTCCGTGATGCTGCGGATACGCGCGAAAGCAAAAACCGGCTGGTGCCAGAGATAGAGGCTGTAGCTGATCAACCCGATGCCCACCATCGGGCGGGTCGAGAGCAGCCGCGCGGTCAGGGTGCCTTGCGCGCCAAAGAGGATGATCAGGACCGCACCCATAACGGGGACGAGTGCATAGAGTGAGGGAAAAGGCGTCGTCTGATCATAATCGAAGATGGAGAAGATGATGATGGCCAGTCCGGCGAGCGACAGGGTGTTGCTCCTGTACTGTTTGCCGCCAGTCAGCAGGAAGGCGCAGAGCGAGCCCGCCAGTAGTTCCCAGGCGCGCGTGTTCGGCAGGTAGAAATTGGCCGTCTCGAAATTGATCGAGCCGTATTGGGCAAGCAGGAGGCTGGCCAGGGCCACGGCGCTGATGGCGATGATCAGTGCCCGCCGTCCGAAACGCCACAGCGCCATGACAAACAGCGGGAACAGCATGTAATACTGCTCCTCAACGGCAAGGCTCCAGGTGTGCAGCAGCGGCTGTTCTTCCGATGCGGCCGCGAAATAGCCGCCGCTTTGGTGCCAGAAAAAGAAATTGGAGGCGAACAGGCAGACGGCGATGATGCTGCGGGCAAAGCTTGCCATCTGCTCTGGCAGCATCCACACCCAGGCGAACGGCAGGCAGCATAAAAGTACGAAAAACAGCACGGGCAGGATGCGGCGAGCGCGGCGCTCGTAGAATTTGAGCAGCGAGAAATGTCCCTTGTCGCGTTCTGCGATGATGATCGAAGTGATCAGATACCCGCTGATGACGAAGAAAATATCGACGCCGACAAAGCCGCCACTGAACTGTTGAAAACCGGCATGAAATAGCACCACAGGTATAACAGCGACGGATCTGAGCCCGTCGATTTCGCGGCGATAGTTCATGGCTGGCCCCGGCGAGATCCAAATGCTGGATGGTTTCGCAGGATGCGACTGCTTGATGGCAAGGATCAAGTCCGTCTTTCGAAAAAGAATGAAAAACCAAGAACATATGTTAGCAGGAGAGGCTTTTAGGCAGCACTAGGCGCCGCTGGGTGCCTCTCGCTGTGGCGTTAAATCCCTGCGGCAGGTGCCTAAGAGCAGTTGCTGCTAAAACTGGCGGGACTTTGCTGCTGCAGGCCCCGCCAGATTTGTCGTCTTCAGTCGCGGAACAGTTTCCAGCGTGTCGGCCGGAAAGCGATGCGCGAATGGTCGGATGTGACTTTTTCTGGCGGCAGTTCGATCTCGACCTTGCTGTTGGCGGCGCCGATGTCGAGTTCGACATGACGTGTTCCGGCAACGCGGCGGGTCATGGCGACGAGACCCGCGATGCAGCCACCGTTACCATCGAGAAGTTCGATATCATGCGGGCGGAAATAGAGCTGGGCCGGACCGTCAGCCTCACCCAGTGCACTCACGCCGATCGAATGCTCCTTGATCCAGAGCTGGCCGTTTTCGACCCGCACGGGCAGGATGTTGGACTGGCCGATAAAGCCGAAGACGAAGGGTGAATTCGGTGTGTCGTAGATTTCGTCCGGTGTGCCGATCTGTTCGATCTTGCCCTTGCTCATCACGACGACGCGGTCGGCGAGTTCCAATGCCTCATCCTGATCATGGGTGACGAAAACCGTCGTATGGCCGGTGCGGTCATGGATTTCGCGCAGCCAGCGGCGCAACTCCTTGCGCACCTGCGCGTCGAGTGCACCAAAGGGCTCGTCAAGCAAAAGGACATTGGGTTCCACCGCCATCGCACGGGCGAGTGCTACGCGCTGGCGCTGGCCGCCTGATAGCTGAGCCGGATAGCGTTTTTCAAGGCCGCTGAGTTGAACGAGGTCGAGCAGTTCGAGCGCGCGCTTGCGGATCTCATCTTTGGAGGGCCGGCGGCCGGCCGGGCGGATCGTCAGGCCGAAGGAGACATTGTCGAGCACAGTCATGTGGCGGAACAGGGCATAGTGCTGGAACACGAAACCGATATTGCGCTGCTGGACAGTCTTGCGAGACGCATCTTCGTTGCCGAAATAGACGGTGCCTTCGGTCGGGCTTTCCAGGCCTGCAATCAGCCGCAGCAGCGTCGTCTTACCGGAGCCGGAGGGCCCAAGCAGGGCAATCAATTCGCCCGAACGGATATCGAGCGAGACGTCGTTCAGCGCCGGAAAGCGGCTGAATTCCTTGCGTATGTTTTGAACGCGAACTTCCATATGGACTTGACCTTTCAGTGCCGACGGCTCGCCGCGATCTGGGCGCTGTACTTCATTTCAAGCAGCGACTTCAGAACGAGGGTGAGGAGCGCCAGCAGGGCGAGAAGCGTTGCAACGGCAAAGGCAGCAACGAAATTATATTCATTGTAGAGAATTTCCACCTGCAGCGGCATGGTGTTGGTCAGTCCGCGGATATGTCCGGAAACGACGGAGACTGCGCCGAACTCGCCCATCGCCCGGGCGTTGCAGAGCAGGACACCATAAAGCAGGCCCCATTTGATGTTGGGTAGCGTGACATACCAGAAGGTCTGCCAGCCGCTTGCACCGAGTGACAGGGCTGCTTCCTCGTCGCTGGTTCCCTGTTCCTGCATCAGCGGGATCAGCTCTCGGGCAACGAAGGGGAAGGTGACGAACACTGTCGCAAGCACGATGCCGGGAACAGCAAACAGGATTTGTATGCCGTGGCTTTGCAGCCATGGTCCAAGCAGGCTGTGGGAGCCGAACAGGAGGACGAAGACCAGACCGGAGATGACCGGCGAAACCGAGAAGGGCAGGTCGATCAGGGTGGTGAGGAACGCCTTGCCCTTGAATTCGAATTTGGCAATCGCCCAGGCTGCGGCAACGCCGAAAACCAGATTGAGCGGCACGGCGATGACGGCTACGAGCAGCGTCAACTCGATCGCTGCAAAGGTTTCCGGGTCCGACAATACGGTGAAAAATTCGCCGGGGCCGTTGCGCATGGCTTCCGTAAACACCGCTGCGAGCGGCAAAACGAGAAACAGCGCGACGAAACAGAGCGCGATGCCGATCAGGCCGTAACGCGCAAACCGGCTTTCGGAGGTGGCGACCCGGACCAGTTCAGTGTTTCCGGTGCCGGTGGTTGTAGCATCATGCGCCATAACCGTACCTCTTTCTGCTCCAGGCCTGGATCATGTTGATGATCAGCAGCATGGCAAACGAGATGATCAGCATGACGGCGGCGATGGCGGTTGCGGCCGGATAGTTGAATTCTTCCAAGCGAATGACGATCAAGAGAGGGGCGATTTCCGAAACGTAGGGCAGGTTGCCCGCGATGAAGATGACCGAGCCGTATTCACCGACGCCACGGGCAAAAGCCAACGCAAATCCGGTCAACACCGCTGGCGCAAGGCCCGGCAGAAGCACGCGGCTGATGGTCTGGAAGCGATTGGCGCCCAGCGTTGCTGCGGCCTCTTCCACTTCCTTGTCGATTTCTTCCATGATCGGCTGCACGGTTCTGACGACGAAGGGCAAGCCGACGAAGACGAGCGCGAAGACAATGCCGATGGGCGTGAAAGCGATCTTGATGCCGAGCGGTGTCAGAAGACTGCCGATCCAGCCGTTCGGAGCGTAAAGTGTTGTCAGCGCGATACCGGCAACGGCGGTGGGCAATGCGAAGGGCAGGTCGACCATGGCGTCGATGACACGCTTGCCCGGAAACCGGTAGCGCACCAGCACCCAGGCAAGGATGACACCGAAGACGACATTGATAAGGGCCGCGACAAAAGCGGTGCCGAAACTGATGCGTAGCGCGTTGATCGTGCGCTGGTCCGTGGCGAGTGTCCAGAATGTACCCCAACCCAATGCGCTGGAGCGCCAGGCAAGGCCGGATAGAGGAATGAGAATGATGAGTATGAGCCATGACAAAGTAACGCCGAGCGCCAATCCGAATCCCGGAATGACGCTCGGCTGCCTGAATTGCCACAGCGGAGCTGTGCGTGCGGTCATGTAGTTTTATTGCCCCGGCTTGTAGATCTGGTCAAACAGTCCACCGTCCCCAAAATATTTTGGCTGAGCTTCCTTCCATCCGCCGAATTCGTCAATAGTGACGAGCTTCACATCGGCAAATCGCTTGATGTCATTCGGATCGGCGACTTCCGGCTTGAAGGGGCGATAGTAATGTTTTGCCGCAATCTTCTGGCCGACATCCGAATAGAGGTACTGCAGATAGGCTTCCGCCACTTTGCGCGTGCCCTTGGCATCGACATTGCCATCGACCAGCGCCACCGGCGGTTCAGCCTTGATCGAGATGGATGGCGTAATGATGTCGAAATTGTCCGGGCCGAGCTCTTCGAGAGAGAGATAGGCCTCATTTTCCCAGGCAAGCAGAACGTCGCCAAGGCCACGCTGTACGAAGGTCGTGGTCGAGCCACGTGCGCCGGTGTCGAGGACCGGGACATGCTTGAAGAGTTGCGTCACATATTCCTGTGCCTTGGCATCGTCGCCACCATTGGCGGCACGCGCCCAGGCCCAGGCCGCCAAGAAGTTCCAGCGGGCACCACCCGAAGTCTTCGGATTCGGCGTGATAACCTGGATATCATCCTTGACCAGATCACCCCAGTCCTTGATGCCCTTCGGGTTGCCCTTGCGCACGAGGAAGACGATGGTCGACGTATAAGGCGCGCTGTTGTTGCCGAATTTGGTCTTCCAGTCCGCCGGAATCTTACCTGTTTCCTTGGCGATGGCATCGATATCGGCTTCGAGCGCCAACGTCACCACGTCAGCCTCCAGTCCGTCGATCACCGCGCGGGCCTGCTTGCCCGATCCGCCATGTGACGCCTGAATCGTCACCGTCTCGCCCGTATCCGCCTTCCACTTTTCAGCGAAAGCCGCATTGAAATCCTTGTAGAGTTCGCGCGTCGGGTCGTAGGAGACATTGAGAATGGTCGTATCGGCAAAAGCAACGCCGAGCCCGCCGATCTGGATGCTGGAGGCGAGAAGTGCCACCGTAATGAATCTCGTGAGTTGTTTCGCTCGCATGCCTACCTCCGTTGTTAGCAGGTATACTCTATTCATTAGGTGGAATATTATAACGCAGAACTTTCCTTTTCCTAGATCAGCCGGAGAAAGTCCTGCCCTCGGCAGGGGCCAATATCGAAATCATTTGCCTCAAAATGGCCATGATGAGCGCCTTCGCGAAACGACGTTACCACGCCAGCGCCGATCTAGAAACGTCAATCATACGGGAAGCCGATGAAGCCTCGGCGCCGCGCGACCAGCTTGAGCGACCGGTCGGGCATGACCACGTAGGTCTCTTCGATCCGCTCGCCGTAAGGGCCGTAGAAGTTGTTGTGCAGGGTGCTGCCGACCGGCGCTTTCCTGAGCTTGGTACGAGGCTGGCCGCCATAGGTAATGCTGCCGGGGATCGGCTCCGGTCCGCGATAGGATCCATCGTAGGATTGCGTCTCGACGCAGGATGCAAGAAACAGGGCGGCAAGGGCCGCAACGATCATTTTTTTCATTGTCGAACTCCCAACCGGGATCACCGGATCCCTTCCGTCTTTGACATAACGTTTCTGTACTGATTTTCCAGCCAGTGCATTCAGGCTGCCTATTTACTGCGAGACCGGTACACCGGATCTCACGGGTGACAGGCGAGGCTCCCTGAATGCCCGCAAATGAATGCTCGTAAATTGGCAACATCGAACAGTGGGTTCTCAGGAGAGATGTCATGGCAAATGCGCGCGAAGGTGTTATTCGCCGTGGTAACGCCGAAATTGCATGTGAAACAGGCCGCCAGCACGATAGCCGAGCGATAACGTCTCGCAGCGCTGGTGCGGGATTGAATAAGGAAAGAAACTATGGCGGACGCCGTCGATATATGCGCACCGGAAGATGTCCTGTCGTTCTGGTTCGGCGAGTTGCAACCGCAGGACTGGTTCAAGCCACATCCGGCACTCGATAGCCAATGCGAACAGCGTTTCCGGTTGACGCATCGGGAATTGGCGCGCGGGGTACCGCCGGAATGGCGTGCCACGCCGATGGCCCGGCTTGCCACCATCGTTCTGTTCGATCAGATGCCGCGCAACATGTATAGAGGAACACCGCTGGCCTTCGCGACCGACGGTCTGGCCTTGCGGGAGGCATCACTCGCGCTCGAGGCGGGAGCGGATCGGGGCCTCTCCGTTGATCAGTGCGTCTTTCTCTATCTTCCGTTCGAACATTCTGAAAACCTTGTCGATCAGACGCGATCGGTGGCGCTTTTCACCGATCTGGGTGATGCCAATTATCTGGATTATGCCATTCGTCACCGCGAGGTTATCCGCCAGTTTGGCCGGTTCCCACACCGCAACGCGATTTTGGGACGTGTGTCTACGCCGGCGGAAGTGACGTTTCTCTCTCAACCCGGGTCAAGTTTTTAACTTCTCGGGGAAAGCCGATTTTGCATCTGGCCGCGGGCCGGCTTATGGAGCGCCAAACTGTCCGCGCCGCGTCCTGATTCTGTTTCAGGGTGCGTCTGCCGGAAAAGGGATATGTAATTGCCGATGATGTCGAAACTCTTTGCCGCCTTTCTATGTTTGTGGATGTTTACCGCATCGGGTGCCGTCATGGCACAGGAGCAGGCCGCCAAGCCCGCGCCGCAACCGGCCGCTGCGGTGGCGAGCCCACAGGCGCAGGCTGCCGAGCAGTTGGAAGTGGCGCGCAAGAACCTCGCAAGGCTTGCCGATCAGATAAAAAATGCCGCCGATGACGATAGTCGTCTCGCCGAGTTGAAGGTCGAGGTTGATGCGGCGACCAAGCAGATCATAGCGATATCGGTCGCCACCCGTCCGCGCTTAGACGAAATCAAGGCGCGGCTTGCCGAATTGGGCGATCCGCCAGCGGAAGGCGCGCCGCCGGAGACGGATGTCGTTACGCAGGAGCGCAAGCGTCTTCTTGCAGAGCGCGGCGAAATCAACGCCCTGACGGGAACGGCTGAGGACCTGTCGGTTCAGGCAACCAAACTGTCCAACGGCATTACGGCCACCAGGCGCGCGCTGTTCAGTAATACCCTTCTTAAGCACACCGACATCAATGGGCCGATGGTGATGGATGCGATCGCCTCCCTCTCGCTGGAGCGGCAAGCCTTTACCCGGACAGTTGGGAGCTGGTTGACGTTCGCCTGGAATTTCAAACGCTTACAATTGCTGTCGGCCTTGTTTCTCTCGCTCTGTGCAGCACTTGTCCTGCTTGCCGGCATGCGGAAGCTGTTTTTTCCATTGATCCATCGTGAACTTCTCAGCGAAGAGCCGGGCTACATTACCCGGCTGTCGGTGGCGTTCTGGTCGACGATGATTCCCACATTGGCAATGGGCGCTTTTGCCGCGACCAGTTATTTTTTCCTTCAGGTTTTCAAGGTGCTGCGGCCGGATATTGCGCCGATCATCTCGGCTATATTGGCAATTTCCGTCGTGCTGGTGTTTGTCTCGACGCTGTCAAACGCGGTTCTGGCGCCAAAGCAAAATACCTGGCGGCTGGTGCGGGTTTCCGATCATGGGGCCCGCCTGCTGGTCTTGTCGATCTTTGCCATGGCACTCGTCAACGTGCTGGACTATGTGGCGGGGACGATCAGCGAGGTTATGGGTTCGCCCGTCGTCTTCACTGTCGTCAAGAGCCTGATTGCTACGATCATCATCGGCCTGATCCTCATGGCGATGTCGCTGATCAAGCCGATCGTTCCGGCAGGTGAAACGCTGGACGGTCAGGGCAGGCCATGGCCACGAGCGGTCAAGCTGCTGTTCGTTCTGACCGGTATAGCGCTGATCCTCGCGACACTGGCGGGCTACGTCGGTCTCGCTCGCTTCATCGCCACCCAGATTGTCATCACCGGCGCCATCCTGGTGACGATGTATATTGGCATCCTGACCGGCAAGGCCGTTGCCAAGCAAAACGCGCTCGCCGATACGGTCGTTGGCCGCTATCTCGAAAAGCGGTTTGGACTGGAACAGGTTGCGCTCGACCAGACCGGTTTGGCCGCTGGACTAGGCATCTACATGCTGGTGGTCCTGTTCTTCATTCCGCTGATCATGTTGCAATGGGGTTTCCAGATCGCCGATATCGAGGCGTGGGCGTACCGCATTTTCACTGACATCAACATTGGCAGCATCAAGATCTCGATCGTTGGCATCCTGGCCGGGATACTGCTGTTTGCTGGTGGATATGTCGTCACACGCTGGTTCCAGCGTTGGCTCGACGGCAATGTGATGGCGCGCAGCCGCGTCGATACGGGGGTGCGAAACTCCGTCAAGACCGGCATCGGCTATCTCGGAATCGGCCTAGCCGGGCTCATCGGCGTTTCAGCGGCAGGGTTTGACCTGTCGAACCTTGCGCTTGTCGCCGGTGCCCTGTCTCTCGGCGTTGGTTTCGGCCTGCAGAACATTGTTTCCAATTTCGTCTCAGGGCTCATCCTTCTTGTCGAGCGGCCATTCAAGGTGGGAGACTGGGTGGTGACAGGAACCACCGAAGGTTTCGTCAAGCGCATCTCGGTTCGCGCAACCGAGATCGAGACATTCCAGCGTCAGACGATCATGGTGCCGAACTCGCTGTTCATCAACGCCTCGGTTGGCAACTGGACGCACAAGAACAAGCTTGGCCGGTCGGATATCCCGGTGACCGTCAGCTATAACAGCGCGCCGCGGCAGGTGATGGACACGCTGCTGCAAATTGCCGGCGATCATCAACTGGTGTTGAAAAACCCGGCCCCACAGGCTGTCTTCGCCGCCTTCGGCGATTCGACCATGACCTTCGAATTACGGGTCTACCTGGCGGATATCGTCAACGGCAACGGTGTCCGCAACGATCTCCGGCTGGCGATCTATGAACGGTTCAAAGAGGAAGGTCTCGGCGCACCCTTTCCCAAGGAGGAACTGGAGCCGGAGTCATTGCCGCCAGGTCCGGAATCCGACGCTGCGGCCCTGCAGGCGGAGAATGCTGGCCCTGCCACGATAACGCCGCTACCTGTGGAAGCCTTCAAGCGCAGTGGAACGCAGCGGCGGCCCCGGCGGGTTACCATCGACGGGGCTGCTGAAAAGGATTGAAATCCCACCTGCAGAGAAACAAGAGCGATGGTTGACAAGTGTCAGCCATCGCAACTGTGCCGGTGATGTGGGCTTCTCCGTCGTGAAGCCTGCCTGCTCGCGGATCTCTACGATTTGCGCCCAAGACGCCTCTGGTCGTGCAGCATGATGATTATGTCGTAGACAGGCTCTAGTGTCAGCGGCGCAAACTCTAAAATCCGTTTTCAGTATTCAATCAGGGTCGTGGGCAATGGCAGAATTTCCGCAAAAGGCGAAGGTCGTCATCATCGGTTTGGGTGGCATCGTGGGCGCGTCGATCGCCCACCATCTCATCGAGCGCGGATGGGACGATATCGTGGGTATCGACAAGTCGGGCATCCCGACCGACATCGGCTCGACGGCGCATGCGTCGGATTTTTGCTACACGACGAGCCACGACTTCCTTTCGGTCTGGACGACCCAATATTCGATCGATTTCTACGAGAAGATGGGCCACTACGCGCGCATCGGCGGCCTCGAAGTTGCGCGTACAGGCGACGACACCTGGATGGAAGAGATCAAGCGCAAGCTTTCCTCCGCCAAGGCTTTTGGCACCCGCGCGCATTATGTCTCGCCATCCGAAATCAAGGCAATGTTCCCGCTGATCGAGGAAGATCAGGTCATGGGCGGCATGTTTGATCCGGATGCCGGCCTTGTCGTGCCGCGCTCACAGACGGTTGCGGGCAAGCTCGTCGATGCTGCCGAAAAATCCGACAAGCTGCAGGTCTATGGCAACACGCCGGCCAAGTCGTTGATCGTCGAGGGCGGCCGCATCAAGGGCGTCGTCACCCACCGCGGCACGATCATGGCAGATCATGTCATCGTCTGCGCCGGCATCTGGGGACGCCTCATTGCCGAAATGGTTGGCGAAGACCTGCCGGTCATGCCGGTCGACCATCCGCTGACTTTCTTCGGCCCCTACAACGAATTCGAAGGTACAGGTAAGGAAATCGGCTTCCCGCTTTTGCGCGACCAGGGCAACTCGGCCTATATGCGCGACACCGGTGACCCGAAGACCACCGAAGGCGGCCAGATCGAATGGGGGTATTACGAAACCACCAATCCGCGCCTTTGCCACCCGCGCGACATTCTCGAAAAGCATGAGGCGCGTCTGTCACCATCGCAGCGCGATCTCGACATGGAGCAGATTCTTGAGCCGCTCGAGCGTGCCATGGAGCTGACGCCTATCCTCGGTGAACTCGGCTACAATGAAAGCCACTCCTTCAATGGTCTGTTGCAGGTGTCCGCCGGTGGTGGCGCATCCTGCGGTGAGAGCCAGAAGGTGCGGGGGCTCTGGTACTGTGTCGCCATCTGGGTCAAGGACGGCCCTGGTTACGGCAAGTTGATCGCCGACTGGATGACGGACGGACGCACCGAGATCGACCACAACTCGATCGACTATGCTCGCTTCTACCCGCATCAGCTCGAAGAAAAATTCATTGAGGGCCGCACTTACGAAGCCGCGCAAAAGATCTACTTCCCGGCCGTGCACAATCGCGAGCCCTATGCCACCGGCCGCAATATCAAGCGCTCGCCGTTCTACGAACGTGAAAAGCAGCTCGGTGGCTACTTCATGGAACTGGGTGGCTGGGAGCGTGCCCACGGTTATGCCGCCAATGAGCATCTCTTGGCAAAGTATGGCGACAAGGTCCCCGTGCGGGAAAACGAGTGGGACAACCGCCACTTTTGGCGAGTCTCGAATGCCGAGCATCTGGCGATGAGCGAGGATTGCGGCATCGTCAATCTTTCGCATTTCCACATGGTGGATATCGAGGGCCCGGATCATGTCGAGCTGCTGGAGTGGCTGTGCGCTGCGAAAATCGGCGGCGACGGCAATATCGGCAAGGGCATCTACACCCACTTCCTCGATGACGAGGGCATGGTGCGGGCCGACTTCACCGTCATCCGCATGGCCGACCGTTGCCGCCTGATCAACGGTGCCGATGCAGGCCCCCGCGACTTCCACTATATGCGCCGTATTGCGCAAGATCGTGGCCTCAACGTTACGATCACCGATGTGACCGAGAAATTCATCACCATCGGCATCTGGGGGCCGAACGCACGCGATACGCTGAAGAAGGTCGTGGCGGATCCCGCCGGCCTCGATCCGGAAAACTTCGCCTTTGCCGCGATCAAGCAGATCGAAATCGGCGGCAAGCCGGTTACCGCCTTCCGCATCTCGTATGTCGGCGAGCAGGGCTGGGAACTGCATATGAAGTATGAGGACGGCCTTGCGGTCTGGGATGCGCTGCGCGCGACCGGCGTCATGGCCTTCGGTGTCGAGACCTATGCCAACTCGCGCCGCATGGAAAAGAGCCTGCGTCTGCAGAACGCCGACCTTCTCACCCAATACAACCTGATTGAATCGGACCTTGCCCGCCCCAAGGTCAAGGAAGCGGATTTCCGTGGCAAGGCGAAGCATCTGGAATACAAGGCGCGCGCGCATCAGCCCGCCATGCTCTGCACGCTGGTCATGACCGAAAATACCGACAAGGCCGGGGTGAAGCGCTACCCGCTCGGCAATCTGCCGGTCATGGATCCGGAAACCGGCGAAGTCCTCATCGATGAACTCGGCCGTCGATCCTACACGACCTCCATCGCGTTTGGCCCGACCATCGGCAAGAACATCGCACTCGCCTATCTGCCGCACGCCTATTGCCAGGAAGGCCGCAAGCTCAACATCGAGTATTTTGCCGAGACCTATCCGGTCGAGGTTGTCGGGATCGGCTACAAACCGCTTTACGATCCGGAAAACCTGAAGCCGAAGAGCTGATCTTCGTCGGCTTTCAAGACTTGGATATGGCGCATCTATTCATTTGAACGGATGCGCCATTTTTCATGCCGGCGTTTTGGTGCGCATTGCCGTTGCATTCAAAGTGTAGCTTGCGATGAACGCTGGTTATCCAGGCTATTCAGCCCCTATTCAGCCGCCCTGCAATATTTATCATGCAATTTCACTCGTGTGCGTTAGTCTAATGCGGGGTGAAAAAGGCGTCTTGTCTTTTCCGGGACTATCGCCCGGAATTGCAGGGTGCCCAAAAAAGGGGCGGCGCCAAGGCGCTGATTGGCAATGAAAACATTCGTAAGTGCATGGGTTCTGACTGTCATGATGACGCTTCCGGCATGGTCAGCCACCGTGACCAACAAGGATGCCGAGGCTGCGGTGCTTGTCGTCGTCGAGGGCGAAAGCCGAATGGAAGTCGCCATCAGCGCGGGCGGCACGGAATCGATCTGCCCGAGCGGCTGTTTTATCACGACGCCGAGCGGCGACCGCATCGGCCTGCAGGGCGATGAAAACATCGAGATCCAAAACGGCTCCGCCGTCGTCAAATAACATCGCTCCTGATTGGTTCGGCTGTTGGTGCGCACGCCTGTTTGGGTGCGTAGAGGTGCGGTTTTGCCCGTCTTGTTTTGCAGGAATGCAGTCTGCTAATTCAGCGCCGATTAACGACTGAGAAAACCTTTCTGCGTAGCTTGGCCTCGGGGACAATCTTTTCAGATAGGCAATCAATGTCATTTTTTGGCGTGTCCGGAATGTACTATTCCGGTGAATCCTTGCAGCAGCACCGCATCGTGCTCGCCGAGGATTCCAACCTCTTCTCCGCCATGGTCTCCAAGAGACTGAAGGAACTTCTCGACATCGATGTGATCGTCTGCCGCGACTATGACGACCTGCAGTTTTCGATCGAGAATGCCTCCTTTCCGGCGACGCTCGCCATTTCCAACATCAATCTGCCGGGTGCCGAGAACGGCGAGGCGCTGTCCTATCTGATCGATATGAGTGTGCCGACGATCGTCTTTACCGGTACTTTCCAGGAAAGCACCCGCGAGACCATCCTTGCCAAGGATATCGTCGATTATGTCATCAAGGACAGTGTTTTCGCGGTTGATATGCTGGCGGAATCCGTCTGCCGCTTCCTGACCAATCACAAGCACCATGTGTTGATTGTTGACGACAGCCCGACGGCACGCGCGCTCTTGACGACACAGTTGAAGCGCTACAATTTCCGCACCAGTTCGGCTGAGAGCGGAGCTGCAGCGCTTGAATTGCTGAAAAAGCACCCGGATATTGGCCTGGTGATCACCGATTACAACATGCCCGATATTGACGGATTCGAACTGACCCGCCGCATTCGTGGCGCCTATGGTCCGCACCAGCTGCGCATTATCGGCGTGTCTTCTTCCGTAAACCGGCTCTTGTCTGCACGCTTCCTGAAGGCGGGCGGTAACGATTTCATGCTGCGTCCGTTCGTCAATGAAGAGTTTTACTGCCGCGTGAACCAGAACCTTGATACGCTGACCAAAATCCAGACTTTGGGTGCAAAGATCGCAAAGAAAGCCTGAGCATACTATCTTATTGCTAAATTAGAATTTTAGACTGCCGGAAATGTGACATTTTTGTGTTTCCGGCAGCAAAACGTAATCATTCGACCTGATGATTTAACCAAATCGCAAGTGCATGCCAGTTGAATGGAGTGGAGGGACAAGGGGTCTCGCTCTGCTTCGAACAGGGCGACTATCCGCATAACGATAATATTATGAGAGCCAGCGTTTGGTGACAGGAACGCCTGCGGCTCACTATGGGATTGACGAAACGTGAGCTTTCGCAAGGCGCCGGCGCGGGGGAACCATATCCAGAAGCATTCGGGTAAACGAATGCTTCTGGTCGAGGATTCTCGTATGTTCGCGACGGTTCTCAAACACGGCCTGGAAGCCGCGCACGGCGTCGAGGTCACGCATTGCGCCTCCCTGGAAGCGCTTCGCCAAGCTGTTGAAGCGGGCGACTGTGACTATTCGGTCGCCGTTCTAGATCTTAATCTGCCGGATGCGCCCAACTGCGAAGCGCTCGAATATGTAATTTCCCAGAACATCGCCGCGATCGTTTTTACCGGGTCGTTCAACAGCAGCACGCGCGAGGATATCCTCTGCCGCAGGGTTGTCGACTGCGTCATCAAGAGCCAGCCGGATTCGATCAGCCATGTGATCGCAGTCGTCGATCGGGCTCTGACCAATGTCAAAACGAACGTGCTGCTGGTCGATTCCGATCCCGCGTCGCGTGCGGAGCTTTTGGGGCAGCTGCGGCAACAGCAGTTTTGCGTGACGCCGGCGAGCGGCGGAACCGAAGCGTTGCATCTGCTTGATACCAGCGATTGTTTCGATCTGGTCGTCACCGATTTTTCTCTGTCGGACATGTCCGCCTATACGCTGCTTGGCGAAGTCCGTCAGCGATATGGCGAGGATACGCTCAGCGTTATAGCACTTGCTGGCGCGGATGACCGTCAGCATGCGGCACGGTTCCTTCAACGAGGCGGTACCGAATTCATCCAGAAGCCGTTCCTGACCGATGAGTTCAATAGCCGGGTATTTCAGGTTGCCAGCATTCAAAAGCGTATCCAGGCTCTGCATGGCATCGCTGCGCGCGACTATCTCACCGATATCTACAACAGGCGCTATTTTTTCCAGCATGGGCCGCGGCTGGTCGAGCAGTGTTTGCGCCGCGGCGAGACGACCTCGATTGCAGTTCTTGACATCGATCATTTCAAGCGCCTGAACGATACCTATGGCCACGAAGTTGGTGACCTGGTGCTGAAGGCTGTCGCCAAACGGCTGCGTGGCCTAGTCGGAGAGGATCATCTGCTGGCCCGTCTTGGCGGCGAGGAGTTCGGAGTTCTGTTCAACGGGCTTGATGTCGCGGCTGCCAGCGATTTCTGCGAGATGTTGCGGCTCGATCTGGCGCAGGCAAAGGTGATTGCCGACGACGAGGAACTGTCCGTTACCGTGTCGATTGGCCTTGCGACGATCGAAGGGCTTGAAACCTTCGACAACTACCTGAACGCCGCCGACCAGTTTCTTTACATGGCGAAATATGATGGACGGAACCGGATTGTCTCCGAGCTGACCCTGCTCAAATCCATGGCGTCATAAGCTGAAACGGCACCGGCAAGATACCGGCACCGTTCCCTGTCCTGAAATTGCGATTGGCTACCGCGCGGCCTGTAGGGTCAGCTTGCGCTCGGCGCGCTCTTGCTGCGGCGAGCGGTTGTAGAGTTCGCGATAACACTTGGAAAAGTGCGAGGCCGAAACGAAGCCGCAGGCGACCGCCACTTCGACCACCGGCATGGCAGATTGCACCAGCAGGTGGCGGGCGCGATCGAGGCGGATCTCCAGATAGTAGCGGGCAGGGGAACGGCCCATTTCCTGGCGGAACAGGCGCTCGATCTGACGGCGCGACAGGCCCGCGCCGTCGGCGATCTCCAGAAGCGACAACGGTTCAGAGAGGTTGCCCTCCATCAGTTCGATGATCGACAGGACCTTGGCGTTCTGGACGCCGAGGCGGGCGCGAAGCGGAAGCCGCTGGCGGTCATGCGGTCCGCGCACGCGGTCCGTCAGAGCCTGTTCGCAGACGCGGTTGACGAGGTTCTCGCCGAAATCCTGGTCGATCAGGTTCAGCATCATGTCCAGCGAGGCGGTACCACCGGCGCAGGTGTAGATGTTGCTGTCGATTTCATAAAGATCGGCATACACATCGACCTGCGGGAAAGTTTCTGCAAAGCCGGGCAGGTTTTCCCAGTGAATGGCGCAGCGCTTGCCCGTCAAGAGGCCCGCCGAGGCCAGCACATGAGCGCCCGTACAGAGGCTTCCGACCGAGACGCCGCGATTGTAGACTTCGCGTAGCCAGGCATTGACGGACTTGTTGTTGAAGTCCTCGACATAGATGCCGGAACAGACCAGTACCATTGATGGGCGGTTTTCACCGCCGAGAAATTTCCGTTCGTCGGCAAGCGAGGTATTGACCTCCAGGCCAATGCCGCTCGATGACAGCACCTGGGTGCCGTCCGTCGAGGAAAGGCGCCACGTATAAGCCTCGTAGCCGAGCATACGGTTGGCGATGCGTAGCGTCTCGATCGCCGCAGAAAATGGCAGCATCGAGAAGTTGGGCACGAGAAAGAAGACGAGAGATCGCTTTTTGGTCAGTGGCTTGTTCATCGAAGGTCCCATGCGCCGCAGATGTCGCATTTGTCACGTGGAAAAGCCTGAGCGAGCTTTCCTGAATGCGACATTGGCATGGACGCCAGCGACTGGGAAGAAATAAATACCGCGTCTTTCACGTCATGTGCCGCAGAAAGCGGCGAAATGGTCAGAAAACTACCAAAAGCTTCGTTATCCATGACGGAAATGTCGCATTCTGGTCTTGCCTCTCGGAGTTGTACCTCTGGTGTTTGGCGCATTTGCGGATGTGGAGTAGACCGTTTGCGACCCGCATCGGCGGCTGTGAGAGGTGTCGGAAATAGGCCATGCGATTTGCGTTGTTCGCAACAGGCAAAAAGGGCATTCCGCCGTTCTGGCCGAAATGCCCCTTGCTACATAGGATTGACGGTTGTTCGACCTGGCTGACCGCCACAGGCTGTTTTTGCCGGCATCATGTCTTCGATGCAGTACCATTGGTCCTGTCGGCGGAGGGGAAGCCGATGTCCTTCAGCGTATCGTAAGAGAGGCCTGCCAGGGCCCGCTCGGTGCGATAACGCTTCCACGAGGCGACGGCGCGCGCACGCAGGCTGAAGAGAGGCGAGGCGAAGGACGAATGTCTTGCCTTTGCGCTGTGTTCTAAACTGAAGAATGCCATTGTTCTGGTTCCTTTTGACTGGGAGGTATCAAAAGGTCGCGACCATGAGAGAGTAATGCCGGATAGCCACTCATCATTCAATCGAATATAATTGATCTCTTACATCAAATATCATGATGTATGGAGATTGCTGGAATGCCCGTGCGGCCTGGTTGAGAATCCTGGAAGAAACGCCCGCTTGCGGTGATTTTTCTAGGATTTTTCATCGTTTTTTGCGGGGGATCGTCAGCCGGTAATAACCTACTTTGACCGGCAGTCTGTGCAGCCATGGCCGTCTTGACCAGATCGAGAGCCGCCTCCGGCGGTGTTCCCTTCGACATTTCGGTCTTAACGCGCCGCAGCCAGAGTTTTAACTGTGTATCGCTGAAAATTGGACCGGATGTCATTTGTGGGTCTCTGAATCGAATAGAAGAGAATCATGCTCATGTTTTTTACACTGTCAAACCATGTGCTTTTGCTGTGAGATTCTACGGGCGTTTTGTTGCTTCAACTGGTATTTTTCATTGATGATTATCCGTAGTTGAAAATAAGCACTAAAATAGACAACGTTAAAGTGTCAATTGTGACAAGGCTGGAGCCGTATAATGAAACCACAGTCTCATATCGTTGATCTTCTCAATGCTGCTAAATTGATGGCGGATAACCAGTCCAACACCCTGTTGAGCTACATCATCAATATGGCGATGATCGAAGCTTCGACTGGCGCTGGCATCAGGAAGAACGAAGACGGAAAGACTGGCGTTGACGCAGCCTGAAGCTGCTCAATACCGACAACAATCAGGTGGCCATTAAACACCAATAGCCGATGGCTGATACCATCGGGACTTTTGAAGGGCTGGTCGCGAGACTGGCCTTTGTTCGTTTGCAGCAGTTTTGCCGCAGGATCGCCGGCAGTTGCTGCCTGCCGGCGATGGTTGCAGCACGTCAGCACGCCGTGCTGCGTAGCTGGATCAATCCTCTTCCTGGAACACCGCCTCACGCTTGGCCTTGACGGCGGGCAGGAAGACGACGACCAGCACGGCAAGGGCGATCAACAGCAGGATGGCGCTGATCGGCCGTGTAACGAAGGTCGTTGCGTCGCCGCGCGACAGGATCATGGCGCGGCGCAGGTTTTCCTCCAGCAGCGGTCCAAGAACGAAGCCGAGCAACAGAGGTGCCGGTTCGCAGCGCAGCTTGACCAGCGCATAGCCGGCCAGACCGAAGAACGCGACGGCATAAAGGTCGTAGACGTTGGAGTTGACGCTGTAGACCCCGATCGAGCAGAAAGCCATGATGATCGGGAAAAGCACGTAGTAGGGGATCGTCAGCAGCTTTACCCACAGGCCGATGAGCGGCAGGTTCAGCACGACCAGCATCAGGTTGCCGATCCACATCGAGGCGATGATGCCCCAGAACAAGGCGGGTTGCTCGACCGCGACGTTCGGGCCGGGGACGATGCCCTGGATGATCATCGCGCCAACCATCAGCGCCATTACCGGGTTTGCCGGAATGCCAAGCGTCAGAAGCGGGATGAACGATGTCTGGGCGCCGGCATTGTTGGCCGATTCCGGGCCGGCGACACCAGCGATCGCGCCGTGGCCGAACTCCTCCGGTGTCTTCGATATGCGTTTTTCGACCGTGTAGGAGGCGAAGGCAGCAAGAATGGCGCCACCGCCGGGCAGGATGCCGAGCGCCGAACCGATGACCGTACCGCGCACGACCGGCGCAAACATCCGCTTGAAATCGTCCCGGGTCGGCAAAAGGCCGCTGACCTTGGCCATCAGCACGGTGCGGGTTTTCTCACCCTCAAGATTGCGCAGGATCTCGGCAACGCCGAAGACGCCGACGGCGACGGCAACGAAGTTCAGCCCATCGGCATATTCACGGATGCCAAGCGTGAAGCGTGGCGTGCCGGTGTAGATGTCCGTCCCGACCAGCCCGAGCAACAGCCCGAGCGCAACCATCGCCAGCGCCTTGACGATCGAGCCGTGCGCCAGCGCAATCGAAGAAACGAGGCCGACGATCATCAGCGAGAAATATTCCGCCGCGCCGAACTGAAGGGCAATTGCCGTCAATGGCAGGGCGAAGATCGCCACCAGGAAGGTCGAGACCGTTCCGGCGAAGAACGATCCGAGCGCTGCGATCGAGAGAGCGGCACCGGCCCGGCCTTTACGCGCCATCTGGTAGCCATCGATAGCGGTGACAGCGGATGAGGATTCGCCGGGCATGTTGATCAGGATGGCGGTGGTCGAGCCACCGTACTGCGCTCCGTAGTAGATGCCGGCGAGCATGATCAGCGAGGAGACAGGCTCCAGCTGGAAGGTGATCGGCAGAAGCATGGCGATGGTAGCAGTGGCGCCGATGCCGGGCAGAACGCCGATCAAAGTACCGAGCAGCACGCCGATCAGGCAGAAGAGGAGGTTTTCGGGTGAGCCGGCGGTGGTGAAGCCGAGGGCGAGATTGCTGAAAAGTTCCATCGTGATGTCCTACAATCTGACCCAGGGGCCGAAGCGCTGGAAGGGCAGGCCGAGCGCATAGCTGAACACAGCGACCGAAAAGAGCGTCAACGCTGCCGACAGCGCAAGCGCCGTCAGCGGTTTCATGCGCTGCGAAGCAAAGCAGGCGATCAGTGCGGTGAAGAACAGCGACGGCACGAAGCCGAGGCCGCGCACAGTCAATCCGAAAAAGATCGGCGCCGGCAGGATGAACAGCATGCCGCGCCAGGCAATCGGCCCGAGCGGCTCGCCCTCCACACGGGTTGATTGAACAATGATGACGATGCCGAGAAGCGTCAGGATGGCTGCAAGAAACAATGGGAAATAACCGGGGCCCATCTTGAACGCCGTACCGAGTTCAAGCCCGAGGCTTTGATAGATGAAAAAGCCGCCAAGTCCGATGAAGAGCGCACCGCAGAGCGCATTGGTGGTGTCGAAGGATAAGGATTTCATGATGCCTCCTGTGTTTCAGCCCGGCCTCCAGTCCCCACCAGCGTATCGCGTGGCCGTCAAAATGACATTGGGCGGATGCCTCCCCCTTTCAAGAAAGAGGGAGGCGGGAGGGCATAGGACTATCGTGGGCGTGATCAGTCGGCGTATTGGCCGGCGGCTTCGATCACCGGCTTCCAGCGGGCGATTTCGGTCTCGAGTTTGGTCTTCAGGGCGGCCGGTGTCGCTTCGGCTTCCGAAGATGGAACCGTGCCGAGTTCGGCGAAGCGTGCGACGACGTTCGGGTCCTTGAGGGCGACTTGAAGCGCCTTTGAAAGGCGTTCGGTGGCTTCTGCCGGTGTGCCCTTCGGCGCGTAGACGCCGTGCCAGATGCCGACCTGGAAGTCAGCAAGACCGCCTTCGACAGCTGTCGGGACGTCCGGCAGGACCGGCAGACGCGCAGGCGAGGTGACGGCATAGGCCTTGATGGTGCCGCCGACGATCTGCTTTGTGGTGTTGGTGGTTTGGTCGCACATGATATCGACCTGGCCGCCGAGCAAGTCGGTCATCGCCGGGCCGGTTCCCTTGTAGGGGACGGTGACGAGCGGCGTTTCGATGGCGCTCATGAACATCATGCCGCAGAGATGCGAGGCAGCGCCGATGCCGGCATTGGCAACGGTGACCGTGTCTTTGTTGGCTTTGACGTAGTCGATCAGGCCCTTGAGGTCCTTCGGCTCGAAATCCTTGCGGGCGACAATGGTCATCGGCACGTCGGTGACGAGACCAACATATTCGAAGGCGTTCAGCGTGTCATAAGCAAGCTTGCGGTAGAGCGTGGCGCTGGTGGCCATGCCGATATGGTGCAGCAGAACCGTGTAACCATCCGGATCGGCCTGTGCGACGCGGCCAGCACCCAGCGAACCGCCGGCGCCGCCGACGTTTTCAACGACGATCTGCTGGCCGAGATCCTTCGACATGGATTCGGCAACGAGGCGCGCAACCGTATCGGTTGGTCCACCGGCCGAGAAGGGAACGACCATGGTGATCGTGCGGTCCGGATAGGACTGTGCGTGTGCGGAGATGGAAATGAGGGAAACGGCAGCAAGGGCCGTCATGCCAAAGATGGCTGTCAGGGTTTTCATCGAAGTCCTCCCGGATGAAATATGTTGCCAGCCGGCGCAGCTCCTCCCGCGCCGATTCTGGATGCTTTATTTGTGAAGGTGAGCCCTCATGCGGCAACTGTTCCACGCCGGCTTCAGCCGGTTTTTGCAAACAGTGCGGCGCAGCATGGGTAAGTTTGGGGACATACGCCGGAAAGTATGGGTGGATTTCCACCCATTGCGCCGTCAAAGGGCGTAGTCGTCGTAATCGATGGACAGCTTTTTATCCAAACCGTATTTCTGCATTTTCTCGTAAAGCGTCTTTCGCGATATGCCCAGAAGCTCATAAACGGGCCGCAACGCGCCGCCATGGGCGGCAAGCGCGCTGGCGATGATGCCGCGTTCATAATCGGCGACCTTGTCGGCGAGGCGTTGTTTTTCGGGCTGTACCTGTCCTTCATCCGGCCTCAGGTCGAGCCCGAGGACCAGCCGGTCGGCCGCGTTGCGCAGTTCGCGGACATTGCCCGGCCACGTGCGTTCGGCAATCTCGGTGATCAGGCTCGGCGGCACATCGATATCGCTGCGCACATAGCGGGCGGCGGCCTCTCTGACCAGCTGCAGGAACAGGAGCGGGATATCGGCCTTGCGCTGCGCCAGCGAGGGAACGTGCAGTGTCGCGACATTCAGCCGGTATAGGAGATCGGCGCGAAAACGCCCGGCTGCCACTTCCGCCTCGAGATTGACCTTGCTAGTGGCGACGAAGCGCACGTCGAGCGGTACGATCTCGTTGGAGCCGAGGCGGGTAATCACCCGTTCCTGCAGCACCCTGAGAAACTTGGCCTGCAGGTCGAAGGGCAGGGAGCCGATCTCGTCAAGCAGGATGGTGCCCCCGCGCGCATGTTCGAATTTGCCGTAGCGTGGCCTGATCGCCCCCGGAAAGGCCCCGGCTTCATGGCCGAACAACTCGCTTTCAATCAGGTTTTCCGGCAGGGCCGCGCAGTTGATGGCGATCAACGGGCGGTCGGCGCGGGCGCTGATATCGTGAAGCGCCCGGGCAACAACTTCCTTGCCGGCGCCGGTTTCGCCGATGATCAGCGTATCTGCGTCAGTAGCGCCGATGGCGCGCAGCCGGTAACGCAGGTCGACCATCGCCTGTGTGCGGCCGGGCAGCCGTGCCTCGATATCGTCCCTTTTGCCGGCGACGGCTCGAAGGCGGCGGTTTTCGAGGACGAGGCTGCGCCGGTCGAGCGCGCGGCGGGCAATTGCTGCCAGATGCTGGGCCGTAAATGGCTTTTCCAGGAAATCGTAGACACCTGCGCGCATCGCCTTGACGGCGAGCTGTACGTCGCCGTGGCCGGTCACCAGGATGACCGGGATTTCTGCGTCGACCTCGCGGATGCGCTGTAACAGCGTCATGCCGTCCATGCCGGGCATGCGGATATCGCTGATGACGACGCCGGAAAAGCTGTAGCCGATCAGTTCCAGCACATCCTCGGCGCTGGAAAGCGTATCGACCTCCAGTCCGAACAGGCCGAGCGCCTGCGCGGTGGAGCGGCGCATATCTTCTTCGTCGTCAACCAGCAGAACGCGTGCATCACTCACTCGGCGGCCTCCCGGGCGGCGGTTGCGGCCTCAAGCTCTATGCGAAACATGGCGCCTCCCTCCGGATGATTGGTGACGGAGAGACTGCCGCCGAAGTCCTTGACGATATTGTAGGAGATCGAGAGACCGAGACCCAGCCCCTTGCCGACGCCTTTGGTGGAATAAAACGGGTCGAAGATGCGCTCCACGATCGCACCCGGTACACCCGGTCCGTGATCCCTGATCGTCAGGATAATCTTCCCGTCCTGACGTTCCGCCAGGACATGGATGCGCCGGTCGTCTAGACCTTCGACCGCATCCGCTGCATTGGTGATGATGTTGACGAGGACCTGTTGCAGCCGGACGAAGCCGGCATGGACCATGACGGTGTCTTCGCCAAGTTCGACTTGCAGATCGGCATCGGCGGTCTTCAGGCGGGCGGAGACGATCTCCAGCGTATCGGCGATGACGGCACCGAGCGCCACGGATCCGAGCTTTTCGTTCGGTTTGCGGGCAAAGTTGCGCAGGTGGCGGCTGATCGAGGCCATGCGGTCGATCAGTCCGGAAATACGCCTGATATTGTCGCGGGCCTCGGGTACGCGTTCCAGATCAATCAGCATCGCCGCGCTATCGGCATAGGTCTTGGCAGCGGCCAGCGGCTGGTTGAGTTCATGGGAGAGGGCGGCCGACATCTGGCCGAGACCTGCGAGCTTACCTGCCTGGATCAGGTCCGCCTGCGTCTTTCGCAACTCCAGTTCGGTCAGCCGCCGCTCGGCGATTTCTTCCTCGATGCGCTGATTGACGAGGGCCAGATCGGCCGTGCGCTCCTCGACCCGGTGTTCCAATTCGTTGCGCGCCTCGGCCTGCATGCGCATGCGCTCGGCAAGGCGAGCACGGCGTTGCATGATGATGGCCAGCCCAAGTCCGGCGAGGCCAAGGAAGAGCACGACCGCAATGATGGTGGTTCGTGCCTGGGTGCGAACGGATGCGGTGTCCATCAGCACGTTCACGGTCCAGTCCGCCTCCGGCATATATTGCGACAGGACCAGATATTCCCGGTGTTGCGCGGTGGTCATGGTCATCAGTTCGTGGCCGTCGAGTGTCGAGCGGGTGATCGGTAATGGCGTGATGTCCGCCTCGGCGTAGCGCCGCGATGCCCCGGTCCGTTTCAGACGCTCGCTGTTCAGCGGCAAGGTGCTGGAATAGAGCCATTCCGGGCTGCCGGTCATGAAAACGATACCCTCGGGGTCGGAGACGAAAATCTTGTACTCGCCGCCGCGCCACGAAGCCTCGATGGAGCTGATATCGACCTTGAAGACGATCACGCCTCTAATGCTGCCGGTCACGAGGATTGGCGAGGCGAAAAAGTAGCCGCGCACAAACGAAGTGGTGCCCAGCGCGTAAAAGCGGGATTGTTTGCCCTTGGCAGCATCCTGGAAATAGGGGCGGTAGCTGAAGTTCTGGCCGACAAAGCTTGTTTTCAGATCGTAGTTGCTGGCCGCAATGGTGTCTCCGTCGAGGGTTATGACGTAGATATCGGAGGATTCCAGCAGGCCGTTGATCTCCTTGAGGTAGACATTCGCCGCATCGCGCAACGTCTTGTCATCCGGGTGTGTGATCAGTTCCTTGATATCGTCATGATCGGCGATCAGGGCCGGTAAGGGTTCATAGCGGCTGAGGTGGCCGCTCAGCGCCGAGACTGCAAGGCGCAGAGCTGAGCTTGCCTGCAGCGACGCCTCGTCCATATAGCTGCGCGTTGCCCATGCTCCGCCCTGAAAGATCACGGCAAACAGCACAAACGGCGCAAGGCATAAGGCAGCGAACAAGCGAACTTTCACGGAATAAAGGCTCCTCCCTCGTTTCCGGCCAGTGGCTATGCGCCACCGGCTACGAGTTTAGAGGCCCACGTCGGAGTTTCCAAGGCTTGTTATCGGACTGCCGGCGCTTAGCGCTGTTCCAACGCAATGACTGTACCATCGGAAAAAGCCAGATCCTGTTGTAGACTGGCGGGCAGATGGGCGATTTCGCGTCGCGTTGCCTTGCGCGTTTCCGCGATTTTGCGGGCTTGGTGGCCATGGCTCAACTGCTCCACCAGCGGCGCAAACATTTGGCGCATCGAGAATGTGAAGCCACCGGAGCAAAGCCGAACGGAGGTCGTGTCAACCGGTGTTGTGTCGTGATGCAGGGACATGGGAAGCTCCTTTCGTCGTGTCTTCGATGTTTGCAACTTGACTATCGGCCTCCTTTGAGGTTCAATCAAACGAAATGAAGTGATGTTCTTATTCAGAAAATCTGATCCGTGAGGCTCCCATGAATATGATGCTACGGCATGTCCTTCCGCTTCTCGAACTGGACATCCTGAAAACGTTCGTCGCCATCGCCGAGACCGGAAACTTTACGACGGCCGCCGAAACGGTCTACCGGACCCCATCGGCGGTCTCGATGCAGATTAAGAAACTTGAGGAAATGCTGGGCTGCGTTCTCTTCCTGCGGGATGCGCGTTCGGTATCGCTGACGCCGAAAGGCGAGGTGCTGCTCGGGTTTGCGCGGCGCATGCTGGCGCTCAACAACGAGGCGGTGTCGCGTTTCCTCTTGCCTGACATGAACGGCGTTGTCCGTGTCGGCGCACCGGAAGATATCGGCGAGCGCATCCTGCCTGAAGTGTTAAAGCGGTTTTCCGAATCCTATCCGAACGTCACGGTCGACGTCACCATCGGGACCAGCACCGTCATGCGCAAGCGTGTCGATGAACACCGGATGGACATCGCCATCTTCAACAGCATGGCCGGCGAGAACACCGGCGGCGGCGAAATCCTCGTTTCTGAAAGGCTTGTCTGGGCCGGGACGAAATGCGGAACGGCTCATGCACGCGACCCGCTGCCGATCTCGATGTGGGAAGATGGTTGCGTCTGGCGTGCCGACGCCGTGGAGAAGCTGACACAGTCCGGCCGCAAGTTTCGCGTGGCATTTTTAAGCGCCCATACGACTGGACAGCGCGCTGCCATCCAGGCGGATCTGGCGATTGCGCCACTGCCGCGCTACCTTGTCCAGGGTGATCTCGTGGCGCTTGGCGAAGCCGAAGGCCTGCCGGAGCTTGGTCACTACAATATCGGTCTGCAGGTGGTCGACAATGCTTCGCCACCGGTTCTGGCCGTCGCCGAGCATGTGCGCACCGCGTTCGTCGGATTGCAATAAACGATAGGCAAGGGCGGTGCCTATGCGCCGTCCTTCTTCAGCCAGCGCTGAACGCGGATTTCATCTTCATCCATCCATCGTGTCAACGTTTCGCTGCGGCTTGCGCGCATTTTTGCAAGTTCCGCCAGCGAGCCATTCTCAAAATCTTCGAAAACTTTCGGATGGATATAGGACGAGCGGCAGACCGCGCGGGTGTTGACGAGCCGGGTCGCGACCGTATCCACCACGTCATTGATCTGGCGCTTGATTTGCCTCTGGCTCGGGCCTGGTTCGATCATTGAGAGAGCAGTCGCTGCCATACGGGTAGCACCCCAGGTGCGGAATTGCCGTGAAGAAAAGTCGGCGCCGGAGGCGTCGCGGATATAGGCATTGACGTCCTGTGAGCGGATCGCATGCCGTTCGCCATCCTCATCAAGATACTGAAACAATTGCTGACCGGGCAGTTCCTGCAACATGCGGATCGATTTTGTGATGCGGCGATCGTTGTGGCTGAGCCGCCATTCCTTGCCGGATTTACCCTTGAAGTTGAAGTGGACGCTGGCCCCTTCAATCTTCACATGGCGATTGCGCAGCGTCGTCAGGCCATAGGAGCCGTTCTCCTCGGCATAGGTGGCATTGCCGACGCGGATATAGAGATTGTCGAGCAGCCAGACGATTGTCGCCAGCGCCTTGTCCATGCCCGGCTTGCGCAGACGTAGATCGTTATCGACCTTCTCGCGTATCTTTGGTAGCCGCGCGGCAAAATCCGGCAATTGGGCGAACTTGGTCTTGCCGCGTTCGGCCGACCATTCCGGATGATAGCGATATTGTTTTCGCCCGCGCGCATCCCGCCCGGTCGCCTGCAGATGCGAATGCGGATCGGTCGAGATCAGCACATCGGTATAGGCGGGCGGAATGGCAAGTGCTGCGATCCGATCCAGTTCACTCCGGTCGTCGATCCGCCTGCCGTGGGAATCATAATAGCGAAAGGCGCGTTTGCCCGGCTTGCGGGTAATGCCGCCATCCAGATTGGACAGGTAGACGAGCTCCGGCGGCATTGCCGCCTCCGCGTCATCGTTTTTTCGGGTGCGAGATTGTGTCTGATCCACAGTGACGCAAAAACGCCACCGTGGTCATTTGGTTCCAGCGGCGGTGAGCAGATTCGGGGTGGCTATTCGCGGCTGCGGCGCCTGCGCCGGCCGCCGCCATCTGCGCCATCGTCGGTCAGCACTTTCCGCTCGGGCAGTTTTACCACCGCCGAGAGTTTCGGGAAGGTGTCGACCTTGTTGGGAAGCGCCATCGCATAGACGAAGTGCTCCTGAAACTTTGATTCAAGTGCCGTCTCTATCTTCTCGATTTTGCTGATGGTTTTCTCAATTTCGCGACGGTGGTCGCGGTTGAGCAGCGCCATCAGCGCGCCGGTCCCGGCAGCGTTGCCTACGGCCTTGACCTCGGAGAGATCACAGTCAGGAATGAGGCCGAGAACCATGGCGTATTTCGGATCGATGAAGGAGCCGAACGCACCGGCAAAGCGGATCGTATCGACATGCTCGATCTCGAGCTTTTCCATCAGAAGCTTGATGCCGGCATAAAGGGCCGCCTTGGCAAGCTGGATGGCACGCACGTCATTTTGGGTTACCGTGATGCGCTGGTCGCCATCATGCAGCAGATACGAGAAGGTGCGGCCGTTCTGCAGGATGCGCGGGCTCTTTGCCGCCATGCCACCATCGACGACGCCGTCTTCGGAAATGATGCCGCTGAGATACATCTCCGCCACTACCTCGATGATTGCCGAGCCGCAAATGCCGGTGACGCCGACAGCAGTAGCCGCCTCCGCAAAGCCCTCTTCATCCGACCATTTATCAACGCCGATGACGCGGAATTTCGGCTCCAGCGTTTCCGGATCGATCCGCACCCGCTCGATGGCGCCGGGAGCGGCGCGTTGGCCTGAGGAAATTTCGGCACCTTCAAAGGCAGGGCCGGTCGGCGAGGAGGCGGCGACGACACGGTCCTTGTTGCCGAGCACGATTTCGGCGTTGGTGCCGACATCGACCAGAAGCATCATGCGGTCCTGACGGTAGGGGCCTTCCGCCAGTGTTGCGCCGGCAGCGTCGGCGCCGACATGGCCAGCGATACACGGCAGCATGTAGACACGGGCGCCACGGTTGACGTCAATGTCGATGTCATGCGCCCAGTATTGCAGCGCGCCGGAGACTGCCAGGGCGAATGGCGCCTGGCCCAGTTCGGTCGGGTCTATGCCAAGGAACAGGTGGTGCATGATCGGATTGGCGACAAAGACCATGTCGAGAATGTCGTGGCGATCAACCTCTCCCTCGGCACACACTTTGCCGATCAGGACATTGATGGCTTCGCGAACAGCCTTGGTCATGGCTTCCCGGCCGTCCGGGTTCATCATCACATAGGAGACGCGGCTCATCAGGTCTTCGCCAAAGCGGATCTGCGGGTTGGATGTGCCGGAAGAGGCGACGATGCGTCCAGACAGCAGTGAAACCAGATGCATGGCAATGGTTGTCGAGCCGATGTCGCAGGCGACACCATAAGCTTCGTTCTTGAGGCCCGGCCACAATCCGACGATGAACGGGCGGGAACTGTCCATGTCGCGGTGGATGGCGGCGGTGACACCCCAGTTGCCCTTGCGCAGGATGCCCTGGATTTGCGGGATCAGATGCGGCGCGATCAAAAGATCCTTCCAGCCCCAGTCCTTTTCCAGCATCACCTTCAGCCGGTCGAGGTCGCCGAGCGGCTTGTGCATGTCGGGCTCGTCGACCTCGACATAGCAGAGCTGGACAGCGGCATTGCGCTCGATCACGCGGTCGGTCGCGGCCTTGCGCACCACCTGCGCGTTGATGACGGTATCTTGCGGCACATCGACGACGAGGTCGCCGAGGATTTGCGACGAGCAGGACAGGCGGCGCCCCTCAGGCAGGCCGCGAATACTCTCGTAGCGCTCTTCCTTCGGTCCCTTGACCGAGATGTGGTCGAGCGAGGAGATGATCTTGTGCTTGGCAAAATTGCCTTCCTGCACCGAGACCTGACAGCGGCCGCAGGTTGCCCGGCCGCCGCAGACGCTCTCCACGTAGACACCGAGCGAGCGGGCCGCATCCAGTACCGGCGTGCCGACGGGGAAACGGCCACGCTTGCCGGATGGCATGAAGAGGACGAGGGGATCACTTTTGTTTTCCTGGGCGGACACGGTCAGTTTATTCCTATGCAGTTTGGGCTTTTCGCTTCGGCCTATTCATTGAGCCGCCGCGCATTGGCGCGGACACGGCTGCCATATGGTTTCAGTGCTGCGACTGCAACACGGTCGGAAGCGCCGGCAAGGCCAGCGCAGGTTCCGGTCGCGAGTGCAGCTGCAGCAATCATGCCTTCCTTCACCATCGCGACGTTGACGGCCACGATGCTTTCGGTGGCGGCCGAGAGTTTTTCCGTGATCATCCGGCTGACTTCCGCCGCGCCGCTGGGGGATCCGCTCGAGAGGGCAAAGTCCTGCAGGCGCGAGGATATGACCATCGGAGCCTGGAACCAGAGGCTGGCGAACTCGTCGAGCAGATCGGCACTGAAAAACATCACGTCTCTTTTCTGGCGGTTATTCCGCCTTTGCTTCGGCCGGTTCTTCTGTCCGGGGGCCAGCGCGTCCAGCACGGCCACCGCGGCGGCCACTGGAGGCGCCTGGAGCTGCTGCGGCGGGGGCCGCATGGCCGCCTGCCGGATTGTGATCGCGATAGGTCATGATCCAGGAGCCGCAATTCTGATCGGTCCCGTTCAAGACGTTTGCCGCGCGAACCGCTTCCATTTCCTGCGGACGGCAGGGGTTCATGATCGCCGACGTCATGCCCGCACCGATAACCATGGGGATGAAGCCGGCATTGATGCCGTGGCGATGCGGCAGGCCGAACGAGATGTTCGACAGACCGCAGGTGGTGTTGACTTTCAATTCGTTGCGCAGACGGTGAAGGAGTGCGAAGACCTGACGGCCCGCGTCGCCGAGAGCGCCAATCGGCATGACCAGCGGATCGACCACGATGTCGTGCGGCTTGATACCATAATCCATGGCGCGTTCGACAATTTTCTTCGCAACTGCGAAACGAACGTCCGGGTCCATCGAAATCCCGGTCTCGTCGTTGGAAATGGCGACGACCGGAACGTCATACTTCTTGCAGAGCGGCAGGATCGCCTCGAGTTTCTCTTCCTCGCCGGTCACGGAGTTTACCAGCGGCCGGCCTTTGGCAACCTTCAATGCGGCTTCAATGGCTGCCGAGACCGAGCTGTCGATCGACAGCGGCACATCGACAAGGCCCTGGACGATTTCGAGCGTCTGGACGAGCAGGGCCGGCTCGGTTTCGTTCGGATTGACCGAGGTAACGCCGGCATTGACGTCGAGCATCGTGGCGCCTGCAGCCACCTGTTCCAGCGCGTCCTTTATCACGGTTTCGAAATTGCCGACAACCATCTCGGCGGCAAGCTTCTTGCGGCCGGTCGGATTGATGCGTTCACCGATGACACAGAAGGGCTGGTCGAAGCCGATGATGATTTCGCGGGTGGCGGAAGCAACGATGGTGCGGGTCATGTCTGATCCTTAAGGTCGGTGAGCGCTATCTGATCGGCGCCGGGATGTTTGTCAAAGGCATGGCCTGCCGGCCGGGCCACAATTGTCTGGTGTTCAATGCTGGCGGTGCGCTGCGACGTCGGCCATTTCCTGCTGATTTTCCTGCTTGCCGTCACGGATCGCATCAAGCCGTTCGGCAACGCGGCTGTCACCGGGATTGGCTTCGCGTGTCCACGGTGTGCGGCCCTTGAGGACGCCGGATTCGTGGACGATCTCGGCGACATATTCTTCCTGCCGATAGGCCATGACGTGAACGCCCGACACGCCCTTGATCTCTTTCACCTCGTTGATGATGTCGATGCAGAGCTGCTTGCCTTCCTTCTTCTGGTCCTGCGCGCCTTCCAGCCGCTTGATGATCGCATCAGGGATATGAATGCCCGGCACGTTGTTGCGGATCCAGTTGGCTGTTTTGGCCGAGGCGAGCGGTCCGACGCCGACGAGAATGAAGCATTTTTCGTCAAACCCGAGATCGCGGACCTTGCTCATGTAGTCGCGGAACATCGGCACGTCGAAACAGTACTGGCTCTGGACGAACTGAGCGCCGGCCTCAATCTTCTTGCCAAGCCGGTAAGGGCGGAAATCATAGGGCGGCGCGAACGGGTTGATTGCCGCGCCGAGGAAAACTTGCGGCGGCGTCGTCAGCTTGCGGCCGGAGAGGAATTTCGAATTGTCGCGCATGACGCGCACCGTTTCCAGCAGCGACATGCAGTCGAGGTCGAACACCGGCTTGGCGCCGGGTTGGTCGCCCGCCTGAACGCCGTCGCCGGTCAGGCACATGATGTTGGCAACGCCCATGGCGGCGGCACCAAGCACGTCGCCCTGAATGGCGATACGGTTCTTGTCGCGGCAGGCGATCTGCATGATCGGCGCGTAGCCCATGCGGGTCAGAAGCGCGCAGATGCCGACCGACGACATATGGCAATTGGCGCCGGACGCATCGACGGCGTTGATGCCATCGACCCAGCCTTCGAAGATCGCGGCGCGTTCGTAGACATCTTCCGGATTGGCGCTGTCGGGTGGGTTAAGTTCGGCGGTAACGGCAAATTCGCCGCGGCGCAGCACCCGTTCCAGGCGACCACGTGAGGAATGACCGGGCACGGGATCGAGCGGAAGGTGGCGGCCGAGCGGGTTTTCGTCGAAATGGGCCATGCTCAGGCGTCCTTTGCGGCGGCAGCGGCTTCGCGAGCTTCGGCGGCCTGCGCGGTGACGCGCAGCCAGGACGAGGTTTCGCGCAGGGATTGGTTGACGGGTTTCTGCACGTTCAGGATCGCATCGCCCTTCACCATGTTGCGGGAGCCTTCCCAGGCCTTGACCCAGACGCAAGGCATATCCGGCTCCACTTCACAATTGCCATTGGCGCGAACGCCGCCGCAAGGGCCGTTGCGCAGCTGCTTGGGGCAGTTCATCGGGCAGGACATGCCGGTCGATGACAGAGCGCACTGGCCGCACATGCGACAGTCAAACAGGAGACCCTTGACGTTGCGTTCGATGAACGTGATCGGTGCTTCGACGCGGCTATAACCGATTGCCTTCCACAACGGGTGAAGCAGCAGGAAGACGTCGGCGAACCGGTGGTAGAACCATTCGAAGAACCGCGAATGGCGAACGGCCCACAGGCGGATCGTGTAACTGCGGCGCGAACGGCGATTGGGCGAAACGCCTGACGGTGTATAGGCGCCGGTGGCGGCCTTCTTGGCTGGAGCGGCATTGCCGGGTTTTGCATCAGCCATTGTCTTTGCCGCCGGATTTGACGAGGGCGACCAGCCGCTCCTTGTCATAGGCTGCTTCCAGTTCGGCCGCTGCCTTGTCGGCCTCAAGTTCGAGATCGTCGGAGACCGGAACCGGATCGGCCTTGCGCCATTCCGCCAGATAGTCGCCGCTGTCGGCTGCACCGGTGCGCATGGCGCACATGTCTATCGCTTCGGTAAAGCGCAGGGTTAATTCCCGCTTGGCGGACTTGCGTCCCTGCTTGATGATGACCTGCGCTGGAATATCGCGCCAGTAAACGATAATGCGATCTGCCATATGCCCGAATTCTCCTCTTGCCTGACAATGCGCATCTTGTCTCGCCATGGCTCACCTTGGCACGACGCGCGTCATGCTCAAAAGCGACTTGCCCTCAATGTTGACGATATAACTACCAGATGCCGCGCGTCACGCCATTCCAGAGCCATGTCCAGATCGGCGGATGATACCATTGGCGCGAATTGCCATGTGTTGGCAGGGGCTCGAGATTGCCAGATAACGCATCTTCGACGGCGCGAATGGCAATGCCGGTGGACGCTGCGGTCTGCAGCAGCGGATAGGTGTGCATCGTGTCGTTTTTCGACGGTGTCATGCGCGATTGATATAGAACATCGCCGGTATCGACGCCTGCATCGACCAGATGCACGGTTGCACCGAAATTCGCCTCGTCGTTCTCCACACGCGCCCAGTATCCGCCCATCAGGCCGCGATATTGCGGGGTGATGCCGGCATGGAAATTGATGACCGGGCAGGGCATGGCTGCAAGCGTCGATGCGGACAGCATGCGGCAGCTGACGAGGAATACGACGGCCGGGTGCAGGGCGTTGATCTGTTCGATTGCCTTTGGTGTGTTGATGGAAGCAACGGCAATCACCGGGATGGCCCGTTTTTCGCGATCATCGGCCTCGTACTGTTGTAAAATTTCCGCCGTACGTTTTTCAGTAAAACGCTTGCCGAACTTCGAAGCCACCATCGTGGCAAACTGACCGGCTGCTGTGATCAGACCCAGCTTGCGGATGCGGCGTTTGAGAAAGAGTTTTTTCGATTCGGGCTGTTCCAGCAGAACCGTGACGTTGCCAAAGCGGCTCTCAAGCGCATTGATCAGGATCTGCGGATTGCGTCCGCCAGCAGTGACGATAACGATATGTTGGTTGGCTGCGGAGGACATGCCGGCGATCACTATCCGTCTCAGATGATGAAGGTCAGGATGGCACCGGCAGCAAGGATGACGCTGGCGGCGACGGCAAGGGAGACGATGCCGATCAGGGCGCCTGCGACAAGACCAAGGCCATCGCGCTCGGTATGGGCAAAGCCGATGACGGCAAGCGCGAAGGCTGGTAGCCAGTTGCCGAAGGGAATGGGCAGGAAGATCACCACCGCGAGAATGAGCGCCAAAAGGCCGATCAGCCGTTCGGCAAACCGGCTGCCGAGAAACCAGCCGCGTGGCTTGATTAGGGTCTCGGCGCGCTGCAGCCAGGGCGAGATGCGGTTGACGAAGACGAAGAAGGTGGCGTTGTCGAAGGCATAATCACCCATGCGCTTGGGGAGCCAGATGCGCGGGCCGCGTGAGGCAAACATCTGCCAGGCGATGAAGACCAGCGGCAGACCGAGAATAAAGGTGGCGCCCGGTGGCAGAGGAATGAGGTTGGGAAGGGCAAAGACGACGAGGAAAGCGCCGAAGGAGCGGTCTTCCATGGCACCGGCAAGCTCGCGCAGGGTGATTTTCGAACCGGCGTTGAGCGAAAGATTGCGCAGCAGTTGAGAAAGTTGCTGCGGGTGGTGGCTGTGGGCCGCCGTCCTTGCCGATAGGTTCGTTGCGAAAATGTCCGTCATCCCCGTCACCTTATTATTGTGTTTGTAGGGGGAGTTTGGCGGGCGGTCGTTACGATGCACTTAAATCAAATGCGGCGTTTCATGCAAAATTGAGCGCAAGGCTAACAGATGGTTGCTGGCGGTCAGGCCTGCAGAAGTGCCGGGGTGAGGTCGCCATAACCGGTGAAGCGGTATTCATAGGCCAGTCCCAGCGTCTCGGCGGCCTTGCGGGCCTTTTCCTGCAGTTTTTCGTCTTCGACCTGCGAGAGATAGACGAGTTTCTTGTAGTGGCCGAAATACATGTCGCGCAGTTCCGGATGGCGGTCGAGGCCGAGTGGCTCGATGACGAAGGCGTCGAACTGGCGAGCAAGGAAATCGGTCAGAAAAAAAGACGTGAAATCGTCGTCCCAACCAGCCTCGAAAGCCGCATTGCCGGCAAAGAAGGAAAAACAGTGCGGTCCCGCGATACGCTCGACCTGTTCTTCCTCGCAGAGCTTGTCGAGTAGACCGCCGGTGCCGCAATCGGCATAGGCGACGAAGATGCGACCAAAACCTTCGGCGCGGGCCTTGTCGATAGCGATCTTGATGCCGGGCGTGATCTTGTCCGGGGTGTTGTGCCAGATGGCGGGAAGGCAGGTGAGGTCGATATGTTGGAGCTTATTTGCCTCGCAGACAGCAAGGATTTCGCGGGCGATAGCACCGCAACCAATGACGTGAACTTTTTCCGATTTCGCGCGTTCCATAGCCGAAGATCTTTCTTCCACGTCAATTGAACCTGTCACCCAGCATAAGGAACCCGCGTCATGACAGCAAAGACAATCGCCACCATCGGTCTAGTCCTCTTTTCCATCACGACGCTGGCGTCGTGCGGCAACACCATCCGTGGCATGGGCCGGGATACCGCCAACGCGGTTGATGCGACCCAGGACGCTGGCCGTAGCGTAGAACGTGCTGCCAAATAAGGCTGGTTCCTAAAATAGGAAAACCGGCCGCGCTTTTCATGAGGTCGGCCGGTTTTGCATGGTCAAATCGGTGTTGATCAGGCGCCGGACAGCTGGTTGTGCTTGCGCTTCATGAAGTCCTTTGCGGTTTCGACCGCTACAGCGGCATCACGGCAATAGGCATCTGCACCGACAGCCTTGCCGAATTCCTCGTTGAGCGGTGCACCGCCGACGAGGACGACATAGTCGTCGCGCATGCCCTTTTCCTTCATCGTATCGATCACGACCTTCATGTAGGGCATCGTCGTGGTCAAAAGCGCCGACATGCCGAGAATATCCGGCTTTTCGCGCTCGATGGCGTCAAGATAGTTTTCGACCGGATTGTTTATGCCAAGGTCGACGACGTCGAAGCCCGCACCTTCCATCATCATGCCGACGAGGTTCTTGCCGATGTCGTGGATATCGCCCTTGACGGTGCCGATGACGACCTTGCCCTGCTTCGGTGCGCCGGTGGCGGCGAGCAGCGGGCGAAGGATGGCCATGCCGGCCTTCATCGCATTGGCGGACAACAATACTTCCGGCACGAACAGGATGCCGTCGCGGAAGTCGACGCCGACGATGCGCATGCCTTCGACCAGCGCTTGGGTGAGAACGTCATAGGGAGCCCAGCCGCGCTTCAGGAGGATGTTGGTTCCATCCTCGATCTCTTCCTTCATCCCGTCGTAGAGATCGTCATGCATCTGCTGCACGAGTTCGTCGTCGGAGAGATCCTCGAGAATGATTTCGTCGTCTGCCATGATGGTTTTCCTCGGTTCCTGGCGCTGTCAGGCTCAAACCTCCCCGACGCAGGCACTATACTTAGCTTTGTTGGTTCCAAAAGCTCTTTTCGAAAGCGACGTCGCGTACGATGAAAAACGACGGCAGCGCGATCGTTGACAGGCCATAACGGGCCGGGCTTAACAAAAACAGTGCATTGGCTGCTGTGATCGCCGGAAAATATGGTAACCGCAGTTCCGGCAGGCTAGGTGCCATGCCGAAATCCGGCGGTGTCCCTGGACCAGTCGTCGCGATCGTGTTCGAGTTGCGCCATGCGTTGGCGCATTGAGAACCGTTCGGATGCTGGGGCTTGGTAGCATAGGCTCGACAAGTGCGCAGACGAGGCGCGGGAGAGGATAAAGACATGGTAGATGTAACCGAGCAAACCGAAGAAACCGGCGGACGCCGCTCGCGCGGTGAGGGCCGGGGTGCTGCAGCCCGCCGTGCGTCGCGCACGGGCGGTGGTGCGCCGCCACCGCTTCCTTACATCACCCGAAAGATTCGCGAATACGAGGTGCTCGATGAGGAAGGCCTGGCACTGATCGAGGCCAATGCCGACCTGATCCTCGAAGAAATCGGTATCGAGTTCCGCGACGACGAAGAAGCGCTGGCACTTTGGAAGCAAGCTGGCGCCGAGGTGCGCGGCCAGCGGGTGCATTTCCCCAAAGGACTGTGCCGTCAGTTGCTGAAAACCGCACCGTCCAATTTCACCTGGCATGCACGCAATCCTGAGCGCAACGTTCACATCGGCGGCAAGGCGACTGTGTTTGCGCCGGTTTACGGACCTCCCTTCGTGCGCGATCTCGACGGCCAGCGCCGCTATGCGACGATTGAGGATTTCCATAATTTCGTGAAGCTAGCCTACATGGCGCCGTCGATGCACTCCTCGGGTGGGACCGTCTGTGAACCGGTCGATATCCCGGTCAACAAGCGCCATCTCGACATGGTCTACAGCCATATCAAATATTCCGACAAGCCGTTCATGGGATCGGTGACCGCGCCGGAACGGGCCGAAGACACGATCGCCATGGCGAAGCTGGTGTTCGGTGACGATTTCGTCGAAAACAACTGCGTGACGCTGAATCTCATCAATGCCAACTCGCCCATGGTGTTCGACGAGACCATGGTCGGTGCATTGAAGGTCTATGCACGACACAACCAGGCCTGTGTCATCTCGCCGTTCATTCTTTCCGGAGCGATGAGCCCGGTGACGGTGGCGGGAACTTTGACACAGATTCTCGCCGAAGTGCTGGCCGGTGCCGCATTCACCCAGCTGATCCGGCCGGGCGCACCAGTGCTGTTCGGCACGTTCGCGGCCTCGATCTCGATGCAATCAGGGGCGCCGACCTTCGGCACGCCGGAGCCGTCGCTGGTGTCCTATGGTGCTGCACAGCTTGCGCGCCGTCTCGGCCTGCCGTTCCGCACAGGCGGATCGCTCTGTGGATCGAAGGTTCCCGATGCCCAGGCAGCTCACGAATCGGCCAACACGCTGAACATGACGCTGCTTGCCGGCACCAACTTCGTGCTCCATGCCGCGGGCTGGCTCGAAGGTGGTCTCGTGTCGTCCTACGAAAAGTTCATGATCGACCAGGACCAGCTCGGCATGATGCAGAAAATGGCCGAGGGTGTGGATCTTTCGGAAAACGCGCAGGCGCTCGATGCTATCCGCGAAGTCGGTCCGGGCAGCCACTACCTCGGTTGCGCCCATACCCAGGCCAATTTCCAGACGGCGTTCTACCGCTCGGCGCTGGCTGACAACAACTCGTTCGAACAATGGGAAATCGAGGGCGAAAAGCGTGTCGAGCAGCGTGCTAATGCGCTCGCCCGCAGCTGGCTGGAACATTACGAACGGCCGCCGCTTGATGCCGCGATTGACGCGGCGCTTCTCGACTTCATCGCCAAGAAGAAGGATTCGATGCCTGACGCCTTCACTTGAAGAGAGCCCGAACAAGCCAGGGAGAGAGGCGGAGCGGCGCAAGTAGCAGACTTCATCCAGAATGAGGTCTGGCGCCCACATTACGACAGGCAGGGGCCGAAACCGAAATGACCGGTCCCGTGACATCAAGCGATGTTTTGAGTGAACTCCGTGCAGCGCTTGCGCCGCACGGAGTTTTTTTACGCGGTGTCGTCAACTTTGCCGACGGCGAAACGGTGCCCGTCTTGAAGGACGGGAATGCGGCCGGCAGCGTGGTTTTACTGGGAAATGCCGGCGGATCGATCTGGCCTGCGTTTGAGCACTGGCGTAATTCCTCGCCCGATCGCGGCGGCAAAAACCCGCTCGATGCATGGTCGAAAGCTGTGATCGAGCCGGTGGCCGACGCTTTTGGCGCAACCGCCTATTTCCCCTCGGATGCGCCTTGGCAGCCGTTCCAGCAATGGGCGATGCGGGCGGAAGGCTTGAAATCGTCACCACTCGGCATCCTCATTCATCCACGATACGGACTTTGGCACGGATATCGCGGAGCACTTGCCTTTGCGCAGGCTCTGCCGCCAACCGCGAGCCCCATTTATCCGCATCCTTGCGATCATTGTCCCGATCGGCCCTGTCTCTCCAGCTGTCCGGCACACGCTGTCTTGCCATCGGGGTTTCAGCTGGGGCCGTGCCGGGCGCATCTGGAAACAAGAGCGGGGCAGGCTGGCTGCATGATGGCAGGATGTTTTGCCCGCAATGTCTGTCCAGTCGGTGCTGCCTATCGTTATCCGGCGAAACAGCTGCATTTTCATATGGCTGCCCTCAGTTTATAAAATTCCGGCCTCTATTTTGCTGTTCTCGGACGACAGCGTCGGGCGCGTGTGAAATGAGGTGGGTATGTTTCGTTCCTTGAGTATCGGGTTGGTCATGACCGCATCCATTCTGTCCGCTGGCGAGGAGGAGGCCGCCTGCCGTATGGTGACGCACTTGACGCAAAGTTATGCTGTTTGCAGCTTCGACCCCACCGCCAGTGACATCGGAATCTTTCACCGCGGCCGCGATGGCCAGCCCTATGGCGGCTTTGCGCCTCTTATGCACGATCTGCGGCAGGAGGGTGAATATCTCGAATTCGCCATGAATGGCGGCATGTACGAGCGCGACCTGACATCCGTTGGCCTGCTGGTGACCGACGGTGTCGAGCGCAAGGCAATCGACCAGGGCTATAGCTGGGGTAATTTCTACCTGAAGCCCAATGGGGTTTTCTTCCTTCAGGGTGGCCGGGCAGGTGTCCTGGAAACCGAAGCCTATGTCGATGCGGCGGTCAAGCCGGATTTCGCCACGCAATCCGGGCCGATGCTGGTGATCGACGGGCAGTTGCATCCGGCCTTCCTGCCGAAAAGCGATAGCCTGCAGATTCGCAACGGTGTTGGCGTCGATCAGAAGGGCATGGCTATCTTCGCGATCTCGCTGGAGCCTGTACGTTTCCATGATTTCGCGACCCTGTTTCGCGATCAACTCGGTTGCGCCAACGCGCTGTTTCTGGATGGTTCGATCTCCAGCCTGTTTGCTCCCTCTCTCCAGCGTTACGACAATACCCATCCGATGGGGCCGATCATCGCCGTGACCCGGAAAATCCCGGGATCGTGAAAATATTTTGGTCCGCACCCAAGGATCGGCCAGGACAGAACGTCTCAGTATCAGTTGCAACAAATCCGGGCGGGTGATTTGGACGAGGATCTTATCGAGCGGGCGCAGAAGGGCGATCGGAATGCCTTCGGCTTGCTGGTGGAACGGCACTATGATTTCGTCCATGCGGTTGCCTGGCGCTGGTCCGGCAATGTGGGCGATGCCGAGGATATTGCCCAGACGGTATGCCTGAAGCTGGCGCAGGCGATCCGGGCTTTTCGGGGAGCCAGCCGTTTCCGTACCTGGCTCTATACACTGACCTTGAATGCTGCACGCGACCATCAACGAAGCCAGTTACGCGAAAGGCGCAATGCCGCGAATTTCCTGGCAGACCCGACAAGTGCTGCGGCAAACGATAATCACGACCAGACCGAAGCACTCTGGGAAGCCGTGCGGCAGCTGCCGGATAAACAGGGTGATGCCGTTCTGCTCGTTTATGGCGAGGGCCTGTCCCACGCCGCCGCCGCTGACGTCATGGGCTGCTCGGAGGTAACGATATCGTGGCATGTGCATGAAGCCCGCAAACGGTTGAAAATCCTGCTCGGCAGGGAGACGATGTGATGAACGACGATCTGAAAAATCTCGGCCAGATGACCCCGCCATCGCCTTCACCGGCTGCGCGCGCCCGTGCACTGTCTCTGGCAATGCAGGCGTTCGACGAAAGCGAAAATAATTCGAAAGCCCCCCAAGGAACTACCGATGCCCGGCGTCAAAGCTCCATATTCAACAGGCTATGGAGCCCCATCATGAACAGGAAATTTCTCGCAGGTTCGGCGCTCGCCACGCTCCTGGTGGTGCCCGCTGCCGCTTTTCTCACGCTGGAATTGACGCGGGGCGGTTTGCCGGCAAGTCCGGATGGCCAACAGGTCGAGGTGGCGACTGGTGTCGCATCAAAGGATGCAGAAGCCAAAAAGGCGACGCCGTCAAAACCCAAGAACGATTCGGCTGCAGAGATGCCCGTGGATAGCCTGACGCAGCGGCCTGACGTTGTTACCGGCCAGGCCATTAACGGGGTGACCGCGGAACCGGCGGCACGCGCAACAGCTGATGACGAGGCGGCGGCCTATGCGACACCTCGGCCGGTGGATCAGAAATCGGTGAGTGCCGCCTCGAACCTTGAGCGGCGGACACAGTTTGCAGCCCCATCGCTGACGGTTGCCAACGAATCGATGGCTGCCGGCTCCATGGCGGAGATCATGCCATCCCCCATGACTGCGCCGACGGACACTCTTTCACAACCAGAAGAAAACCGCGACCGTTTCACCGCGGCTGACACCAATCCGGTCAAATCAACGGCCACGGACCCGGTCTCCACTTTCTCGGCGGATGTCGACACGGCGTCCTATTCCTTCGTGCGCAAGTCGCTGATGGCTGGACAGATGCCGGACCGAGACAGTGTGCGCGTCGAGGAGATGATCAATTATTTCCCCTATGACTGGCCAGGTCCGGATAGCAAGGACGCGCCGTTCAAGGCAACGGTCACCGTGCTGCCAACGCCGTGGAATGCCAATACGCGACTGATGCATGTGGGCATCAAGGGCTATGATATTGCGCCGGACGTTGCACCGCGCGCCAATCTGGTTTTCCTGATCGACGTCTCCGGTTCAATGGACGAGCCGGACAAGCTGCCGCTTTTAAAAACCGCATTCCGTCTTCTGGTCGAGAAATTGAAGCCCGACGATACCGTCTCGATCGTCACCTATGCCGGCAATGCCGGTACGGTGCTGGAGCCGACGGCCATCAAGGACAAGGCAAAAATCCTGTCGGCGATCGATACCTTGCAGCCGGGTGGCTCCACGGCGGGTGCGCAAGGGCTGGAGGCGGCTTATGACCTGGCGGAGCGGGCCTTCGTCAAAGGCGGCGTCAACCGGATCATGCTGGCGACGGATGGCGATTTCAATGTCGGGCCATCCAGTGACGAGGAGTTGAAAAAGACGATTGAAGCCAAGCGCAAGAGTGGGATCTTCTTGTCGGTGCTAGGATTTGGCCGCGGCAACTACAATGATGCGCTGATGCAGACACTGGCGCAGAATGGCAACGGCACGGCCGCCTATATCGATACGCTGGCCGAAGCACAGAAATCGCTGGTCGAGGAGGCCGGATCGTCGCTCTTCCCGATTGCCAAGGACGTGAAGTTTCAGGTGGAGTTCAATCCGCAGCAAATCGCCGAATACCGCCTGATCGGCTATGAGACCCGTGCGTTGAAGCGTGAGGATTTCAACAATGACAAGGTCGATGCCGGCGATATCGGTTCCGGCCACCGCGTCACGGCGATCTATGAGATCACTCCCAGGGGAAGCTCGGCAGTTCTCAACGATGACCTCCGCTATGGTTCAAGCCCCAAGGTAGAGGCTGCTGCCAAGCCGTCAGACGAGCTGGCCTTCCTGAAAATCCGCTACAAGCAGCCGGATAGCGACACGAGCAAGCTCATCACGACGCCGGTGACCGAGGGCAATGCGGTGGCGGCGCTCGATCAGGCGGGGCAGGACGTCCGCTTCTCCGTCGCGGTCGCGGCGTTTGGTCAGAAACTGCGGGGAACCGATGCCGTGTCCACCTACAAATACGGATCGATCCTCGACCTGGCATCGGCTGCCAAGGGTGAGGATGCCTACGGCTACCGGGCGGAGTTCCTCAATCTGGTCCGGCTCGCCAGAAGTCTTGGCGGAGAATAGCGCTCGCGAACACCGGAAAGAGCGCCTTCCAGCTAACCGGAGGGCGTTCGCCGGTGAGCCAAGTCGATACACGGCGTATCACTGCAAATTCAGGCTTTTGGATAAGCCTTTTCCAGCCCACCTGAACGGACAAGCCCGATGCGGAACGCCTGATAGGCGGCGTGCTGGCTGGATTTGGCCGCTTCCATCAGACGGATCTGTAGCCGGGCAGGGGCGCTTGAGCCCAGCCATTCGCCAAGCTTTTCGAGTTTGAGGGAATTCAACAGTTTTGCTGCGGACGCAAGGTCGAGCTGGCGGTACAGGCCTTCAATCAGATTTTCATCCTGCGTAGCATTTTCCATCAGCAGCAACAGATAGGCTTTCTCGCCTTCGCCGAGGGTCGCCAGCTTTTCGGCAACGGAATCACGGGCGGGAAACGGGGCGGGTGTACCGTTCATCTCTAGGCTTTCTTCAATTCACAACGGGTCAATCTGGAAAATGATTACCGGCCGAGGCTGGGGCAAAACTGGATTCAGCCGCAAGGTTGGCACAGTCTTGCTGATGCTAATGGAGAATATTCGAATGTGATGGCGGACTGATATTGCCGAATAGGCGTTCGAGTGTTTTTGGAGTGGAGATACCGATGGCCCAGCTTTCGATCTGCATGCCGAGCAACCGGCCGTGGGCAACCTCGCGCAGCGCGATCGAGAGTGCGCTCGCCTATGCTGAGAAAACCGGCGCGCTGCTGATTGTGTCCGACAATTCCCGAGACCCGGAAAAACGCGCGTTTCTTCAAAACCGTTCGCCCAATCTGCTTTACCATTATTCGTCAAGCGAGGATGCGTCAGGTAACGGTCTGGAAGCCCTGTCTTTGGCTGATACGCCGTTCGTGATGCCGATGGGCGACGATGATCACATCCAATTCAGCGCCGATGAAACACCGGTCGATCTTTCATTGCTGCCGGATGATGTTGTCGGCGTCCGGCCGCAAACGCAGATCTGGACGGCAGAGAACGGGGTTTGCCAGACGGAGTGCTATACGGTCGACGCCGCGTCACCAGCGGAACGGTTGCACGAATTCACCCGCAAGGTAATGGGCAATAACAGCATTTATTACAGCATATACCGGACCGGTGCTTTCGTGCCGTTGCTGCGGCTTTTCACGCAGGCACATCCAACCAATGGCGGCTATTGTGACTGGAGCCTGACGTTTGCATTGATCACTGCCGGCAGAGTGGTTCATGATCCATCTCTGATCTACCGGTACGACCTCGGCATATGGGCGACGGAGAACGGGATTGCTGAGGCCACCAGCAATCTTTACGTCAAGGCTGGGCTTCCGGCGGATAGTGAAAAATATGCCGCCCTTTTGCGATTTCTAGACGTGCATGTTTTCGCGATTCGTCCCTCGCTGCGGCTGGCTCCGGCGGAACGTGACGAGGTGCTCCTGATGAACGGCCGTCTTGCCTTGGCGGCATTTCTGCAGAGCGTCCGGACCAATGGCGCAGATTATGACGAGGTGGTGGTCTATCTCGCGGAGCTGATCGAACAGGAGCGGAACATCGAATCGATTTTCCATCTCGCGCTTTTGATGGCCGATTGTATCAAGCCCGGTTTGAAGGATGGCTACATCCGCTTCTTCAAGGCCGCGGCCGCGGCCTGAAAGGTACGCGCCTGAAAAAATCAGGTTGAAACACGAAGGGCCTGAAAATCAGCTGATTTTTCAGGCCCTTCGTGTTGATGACGATGTTCTTCTCAGCCGCGGCGGCGGCCGCGCTCGCGGGCGGGTGCGGATGGACCTTCATTGGCTGTTTTGTTGCGCATCGGGCCGATGCGCTCGACGATGGCTTCGACGGTCGGCCGATCCCCCGGTATATAGGTGTCAAGCGCGACGCGCATGGCTGCCAGATGTTCGCAGGACGTCCCACAGCAGCCGCCGATGATCTTGGCGCCGGCATCGCGGGCAAGGCGGGCATAATCGGCCATCAGCGGTGGTGTGCCGGAATAATAGATTTCCGAACCACGGAATTCCGGAATGCCGCAATTGCCCTTGATGATGATGCTTGCCTCTGGATTGGCGTCCGTCATGTCGAGCAGCGAGGAGAGGATGTCGGAAGCGCCGACGCCGCAATTGGCGCCGGTTGCGACCGGACCACCGCCGATATCCTGGGCAACGGCGAACATGTCCTTCGGGTGCAGACCCATCATCGTCTTGCCGGCCGTGTCGAACGATCCTGTGTAGACGTAGGGAAGCCCGACCTTGACGGCGGCTTCGGCTGCTGCCCTGATTTCATCAGGAGCCGACATTGTCTCGATCCAGGCAACTTCCGCACCACCAGCCTTCAAGCCTTCGATCTGTTCGACGAATGCCTCGACAGCATCTTCGTAGCTCATGGCGCCAAGCGGGATCAGCAGTTCGCCGGTCGGGCCGACGGAGCCGGCGGTGATCACCTTGCGCGGTGCCTTGTCGGCAACGGCACGGGCGATCTCGGCGGCGCGCTTGTTGAGATCGTGAACGCGATCCTGCGCCTGATGCAGTTTCAGGCGATGGCGCGTGCCGCCGAACGAATTGGTCAAAATGATATCGGCGCCGGCATCGACGAAATCCTGATGCAGCTTGGTAATGTTCTCGGGCTTGGATTCGTTCCAGAGTTCCGGTGCTTCGCCCGCTTCCAGTCCCATCGCAAACAACGAGGTGCCTGTCGCACCATCGGCGAGGAGCACGCCCTTTTCGGCGAGCAGGTCGGAAAGCGGATTGGCGTGCACGGTCATGGGGGATCCTGATCTCATCGGGTTTTGCAACCATATAAAGATATCCTTATATGATTGCAAGAGTGTCGCCGTACGATGATCTCAGTCGGCATTGTGCCGCAGGTTGCAGCGTGCTGCCATGTTCAGCCCGAAAACGGCGAGGGCAAGGAGCATCCACATAGGATCGGCGCGGTTGAGGATGAAGGATTCAAGCATGCCGTTGTAGGTCATGAAGATGACGACCATCACGCAGAATTCCGAGAAATTGCGGCTACCTCTGCGGCGGGCGGCGCGGAGGTAGTCGACGAGCGGTTTTACGAAGAGAAGCAGGATCATCACAGCGCCGCCCGGAATGCCGAACGTCAGCAACGCGTCGAGATAGGCGTTGTGGGCCGATACGATGCCACGCACGTCCCAGTCCGCTTCGAAATTGGCCTCCATGCCCCGAATGACCGGCGATTGCCAGAAGCTGGCATAGCCATGGCCAAACCAGGGATGTGCGGCGATGCTCTCGGATGCAAACTGCCAGATCGCATCGCGGCCCGTGAATGTCGGATCGTTCAGCACGGCTGCGGTCATCGCAAGAAAGCCGGGGGAGTAGATTGTCCCGACGGTTAGGCAGGTGACAAGCACTGCGAGACACAGGTGTGAGATGACGATTGCGGCTGGGCTGCGGATGGCGCTGCCGCACAGCACGATACCGATCGCCAATGGCAGGAAGCCGATCGTTGTCTTCGAGCCGGTATGAAGAACGAAGATGACGGCCAGCAGTGTGATGGCCCATCCGCGCAGGCGCGCGCCTGACCGGATGCAGTAGATACCGAACATTGCGAGCACCGAAAAAACCGGGGCCGATACGTTCTTGTGCGAGAGATGGCCGCGCCAGTAGCCGGCGTGCCATGACTCCAACGCGGACGCCTGATGGATCGCTCTTTCGGGCAAGAGCACGAGCGCTGCGTAGTTGATGATGAGCAGCAGCAGCACCGCATTCGCGCAAGCCTCGACAAAGTCTTTCTCGCTGCGCGGTAGGACCAGCACGCCGGCGACCATGAGCATGGCGACGAGGCTGAGGGTGACGCCGCGTGCCGAAGCATTCGGGTCGTAGGACTGCATGCACGAGAAATAGGCGATGGCAAAAACGATCAGCCAACTTGGTGAGATCAGTTGCAGCAGTGTTCGGGGGGGAACGGAGCCCAGCATGAAAAAGACGAACAGCCCGCCCAATCCGAGATAGCCGATCTGGTTGACGACATTGGCCGTGCCCCCACCATCGGCCTCGGAAACAACATCTCCCATGAAGGGATTAAGGGTCAAGATCATGATGAACAGGCCGAAACCCGCAAGAAAGGTCGTTACGACCCGCATTACCACGGCGGCCCCTTCGGGCACCTCTCGCGGTATGGCTATTCTGGCGTCTGCGTTGCGCAAGGCGTAGTGTCCGTGACGGTAAAGATTGCCGTGACCGTCGCCACCCGTCCATTCCCGGAGTGGCCAGCGTCCAGCCACATAACATCAGCCTGTAAACGGGTTTGGCGGCTTGACCGCACAGTGCATTCACATGGTTAAATCGGCGTAAAGATACTTTCGCCGGCAGGTTCATCCTGACGTTGGTGCAGGTATCGCCTGTCAAATTTATTTACCTATCTGGCGGATTTCTGGCGCCGCCGTAGTCCGGTTAACGCAAAATTTCGGGGCGTCGTAGGACGCTTTCTCCATCATTGATGCGCGTTGTGCGTGCATGTTGTACGTAGTGGGTGGAGCCAGCAGGGTCATGATCAGTATCAAAATCCGCAATGAACCTGCGTCCGCAGCAAGCGGCGGTGCAGGCCCGTCTAGAGTTCGGTTTGCTGTTCTTGATTCCTGGCGAGGTATCTGCGCGCTGCTGGTCGCGATGATGCATTTTCCTGCGTCCGGACCACTGTCGGAAAGCCTTATTGTTCGCAATGCCTATCTGTTTGTGGATTACTTTTTCGTGCTGTCCGGCTTCGTCATCGCGCACCGCTATCGTTCCAGTCTTTCCACCCGCGCCGCCTATCTCCGGTTTGCAATCGTGCGGTTTGGCCGCGTGTACCCGCTGCATCTGGCTGTGCTTGCGATTTTCGTCATATTCGAATTGCTGAGGCTGACGGTGCCGGCGTTGCGGGGAGACGGTGCGGCGCCTTTCTCCGACGGCAACAGTCTCAGCGAACTGATCAACAGCCTCCTGCTTCTCAACGGGATCGGAATGGACGTGCGCCTGACCTGGAATAGTCCCAGCTGGAGCATTTCGGCCGAGGTCTGGACCTATCTCCTGTTTGGTCTTGCTGTCCTGTCGTTCGGCCGCCGCCACTGGATTGTCTTCATTCCGGTGATCATCGCCGGGATGGCGGCCATCTATGCCTGGTCACCGAACCATATGGACACGACATGGCATCTCGGCTTTGTCCGCTGCCTCTACGGTTTTTCACTGGGCGCACTGCTCTATCATGTCTTCGGGCCGGTGCTGGTCGCCCGCCATCTGGGTGCGGCCACGCCGCACGTCACATCATTTATTGCAACATGCGTCGAACTTCTGGCGCTGGGCGCCATTCTCGGGTTTGTCGCTCTGGCCGGCAAGGGGCCGGTGAACATTCTGGCGCCCTGGGTATTCGCGCTTGCCATCTGCGTGTTCAGTTATGAGGGCGGTGCGCTCAGCCGCATTCTCAACCGGCCAGTTTTCCTGTGGCTGGGCACGTTTTCCTACGGGATCTACATGGTCCACATTTTCGTTCAGGCCCGCATGATTAATGCCGGCAGCGTCCTCGAGAAAATAACGGGACAGTCATTCGTCGGCGCATTTTCGATCGGGCGGGAAGAATTCTTCGGGTTCGGTATTCGGGGAGCCGCTTTCGGCACGGTCATGACGCTGGCGATGGTCATTCTCGTCGTCGTCACTGCGCTTGTCGCACATTTCGCCATCGAGAAGCCGGGTATTCGTCTGTCGAAAGCGCTGGCGGACAGGATGGGTGGAGCACCGCGCCAGAAAGGGACGGGACAGGCCGGATTGTCCGCCCTGTCCTCCTGATAAGAGTTTTCTTCAAGCTGCTTGCAGCTGATGGCCGATTGGCGTCACCATTGCGGAAATGATCGTGCCAAGATCCAGCGAGCCGACCGGCTTGCCATTGGTATCGACGACATGTGCAACATTCAGGTTGGCGAGGGTCATCATCCGCGCGGCACTTTCGAGCACGGTTCCGATCGCGATGGGCATCCCTTCGGCATTGCCCGAGAGCGGTTTCATGATCGTTTCGACATTGATGACGCGGCCTCGGTTCACTTCCTTGACGAAGGCGGTGATATATTCATCGGCCGGCTTCAGGACGATCTCCTGGCCGGTGCCTTGCTGGATCACCTTGCCGTCGCGCAGGATGGCGATCTTGTCACCCAGCCGAAGGGCTTCGTCGAGATCGTGGGTGATGAACACCACGGTCTTTTTCAGCTCCTTCTGGAGGTCGAGCAGAACAGTCTGCATGTCGACACGGATCAGCGGATCGAGCGCAGAATAGGCTTCGTCCATCAACAGGATGTCGGCGTCGTTCGTCAGCGCCCGGGCAAGACCGACACGCTGCTGCATGCCGCCCGAGAGTTGGTTGGGATAGTGGTTCTCGAAGCCCTTGAGGCCAACGCGCTCGATCCAGCCCTGCGCCCGCTTGCGGCTCTCCGCATCCGGAACTCCCTGGATTTCCAGGCCATAGATTGTGTTCTCGATGATCGTGCGATGCGGTAGCAGCGCGAATTTCTGAAACACCATCGCAGTCTTATGGCGGCGGAATTCGCGAAGGTCGTTTTCATTCATCTTGCAGACGTCGACGCCATCATAGAGCACTTCACCCGCCGTTGGATCGATCAGGCGATTGATGTGGCGGATAAGGGTCGATTTTCCTGAACCTGACAAGCCCATGACAACCATGATGCCGCCGGCGGGCATGGAGATGTTGATGTTCTGCAAGCCCAACACATGGCCATGTTTTTCATTCAGTTCGGTCTTGCCTAGTCCGGCCTTGACCTGGTCGATGAATTCGCGGCCGCGGGGTCCGAAGATCTTGTAGAGGTTCTTCACCTCGATCGCGTGACTAGCCATGGATGACCTCCGAGTGCTTTTGCAGCCGCTTGCCGTAGGCTTGGCTGGTACGATCAAAAATGATGGCGATCGCAACGAGGGCGAAGCCATTGAAGAAACCGACGGTGAAGAACTGGTTGTTGATCGCCTGCAGCACGTTGCGGCCAAGACCGCCGACGCCGACCATCGAGGCAACCACGACCATCGCGAGGGACATCATGATTGTCTGGTTGATACCAGCCATGATGGTTGGAAGCGCTAGCGGCATCTGCACGTTTTTCAGCCGTTGCCACGGCGAAGAACCAAATGCATCAGCTGCTTCCAGCACTTCCTTGTCGACCAGGCGGATGCCAAGGTTGGTGAGGCGGATCATCGGTGGCACGGCATAGATGACGACAGCGATCAACCCGGGAACCTTGCCGATACCGAAGATCATGACGACTGGGATCAGATAGACGAAGCTCGGCATCGTCTGCATGACGTCGAGGATCGGATTGATGATCGACTGGGCGCGCTCGGAGCGAGCCATCAGGATGCCGATCGGGATGCCGACGATGATGGCGATGAACGTACAGACCGTAACCATGGCCAGCGTCACCATCGTGTCGTTCCACAGACCGACAAGGCCGATCAGCAGCATGGAGACGATGGTGCCAATAGTGATCCTGATATCGCGGCTACCATAATAGACAATCGCGACCATGACGGCCAAAATAACGATCCAGGGTGAGCTGACGAACAATTTTTCGAGGTAGTTCAAAAACCATTGAAGCGGCTGGACGAGCGCATCGATGACATTGACATATTCGCGGACGAGGGCCTTGAAGCCGTCATCGACGCTTTTTCGAGCCATTCGGATTGTCGTATCATTGATCGCCGGAAATTTACAAAGCAGATCTGGCAAGTAACTGCATATTGCCATGTCGTTCCCCTTTTTGCCGGAAGTTTTATAGTGCCGGCTGCGTCGACGATGCCTGTTTGAGGCCGCGCGCAGACTTGGGTGGTTTCTTTCCGAACCCCGGCATATCGAGAATGTGACAGCTTTTCGCCCCTGGCGACTATACCGTTTGCGACGATTTTCGTTTTCACATCCGTATCTGATGGAAATACCGGCGGCATTTCATGTCGCCGGTATCGGGATTTGCTGTTTGCCGCGGCGATTTGGCGTGCCGGGTTGGTAGCCGAAAGCCGACAGCGAAATCTGCTCCGCTGCCGCAGGGCAAGCCGTTAGAGGGCTGCCTTAACCTTTTCGGCGACGTCCGGAGCGACCCACTTGGTCCACATGTCCGGATAGGTTTCCAGGAAGTGCTTGGCAGCATCTTCGTTGGTACCCTGGTTATCGGTCATCCAGGCGAGAACCTGGTTGACAGTGCCGTTATCCCATTTGCGGGTCTTGACGTAGTCCATGGCGACGCCAGCCTTTTCGGAAAACGCCTTGGTGACGACGGTGTAGACGTCTGAGGTCGGATAGGAGTTGACCTTCGGATCCGGGCAATCCGGAACCGCTGTGCAGGCGTCCCAGTCAGCCTTGTTGTGCTCGACGCCGAAGCTCAGCCGCGTCATTTGATACTTGCCGAGAATGGCTGTCGGAGCCCAATAATAGCCGAGCCAGCCCGACTTCTTTTCAAAGGCGTTGGAGATCGACCCATCGAGACCCGCTGCCGACCCGGTATCAACCAACTCGAAACCCAGCTTCTCGGCGCCCAGTGCCTTGTAGAGATTGGCCGTCGAAACCTGGCAATTCCAGCCTGACGGGCAGTTGATGACGGCAGCCTTTGAGGGGTCTTCCGGTGCAGGGAAGAGTTCCGGATGCTTCAGCGCGTCCTGAACTGTCTTGATATCCGGGTGCGCGTCAGCGAGGAATTTCGGAATCCACCAGCCTTCGACGCCGCCTTCGCTCAAGAGCGGCGCTGCCTCGATCAAGCGGCCTTCCTTGATGGCGGCATCCAGCGGCGTGCGCACGGCATTGACCCACAATTCCGGCGCCATGTCCGGCTGCGCCTTCTCATTCATGGAGGTGAAGGTCGGCATGGTGTCACCGGTAACGAGCGTTACCGTGCAGCCATAGCCGTTTTCGAGAATGTATTTGTCGACCCAAGCAGCGACACCGGCCGACGCCCAGTTCATTTCGGCAATGCTGACTTCGCCGCATTCTGCGGCTTGAGCGGAACCGGCCAGTGCATAAATGCCGGTAGCGATGATGGTGGAAGCGAGGAGCTTCTTCATGTTTAAGACCTCCCAGTCTTATATGCAGCCAAAATCTTGGGGCCCATCGGGATACTGCATCTCCCGGAAACCCGATCGTTCAGGTTGAAGCAGTCCGGGGGGCTCTTGTGGCAAGGCCGATCTTTCATCCCCGCTGCGACGGTGCTGGAGTTTTTTTGTCTGGCCGCGGAACTCTGTCGCCAGCCATCTCTCTTTTTACCGTTAAGGGCAGCGTAAGTATTCCACAGGAGAAATCAACCTCCGGAATCGTTTTAGGCCATGCGGACGGCATTTGCGGGGTGCCGGAAGGCGCGCGCAAGCTGTTGAATTTTAATGAGCCGGGCAAGATTTTTGTGCAAATGCGCCGCTCTTGAGCGCAAAATTAGCACCGCTTCACACAAGAGTTGCGGAGCGTGTTTTATCCCAGACAAATTGTGTCCCGTATGCGCCTTCACATCGATTTTCATGTGTCGTGAAAAAAAGTGAAAAAAAAGACGGAATTCACCTTTGATTAAGCTCCTGCTAACCATCCGGTAACACTGTCAGGCTAATTGTTTTCCTGCGGCAGGGATACTTGGCCGCCCGGCTGGATTAGGTTTTGCGTCCCGGCCGGAGCGATCTCCGGGTGTATGCCGGAGTGGCCATGTGTAGCTTTGGCAGACCGCACGGTTCCGGAAGGAGCGGGTGCGGTTTTCGCATTTCCGGCGCCTTTCTCGATTGGTTGGCATAAAAAAACCGCGCCGTCCGAAGACAGGCGCGGTTCGAATTGTCAGTCTGGGAGGAGAGTGTGTGTCAGCCGACGCTGCGGGTCCGGATGAAACCGAGCGGGCCGAAGGGGGCGGACATGACCGTGTTGCGGACGCGCGACTGGCTGTCGGGTACCTTCGAATTCCAGGCGATCTGAACGAAATTGGGCTTGCTGAAGATGAACAACATCGGGGTGTGACCTTGGGTGTGGAGCGCCTTTCGCTCCGTGCTTTGATAGTGCTGATATAGTCCTGTTGGGGCGGAATACAACGAGTATTTTCGCCACGATATGTCGCTTTTTGGATGGTTTGCCATGCGTGTCATACAAGCCTTGCGGCAGCCTGAAATATCGCGTGAAAAACGGGTGCGAAAGACGGCAAAAATGCGGCGGAATATGGCTTTTATTGCGGTTGGGGCAATGCTAGAGGATGGGCCATGACAAAGACGATCATGCTCCAGGGAACCGGCTCCGATGTCGGAAAAACGGTACTCGTGGCGGGGCTCTGCCGCATCGCAGCCAATCGCGGCCTGAAAGTCGCTCCGTTCAAGCCGCAGAACATGTCGAACAATGCAGCTGTATCCGACGATGGTGGTGAGATCGGCCGCGCACAATGGCTGCAATCGATGGCGGCGCGCATCCCGTCGTCGGTGCATATGAACCCGGTTCTGCTCAAACCTCAGTCGGAGACCGGTAGCCAGATCATCGTTCAGGGCAGGGTGGCCGGGCAGGCGAGAGGACGCGATTACCAAGCCTTGAAGCCGAAGCTGATGGGCGCCGTCATGGAAAGCTTCGAGGCGGTGCGGTCAGGCACCGATCTGGTGGTGGTCGAAGGGGCGGGATCGCCGGCCGAAATCAACCTGCGTTCCGGCGATATCGCTAATATGGGATTTGCCACCCGCGCCAATGTGCCGGTCGTGCTGGTTGGCGATATTGATCGCGGCGGCGTCATTGCTTCGCTGGTCGGCACGCACACTATTCTGTCTGGCGAAGACCGTGCCATGATCTGCGGCTATATTATCAACAAGTTCCGGGGTGACGTGTCGCTGTTTGACGATGGCATTGCGGCGGTCAACGGTTTTACCGGCTGGCCGTGCTTCGGCGTCGTGCCGTGGCTGAAGAGTGCCGCCCGCCTGCCGGCGGAAGATTCCGTCGTTCTCGAAAAGCTGGCACGTGGAACGGGCAGGGCGTTGAAGGTTGCCGTGCCGGTTCTGTCACGCATCGCCAATTTCGACGATCTCGATCCTCTGGCTGCCGAACCAGAGGTCGATCTGGTCTTTGTGCGGCCCGGTGAGCGCATTCCTGCCGATGCCGGTCTTGTCGTCATACCCGGATCGAAGGCAACAATTGCCGATCTTGCGGATTTTCGGGCTCAAGGCTGGGACCGCGATTTGCAGGCGCATGTGCGGCGTAGTGGCCGTGTCATCGGCATTTGCGGTGGATACCAGATGCTGGGAGACCGGGTCACCGATCCGCATGGTATCGAAGGCAATGTCGGCGAAATCCCAGGGCTTGGCCTTCTGGCAGTCGAAACGGAGATGGCGCCGGAAAAGACGGTGCGCAACAGCAGGGCCCGCTCGGCGATCTACGATGTTGCGCTGGAAGGTTATGAAATCCACCTCGGTCGCACCACCGGCTCCGATTGTAACCGCCCGGCCGTGATTATCGATGGCCGCCCGGATGGCGCGGTCTCGGCAGATGGCATGGTCAGCGGAACTTATCTGCATGGGCTGTTTGCCAGCGACGCTTATCGCGCGGCGCTGCTTAAAAGCTTCGGTATCGAGGGGGGCGGCGAAAACTATCGGCTTTCAGTTGACCGTGCGCTCGACGACGTCGCGGCCGAACTGGAGGCGGTGCTGGATCCGCGCTGGCTGGATGGATTGATGCCGTCCTGACAGGCACGCCTTGCCTCAAATCTCTCCCGATGCCTCGCGCCGCCTGCGGTCCAGCTCTTCGCTGTAGCGGCGCAACGTATGGCTTTCCGTCAAAAGGCCGACGACGCGCCGTTCGATGAGGTTGTTGACCACGGCCAGCGCATCGCTCTCCGTGGTGTCGAACAGGGAGGCCGCCTGCTTGGCATTCATGTTCGGCTGCAGGAAATCGTTGGGAAGTCGGACAAAGCCCGAAAGCCCCTGCTTTTCCTCGCTGGCCTCGATGGGGCTGGCATAGACTTCGGGAACCTGGATGATGCCGGCATATTTCGCGCCATCGACGACGACGACGCGTTGTGTTGATCCGAGCGGAAAATCGCGGCGAAAATCCTCCAGCGTTGCGTGGGCGTCGATGGTGCGGACATCGGTACGCATCAGGCGGCCGACCGTCAGGTTACGGATCCAGCCGACATCATGGGCGCTCCGGATGCTTTCGCCGCGCAGATGAAAACGCCAAGTGGCGAACGAGTAGCCGAAGGTGGTTCTGACCACGAGCGATGAGGTGATCACGGCTGCGAGGACCAGAACGGTGATCGGAAAATCACCGGTGATTTCCAGCGCCAGGAAGGTCATGGTCAATGGCCCGCCGATGACGGCGACCGCCAGCGCGCTCATGCCGACAACGGCATAGATGACCGGTGTCAACGTTGCATGGGCAAAGATGTAGGGCGCAGAAAAGGCAAACAGCTTGCCGAGCAGCGCACCCATAAACAGCGAGGCAAAGAACAGGCCGCCACGAAATCCTGAACCGATCGAGACGGCCGAGGCGAGCGATTTCAGGAGGAACAGACCGATCAACATCGGGATCGCCGGCGAACTGGCGAGATTGAGGTGCAAGGCGCCGTGACCGGCCGAAAGAACCTGCGGTGAGACCAGCGCCAGAAGGCCAACGACGACACCACCAAGCGCAGGCCGCATCGGCGCAGGGATCGAACTGCGGCGGGCAAGACCCTCGACCAGCGAGACACCCTTCATCAACAGGATGCCCATGCCGGCACAGAAGCAGCCGAGCAGCAATGCTGGCAGATAGTCGGCCGGAACGACCGCGCCGAACTGCCCGACATCGATGGTGAAATCACCGGCATAGAGCCATCGGGCGACGAGATTGGCGATCAATGCGGATACGACGACCGGCGTCAGCGACACGATCGTATAGGTGCCGATGATCAGCTCGAACGCATAGAAGGCGCCAGTCAAGGGTGCGTTGAACGCGGCGGCGATGGCTCCGGCGGCGCCACAGCCGACCAGCGTGCGCAGATCCGAGCGGCGAAGCTGCAGCGAAACGCCGAGCTTGGAGGCGATGCCGGACGCAAGCTGGGTGTACCCGGCCTCAAGCCCGACAGAGGCGCCAAAGCCGTTGGAGATCAGGTTCTGGACCGCGACGATGATGCTGTCGGTCAAGGACAGCCGGCCGCCATGCAGGGCGTTGGCCTCGATCGGGTCGACCATTGGCTTTTTACGCCACGACGCCAGAAGAAGCATCACAAGGCCAAGAATGATCCCGCCGACGACCGGCGCGATCAACACCGAGATTTCGCCCCGCAGATCGCTCGCGCTCAACCTTTGTTCGTCGGCAATCCCGAAAATCAGGCTGTGCAGGCGGCTGGATATGATGCTCATCGCGGTCACGGCGAGACCTGACGTGATGCCGACGATCATGCCCGCGACGACCAGGCCGAGTTCACTGCGCCGCGCAAAGGCCCGCATGCGTCCACGGTCAAACAGCAGCGAGAGATAGCCGAGGCGGCGCAGGTCGAATTTGGGTATCATCTTCAGCTTCATTGCCAGGCCATCCAGTCTCCGCGCCGTCCTAGAAGGCATGGCATTGGAGATCAAGTGAAGTCTTGATCACATCACGCTAAACCGAGGTGGCGGAGATAGTGTCGCAATTGACTTGATCCAGGTGAGCGCCTAATCATCAGTCATTGGATGGTTCCCGATATGCTTGTGCATGCCGGGAGTAAATGGGAATGCGACGGGCCGGACCCAAGCCGGGCGTCCTTATCGCAGCCGACCCCGCGACTGTAGAACGGTCAGGGTTCACCATTCGGGAAAGCCGGTGCTTCCGGACTGTCCGCATTCGCGGCAGCGGCACGCATCGGCCCAACCGGAAAAGCCACTGGAGTGGCATTACGATCAGCCGGGGCCGGACGCCTCTATTGTCTACGAATCGTCCACCTCTTCGTGATGCCTGCCGATTGCGGTCAAGCAATCTGGCGCAAACCTCCGGGAAGGCGAGGTGGGCCCGTTCGTCCCTTTGGGGACGTGGCGCCGTGAGCCAGGAGACCTGCCATCCTCAAGAGCCCCATCTTAGCGAGGGGCTCGCACGATCCAGGGAGAGATACTCCCGATGCCAGCACGGAGGTTGTCATGGCTTTATCATCCCGTTCCCCGAACGGCCCGTTTTGCATTGCCGCGCTTTTTCGCTTGCGTGGTCCATTGGTCTGCCTACTTCCCGGCGCGCGCTGAGGCCAGGACCATTCCATGACATCGAAACAATCAGGCAGCACGCTGGTTCTCGGCGGCGCTCGTTCCGGCAAATCCACTTTCGCTGAAAAACTTGTGACGGCGTCGGGTCTCAATATGCATTACGTCGCGACAGGAAGAGCCTGGGACGGCGAGATGCAGGCAAGGATTGCCGAGCATCGCGATCGCCGCGGGCCGGACTGGCAAACCCATGAAGAGCCGCTTGAGCTTGCTGCCTGTCTGAAGGCGATCGATGCGCCGGATCGCATCATTCTGATTGATTGCCTGACGCTCTGGGTCACCAATCTGATGATGGAGCACCGGGATATCGCGGCGGAATTTGAACGGCTTGCGGCTTATGTGCCGCAGGCCAAGGCCCGGCTGGTTTTCGTGTCCAACGAGGTCGGGCTTGGCATCGTGCCGGAGAACCGAATGGCGCGCGATTTTCGCGACCATGCCGGCCGGCTGCACCAGATCATTGCGGAGATATCCGCTGACGTCTATTTTATCGCGGCTGGATTGCCGCTGAAAATGAAGGGTTGATCCATGACCAATGAAAAAGCCGCCCACGGCAAGATTCCTGCCACCGTCATCACCGGCTTCCTCGGCGCCGGCAAGACGACGATGATCCGCAACATCCTGCAGAATGCGGAAGGACGCCGCATCGCGCTGATCATCAACGAGTTCGGCGATCTCGGCGTCGATGGCGAGGTGCTGAAGGGCTGCGGCGCCGAAGCCTGCAGCGAGGACGATATCATCGAGCTGACCAACGGCTGCATCTGCTGCACCGTCGCCGATGATTTCATCCCGACGATGACCAAGCTGCTTGAGCGTGAAAATCGCCCGGACCATATCGTCATCGAGACGTCCGGCCTGGCGCTGCCGCAGCCGCTGATCGCCGCTTTCAACTGGCCGGATATCCGCAGCGAAGTCACGGTCGACGGTGTCGTTACCGTGGTGGACAGCGCTGCCGTTGCCGCCGGGCGTTTTGCCGACGACCACGACAAGGTCGATGCGCTGCGCGTCAACGACGACAATCTCGATCATGAAAGCCCGATCGAAGAACTGTTCGAAGATCAGCTGACCGCGGCCGACCTGATCATTCTCAACAAAACCGACCTGCTCGATTCGACCGGCCTTGCCTTTGTCCGCAACGAAGTTTCATCGCGCACCAGCCGCAAGCCTGCGATGATCGAGGCAAAGAACGGCGAGGTTTCGGCCGCTGTCCTGCTCGGCCTCGGTGTCGGCACCGAAAACGACCTCGCCAACCGCAAGTCCCATCATGAGATGGAACACGAGGCCGGCGAAGAGCATGATCACGACGAATTCGACAGTTTTGTCGTCGAACTTGGTTCGATCACCGATCCGGCCGTATTCATCGAAAAACTCAAGCCCATCATTGCCGAGCACGACGTACTGCGTCTGAAAGGCTTTGCCGATATCCCCGGCAAACCGATGCGCCTGCTGATCCAGGGCGTCGGCGCCCGTATCGATCAGTATTTCGACCGCCCGTGGGCAGCCGGCGAAGTGCGCCGCACCCGCCTGGTCGTCATCGGTCTGCATGATATGAATGAAGCGGCCGTGCGGGCTGCGATCACAGCGGCGGTTTGATAATGGTGAGCGCGGCGTACCCCCCTCTGTCCTGCCGGACATCTCCCCCACAAGGGGGGAGATCAACAGTGGCTGCCTCGCGCTCAAACCTCTTGGTGCAAGCGTTTCGGCGCCGCTCGGCCCCGATCTCCCCCCTTGTGGGGGAGATGTCACGCAGTGACAGAGGGGGGTATTGCGGCCCTCGGGGAATACCATGCATCTCCTCCTAGCCCAGAAGGGCACGATCACCGACGGCGAGGAAGCGATCGATCTTGGCCAGTCGCCGGCCGATATCCTGTTCCTTTCGGCTGCCGATACCGAGCTTTCCTCGATTGCCGGTGCGCATCGCACACGTGGGGCAAAGGCGAGCCTCAGGGTCGCGAGCCTCCTGACGCTCAAGCACCCGATGTCGGTCGATACCTATGTCGAACGCACTGCGCGCCATGCCAAGCTGATCATCGTTCGCCCGCTCGGCGGCGCCAGCTATTTCCACTATGTGCTGGAGGCGCTGCATGCGGCGGCTGTTACTCATAAATTCCAGATTGCCGTACTGCCCGGCGATGACAAGCCTGACCCGGGGTTGGAGCCTTTTTCGACCATTTCCGCCGAAGACCGCAACCGGATGTGGGCCTATTTCACCGAGGGTGGTGCCGGCAACATGGTCCGGCTGCTTGGCTATGCCGAGGCGTTGATCGGCGGCTTGGAAAAGCCGGAACCCGCCGCTCCGCTGATGAAGGCGGGGATCTGGTGGCCGGGGCAGGGGGTGATCGGGGTTGAGGCTTGGAAAGCGGCGGCCGGGTTTGTCCCGGATATCGCTTCTCAATCGCCAGCCGGCTCCACCGTCGCTCTATGCTTTTACCGCGCACTGGTTCAAAGCGGCGAGACCAAACCCGTCGAGGCCCTGATCACGGCGCTTTGCGCCAAAGGCATGACCGTTTTGCCGGTGTTCGTATCCAGTCTCAAGGATGCGGTGTCGATCGGCACCTTGCAGGCGATCTTTGGCGAGGTGCCGCCGGCGGTGGTGATGAATGCCACTGGTTTTGCTGTTTCCGCGCCCGGCGCTGACCGCAAGCCGACCGTGCTGGAGTTTTCCGATGCACCGGTTCTCCAGGTGATCTTTTCCGGGTCCTCCCGTTCTGCCTGGGAGGCCTCGCCACAGGGTCTGATGGCACGGGACTTGGCGATGAACGTGGCGTTGCCCGAAGTGGACGGCCGTATTCTGTCGCGGGCCGTCTCCTTCAAGGCTGCGGCGGTTTACGACACGGATGTCGAGGCCAACATTGTCGGGCACGAGCCTCTGGCAGACCGCGTCGCCTTTGCCGCCAAACTTGCGGCGAATTGGGCGAGATTGCGCCGCGCCGCGCCGTCTGAGCGCCGCGTGGCGATCATCATGGCGAACTATCCCAACAGGGATGGGCGGCTTGGCAACGGCGTTGGTCTCGATACGCCGGCTGGCACGATCGAAGTCATGAAGGCGATGGCTGCTGCCGGTTACGCCATCGATTCGGTTCCCGCCGATGGCGACGCCTTGATCCGGTATCTGATGGACGGGCCAACCAATTCGGCGCGGGTCGATTGCGAAATCCGCGAAACGCTTTCCTTGAGTCAATACAACGCCTTCTTCGCGTCTCTTCCCATCCAGATTCAAAGCGAGGTTGCTAAGCGATGGGGAAGTCCGCAGGATGATCCTTTCTTCCGGGATGGCCAATTTGCGTTGCCGCTGACGCGTTTTGGGCAAACGCTGGTCGGTATCCAGCCGGCCCGCGGCTACAATATCGATCTGAAGGAAACCTATCATTCGCCGGACCTCGTGCCGCCGCATGGATATCTGGCTTTCTACGCGTATCTCCGCCGCGAATACGGTGCTCATGCCATCGTCCATATGGGGAAGCATGGCAATCTTGAATGGCTGCCGGGCAAATCGCTGGCGCTGTCGGAAAGCTGCTATCCGGAAGCGGTGTTCGGCCCTATGCCGCATCTCTATCCCTTCATCGTCAACGATCCGGGCGAGGGCACGCAGGCCAAGCGCCGCACCAGCGCCGTCATCATCGATCACCTGACGCCACCGCTGACGCGGGCCGAATCCTATGGCCCGCTGAAAGATCTCGAAGCGTTGGTCGACGAATATTATGATGCGGCTGGCGGAGACCCGCGGCGTCTGCGGTTGCTCAGCAAGCAAATCCTTGAGCTTGTCCGCGATATCGGCCTCGACCAGGATGCCGGCATTGCTCGTACAGACGGTGAGGACAAGGCGCTCGAAAAGCTCGACGCCTACCTCTGCGACCTCAAGGAGCTGCAAATCCGCGACGGGCTGCATGTTTTTGGCGTGGCGCCGGAAGGGCGGCTGCTGACGGATCTGACGGTTGCTTTGGCCCGTGTTCCGCGCGGGTTGGGCGAGGGCGGTGACCAGAGTCTGCAGCGGGCGATTGCGGCGGATGCTTTTGGAAGAAACCCCTCCCCAACCCCTCCCCACAAGGGGGAGGGACTTAACCCGGCGCTCGGTTTCGGATCCCATAGACCCAGTGTTCTGGACACCGCTGCTGCTTCGTCTACAAAGGTTGGAGATAGGCAGGCGGACGTGCCGCAGATCAGTCCCTCCCCCCTGTGGGGAGAGGTTGGGGAAGGGATCTTTTCTTTCGACCCGCTCGATTGCGTCCTTTCCGATCCGTGGGGAGGCTCGAAACCGGCGATCCTCGCTGAAGTATCCGACGCCCCGTGGCGCACCGCTGGCGACACCGTCGAGCGTGTCGAGTTGCTGGCCGCCAAATTCGTCTCCGGCGAATTGGTTTGCCCTGACGACTGGAGCGCCACTCGTGCTGTCCTGGAGGAAATCGAAACCCGCCTCAAACCTTCGATTACCCAATCCGGCGCCGCCGAAATTGCTGCACTGATGACCGGCTTGGATGGCCGTTTCGTCGCGCCCGGTCCCTCCGGCGCGCCGACGCGCGGGCGTCCGGACGTGCTACCGACGGGGCGCAATTTCTATTCGGTCGACAGCCGCGCCGTACCGACGCCGGCGGCATTCGAGTTGGGCAAGAAATCGGCGGAACTGTTGATCCGCCGTTACCTGCAGGATCATGGCGACTGGCCGACATCGTTTGGCCTCACTGCCTGGGGCACTTCGAACATGCGCACCGGCGGCGACGATATTGCCCAGGCGATGGCGCTGATCGGCACCAAACCGGTCTGGGACATGGCGTCGCGCCGCGTCACCGGCTACGAGATCGTGCCGCAGGCGATGCTCCGCCGTCCGCGTGTCGATGTCACCTTGCGGATTTCCGGCTTTTTCCGTGATGCCTTTCCAGAGCAGATCGCGCTGTTCGATACGGCGATCCGCGCCGTCGGTGCGCTCGAGGAGGACGATGCCGACAACATGATTGCCGCTCGCATGCGGGCGGAAACCAAACGGCTGGAAGCTGCCGGTGTCTCCGCGAAGGATGCGTCACGGCGTGCCTCTTACCGGGTCTTCGGCGCGAAGCCTGGCGCTTATGGTGCCGGATTGCAGGCGCTGATGGACGAGGGCGGCTGGAATAACCGCGCCGATCTCGCCGACGCCTATCTCACCTGGGGAAGCTATGCCTATGGCGCCGGGGAAGACGGCAAGGCCGAGCGCGGGCTCCTGGAAGCGCGGCTGAAGACCGTCGAGGCCGTCGTCCAGAACCAGGACAACCGCGAGCATGATCTGCTCGACAGTGACGATTATTACCAGTTCGAAGGCGGCATGAGCCTGGCTGTCGAGCAGATGGCCGGCACGCGCCCGACGATCTACCACAACGACCATTCGCGCCCGGAAAAGCCGGTGATCCGTTCACTGGAAGAAGAGATCGGCCGGGTGGTGCGCGGCCGCGTCGTCAATCCGAAATGGATCGATGGCGTCATGCGCCACGGCTACAAGGGCGCCTTCGAAATCGCCGCGACGGTCGATTACATGTTTGCCTTTGCCGCAACGACAGGCGCTGTCCGCAGCCATCATTTCGAGGCCGTCTACCAGGCCTATGTGATGGACGAGCGCGTCCGCCAGTTCATGGAGGACAAGAACCCGGATGCGTTGCGCGAAATGACCGACAAGCTGATGGAGGCGATCGATCGCGGCCTCTGGTCGCCCCGTTCGAACTCCGCCCGGTTCGAACTGCAAGGCCTTTCGGCGGCGGCGGAATAACGGCGTTTCACCAATGAAAGAACGAATGAATTCGGAGAGGACAGACCATGAGTGAAGACGACGTACAGACAACGGAGACAGGCCCCGTCCAAGACGAGGCACGCCATGCGATGAAGATGGCGAAAAAGAAGACGGCGCGCGAAAAGATCATGGCGACGAAGACGGACCAGAAGGGCTTGATCATTGTCAATACCGGCAAGGGCAAGGGCAAGTCGACGGCCGGTTTCGGGATGATCTTCCGCCATATCGCCCATGGCATGCCGTCAGCGGTCGTGCAGTTCATCAAGGGTGCCTGGGAAACCGGCGAGCGTGACCTCATCGAAAAACATTTTGGCGATGTCTGCCAGTTCTATACGCTCGGTGAAGGCTTTACCTGGGAAACGCAGGACCGTTCGCGCGATATCGCCATGGCCGAAAAGGCGTGGGAAAAGGCCAAGGAACTGATCCGCGACGAGCGTAATTCCATGGTTCTGCTCGACGAGATCAACATCGCGCTGCGCTATGATTATATCGATGTCGCCGAAGTTGTGCGATTCCTGAAGGAAGAAAAGCCGCACATGACCCACGTCGTCTTGACCGGCCGCAATGCCAAGGAAGAGCTGATCGAGGCTGCCGATCTCGTCACCGAAATGGAACTGATCAAGCATCCATTCCGTTCCGGTATCAAGGCGCAGGTCGGCGTCGAGTTCTAGGCGGCTCTACTCATGAGCGCTTACCAGCCAAGCCAGATCCGGACCGGATGGCCCGGATCGGCCAGAAGCTTGATCGCCAGCGCGATGCAAGTGATGACGAGAAGTGGCTTGATGATTCTGGCGCCGTTCTTCATGGCGAAGCGCGACCCGACCTGAGCGCCGGCAAACTGGCCGACCCCCATCAAAAGGCCGACCTTCCAGAGGATCACCCCGTATAGCCAGAAGACGATGAAAGCGCCGATGTTGGAGCCGAAGTTGAGGAACTTCGTATGCGCAGTCGCCTTCAAGACGCCGAATCCTGCAAGGGCAATGAAGGCGAGCATGAAAAAAGAACCCGTGCCCGGCCCGAAGACGCCGTCGTAAAAGCCGATTGCTGGAACCAGCGTCATCGAAAACAGGAAGGGTGTCATCCTCTGCGCCTTGTCGGCGTCGCCAAGGCTTGGCTTGACGGCGAAGTAAAGGGCGATTGCAACGAGCAGGAACGGCAGGACGGCCTTCAATACGTCGCCCGGCACCACGGTTGCAAGGATCGCTCCCACCGCTGCTCCGAGCGCAGACATCGCTGCCATCGGCATTTGTTCACGCAGATTGACATGGCCATGCCGGGCATAGGCGATGCTTGCCGAGCCGGAACCGAACAGCGACTGCAGTTTATTGGTCCCCAATGTTTCGAGCGGCGGAATGCCGGCAATCAGCATGGCGGGGATGGTGATCATGCCGCCGCCGCCGGCGATCGAATCGATAAACCCGGCGAGAAAGGCAGCGGCGAACAAAAAGACGAGGAGCTGGGGAACAAGATCGTGCACGGGAGACTCGTGAGAGATGGGCAATTCAGCCTTGTTTGTCAGAGGTTGCCCGGAAAAGCAAAGAATGCCTGACAGTTGCCTCCAACAAGCCGGAGCATTTCGAATCGTGACGCTCCCGGCTCTTCGAATGACGCAATCCGGTTTGACCGGGCAGGTGGGCTCCGGTAAACAGGAGGCACGTGCGACGGTGCCCATCACGGTGGGCTGAAAAAGCGTCCGGTGCGGCCGACCCAGTCAGGGGGCTTCATCCGGTGCTGTCCAGACCGCTTCGATAGCCTTTGGTTATCGAAGGCCCCGGCGCATCTTGATTGTGCGGCTCGGGAGGCCCGTCTTGTGATGCATCTGGATATCGGCGATCAGCCAGTTCATCGGCCACTCGTGCTTGGCCTTGGCTGCGAGCGTGGCACGCCATGCGACGAAGTGATCCGGCTTGCCGAGGAGGCTCTGGCGGTCGCCGGCATCGATCGGCATGAGCTTACCGGTATTGCCTCGCTGGATAGCCGTGTGGCGGAACCGGCGATGATTGCCGCCGCCCGGCATTTTTCCGTTCCCTTTGTTGTCTTCGATGCCGGAACGCTGGAGGCTCAGACCGCGCGGCTACAGAACCCGTCGGAGATCGTCTTTTCCCTAACGGGTTGTCACGGCGTTGCGGAGGCAGCCGCCCTTGCTGCGGCGGGCCCGTCCGGCGCGCTGATCGTCCCGAAGATCAAGTCGCCTCATGCAACAGCAGCAATTGCGCGTAGGGTATTTTCTGAATCAGATCAGGATGTTGCTGCCGGATGCCGGCAAAGTGATTCCATATCTTCACCTGCCGGTTCACTGCGCCTCATGTCTGCGGCATCAGGAGTGGCGCCATGACCAATCCATTGTTTTCCGGTCTGCCCGAACTTGCGCCGGGCTCGGTCTGGCTGGTCGGCGCGGGTCCCGGTGATCCCGGTCTCTTGACGCTGCATGCTGCCAATGCGCTGCGTCAGGCCGATGTCATCGTCCATGATGCGCTTGTCAATGCTGATTGCCTGAGCCTGGCAAAGTCGGGCGCCGTTCTCGAATTTGCCGGAAAGCGCGGTGGCAAGCCATCGCCGAAGCAGCGCGATATTTCGCTGCGGCTGGTCGAGTTGGCTCGGCAGGGCAAGCGCGTGCTGCGGCTGAAGGGCGGCGATCCCTTCGTCTTCGGGCGTGGCGGCGAGGAGGCGCTGACGCTGGTCGAACACGGCATTCCATTCCGTATCGTGCCGGGCATTACCGCCGGTATCGGCGGGCTCGCCTATGCCGGTATCCCGGTGACGCATCGCGAGGTCAATCACGCCGTGACATTCCTCACGGGCCATGATTCCTCCGGGCTCGTTCCTGACCGCATCCACTGGGAAGGGATCGCCAAAGGTTCTCCTGTGATCGTCATGTATATGGCGATGAAGCATATCGGCCAGATCGCCGCCAATCTGATGTCTGCCGGGCGTTCGCCGGACGAGCCAGTCGCTTTTGTTTGCAACGCCGCTACACCCGAGCAAACGGTGCTGGAAACGACGCTGGCGCGCGCCGAGGCCGATATGATCGCGTCCGGACTGGAGCCGCCCGCCATCGTCGTCATCGGCGAAGTGGTGCGCCTGCGTGCGTCGCTCGACTGGCTGGGCGCATTGGGCGGCCGGGTTCTGACATCCGATCCGCTGTCGAGCCGGGCTTTCAAGGACCCGGCATGAGCGGTCTGCTGATTGCGGCGCCATCGTCCGGCTCCGGTAAGACGACGGTGACGCTCGGACTGATGCGGGCATTGCGCGATCGCGGTATCGCCGTGGCTCCCGGCAAGGCCGGGCCGGATTACATTGATCCGGCCTTCCATGCGGCCGCAAGCGGCAGAGCCTGCTTCAATTACGATCCTTGGGCCATGCGTCCGGATCTGTTGCGTGCCAATGCTGCCATGCAGGCTGCTGATGGCGATGTGTTGATTGTCGAGGCCATGATGGGGCTGTTCGATGGGGCGGTCGACGGGACTGGTTCGCCCGCCGATCTGGCGTCGCTGCTTGGTCTTCCGGTTGTTCTGGTGGTCGATTGCGCCCGCATGTCGCAGTCGGTGGCTGCTCTCGTGCGCGGCTATGCGTCCCATCGCGACGATGTCCATGTGGCCGGGGTCATCCTCAACAAGGTTGGCAGCGACCGTCATGAAATGATGCTGCGCAATGCGGTGGATACCATCGGCATGCCGGTTCTTGGCGTTTTGCGGCAGGATAATGCTCTGAAGCTGCCAGAACGTCATCTCGGTCTCGTACAAGCCGGGGAGCATGGTGGACTGGATGTATTCATCGACCATGCCGCAATGCAGATCGAAAAGGGCTGTGATCTGGATGCGATCCTGTCACTGACCAGGTCAGAATCTCCGCGACAGAGGGCTGCGCAAGTTTCACCGCTGAAACCGCTCGGCCGGAAAATCGCCATCGCCCGCGATATTGCCTTTGCATTCTCTTACGAACATCTCCTGTCCGGCTGGCAGCGTGCCGGTGCCAAGCTGACATTCTTCTCGCCGCTCGCCAACGAGGTGCCTGCAGATGATGCCGATGCCGTTTATCTGCCGGGCGGCTATCCCGAGCTTCATGCCGGGGTATTGTCCGATGCAGGGCAGTTCAAATCGGGCATGACAGCGGCCCGGGATCGAGGCGCCCGGATTTTCGGCGAATGCGGCGGCTACATGATGCTGGGTGAGGGGCTTGTCGCTGCCGATGGCAAGCGCTACGAAATGCTCGGTTTTCTACCGCTCGAAACCAGCTTTGCCGAACGCAAGCGGCATCTGGGTTACCGGCGGATCACTCCGCTCGATGCCAGTTTTTTCGATGGTCCACTGATGGCGCATGAATTTCACTATGCCACGATCCTGTCGGAGGGCGCTGCCGACCGGCTGTTCGATACGGCTGACGCCGCCGGGGAGCCGCTTGGACCCGCCGGACTGCGGCGAGGGCAGGTTGCGGGCTCCTTCATGCATCTCATCGACATGGCCTGCTCTGCATGACCGCGCCGATCGTGCATGGCGGCGGTATTACCGAGGCGGCGGCGTCGTTTGGTGGCAACCCGCAGGACTGGCTGGACCTGTCGACCGGCATCAATCCCAATCCTGTGATGCTGCCCGACATCCCGATCCATGCCTGGCACAGGCTGCCGGACCGTCATCTGGTGGACCGCGCGCGCAATGCGGCTGCCCGCTATTATCGTAGCAGCGATATCCTGCCGCTTCCTGTTCCCGGCACACAATCGGTTATTCAGCTGCTGCCGCGCCTTGTTGCGCCGGGCAGGCGCATCGCCATTTTCGGACCGACCTATGGCGAATATGCGCGTGCTTTCGTCAGTGCCGGTTTTGCGGTCGATGAAATCTCGACGCCCGCTCAGGTGACGCCGGATCATGGGCTGGTGGTGCTGGTCAATCCCAACAACCCGACCGGACGCGCTGTCCTGCCTGCTGATATCGCAGGCATGGCACAGCAGATGAAAGCTTATGGCGGGTTGCTGCTTGTCGATGAGGCTTTTGGCGATACCGAACCGCATCTGAGCGTCGCCGCGCAGGCCGCAAGTAACGATAATCTCATTGTCTTCCGCTCCTTCGGCAAATTCTTCGGCTTGGCAGGGCTGCGGCTTGGTTTCGTCATTGCGGCGGAACCGATTCTGTCGGCATTTCAGGAATGGCTTGGCCCTTGGGCCGTATCAGGACCGGCACTGGTGGTGGCGGCAGACCTGATGGATGGCGACACACAGCCGGTTCGATCGCAGATTTCGGCGCGCAAGCAGGGCCTCGATTCTGTCTTGCGGCAAGCCGGGCTGACGATCATCGGCGGCACGCCGCTTTTCACCCTGGTGGAGCACCAACGCGCGCCGGAACTGCATGAACATCTCTGCCAGGGGCGGGTTCTGACGCGAAAATTCGGCTATGCGCCATCGTGGCTCAGGATTGGACTTGCACCGGATGCGGCAGGCGATACACGTTTGGCGGATGCCTTGAGCAGTGTGCACCTCGCCTGAACGGACTTTTCGATGTCGACCGGAATTCTGCTTGCCCTGATCGCCGCTCTTCTGCTTGACCGGGTCGTTGGCGACCCTGATTGGCTCTGGCGCCGTCTTCCGCACCCTGTCGTTCTATTTGGCGCAATGATCGGCTGGTGCGACCGGACCTTCAACCGCAAGCGCCTAGGCGAGGAGGCTCTGCGGATCAGCGGTGTTCTGGTCATTGCCGTGTTGTTGCTGTGGAGCCTTTTTTGCGGCTGGCTGCTGCACAAGCTGTTCATGCAGATCGGGATTTTCGGCTGGTTGCTCGAAATAATCGTTGTCGCGGTGTTCTTGGCGCAAAAAAGTCTCGCCGACCACGTGTCGCGGGTGGCCACGGGTCTTCGCACCGGTGGGCTGGAGGGTGGCCGCAAAGCGGTGTCGATGATCGTCGGGCGTGATCCCGAGACACTTAACGAACCGGCCGTATGCCGCGCCGCCATCGAAAGTCTGGCGGAGAATTTTTCCGACGGCGTTGTTGCCCCGGCCTTCTGGTATGCACTGCTCGGCCTGCCCGGCTTGCTGGCCTACAAGATGCTCAACACCGCCGATTCCATGATCGGTCACAAGAGCCCGAAATATCTGCATTTCGGCTGGGCTTCGGCGCGTTTCGACGATCTCGCCAACATCCCGGCAGCGCGGTTGTCGATCCTGCTGATCGCGGCTGGCGCAGTCTTGGCCAAGGGACGGCGCGCCGCCCGCAATGCCATCGGCATTGCACTGCGTGACCACGGACTGCATCGTTCGCCCAACTCCGGCTGGCCGGAAGCCGCGATGGCGGGGGCACTCGATGTGCAGCTGGCAGGCCCGAGGATCTATGCTGGTACGCTGGTCAATGAGCCGATGATCAACGGAGCCGGCCGGGCGGTTGCAACGGTAGCCGATGTCGAGACCGGCGTTTCCATATTCTACGGTGCCTGCGCGTCACTTGCAGTTTTGGCGGTGATTGCAGCCCTGGTCGGCAGTATAGTCTAAGCGCGTTACTCGGATTCAAAAAACCATCCGCCCTCGTTAACGCCGAATTTTCCAATTGTCTTAAACGTCTATCATTGCAAAGGCTGTAAAGTTTGTCTCGTGTTGGGACGCCAGTAAAAATTCGTATTACGGAGAGGATTTTTCATGCGTAAATTCTTCGTCGCCTCTTTGGCACTCTTATTGATGCAGTTTCATTCGCCGTCTGCCTTCGCTGCCAATCTTGTTGCAAGGATCAGCCTTTCTTCTCAAACCATGACTGTCTCGCAGAATGGTTTCGTACGGTATCGCTGGAAGGTTTCTACCGCGCGCAAAGGCTATGTGACGCCGCAGGGCAGCTGGAGCGCCAAATGGCTTTCGAGAGATCATCGCTCGCGCAAATATGACAATGCGCCGATGCCTTATGCGGTGTTTTTCAACGGTGGCTATGCGGTGCACGCGACCTTTGACGTGAAGCGCCTCGGCCGTCCGGCTTCGCATGGCTGTATCCGCCTGCATCCGGAAAATGCCGCCGAGTTCTTCGCGCTGGCTAGCGAGTATGGCTTGAAGAATACCAAGATCGTCGTTACCCGCTGACCGGCAAAGGCCGTCGTTCCGGGACTGGCAGGGATGCCAGCCCCAGAGCTGTTTTCAGCCTCAATTCAGGTCGATAACGATCTTGCCGAAGGCGCCGCGGTCAAGGTGGTCGAGGGCAAGGTGCAAGTCTTCCAGCGGATAGCGGGCATCGATGACCGGCTTGATCCCGGTCTGATCGATGGCGCGGGCGAAATCTTCAAGAGACCGCCGGTGGCCGACGCTGATCCCTTGGATGATGGGCGATTTCAGCAGCAGTGGCCCTGCCGGTCCGGCAACGTCGAAACCCTCGAAAACGCCGATGACCGAAATTCTCCCATGCACGGCAACGGCACGGATCGATTGCCCGAGGTTGGGGCCGCCAGCGATTTCCAGAATATGGTGGGCGCCTTCATCGCCGGTGAGCCTGTAGACGGCCTCAACCCAGTCCTCCTTGCTGCTGTTGACGCCATGATCAGCACCGAGCGCTTTTGCCCGCTCAAGTTTTTCGTCGCTACGCGAGGTGATGATGACATTGGCGCCATGTGCTTTGGCAATCTGAACCCCGAACAGGGCGACGCCGCCCGTACCCTGGACAAGCACGGTCGATCCGGCCCTGAGCTTGCCGAGTTCGGCCAATGCGAACCAGGCGGTCAACCCGGCAACCGGCAGGGTACTTGCCTCTGCATCGTCAAGACTGTGCGGCGACGCGGCAAACCAGTCATCCGGAAACACCACATAATCGGCCAGCACGCCCTGATAGGCGCCACCCAGCGTCTTATAGGCCGGCACGCGGGCATTGCCGTTATCCCCGGCGTCGATCCAGTCCGGCTTGAAGGTAGACATCACCCGGTCGCCGGGCTTGAAGCGCGTGACACCCGATCCGACCGCATCGACAACGCCTGCCATGTCGGAGGCAGGCACGAATGGCGTCGGAAGGGTTAGCCCCATGCCTGTTTCGATTACCAGCTTGTCGCGATAATTGAGTGACGCCGCTGAAACCTTGACGCGGATTTCGCCGGGTTCCGGCTCGGGGACTGCCACCGTCTCAAATTTCAGATTGTCGCGGCCGATTGCCTGCATCGACCAGCGCCTCATCGTTGCCGTCATGTTTCGTCTCCTGCTTTCTTGGTTGGTTCAAGCGATGAGATGACGCTAGCATTGCGTTTCGTTCTCCAGTGGCGATATGATTTCCACGTATTGGTTCCTTGAGGGCTACAAAAGATATGAGTGATCGTTTGACTGGCGTTTCCGTCTTCGTCGAGGCGGTGGAGGCGGCGAGTTTTTCCGCCGCCGCCCAGAGGCTCAACCTGTCGCGCTCAGCGGTCGGCAAGACGATTGCCCGGCTGGAAGAGCGGCTCGGCGCCCGGCTGTTCCATCGCACCACGCGCAGCCAGACGGTAACGGAGGATGGCCAGGCGTTTTACGAACGCTGCCTGCGGGCGCTCGAGGAGTTGCGGGAAGGCGAGGCCATGCTCGAATCAGGACGCAAGGAAGTGGCGGGACGATTGCGGGTTTCCATGCCCGTGCTGTTCGGCCGCCGCTGCGTTGCGCCCATCCTGCTGAAACTTGCCAGCGAGCATCCGAAGCTGGAGCTCGATCTGAATTTCACTGATAGCCGGGTCGATATCCTGGAAGACGGATTTGATCTTGCCATCCGCAACGGTCCGCTCGGCGAATGGCCGGGGCTGATGGCGCGGCGGCTGGCGTACCAGCGTATGACCGTCTGCGCCTCGCCGGATTATCTGCGTATCCACGGCGCGCCAGGAACCCGGGAGGAGTTGCGGGATCACCATGCGATCCTCTATGCCCGCTCCGGCTACATCCGCTCCTGGCTCTTTCCGGTCGACGGCGGCCCGGACGCTGAAGTCCTGCCGCCTTCGCGCATGCGTTTCGATGATTTGGAGATGATTGCCGATGCCGGGGTTTCCGGGCTCGGGCTCGTCTGGCTGCCCTGCTGGCTCGTTCAGGACAGGCTCCGCGACGGCAGTCTTGTCCGGCTTTTTGCCAATGAGCGCCGCCTGTCATTCGATTGCCATGCGGTCTGGCCGCAGACCCCGCATCTGCCGTTGCGCGTCAGGCTGGCGATCGATGCTTTGGCTGCTGATCTCCCGGCTGCAACGGGCCTTTGAGGCCGGTATTGCGGGCTTGGCTTGATGTTTGGGCAACACCGCCGCCATAAATGCAACTCTTGCGCCCAAGGCCATTGGCTTTTCAGCCGTATTTACCTATAGGTTCGCCAAAACATGTATTCTAAAGAGGTATGCGCGTGACAGCTACATTCGACAAGGTTGCCGACATCATTGCGGAAACGAGCGAAATCGACCGGGAGACGATTACGCCGGAAAGCCACACCATTGACGATCTCGGCATTGACAGCCTGGACTTCCTCGACATCGTCTTTGCGATCGACAAGGAATTCGGCATCAAGATCCCGCTTGAGCAGTGGACGCAGGAAGTCAACGAAGGCAAGGTTTCGACGGAAGAATATTTCGTCCTGAAGAACCTCTGCGCCAAGATCGACGAACTGAAGGCCGCCAAGGGCTGATGACGATATCGCGCGTTTGACACGCGCGAACACGTGCATGAGTGATAGCAATGCCGCCTGTCGCGTGGACCGCGCTTGACAGGCGGCATTTGCGTTTTTACTTGACGGTCGCATGATCGCGATACCGGACCTGTTCGGGCGGGGTCATGCGGATTTGAAATCCGGAGTGTTCGGGCGCTGTTTCCCAAAGCGCCGTGCTCTGGGCCAAGCTGGATTTGCTCCTGATGCTCCTTGAATATTTTCAGATGATCGATCGGGTCGAGACGGTTGATCTTAACGCCAAGACGCTGACGGCGCGTTCTGTGGTTCCGGCAAAGAGCCCTGTTTTCGAGGGTCATTTTCCGGGTTACCCGCTGGTCCCCGGTGTTCTTTTGATCGAGACGATGGCGCAGGCCTGCGGTTTTCTGGTGCTCGCCGCCACGGATTTCGCCGCCATGCCGTTCCTGATGTCGGTCGATAGCGCCAAGATGCGCACCTTTGTCGAGCCGGAAGCCGTACTCGATATCGAAGCCTTCCTCGAACATGACGGGTCCGGCTTTGCCGTCGTGAAGGCAAAAATCACCTCGCAGGGCAAGAAGGTCTGCGATGCACAGCTGAAACTGCGGACCATGCCGTTCGATCAGGTGCCGCTCGGCCCGATCGTCAAGAAGCGTGCCGAAGAGGTGGGCTTGATGGCTGCAATAGCGGCTTCAGCCGCGACGGGGGAATGACGATGAGCAAATCCGCCAATGATGTTGTGATCACCGGTGTCGGCATCGTCACCAGCCAGGGTGTGGGCACTGAAGTGCATACCGCGCTTCTGACTGCTGCGGAAACTCCGGCCGTCCGTGTCGAGACGGAACGCTTCGCGCCGTATCCGGTGCATCCGCTTCCGGAAATCGACTGGTCTCAGCAGATTTCCAAGCGTGGCGACCAGCGGCAGATGGAAAACTGGCAGCGCCTTGGCGTCTTCAGTGCCGGTCTGGCGCTGGACGATGCCGGTTTCAAGGATGACCTGGACGCTTGCGGCAGCATGGACATGATCGTGGCAGCCGGGGGCGGGGAGCGCGACATCAATGTCGATTCGCTGATCGTCGATGAGGCCCTGAAGCGCAATGACCGCGAACAGTTGCTCAACGAGAAGCTGACGACGGAACTGCGCCCGACACTGTTTTTGGCCCAGCTTTCCAATCTGATGGCCGGCAACATCTCCATCGTCCATAAGGTCACGGGCTCTTCGCGCACCTTTATGGGTGAAGAGGGTGCTGGCATTTCGGCGATCGAAACCGCCTTTGCCCGCATCAAGGCCGGACAGTCGACCCATACACTGGTCGGCGGCGCGTTCTCGGCCGAACGGCTCGACATGATCCTGTTGATCGAAGCGATCCAGGGCCATGCGCTCGGCGGTTATCAGCCGATCTGGTCGCGCAAGCCGGAAAACGGCGGCGGCATGATCACCGGTTCGGTCGGTGCGTTCCTGATGCTCGAATCCCGCGAACATGCTGAGGCACGCGGCGCCCGCATCTATGCAACGATCGATTCTGTCGGTGGAGATCGTGGTAGCCGCGACGGGGATCGCCTCGAGCAGCGCCTGCAATATTTGATGGCTCCCTCTGCAGACGCCGATCCGTCGCGCACCGTGGTCTTTTCCGGCACGACCGGTTTTCCGGATCTTGCCGCGCGTGAGAAGGCGTTTCTCGATGCGCAGTTCCCCAAGGCTGCCGTGCGTGCCTATGGCGGGCTTGTCGGTCATGCGCTGGAATCACAGTTTCCGCTCGGCCTGGCTTTCGCGGCTCTCTCGCTTGGAGCTGGCGCCAAGGTGCCGCCATTCGCCCCGGATGGTGAAGCCCTTATGGAAAAGCCAGCAACGACGGCCATCGTCACGACGATCGGCCATGCGCGCGGCGAAGGTATCGCCGTGCTTTCGGCAGAAGAATAAGGAGCGGCAGATATGACCAGCGCTTACAAGGATCATCTCGGCCGCCCGCTGATCGCCGTTACCGGCATGGGGGTCATCACCTCGCTTGGCCAGGGCGTCGAGGACAACTGGAAGGCGCTGACCTCAGGCGTTTCCGGTATTCACAAGATTACCCGGTTCCCGACCGAGGGGCTCTCGACCAGAATCAGCGGAACCGTCGATTTTATTGATTTGCCTGCGGAAAACGCCGTCGAGCGGTCCTATGCCTTTGCCCGCGAAACGACAGCGGAAGCTTTGGCTCAGGCCGGTATTTCCAGCGATTTCAATGGGCCGCTGTTCCTGGCTGCGCCGCCCATCGAGCCGGAATGGAGCGCCCGCTTCGAACTGGCCGACCGTTCGCGGCCGTCGCAGAAGCCGGGCGATGCCTATGATCGCTTCCTTGCCGCCATGCGTGACCGCGCGGATCCGGTGTTTCACGAGGCGGCATTGTTCGGCGCCATTTCCGAGCGCCTGTCCGATCGTTTCGGAACACGCGGACTGCCGGTAACGTTGTCGACCGCCTGCGCATCGGGTGCAACAGCCATCCAGCTTGGAGTTGAGGCGATCCGCCAGGGCCGCACCGACCGGGCCTTGACCGTCGCTACCGATGGTTCCGTCAGCGCCGAGGCGCTGATCCGCTTTGCGCTTCTGTCGGCTCTTTCGACCCAGAACGACCCGCCGGAACGGGCCTCGAAACCCTTCTCCAAGGATCGTGACGGTTTCGTCATTGCCGAGGGTGCGGCAACGCTGGTGCTGGAATCGCTGGAAGCAGCAGTCGCGCGCGGCGCAAAAATCTACGGCATCCTGAAGGGCTGTGGCGAAAAGGCCGACTCGTTCCACCGCACACGGTCTTCGCCGGATGGCGGCCCCGCAATTGCGACGATCCGCGCAGCGCTTGCCGATGCGGGCCTCAACGAGGGCGACATCGGCTATATCAACGCCCATGGCACATCGACGCCTGAAAACGACAAGATGGAGTATGGCGCGATGCTGTCGGTGTTCGGCGAAGCACTGCCGTCCATTCCGGTGTCGTCGAACAAGTCGATGATCGGCCACACCTTGACCGCCGCAGGCGCTGTCGAGGCCGTGTTCTCGCTGCAGACGATCCTCACCGGCACGGTTCCACCGACGATCAACCATCAGAACCCCGATCCGTCGATCATTCTCGATGTCGTACCGAACGTGAAGCGGGATGCGCAGGTTAGTGCTGTCCTGTCGAACTCCTTCGGCTTCGGCGGCCAGAACGCCAGCCTTGTCATGGCTGCTGAACCGGCCTAATCGGACATCATGTTTTTTCGAGGCTAGGATGCCTCGGGCTCAAGGACTTATATCATGCGCGCTTTGCAACTGGTCGACGACCGCAAGCTGGAAATCACCGATCTTCCCGAACCGGAAGCCCCGGGTCCGGGCGAGGTCACGCTCCGCGTCAAAGCCGTTGCGCTCAACCATATCGACGTCTGGGGCTGGCGCGGCATGGCTTTTGCCAAGCGCAAGATGCCGCTGGTGATCGGCGCTGAAGCGTCCGGCGTGGTCGATCAGATCGGCCCGGGCGTGTCGAACGTCCTGCCGGGACAGCTCGTTTCGATCTACGGCGCGCGCACCTGTGGCCTCTGCCGTCCGTGCCGCGAAGGCCGCGACAATCTCTGCGAACATGTCGGCGGCGTCCATGGTTTCCATCTCGATGGCTTTGCCCAGGAAAAGGTCAACCTGCCAGCGCGCCTGCTCGTTCCGGCCCCTCCGGGCGTCGATGCGGTGGCTGCGGCAGTCGCGCCGGTGACCTTCGGCACCGTCGAGCACATGCTGTTCGACAATGCCAAGCTTGAGCCGGGCGAAACGATCCTCATTCACGCCGGCGGTTCCGGCATCGGCTCGGCAGCCATCCAGCTGGCCAAAAAGATCGGCTGCACCGTCATCACCACGGTGGGCTCAGACGACAAGATCGAGAAGGCCAAGGCGCTCGGCGCCGATCACGTCATCAATTATCGTAAGGACCGTTTCGAGGGTGTGACCCGCAAGCTGACCAAGAAGAAGGGCGTCGATGTCGTCTTTGAACATGTCGGCAAGGACACGTGGGCTGCGTCGATGTTCGTCCTGAAGCGGGGCGGCCGTCTTGTCACCTGCGGTTCGACCTCCGGGGTTTCCACCGAAATGAACCTGATGATGCTTTTCCAGCAGCAGTTGAAGCTGCTCGGCTCCTTCGGCTGCCGCATGGAGAACATGGCCGACGCCATGCAGAAGATGGCGCGCGGGCTCGTTCACCCCGTCATCGACACCGAGGTCGGTTTTACCGAGATCGACAAGGCGCTCGAGCGCATGGAAACACGTCAGGTCTTCGGTAAAATCATCCTGCGGATGGACTGAACACCGTGCGCATGCTGATCACACGACTGGTTCTTGCCGCGCAGCGTTTTCGCCAGTGGTCGATCGCCCAGTTCGTCTTTCTGTTGCTGGGAACGCTCAAGCTGTTTCCGGCCAGAGGGGCCATCGAGTTCTCTGCCCGCTTCACAAGCTGGCTTGGGCCGAAACTGAAGCATCGTCACAAACTGACGATGACCAATCTTCGCAATGCTTTTCCTGAGAAGAGCGAGGCGGAGATCGAGGCTATTGCACTGGAGAGCTGGGGCAGTATTGGCCGGCTTGCCGCAGAATATGTATTTTTGGACGAGCTTTTCGATTTCGATCCGGCAAACCCGAAGCCTGGCCGTATTGAAGTGTCCGGTATCCCGCTGTTCCTGGAACTGCGCGACAACCCGCGCCCGTTCATCGTCTTTACCGCCCATACCGGTAATTTCGAGCTTTTGCCGGTGGCAAGTGCTGCCTTCGGGCTGGATGTCACTGTGCTGTTCCGGCCGCCGAACAATCCTTATGTTGCCGACAAGGTCTTCGATTTCCGCAAGCAGCGCATGGGCAATCTGGTTCCCTCGCATGCCGGATCTTCCTTCACGCTGGCACGCAAGCTTGAGGCGGGCGGCGCTGTCGGTGTTCTGGTTGATCAGAAGTTCCGCAAGGGGCTGATGACAAAATTCTTCGGCCGTGATGTGCGCACCAATCCGCTGCTGGCCAAGCTGGTGCGGCAGTTTAATTGCGAGGTCTATCCGGCCCGCTCCATCCGGTTGCCTGATGGACGTTTCCGCCTTGAGCTGGAGCCGGCGATTGAAATCCCGCGCAAGCCGGACGGCGGTGTCGATGTCAATGCGACAGCACAGTTGCTGAACGACAAGGTCGAGAGCTGGGTGCGCGAGTATCCCGGGCAGTGGCTCTGGTACCATGATCGCTGGCACATCAAGAAACATTTGAAAGACTGAGTATGTAGCGTCGCTTTCCGCTATGTAGAGCTGGCGGTCGGCGCAACTTCGTGACAAGTACATACGAACAGTTGAGTCTCTGTCTGTTGTCGGCGCATGCAGATTGCATCGTGTGATCAGTAATGGCTTGCAAGTACCGCCGGTGTCGGGAGAAGCCGCTGCGCGGCCCAGTGCGTTTTATATCGGTTGCCTAAAATAAGTTCACCGGAAACGTTTCAGGTGATTTTTCAGGTGTTGAACACCATCATTTTGGGTGTAAACTTCAGGTATTACTATAGGACGATTGCAAGCGCTTCGGGTTTGTAAAATAGCGCCTTCAATCGATTTATTTTTTGATTGCGTTCAATTTTCCTGAGCTTTTCACGCTTAAACGGAAAATTGAGTGGGGAGTGGGGTGGAAATTGAAGGCACTGATCGAGCTCTTCTGGTTCAAATATTCTCAGCTGCAATATGCGGTGAAATCCGGTGATGATCTGCTGATCAGCATTCTTGATCGCGAGATCGAGCCGGTTCTTACCACAATTTACGAGGAGAAGGCCGAGACCGTCGCTGATGCGCGCCTGCAGTTCCAGTTCGTCCTTGATCTCCTGCGCAAGGAAGCCGACGATGTGTCCAGCGTGCTGCGCCAACGCGATGTCCTGCAGACGCTGGCCGACCGTTATTTTTCCGCTGGCGGCAGCGAAGCCGCTGAAAAGCCGTGGATGTCACCACCTCCGACGGCTGCAGCCCTCAAGGGCCGGGCAGACGAAGGGTTTCTCAATGAAGCGATCCTCGACTGTTTGCCGGACCGTGTCGCGGTGATCACGCCGGATTACCGCTATCTCTATACCAACCCCGTCAATGCGGCCCGGCTGGAAGAACGGCCGATGGACCTCGTCGGCCGCCATATCGTCGAGTTCGTCGGCATCCAGCGCTTCGAGCAGCGGGTGAAGCCCAATCTCGACAAGTGTTTTTCCGGTGAGCTGGTCGATTACACCTTCGCGAAGGATGTCGGGAACCGCACCGTCGTGGTGCGCTGCCGGATGACGCCCTGCATGTCGGGCACGGGCAAGGTCATCGGTGCCATTCTGGTGCTGCAGGAAATCGCCGACCGCCGCCGTTCGATCGCGGCCTGATGGCGAAAGGCGAGGGTGGTTGCCCTCGCTCACCGGTCTTTCACTGTTACTTGTCCGACCAGACAGCCAGTTCGTAACCGTCCGGATCCTGGAAATGGAAGCGTCTTCCGCCCGGGAAGGAAAATGTCTCGACGACGATGCGAGCGCCTTGTGCTTCGAGCCTGGTCTGGGTTTCGGCGAGATCATCGGCATAGAGAATGATCAATGGGCCGCCGGGCTTTGGTGTTCCCGTGGTCAGGCCGCCGGTCAGCCGCCCATCGGTGAATTCGCAATATTGCGGGCCGTAGTCCGTAAATGACCAGCCGAATGCTGCGCCATAAAATGCCTTCGAGCGTGCAATATCCCTCACCGCGAACTCGATATTATCGATCTGGCGGTCGGTTCCCTTCTGTCCCATGTTGGTCATTCCTTATGTTTCCAGCTGTGCTTTCAATGCGTTGAGGTCCTTTTTAACCCAATCGGCATCGCCGTCGAATTGTTCCTTGCTCATGCCGGGCTGCCTGAGCAGCGTGAACAAGACTTCCGCGCCGCTGCCGTTCGGCACGACACGCAGAGCATTATGGACCTGGATGCCCGTTTCCAGCGTGACGAGGTGGTCGAGCACGCCGAGATCGTTGCGGGGTGTGAAGCGGACGCGGGCATTGCCGAGCGCGCCGCTTGCCACCCACTCGTCGCCGTCCGGCTCCAGCCCGGCGGCAAGACCGGATGCCCATGATGGCATGTTTTCCGGGTTGGCCGCGTAGGCATAGACGTCGCGCCAATTCCTCTCGATACTGATATGAATGATTTTCGCTTCCATCACGGCCACACCACCTTCTCCTTTTTTGCCGCTTGCGACCATGCGATGGCCGAACGCGAAAAGATTGAACAAAACGGACAATCACGCCACAAGCTGCTGCCGGATTTCGGCAGGGGGCAGACCGGCCAGTGCCTGCACCTCGCGGCACATATGTGCCTGATCCGCGTAGCCTGCCTCAAGTGCCAGGATGGACATTGGCTGCCATTGGTTTGCTTTCAAAAGCGAAAGAAACCGTTGGAAACGCAGAATCCGGCCGAGTGTCTTGGGCCCGTAGCCGAAATGATCGAGGCAGCGTCGCCGCAACGTCCGTTCGCCATAGCCAAGCGCCCGCGCGAGAGCTTCGACCGTCTGCGGGCGTTCTCTGCCCTTGCGTGAAAGATATTCGAAGGCGTGGAGCGTATCGTCTGAAGGTGTTGTGACCTGAGCGGCTCGCTGCGTGAGGAAATCTTGCAACAATGCCAACCCCTCCACGGTGGACCCCGTTTCCGACAGGCGTTCATGAAGCTCCCGGCCATCGGCTCCCCACAGATCTGAAAGCGCTACCGTTTCGCCGGTGATTTCGGCGATCGACAGGTTTAGCCATCTGGCGGCGGCACCCGGCTGAAAGCGAAAGCCAACAACGGTTTCGCCCGCTTGTAGCGGCGGGAAGGCTGCGGTTCTGTCTGGACCGGCGACGAAAAGCCCGCGGCTGGACCAGAGAATATCGCTGCACCCATCCGGCACGACCACGACGACATTGTCGAAATCGGCGGGCAGGTGATGGAGCCACGTGCACCGGAAATGCGACGCGAGTGCCGCCGGCGGCGCCTGTTCGCTGTAGCGCCCCACAGACGCGGCGATGGCCATGTTTTCTTGTCCGATCCTCACGCATGTCCTCCCTGGCCGGCCCGGCAAAGGTGATTTCCCGATGCGACCTGTCAGCACGGCAAACCTACTCCAGTGCAGCGGAAAAGTATCACTTTTGACAACAATCACTTGTCGTTAATCGATTTGAATGCCAAAACTCCCTCAGCATCCGCAGGGCGTATTCAGGCCTCCATGGCCGAAAAAAATCTCCCTGCAAGTTCAATCTGGTGAAGCCGTGTGCAAGCCCCGCCGGGCTTTGGCACCTTCACTGTCCAACGGAGGCACATACGTGGCACAGGCAGAAATCGGCCTTATCGGTCTTGGTGTTATGGGATCGAATCTGGCGCTCAACATTGCCGAAAAGGGCAACAAGATCGCAGTCTTCAACCGCACGGTCGAGGCAACGCGGAAATTCTATGCCGAAGCGGGCAGCCTGCAAAGCCAGATCGTACCGTGCGAGACCATCGAGGAGTTCGTTGCTGCCATCCGCCCGCCGCGGCCGATCATCATCATGATCAAGGCCGGCGAACCGGTCGATCAGCAGATGGAATTGCTCAAGCCCTATCTTGAGAAGAACGACATCATGATCGATGCCGGCAACGCCAATTTCCGCGACACGATGCGCCGCTTCGACAATCTCAAGGACAGCGGCCTGACCTTCATCGGCATGGGCGTTTCCGGCGGCGAAGAGGGCGCGCGTCATGGCCCGTCCATCATGGTCGGCGGCAAGGAAGACTCCTGGAAGCGTGTCGAGAAGGTGCTGACCTCGATCGCTGCAAAATACAACAACGATCCGTGCGTCGCCTGGCTCGGCGAAAATGGTGCAGGTCATTTCGTCAAGACCATCCATAACGGCATCGAATATGCCGACATGCAGATGATCGCCGAAATCTATGGCATCCTGCGCGACGGGCTGAAGATGAGTGCCACCGAGATCGGGGAAGTCTTTGGCGAATGGAACAAGGGCCGCCTCAATTCCTACCTGATCGAGATCACCGAGACGGTTCTGAAGGCCGCTGACCCGATCACCGGCAAGCCGATCGTCGATCTCATCCTCGACAAGGCCGGCCAGAAGGGCACCGGCAAGTGGTCGGTGATCGAGGCGCAGAACATGGGCATTCCGGCGACAGCTATTGAAGCTGCTGTTGCGGCCCGCAGTATCTCGTCAGTCAAGGGCGAGCGCGAAGCGGCAGAAAAGGTGCTTGGTCTGCCGAATGTCGGCGAATTCAAGGTTGCCGACAAGGCTGCCTTCCTCAAGGATCTCGAAAGCGCGCTTCTGGCTGCCAAGATCGGCGCTTATGCGCAAGGGTTCGCGGTCATGGCGGAAGCCTCGCGCGAGTTCAACTGGAACCTGCCGATGCCAACGATCGCCAAAATCTGGCGCGCAGGCTGCATCATCCGCTCGGTCTTCCTCGACGAGATCACCACGGCCTTCACCAAGGATCCGACGGTTGCCAATCTGATCGTTACGCCGGCTTTCTCCGCGATGGTCAAGGAAACCGACGGCGCGCTTCGCCGTGTCGTGTCTGCAGCGGTTCTCGGCGGTCTGCCGGTTCCAGCCCTTGCTTCGGCGCTCGGCTATTTCGACAGCTACCGCCGCGGCCGCGGTACGGCCAATGTCATCCAGGCGCAGCGCGACTTCTTCGGCGCACACGGTTTCGACCGCATCGATGGTGCCGATTCCCATCACGGTCCATGGGGCAGCGGCCTCAACGCCTGATGATCCGTCGATCGGAGAGATAAAACTGGAACGGCCGCTGTTGATCAGCGGCCGTTCTGCTTTCTGGGTCGTGTCTTGAGATCGCTCAGTTCTGCAGGACGGGGAAACTCAGCGTCTGCAATTCGGCCGAGGGCTGGCCTTCGATACGGGCGATCACCGCTTTTGCCAGTTCGCGTCCGGCAAGCCTGAAATCTTCCCTGAGTGTGATGACCTCCGGCCTTAGCCATTGCAGGAAGTCGTTCGATTGCTTTGAGACCATGTCGACGTCCCGAGCGAGCTTCAGTCCTGCCGCTTCGATCCCGGCGACCAGTGCCACGGCACCGCCGCCGCTACCGGAGATCACGCCGTCGGGCGCACCGGGCGCACGCATAACTGCTTCGCAGGCGGCGCGGATGTCCGCCAGGCTGTTATCCAGGTCGACCGTGTTGAACGGAACAGATGTCGCGCCGAAATCCCGAAGGCCGCGCTCGAAGCCGGTGCGCATGTGCATATGGTAGGTCAGCGATGGCGGCGGGTGTAGCAGCATGACCCGCCGCCTGCCGCGCTCGACCAGCATGCGCACGGCATCGTAGGCGAAGCGCTCGTTGTCGAAGTCATGGAAGGGATGGACGTGGCCCATTTCCGTGCGGCCATGCGTGCCAAAGGGAAAGTTGCGCTCCATCATCAACGCGACACGTGGATCTTTTGGTTCCGTCCGCGAAATGATCACGCCGTCTGCCGCTCCGGTATCCAGTACATAGCGCACAGGATCGAGCGGATCGCTCCGTGCGCTGTAGGGCGTGATCACGAGGTGATATTGGGTGGCGGCGAGGATTTCAGAAATACCGACAACCATCGGGCTCGTCAGACCGATGAATTCCTCTTCCAGGCTGAGGATCAGGCTGATGACATTGGTTTTTCCCGTCCGCAGACGCACACCGGCCCGGTTGGGATGATATCCGACCTGGGCCGCGACCAGCCGGACGCGCTCCTTGGTCTCGGCGCCAATATCAGGCGCGTCCTTCAGCGCCCGGGATACCGTCGTGATGCCAAGTCCGGTCATGAAGGCAATCGTCTTCAAGGTCGGGCGTTCATTCGGCGAAGGCGGCACCGAGGCCGGTCGGCTCTTATGTTTTTCGTCCATTCCCCGCCCATCGCTTTCCAAAGTCAGGCAGTTATGCCGCAAGGGGCAGAGTCTGCCTGCTGTCGCCCCCACAGGCTCGCCAGCCTTATATACGATTCATGACACAGGGGCACCCAGGCGTCGGTTCTCCCCTCTGTTCAAAATCTGTAACGATACAGTTGTCTTGTCGAGCGATTTTTTAGTTTTTATATGTGAGCTCACCGAAAGGTTGAATCCTGCGCCGCGGCATATTTCCCGTGCGTTTGCGAGACATGTTTCCCCGCGGGTTCGGAAAGAAAACCCGGATAATGGATCATATATCTCTATTTATTGCCGATTTTGTTCAAAAATGCACCGCAGAAAAGCGAGGGATGCAGGTCTTTCTTGTATGAGGAGATGCAATCAAGGATTGTTTTTGGTTTTTTACCTTGAATTATGCGTTGTGGTGGTTGCGTCTGCTAATCGATTGAACTAAGTTTTTACGGTAACGTTACAGTGAGGGAGGAAAACTCATGAAATTGCGTTTGTTGGCTGCTGCATTGGCGGCAACAGTCGTGCTTCCACTGGGCATCGCTAACGCGGCCGATCTGGAAGTGACACATTGGTGGACGTCCGGAGGTGAAGCTGCGGCCGTTGCGGAACTGGCTAAGGCATTCGATGCCACCGGCAATCATTGGGTCGACGGTGCGATCGCCGGTTCTGGCGGTACAGCGCGGCCGATCATGGTCAGCCGCATCACCGGCGGCGATCCGATGGGCGCCACCCAGTTCAACCACGGCCGTCAGGCCGAAGAGCTGGTTCAGGCTGGTCTGATGCGCGACCTGACGGATGTCGCGACCAAGGAAAACTGGAAGGGCATCATCAAGCCGGCGAGCTTGCTCGACAGCTGCACGATCGACGGCAAAATCTATTGCGCGCCGGTGAACATTCATTCCTGGCAGTGGTTGTGGCTTTCCAATGCCGCGTTCAAGACGGCTGGCGTCGACGTGCCGAAGAACTGGGATGAATTTGTTGCCGCCGCTCCGGCGCTTGAAAAGGCTGGTATCGTTCCGCTCGCGGTTGGCGGTCAGCCCTGGCAGGCCAACGGTGCGTTCGGGGTGCTGATGATCGCTATCGGCGGCAAGGATGTCTACCAGAAAGTCTTCTCCGACAAGGATGCCGAAGCAGCCGCTGGTCCGGAAATGGTCAAGGTGTTCAAGGCCGCCGACGACGCCCGCCGCCTGTCCAAGGGCACCAACGTCCAGGATTGGAATCAGGCGACCAATCTGGTCATCACCGGCAAGGCCGGCGGACAGATCATGGGCGACTGGGCGCAGGGCGAATTCCAGCTCGCCGGCCAGAAGGCCGGTACCGATTACACCTGCCTGCCGGGCCTCGGCGTCAACGAAATCATCTCGACCGGCGGCGATGCCTTCTATTTCCCGCTCCTGAAGGATGAAGAAAAGTCCAAGGCCCAGGAAGTGCTGGCATCGACGCTTCTCAACCCGGCAACGCAGGTTGCTTTCAACTTGAAAAAGGGCTCCCTGCCGGTCCGTGGCGACGTTGATCTCGCCGCCGCAAACGACTGCATGAAGAAGGGCCTTGATATTCTTGCCAAGGGCAATGTCATCGTCAGCACCGATCAGCTGCTTTCGGCTGACAGCCAGAAGCAGATGGAAGATCTCTTCTCCGAGTTCTTCGCGACGCCGACCATGACGCCGGAAGATGCACAGAAGCGCTTCGTCGATATCATCGCCGCAGCCGACTAACGGGACCAGTCTCTGTGGAAGGCCGGCTCCTAGTATGGGCCGGCCTGAAGCCCGGCCGATTTTGTTCCGGGTTTCGTCACGTCCTCAAAAATACGCGATCCAGGGGAGGGTTGACCTATGACGGGCCAAGCGAACGCCGGCCGGCCAAACCAGTTGCTGCGCAATCTGCATGCAAAGATTGCCTCAATTCCGATGATACTCACCGCCGTCGTCATCTTTCTCGGCGGCACGCTCTGGACGGTGTTTTACTCTTTCACCAATTCCAAGCTCCTGCCGCGGCTTTCCTTCGTCGGGCTTGATCAGTACGAGCGCCTGTGGGCGGCTCCCCGCTGGCTCGTTTCTATCCAGAATCTGGCCATTTATGGTGTGTTTTCGCTGATTTTCAGTCTTGTCATCGGTTTTCTGCTGGCAGCGCTGATGGATCAGAAGATCCGCTTTGAAAACACTTTTCGCACGATCTTTCTCTATCCTTTCGCCTTGTCCTTCATCGTCACCGGCCTTGTCTGGCAGTGGATTCTCAATCCAGAATTCGGGATTCAGTCCGTTGTCCGTTCGCTCGGCTGGAGCACTTTCACTTTCGATCCGCTCTATAATCCCAACATCGTCATTTACGGCATCCTGATCGCCGCGCTCTGGCAGGGCACGGGCCTTGTCATGTGCCTGATGCTCGCTGGCTTGCGCGGCATCGATGAAGACATCTGGAAGGCCGCACGTGTCGACGGCATCCCGATGTGGAAGACCTATCTCTTCATCATCATTCCTATGATGCGCGCCGTGTTCATTACCACGCTCGTCATCATCGCCAGCGGTATCGTGCGCGTCTACGATCTTGTCGTGGCGCAGACCAGCGGCGGTCCGGGCATCTCGTCGGAAGTTCCGGCAAAATATGTCTACGACTACATGTTCCAGGCGCAAAACCTCGGCCAGGGCTTTGCCGCCTCGACCATGATGCTGATCACCGTCGCCATCATCATCGTCCCCTGGGCCTATCTCGAATTCGGAGGACGCAAGCGTGGCTGAGGTCGTAACTCTCAACAATCCGTCCGCGAAGGTAAGCAGCGCGACCAAACCGGTTGCAGGGCCTCGGGGCAAGAAACCCCGCCCGCTGCTGTCGCCGCGCAACATCATGATCTATGGCGCGCTGCTGTTTGCCGCGGCCTACTACCTGCTGCCGCTCTATGTGATGGTCGTCACCTCACTGAAAGGCATGCCGGAAATCCGGCTGGGCAATATCTTTTCGCCGCCGCTGGAAATCACCTTCGAGCCCTGGGTCAAGGCATGGGCAACCGCCTGCACCGGGCTCAATTGCGACGGTCTTTCGCGTGGCTTCTGGAACTCGGTACGCATCACTATTCCCTCGACCGTCATCTCGATCGCAATCGCCTCGATCAATGGATATGCGCTGGCCAATTGGCGCTTCAAGGGAGCGGACCTGTTCTTCACGATCCTGATCGTTGGTGCGTTCATCCCTTATCAGGTGATGATCTATCCGATCGTCATCGTTCTGCGCGAAATGGGCCTCTACGGGTCGCTGACCGGCCTGATCATCGTTCATACGATCTTTGGCATGCCGATCTTGACGCTGCTGTTCCGCAACTACTTCACGGCGCTGCCGGAGGAACTGTTCAAGGCGGCGCGTGTCGATGGGGCAGGCTTCTGGACGATCTATTTCAAGATCATGCTGCCCATGTCGCTGCCGATCTTCGTGGTGGCGATGATCCTGCAGGTGACCGGCATCTGGAACGACTTTCTGTTCGGCGTCGTGTTCACCCGGCCGGAATATTATCCGATGACCGTCCAGCTCAACAATATCGTCAATTCCGTCCAAGGCGTGAAGGAATACAACGTCAACATGGCGGCAACCATCCTGACCGGTGCCGTGCCGTTGATCGTCTATTTCGTCTCCGGACGGCTTTTCGTCCGTGGCATCGCCGCCGGCGCAGTGAAAGGGTAATTGCATGACCATCAACAGCGTATCGGTCAGGGATCTGTCTTTGAGCTTCGGTGCTGTCACCGTGCTTGAAACTCTCAATCTCGACGTCAAGGACGGCGAATTCCTGGTTCTTCTGGGATCTTCCGGCTGCGGAAAATCGACCCTTCTCAACTGCATTGCCGGCCTTCTCGATGTTTCCGACGGCCAGATCTTCATCAAGGACAAGAACGTCACCTGGGAAGAACCGAAGGACCGCGGCATCGGCATGGTGTTCCAGTCCTATGCGCTCTATCCGCAGATGACGGTGGAGGGCAATCTCTCCTTCGGCCTGAAGGTTGCCAAGCTCTCTCAGGCAGAGATCGACAAGCGCGTGGCGCGGGCCGCAGAAATCCTCCAGATTCAGCCGTTGTTGAAGCGCAAGCCCTCCGAACTTTCGGGCGGCCAGCGGCAGCGCGTGGCGATTGGCCGGGCACTGGTGCGCGACGTCGATGTCTTCCTGTTTGACGAGCCCTTGTCCAATCTCGATGCCAAACTGCGCTCCGAACTGCGCGTCGAAATCAAGCGGCTGCATCAGTCGCTGAAGAATACGATGATCTACGTCACCCACGACCAGATCGAGGCCCTGACGCTGGCCGACCGGATCGCCGTCATGAAAAGTGGTGTCATCCAGCAGCTTGCCGATCCAATGACGATCTACAATTTCCCGGAAAACCTGTTCGTGGCGGGTTTCATCGGTTCGCCGTCGATGAATTTCTTCCGCGGCGAAATCAAGGACAGGGGTGGCCGTAAGGTCGTCGAGATCAACGGTGTCGATTTCTCGATGGACGCCTATCCGACCCGTGGCCCGCTGGAGGCCGGACGCAAGGTGGTGCTCGGTGTTCGTCCGGAACATGTCAGGGTCGATGAGCCCGGCGAAGAAATCCATGCCGCCGTCGTTGATATCGAAGAGCCGATGGGAGCCGACAATCTCCTGTGGCTGAAGCTTGCCGGCCAGACAATATCGGTGCGCATTGCCGGTGCACGCCGCTATGCACCGGGCAAGGCGGTCAAACTCAGCTTCGATATGTCGATGGCATCTGTCTTCGATGCGGCGACGGAAAACAGAATTTGATCACTGAATCATCGGGATGGCCGCAAGGATGGGTGGCCGTCACGTCCGAATGAATGATGCCGGTACCTGCGGGGCTGGCGGCGAATGGATTTCCACAATGTCTGCTCTTGCCTTTTCCGCTCCTGTCACGATCGATCTCTCCGGTGACTGGCGGCTTGCTTCGTCCGACAACAGCCACGCGCTGACCATCGCCATTCCCGGCGATGTTCATAGCGCCTTGCAGGCGGCTGGCGTGATCGCCGATCCCTATGCGGGCCGCAATGAGGACGATGTGCAATGGGTGGCCCACAAGGATTGGGTGCTGGAAAGGCAGTTTCATATTGATGAGGCCGAATTGCCGGGCAACTGGTATCTCGACATCGAAAGCCTCGATACCATCGCCGACGTCTATATCAACGACCAACTGGTGCTGAAGGCTGACAACTGCTTCCGGCGCTACCGCCCAGATGCGGGTCCGGCCCTGAAGGCGGGCGAAAACACGTTGCGCGTTGTCCTCTACTCCTCGATTGCCGCAGGTGCTGAGCGGCAGGCTGCCCAGCCATTCTACATTCCCTATTCGACCGGCAATTCGCCGATTGCCAATGGCAACATGCTGCGCAAGCCGCAATGCCATTTCGGCTGGGACTGGAACATCGCCATCGCACCGCTCGGCATCTACGGTACGATTGCGCTCAGGAAGCTCGATACGGCCCGTATCGAGCACGTGACGACGCGGCAGGTTCCGCAAGTCGGCGGGGCGATCGATCTTCATGTCACAGTAACTGTGTTTGCCAAGGAGCCCGGTGTCGCCGGTCTCGATTTCGCACTGGATGAACAGCGCGAGCATCTGGATTGCGCCGTCAATGCCGGTGAAACCCGGATCACCCAGGTCTTTACCGTCGAGAATCCGAAACTCTGGTGGCCTGCCGGCAGTGGTGAACAGGCGTTGTCACAGTTGACGGTCGCACTGCAGGGCGAGACCGTTACCCGCCAGATCGGCTTTCGCACTGTCGAATTGCTGACCGACAAGGATGCGGCCGGCAGCCGGTTTGCCTTCCGTGTCAACGGTCGGGAAATCTTCTGCCGGGGTGCCAACTGGATCCCGGCTGATGCGCTGGTTTCCCGCGTCACCCGGGAGGGTGTCGAGGACCTGCTGCAGTCAGCCTTCGATGCCAACATGAACATGATCCGCATCTGGGGCGGCGGCTTTTACGAACCGGACTGGTTCTACGATCTGTGCGACCGGCTCGGCATTATGGTCTGGCAGGATTTCATGTTCGCCTGCAACCTCTATCCATCGACGCCGGATTTCCTCGATAATGTCGCCGCCGAGGTCGATTATCAGGTCAAGCGCCTGTCCTCGCATCCCTCGATCGTGCTGTGGTGCGGCGATAACGAACTGGTCGGCGCGCTGACCTGGTTCGAGGAAAGCCGCAGGGATCGGGACCGTTACCTGGTCTCCTATGACCGGCTGAACCGCGTCATCGAGACCGGCATCAAGACGGCGGCACCCGAGGCGATCTGGTGGCCGTCGAGCCCGTCGGTCGGGCCGCTGAATTTCGGCGATGCCTGGCATGCCGATGGTTCCGGCGACATGCATTATTGGTCGGTCTGGCACGAAAACAAGTCGTTTGACAATTACCGCACCGTGCGGCCGCGCTTTTGCTCGGAGTTCGGCTTCCAGTCCTACACCTCGATGCCGGTCGTGCGGCAATTCGCTGAGCAGAAAGACCTGAACGTCGCGTCTCCGGTGATGGAGGCGCATCAGAAGAATGCCGGTGGCAACGAGCGTATCGCCGCCACCATGTTCCGCTATTTCCGCTTCCCGAAGGATTTTTCCAACTTCGTTTATCTGAGCCAGATCCAGCAGGGTTTGGCGATCCGAACGGCGGTCGATTTCTGGCGGTCGCTGAAGCCACATTGCATGGGCACGCTCTACTGGCAGCTCAACGATACCTGGCCGGTCGCCTCCTGGGCCAGCTTGGACTACGGCGGCAACTGGAAGGCCATGCACTACATGACCCGCCGGTTCTTTCAACCTGTGGCCGTCGCTGCCATCCCGTCCGATGACGGCAAGAGCATCCGCTTTTCGATGGTCAACGACACAGCAGCGCCGGTTACCGTCGAGCTTCAAACCTTCGTCGTCTCGCTCTCGGGCGAAAAGCATCCGCTGATGGCGGCGGCCGGGACCTGCAGTCCCGATCGCGCCGATACGCTGATGACGATAGCGGCATCGGATATTCCAAAGAACTCTTTGCTGTTCTGGTCCTTCGAGGCCTCGAACGGCATGCGCGGCGAGGGGCATCATGTGCAGAGCACTTACAAGGTGCTCGATCTTGAACCCTCCGGTCTCTCCATCTCGGCAATACCGGCTGGCGACGGTTCCTACGGTGTGACCGTCTCGGCCACCGGTCTTGCTTTGCATGTGATGATCGAGGCCGATGTCGAAGGCCGCTATTCCGACAACGCCTTCGACCTGACGGCGGGTGAGAGCCGTATCATCCGCTTTACCCCAAGGGAGCCGTTGACCTCTGCACCGGTCTTTACCGGCTACGATCTGCAATCCTGCCAGGGCAATGGATAGGAGGCCTCTATGCTACGAAGCGAAGTCAATGCCATTATCCAACGAAGCGATGTTTTCATGCGCCAGCACGGTTTCGTCCTGCCGCCTTTCGCCTATTGGTCGCCGGAGGAGCTGAAGACCCGGGTCGGATCGGACACCCCGTCGATCCGCGATACGCGGCTTGGCTGGGATATCACCGACTACGGCAAGGGCCGGTTCAGCGAGTTCGGCCTTGTGCTGTTCACCCTGCGCAACGGTTCGGCTGCAGCGCTCGCCCATGGCCGCGGCATGCTTTATGCCGAAAAGCTGATGATTACTGCAAAAGATCAGGTCAATCCGCTGCATCGGCATGCGGTCAAGACCGAGGACATCATCAATCGCGGTGGCGGCACGCTGGTGCTGCAGATGTACAATTCGCTGCCGGATGGCAATGTCGATGAAACCAGCGACGTCGTGGTTGCCACCGACGCCCGCCTGCGCACGCTGAAGGCAGGCGCTCTCTTGAAACTGTCGCCCGGCGAAAGCGTCACGCTTTTGCCCGGCAATTGGCACGCCTTCTGGGCGGAGGACGCAGACGTATTGATGGGGGAGGTTTCCACCGTCAACGACGATCTGACTGACAATTATTTCCGCGAGCCCGTCGGCCGCTTTTCCGCCATCCAGGAAGATACCAAACCGAGCCATCTCTTGGTGTCTGACTATGACACCTGGCTCTCATAATCGATCCCAAGGAGGAATTTCCATGCAGACCGTCAGCTTCCAGCTTTACAGCGCCCGCAATTTCCCGCCGCTTGCCGATGTCCTGAAAACAGTCGGCGCTGCCGGCTATAAGCAGGTCGAAGGATATGGCGCGCTCTACGCCGCACTCGACGATGCGGCCCTTGCCGCGCTGAAAGCCGACATGGACAAAAGTGGCGTAACGATGCCGTCCGCGCATTTCAGCCTTGATCTGCTCGAGACCGATCCGGCGCGCGCGCTGCACATCGCCAAGACGCTCGGCATCAAGTCGATCTATTGCCCGCATATCACCGTCGAACAGCGTCCAACCGACGCGAACGGCTGGAAAGCTTTTGGCGCACGCCTGGAAAAAGCCGGCAAGCCGTTCCGTGATGCCGGTCTCGATTTCGGCTGGCACAACCATGATTTTGAGTTCGTGGCGCTGCCGGACGGATCGATCCCGCAGGACCATATCTTTGCCGGTGGACCGAACCTCTCTTGGGAAGCGGACATTGCCTGGGTCATCCGTGGCGGTGCCGATCCCTTTGCCTGGATCGAGAAATACGGCAAGCGCATCACGGCCGTGCACGTCAAGGATATCGCCAAGGCTGGCGAAAATGCCGATCAGGATGGCTGGGCCGATGTCGGCCACGGCACCGTTGAATGGGCAAGATTGTTCAAGGCGCTGTCTGCGACGCCTGCCAAATACTACATCGTCGAGCACGACAATCCCAAGGACTACAAGGCGACGGCCGAGCGTTCGATCGCGTCGATCAAGACCTACTGAAAGAAAGACAGCACCATGACACGAGAACTTGGCGTCGGCATCATCGGATGCGGCAACATCTCCACCACCTATTTTAAGCTTTCTCCGCTCTTCAAGGGCATCAAGGTCATCGCCTGTGCCGATATCAACCCGGCCGCCGCAGAAACACGCGCGTCAGAATATGACGTCAAGGCGCAGACCATCGAGGAGCTGCTGGCCAATCCGGAGATCGACATCGTCGTCAACCTGACGATCCCGGACGCGCATTTCCCGGTTTCCAAGATGATCCTCGAAGCTGGAAAACACGTCTATTCGGAAAAGCCGCTCGTCCTTTCGCTGGAGCAGGGCGAGCAGCTGCGCGGTATTGCCACCGCCAACAACCTCAAGGTCGGCTGCGCCCCGGATACGTTCCTCGGTGGTGCCCATCAGCTGGCGCGTGACTATATCGACCAGGGCAAAATCGGCCGCGTTACATCCGGCACTTGCCATGTGCTCAGCCCCGGAATGGAGATGTGGCATCCCAACCCGGATTTCTTCTTCCTTCCCGGCGGCGGCCCGATCCTCGATCTTGGCCCCTATTACATCGCCAACCTCATCAACCTCATAGGTCCGGTCAAACGCGTGGCGGCCCTGACCTCGATGGCCAATCCGACACGCACGATCACCAGCGAGCCGCGCAAGGGCGAGGTCATTCCGGTCAAGACCCCGACCAATATTCACGCGCTGCTCGAGTTCCAGAACGGCGCCACGATTACCTTGTCGGCAAGCTGGGATGTCTGGTCGCACAACCATGCCAATATGGAGCTTTACGGCACCGAAGGCTCACTGTTCGTCCCGGACCCGAATTTCTTCGGTGGCACGGTCTCGGCCAGCGGCCGCGACAAGGATATCCAGCCGCTGGAAACTTGGGACCATCCCTTCGGTGTGCCCAATCAGGAGCACAAGCAGGGCATGATGGCCAACTACCGGACCGCCGGTCTCGCCGACATGGCGAATGCCATTCTTGAAGGCCGCGACGCGCGCTGCTCGCTGGAGAGGGCTTTGCACGGCGTCGATGTTATGGTCTCGATCCTGAAATCGGGCGAAGAGAGCCGGTTTGTCGAGCTGACAACGACCTGCACCCAGCCGAAGGCGCTCGGGATCGAGGAGGCGAAGGCGCTGCTTCGGGATGCCGGGTAGATACGAGACTGATCAGAGTGTTGGCAGCGAGATGCGCTGCCAACACCGCGCTCTAATGTTGCGCAAGTCCCTGTACGGGGCTGTTTGCGTCCAATCCGGTCACAGACGGTTCTTTTTGCAAGGGCGGGTTAAGTTCGTCGTAAGACCATGCACGTATAAACCAGAAGTGCAATCTGGGATGTATGTATGCGTATCGAGACACTGTTTTGGGGTGCCGTTGTCGTCGCTAGTTGTGCTGTCCTCATCCACCGCTATATCGGCAGGCGGACACATAACCAATTCCTGCTGAAGGCACCTGATGCCTACGAGGTCATCCGGACAAAATTCGTCTCCGGTGCCCGTGCGGCTTCACATGGCGACGATGTCGAGCTTGGCATGTTGACCGCCATTGAAACCTTCACTGAAACGAGGAGGGGAAACGCACCTCCGGTCTTTGCCGATCTCTCCAAGCGCGAGAAGCGGTTTGTCGAACTTGTTCATCTCACGGCAGCGCTGCCTGACCCGGAGTTTAAGCGCATGCTCCGGCGCCTTACAAAAGCGGAACAGCAAACGTTTGGGCCGCTACGCGGCCTTTCGCATTCAGCACAACCTCTTCAGTCCCGTATTCAGAGTATGCGAGAGCGGCTTGAGATGCCCAGGAATCCGCAGACCGGGCAAAAACCTGTCGCTGAAGCGAACCACGGCACGGATCAACTTTCCCCGCGATTTGATTCCATGCCGATCTCCAGCGTTGTCGAATGGCTGAAGATGGAAGCCCCGCGCGATCCGGACATGTGGCACCTGCTAACGAACCTGAACTGGGACTATGAAGAGATTTTTGACATTCTCGCGTGGGTCGTCAGTCAGCCGGAATGCGATGCGTCCACGGCGATTGTCATTCTCCACCTCATGAATGCTGATGTCACGATGGAACAGGCTTCCGGAGGGAAACGATGGAGCACATCCTCCGATTTTGATCCATCAACAAGTGCGCAGGTGAAGCTTCTCGCCATGATCGGTAGACGATCGGAAGACGATAGCTTTGTGCGTCACGAGTTGGCGCCAGACCCGCTCAGCAGCGGTGAGAACAATAGCGCGCTTCTTGCGATGATGATGGACGAAAAACAGAGGATAGAGGCGGAGGACCGAAATGTGCCTTTTCCGCTGCCGGTCAAACTGTTGTCGAAGCCGGTCCTCACAACCGGCCGCCTGCCGCGCACGGACTTTCAAGTCAACGACGATCGGCTTTACTGGCCAGAGGCTATGAAGACGGCCGGTTAATCACCGATCGAACGTGCGTCTTGAAACTGTGCGCAACGGCCTGATTACCGATTTCGATTCTCCTGCTTATGCGCTAGAGCTTAACTCTATCAGGTTTCCGTGGTGCGCTCCGGAAACCTTTCTGTTTATGGGGTGGCGGAACCCTTCCGTCACTGAGACCCGATCGCGGAGGTACAACAATGAGCTGGCAACCGGCGGATAATCGCTACGAGACGATGAAATACAACCGCTGCGGCAAGACGGGGCTAAAACTGCCGGCGATTTCGCTCGGCCTGTGGCACAATTTCGGCCATGACACGCCGCACGAGCGCAAGCTCGACATGTGCCGCACGGCGTTCGACCTCGGCATCACCCATTTCGACCTCGCCAACAATTACGGCCCGCCTCCGGGCTCGGCTGAAACCGCATTCGGCGAAATTCTGCGCACCGATTTTGCCGGTCTGCGCGACGAGCTGATCATTTCCTCCAAGGCCGGCTACGACATGTGGCCGGGTCCGTATGGCGAATGGGGCAGCCGCAAGTATCTGATCGCCTCCTGCGATCAAAGCCTTGCCCGTATGGGCCTCGACTATGTCGACATCTTCTATTCGCACCGATTCGATCCCGACACGCCCCTGGAGGAAACCTGCGGCGCGCTCGATCATATCGTCCGCTCGGGTAGGGCGCTCTATGTCGGCATTTCCTCCTACAATTCGCAGCGCACCCGGGAAGCCACCGCGATCCTCAAGGATCTCGGCACGCCGCTGATCATCCACCAGCCAAGCTATTCGATGCTCAACCGTTGGATCGAGGATGATGGCCTGGTCGATACGTTGGAAGACCTCGGCATCGGCTCGATCGTGTTTTCGCCTTTGGCGCAGGGCATGCTGACGACCAAATATCTCGGCGGTATCCCAACCGACAGCCGGGCGGCACAGAACCACTTTCTCAAGAAGGATTTCATCCGTCCGTCGATCATCGACAATATCCGCAAGCTCAACGAGATCGCCGAGAAGCGCGGCCAGACGCTGGCGCAGATGGCGATCGCATGGGTCTTGCGCGGCGGCCGTATCACGTCGGCGCTGATCGGTGCCAGCCGGTCTTCGCAGATTGTCGATTGTGTTGCAGCCCTGAAGAACGACACGTTTACGGCGGAAGAACTGGCGGCGATCGACGTTTATGCCAAGGAAGCCGACATCAACCTGTGGGCTTCGTCGGCGGAGCGCGATTAAGCGTCCGATCTCTACATTATCAAACAAAAGGCACCGGATTGGAAGATCCGGTGCCTTTTGCATTCAGGGCCTGAGTCTAAGCCGGATAGACCCGCGGACGGCGAATCTCGACAAAACCATGTGCATCAGCCCGGAACGGAAATTCCGGAGCTGCGTCGAACTCGATGGGCTGACCATCGACCGTCAGCGCCAGAACGCGCCTGGAATCAGGCCGGTCGATGACGCGGGCGATGGTGGCCTGGATACCGTGGCCATCTTCGCGCCAAGTGACGTCGGCGGGCCTGAAGAACAGTTCTGCCGGACCATCGGCGATATCGGGTGCATCGAAGGTGACATTCTGGATCTGGGCCTTTTCACCCGACACCGTAACCTTCAGGCGATTGGCATCGCCGAGAAAATTCATGACGAAAGCACTGGCGGGGGCGCGGCAGACCTCTTCCGGTGTCCCGGTCTGAACGATCTTGCCTTTGTCGAGAATGACGACGCGGTCGGCGAGGTCGAGGGCCTCGGCCTGGTCATGGGTGACGAACAGCGTGGTGATGCCGAGTTCGTCGTGGATCTTGCGCAGCCAGCGGCGCAGGTCACGCCGCACATTGGCATCGAGCGCGCCAAACGGTTCGTCGAGCAAAAGCACCTTCGGATCGACGGCGAGTGCGCGGGCCAGCGCGACGCGCTGCCGCTGACCGCCGGAAATCTGGGCGGGAAACCGGTCCTGCAGGCCTTCCAATTGGACAAGGCGGAGCAGGTGTTCGACCCGGCTGGAAATTTCGGCGGCCGAGCGCCTGGTCTTCGAGACCTTCATGCCGAACGCGATGTTCTCGCCGACCGTCATATGCGGGAAAAGCGCATAGTGCTGGAAAACGAAGCCGACGCCGCGGTGGCGTACCTCGATATCGGTGGCATTCTCGTCACCAAAATAGATGGCGCCGCCATCGGGAAACTCCAGGCCCGCAACCATGCGCAGGATTGTTGTCTTGCCGGAACCGGAGGGGCCGAGCAGGGCGACCAGTTCACCGCTTTCGATATCCAGTGAGACGCCGTGCACGGCGCGGAACGTGTCGAATGTCTTGACGACGGTGTCGAGGCGGATTTTCACGGTGTGGTCTCCGAAATATCAGGTGCTGTGCCGGCAAGCGACGGGCGGCGCACGCGGCCAGCGCCCCGGCGCTCAAGCGCCACCTTGGCAATCAGGGTAACGACGGCGAGCGCCGCAAGAATCGAGGCGGCGGCAAAGGCGCCAACGGCGTTATAGTCGTGATAGAGCAGTTCGATATGCAGCGGCAGCGTATTGGTCTGGCCGCGAATATTGCCCGAAACCACAGAAACGGCGCCGAACTCGCCCATGACCCGCGAATTGCAGAGAATGACGCCGTAGAGCAGTGCCCATTTGATGTTCGGCAACGTCACGAAGAAGAAGGTCCGCCAGCCGCTGGCGCCGAGCGAGGTTGCAGCTTCTTCCAGGTCACGGCCCTGTGCCTGCATCAGCGGAATGAGTTCGCGGGCGACGAAGGGCGCGGTGACAAACATGCTGGCAAGCACGATGCCGGGTAGGGCGAAGAGTATTTTGACATCGGCCGATTGTAGCGCCTCGCCAAACAGGCCCTGTAGCCCGTAGACGAAGAGATAGGCGACACCGGCAACGATCGGCGAAACCGAGAACGGGATCTCGATGACGATCAGCAGCAGGCGGCGTCCGGGAAAATCGAACTTGGTGATCGCCCAGGCGGCGGCCACACCGAAGGCGGTGTTGATGGGCACAGCGATCAGTGCCGTCATCGCCGTCATCAAAATCGCATGACGGGTGTCGGAATTGGCGATGGTCTTGCCGAAATAGGCGATGCCCTTGGAAAAGGCCTCGTAACCGATGACGGCCAGCGGTGCGATAATGATCAGCGCCACTAGCGCCAGCACAACGGCGATCATCGTGTTGCGGAAGACCGGTGCATCGCCGATCCGCGGGGGACGTCTGGTTTTGGCCATGATCAACCCTTCACCGTGTAGCGCAGGGCACGCGCCTGCAGGAGGTTGGTAACGGCAAGCATCGTGAAGGCGGCGATGAGCATCACCGAGGCGATCGCGGCGGAGGCCGGATAGTCGTATTCTTCCAGCCGGATGAAGGCGAGAAGTGCGGTGATTTCCGTCTCAAACGGCTGGTTGCCGGCAATGAAGATGATCGCCCCGAACTCGCCGAGGCTACGGGCAAACGACAGTGACAGTCCGGCGAGCAGCGCTGGCGCCAGTTGCGGCAGGATCACCCGCAGGAAAATCTCCATGTCGCTGGCGCCCAGCGTCTGACCGGCTTCCTCGAGCGCCGGATCAAGCTCCTCCAAAACCGGCTGAACCGTGCGGACGATGAAGGGCAGACTGGTGAAGGCCATGGCGATGATGATGCCGAGCGGCGTATAGGCCACCTTGATGCCGATTGCGGCAAGCGGCGCCCCGAACCAACCGTTCGAGGCAAACAGCGTCGTCAGCGCGATACCGGCAACGGCGGTCGGCAATGCGAAGGGCAGGTCGACCAGGGCATCGACGAAGCGGCGGCCGGGGAAGCGGTAGCGGACGATGACCCAGGCGAGCGCCAGGCCGAACACCAGGTTGAACAGCGTCGCAGCCAGCGCGCAGAGAATGGTGATCCGGTAGCTGGCAACCGCCCGCTCTGACGAGACGATCCGCCAATAGTCTTCCGGTCCAAGGCTTGCCGCCTTGAAGATCAGTGCGCCGAGCGGCAGCACCACGATGATTGCGACATAGACGAGGGTAATGCCGAGCGTCAGGGGCAAGCCTGGAAGAATGCGCCGTGCCAAAAACGTGCCCCTTGAGAATTGGGTTGAAATGAAAAATCGAATTTGAAAACAACGGGGAGGCCGCGCTGGACGTTCGTCCGGCGCGGCCTGCGTTTTTCACACAATCGGATTGGGATCAACGATTTCCGTAGATTTTATCCAGTGCAGCGCCTTCGGCAAACTGCTCTTCCTTGATCTTGCCCCAGCCGCCAAAAACGTCTTCCACCTTTAGCAGGCGAATTTCGGGGAACTGATCCTTGAACTCGGCAGCGACCGCGGCGTCGTTAACGCGGTTGCCGTTCTCGGCCAGAATCTTCTGGCCTTCCGGCGTGTAGAGGAAATCGAGATAGGACTTTGCCAGATCGCGGGTGCCGTTCTTGTCAACGACCTTGTCGACGATGGCGACCGGGAATTCCGCGAGCAGGCTGACCGACGGCGTGACGATGTCGAACTTGTCTTCGCCGAATTCCTTGGCAATGCCCTTGGTTTCGGCTTCGAAGGTGATCAGCACGTCACCGGTTTCGCGTTCGACGAATGTCGTCGTCGCGGCGCGTCCACCAGTGTCGAATACCGGAACATTGTCAAAGATCTTCTTGACGAATTCCTCGACCTTGGCCGGGTCGTTGGCGAATTTTTCCTTCGCGTAGGCTGTGGCTGCCAGATAGGTGTAGCGGGCGTTGCCGGATGTCTTCGGGTTCGGGAAGATCACCTTGACGTCGTCGCGCACCAGATCGTCCCAATCCTTGACGCCCTTCGGATTGCCTTCTCGCACCAAGAAGGACGGGAAGGAATAGAACGGCGACGCATTGTTGGCGAAATCGCTCTTCCAGTCGTCCGAAACGAAGCCGCCCTTCACCAAGGCATCGACATCCGTCACCTGGTTGAAGGTAACGACATCGGCTTCCAACCCTTCGAGGATGGCGCGGGCCTGCTTGGAGGAGCCACCATGCGACTGGTCGACGGTGGCGCCAGGATGGGCTGCGACGAAAGCTTCGTTGACCTGTTCGAACAGTTCGCGGGAAATATCGTACGACGCATTGAGCAGCTTGTCGGCGGCAGCAGCCGGAAGGGTCAAGGCGGCGAGCGCGGCACCGATGAGCAAAAGACGTTTCATGAAAGACTCCCCGAGATATGATTTCGGCCGGAGCATAGGGCTGCCACAACGGCATGCCGAGGAACCCTTCTGTGAATGTTTCCATGCTATTGAAAAAATATTGCGGCAAAATCCACAACGACGAAACGCCCGCCCGCCGGCATGAAGAAATCATTCTATCCTGGTTTCTTTATATTAGATGATTTCAATGGATTGACGAGCTATCTTCATGTCCGCCTGGCGGTGATGGATGAGGCGGGACGAACGTTGCGTAAGTCTCTGCAAACATTGATCGTTGGCATTAGACAAAAGTCGAAGGTTGCCTCTTTCCCGCATGGCTGGACATGAGGGGGTGAGCGTGTAAGCTGCCAGCGGAGGCATAGGATTTCGTACGAAATCCTATGCCTGTTTTAAGTGGATTCCAGATTGCGCATGTCCGTTTGAACCGGCCGATATCAGCCGGTGCGGTTTGCGCCCGCGGGGAGGAGCAGCACCGGCAAAGCCGGGCTGTCCGCGACAACAGAGGAGAGAACATGGATCGCCGTCTATTCATCAAGCGTGCGGCTCTCGGTGGCGTTGGTGCCGCCGCTGCCACGTCGCTTGCAGCGCCCGCCATTGCCCAGAGCAACCCGAAGATCAACTGGCGCCTGGCGTCATCGTTTCCGAAATCGCTCGACACGATTTATGGTGGCGCTGAAGTGCTGTCGAAATATCTGTCTGAAGCAACGGATGGCAATTTCAAGATTCAGGTCTTTGCCGCTGGCGAAATCGTACCGGGCCTGCAGGCGGCAGACGCCGCCGCTGCCGGTACCGTCGAAGCCTGCCACACGGTTTCCTACTATTACTGGGGCAAGGACCCGGTCTGGGCTCTGGGTGCTGCGGTTCCGTTCGCACTCAACGCGCGCGGCATGAACGCCTGGCACTATCATGGCGGCGGCATCGACATGTTCAACGAGTTCCTGGCGACCCAGGGTCTGGTTGGGTATCCCAGTGGCAATACCGGCGTCCAGATGGGCGGATGGTTCCGTAAGGAAATCAAGACCGTTGCCGACATGCAAGGCCTGAAGATGCGCATCGGCGGGTTCGCCGGCAAGGTCGTCGAGAAGCTCGGCGTCGTGCCGCAGCAGATCGCCGGCGGCGACATCTATCCATCGCTCGAAAAGGGCACGATCGATGCCGCCGAATGGGTCGGTCCATACGACGACGAAAAGCTCGGCTTCTACAAGGTGGCGCCGTACTACTACTATCCCGGCTGGTGGGAAGGTGGCCCGACGGTTCACGCCATGTTCAACAAGGCAGCCTTCGAAGGCCTGCCGAAGAACTATCAGTCTCTGCTGCGCACGGCCTGCCAGGCGACGGATGCTAACATGCTCCAGAAGTACGACTACCTGAACCCGGCTGCAATCAAGCGTCTGGTGGCCGCGGGCGCCAAGCTCAGCCCGTTCAGCCCGGAAATCCTGTCGGCCTGCTTCGACAAGGCAAATGAAGTCTACGCCGAAATGGAAGCGACGAACCCGACCTTCAAGAAGATTTGGGACTCGATCAAGGCCTTCCGCGGCGAGTACTATCTCAATGCGCAGATCGCCGAATACAACTACGATACGTTCATGATGATCCAGCAGCGCGGCGGCAAGCTCTAAGCCCTGCTCGGATAGCATTGCAAAAACGAAAAACCCCGGAGCCAATGGCTCCGGGGTTTTTCGTTTCTCGTCTTGTAAGAGGAAATGGGCCGGTTCGAGACCGGCCCATTCGGTTGTCAGTTGAACGACGGCGGCGCGCTGAGGTCGTTGGCTGGCTTCTGTTCCGCCGGTTTCTGGCTGCCGTCGAGTGGATTGCCACCCGGCAACTGCAGGCCGCCGGGTAAGCCGAGACCGCCGCCATTGTCGGGCAGCGTCAGTCCGCCGCCGCCGGTGCCAAATCCGGGAACCTCGATCTTGATCGTGTTCGGATCGACCACGGCGGCATCGCCCTTGTAATGCATGACCATCTGCGGGAACGCGATAGTGAGAGCCACCATGATGATCTGGATGCCGACGAAGGGCACCGCACCCCAGTAGATCTGTCCCGTTGTCACCGGCTGCGTGATCTTGCCGGTCACCCTGTCGAGATAGGGGACCTTGGCTGCCACTGATCTCAGGTAGAACAGCGCAAAACCGAAGGGCGGATGCATGAAGCTGGTCTGCATGTTGATGCCGAGCAGGACGCCGAACCAGATGAGGTCGATGCCCAGTTTGTCGGCCGCCGGTGCGAGCAGCGGGACGATGATGAAGGCAAGCTCGAAGAAGTCGAGGAAGAATGCCAGGAAGAAGACCAGCAGGTTGACGGCGATCAGGAAGCCGGTCTCGCCGCCTGGCATGGCAACCAGCAGATGCTCGACCCAGATATGACCGTTGACCCCATAAAAGGTCAGCGAGAACACGCGGGCGCCGATAAGGATGAACAGCACGAAGGCCGAGAGGCGCGTTGTGGCCGTCAGCGCCGAACGCACGACGTCCATGCTGAGCCTGCCCTTGGCGGCGGCCATCACCAGTGCACCAACCGCGCCCATGGCTCCGCCTTCGGTCGGCGTGGCAATGCCGAGGAAGATCGTACCGAGCACGAGGAAGATCAGCGCCAGCGGCGGGATCAGCACGATGATGACCTGCTGGGCAAGCCGGGACATCGCGTTGACCTTCAAGGTCCTGTCGAGAAGCGCAACAACATAGATGAAAGCGACGCCCACCGTTGCGCCGAGAATATCGGCATTTTCACCATGGGTTGGATAGAGATAGATATGGGCGGCATAGGCAAAGCCCGCCGCGACGACCAGCGCGATGAATAGCGAGGTTACGCCTGAGCCCAGCGTGCGGGCTTCGAGCGGCAGCGCCGGCATGGAATCGCGCCTGACGAACGTCATGATCAGGATGTAGAGCATGTACAGTCCGGTCAGAACCAGGCCTGGGATCAAGGCGCCGGCATACATGTCGCCGACGGAGCGGCCGAGTTGGTCGGCAAGAACGATCAGAACGAGCGATGGCGGGATGATCTGTGCGAGCGTGCCGGACGCTGCGATAACGCCGGAGGCGACGCGCCGGTCGTAACCATAGCGCAGCATGATCGGCAGCGAGATCAGGCCCATGGCGATGACGGAAGCGGCAACCACGCCGGTGGTCGCCGCCAGCAATGCGCCAACGAAGATGACGGCATAGGCAAGGCCGCCACGGACCGGGCCGAACAGCTGGCCGATCGTGTCGAGCAGGTCTTCGGCCATGCCGGAGCGTTCGAGCACGATCCCCATAAAGGTAAAGAAGGGAATGGCGAGCAAAGTGTCGTTCGACATCACCCCCCAGAAACGATCCGGCAGCGCATTGAGCAGCGGCCAGGAGAGGTTGATCGAACCGCCGGACAAGGGGGCGAGTTCAACGCCGATGATGAAGAACAGCAGGCCGTTGGCGGCGAGCGAAAAGGCAACAGGGTAGCCGAGCAGAAGGAAGACGATCAAGGATACGAACATGATCGGCGCGAGATTGACGGCGATGAATTCCATCATGGGCGTGCCTCCGGAGCGGCAATGTCGTCAAGCGGCGCGTGGGTCGGCACGTATGGTGTCGGATCCTCCATGTTGCCGGTCATGATGGCGATCTTCTTGATGATTTCGGAGACACCCTGCAGCACAAGCAGCACGAAGCCGAACAGCAAAATGGCCTTGGCCGGCCAGACGATCAGGCCGCCGGCACTGGAAGAGCCTTCCTGCGAGCGAACCGACATCAGCACATAGGGGACGAGGTAATAGGTCATCAGCAGGACGAACGGCATCAGGAAGAAGACGTGACCAAACAGGTCGATCCAGTGCTGCGTCCGGCGCGAAAACTTGCCGTAGACCACGTCGATGCGGATATGTTCGTTCTGGCTGAGCGTGTAGGCCGCCGCCAGCATAAAGGCGGCGCCAAACAGGTACCATTGCGCCTCAAGCCAGGCGTTCGACGACATGTTGAAGATTTTTCGGATAATGGCATTGCCGGCGCTGACCAGTACGGCCACCAGGATCAGCCATGAGACTGATTTGCCGATGATTTCCGTGACACGATCAATGAGCCTGCTGATACCGAGCAGTGCGGTCATGTATATTCCTCCCCGCCAAGCTGATTTTCGATCTTTTTTTGCCAAGCATAGCCACAGTGCCGATTTCAAGTGCCGTTTCAAGTCTGCGTCCGGATTTTCCGGCATAGTCCGGCAACGTCATACCAAAGTCGCATATGGACTTTCCGTCTTTGCCTAAAGCTTAGGCAGGAACTGTGGGAAACCTGCGTGCAAACGGCGGTAGCTCTGCTGCAGGATGTTGCCACGCATAGGGAAAAGCGTGAGTCGGTGGCGACGCGGGGAATGTCGCTTCCAACATCAAACAAGGACTTGCAAGTGCGCCCGGTTTCAGGCCGTATGGCATTTCGAGAATCCATGAGGTACGTTCGTCATGACCGCGATGATCCGCAATCCGATCCTTCCAGGCTTCAATCCGGACCCATCCATCTGCCGGGTCGGCGAGGACTATTATATCGCCACCTCCACCTTCGAATGGTATCCGGGCGTACAGATCCATCATTCGCGCGATCTGGTAAACTGGACCTTGGTGCGACGGCCGCTGGAGCGGGCAAGCCAGCTCGATATGCGCGGTAATCCCGACAGTTGCGGCGTCTGGGCGCCGTGCCTGTCGCATGCGGATGGTCTGTTCTATCTGGTCTATACCGACGTCAAACGCTTCGATGGAAACTTCAAGGATGCTCACAACTACATCGTCACTTCGCCAACGATCGAAGGCGAATGGTCGGATCCGGTCTATGTCAATTCGTCCGGCTTCGATCCATCGCTGTTTCACGATGACGATGGCCGCAAATGGTTTCTCAACATGCAGTGGAACCATCGCACCGAGAGCTTTGGCGGCGCTCCGAAATCGCCGGCCTTTGATGGTATCCTGCTGCAGGAATGGGATCCGGTGGCGAAAAAATTGACCGGCGCGATCCGCAATATCTTTGCAGGGAGTGCGCAAGGCCTGGTGGAAGGGCCGCATCTCTTCAAGCGGAGTGGCTGGTACTATCTGACGACCGCGGAAGGTGGCACTGGCTACGATCATGTGGTGACCATGGCGCGTTCCCGGACGATCGAGGGGCCGTATGAAATGCATCCGCAGACACATCTGATCACCTCCAAGGATCATCCTGACGCTGCGCTGCAAAGGGCAGGGCATGGGCAGTATGTCGAGACCCCGGACGGGCAAGCCTATCATACCCACCTGACCGGCCGTCCTCTGGCACCGTTACGCCGCTGCACGCTCGGCCGCGAGACGGCGTTGCAGAAATGCGTCTGGGGCGAGGACGACTGGTTGTATCTTGCGCAGGGCGGGGTCGTGCCGGATGTCGATGTGCCGGCACCGGGCGAGGCGGTTGTCATCGACAAACCAGCCCGTGTTGAAACCGAATTCGACAGTCCGCAATTGCCCAGGGATTTCCAGTGGCTGCGGACACCGGTGCCAGAGCGGATTTTCTCGCTGTCGGAAAGGCCGGGCCATCTGCGGTTATTCGGCCGCGAAAGCATCGGCAGCTGGTTCGAGCAGGCTCTGGTGGCAAGACGTCAGGAACATCACTCTTTTCGAGCGGAAACCGTCGTCGAATTTGAGCCCGACACTTATCAACAGGCTGCGGGGCTCACGCATTATTACAATCGCCACAAGTTTCACGCGGCCGCCGTCACGCTGCACGAACAACTCGGCCGGGTGGTGACAATCTTTTCCTGCAATGGTGATTTCCCGCATAGCCGCATGACATTCCCGGTCGAAAGCGGCGTCTCCGTGCCGTTCGGCCGGGTGCATCTGGCCATGGAAATCCGTGACAACGATCTGCAGTTCTTCTGGCATGCGGATGGGTATCGCACATGGCGCAAACTCGGGCCTTTGCTCGATGCCGGCGTGGTTTCGGATGAAGGCGGACGCGGCGAGCATGGGTCCTTTACCGGGGCATTCGCCGGCGTCTTTGCCTTTGACACATCGGGCCGGGCGCAGGAGGCGGATTTTGACCGATTTATCTATGAGGCGCTGTAATCGTCGGTTGCAAGTTTGTTCGTTGTATCAGTTAATTCTTATAATTAACTGATATCATTACAATTTTGTAATTTGCTGTTTCAGTTTCCGTTCATCTTTGCGGCCGTAGTTTCGGGATGTCAAAAACGAAAGGACACCCCGATGAAACGTTTGCTGATTGCGCTGGTCGCAAGCTCCTTCCTGACGGCGCCCCTGACGGCGCAGACGGCTTTTGCCCAGCCGGCCCGGCCGTTCGAAGTTGCTCAGGTGAAGGAGCGTCATGTCGAGAAACGCGTTTACCGGCATGGCAATACCAGGATCGTCGAAAAGAATGTAGTCGTTAAGAAGCGCTGGGCACGCGGCCACCGCCTGTCGCCCTCCGAGCGCCGCCGCATCGCCGCTGTCAATGACTATCGCCGCTATAAGCTGCGCGCGCCGCCACGCGGCCAACAATGGGTTCGCGTCGATAACGACTTCCTGCTGATCAGCGTCGCCACCGGCGTCATCGTCAACATGGCGACGCGTTGAGACCGGAACAAGTGGGTGGGCGGCCTCCTGTGCCGCCTTACCGGAAGGGCGATGTGCGCGCGGGTTGCGCGGGCACATCGAAATGCTCAGGTGCAAGCTTCTGTCTGGCTCGGTCGGCCATCATTCCATAGGCCGTTTCCAGATGGCGGCAGAAACGTTCCGCGTCAAACAGCGGCGCCGTATAGCGGTTGGCTTCGATCGTCTGCTTCAGATGCGCAACCCGCGCTGGATCGTTCGATAGAGCAATGGCTTGGCCAACGAACGTGTCGAAATCCGGGGCTGCAAGCTCACCAAGGCCGATCGCCGTCAGCAGGCTTTCCGATACGCGCGATGCAAAATTGCTTCCCTTGACCGTCAACACCGGCAAGCCTGCCCAGAGTTGGTCGGATGTTGTCGTGTGGCCATTGTAGGGAAACGTGTCGAGACCAAGGTCGGCGGCCTGCAGGCGGGCGATATGCGCCTCGTAGTTTGTCTTGGGTGCAAAGATGATGCGATCCGCTTCCACGCCGCGGCTTTTAATGGCGGACAGGAAGTTACCGCGGGCGACGTCTCCGTCGATCATCACCCAGAGAACCGTATTGCCGGTGCCGCGCAGGATCTCTGCCCAGCAATCGAGCGTCGGTAGCGAGACCTTGCGGGCGGCATTGAACGCCGCCAGGACGAAGCGATCGTCAGGCAACCCCAGATCTGCGCGGCTGCGCGCTGGTGGGCGGGCGCGGTAAACCGGGTCGTTCGGCTGGTAGGTTTCGGGCAGCCGGCAGAATTTCTCGTGATAATGCGGCTTCGAACTGTTCGGCAGAACGATGGCGTCGCCGATCACATAATCGCATTCGATGTTGACTGTACTTCCGGGGAAACCGAGCCAAGCCACCTGGACCGGCGCGACCATATGGTTCAGGATCTTCGAGCGCGATCCTGCCGTATGGCCCTTGAGATCGACCAGGATGTCCGTCTGCCGGGCCTTTATCGCGTCGGCGGCCTCAGCGTCGGAAAGCGCCTGAATTTGGACGATCTTCCCCCATTTTTCGCGGTTTCCACCGTCGAAGCCGATAAATCTCTCCGGCGTGTAACAGTAGAGTGTTACGTCGAACCGGTCTCTGTCATGTGCCTCCAACACGCTTTGGAACAACCGCATGGTGGCGTGGTCGTCCCACAGATCGCTGGAAAGGTAACCGATCCGGAGCCTGTCGCCCCACACATGCGGGCGCGACTTCCTTTGCCGGCTTGCCGTGGGTGAGGGGAGTTGCGAAACGCCTGGATTGTTCGTCGCCAGCCGGTTCAGCCGTTCGACGCCGCAGTGCAACAGATTCGAATAGCCGGTTTCGCCGGCGAGAGTTTCCATTCTACCGGCAGCGATCTCGGCGGCAAGCCAGCGCTCGATCTGCTCGATCGCTGCGTAATCGCAAAAATCCCGTGCCACGGACAAATATTTGAGCTGCGCATAAGGGTCGTCCGGATGGAGCGCTGCGATCTTGCGGAACAGCGTCAAGCTGACCGGATTGCGATCGTCGGACGCGAAAATGTCGCCGGCGAGATTGAGGTGATCCGGGTCATCGCTTTCCACCAGTGTATTTTTGACGAGGTCGACGAGAGCGTTATCGCCGGTGCGCAGCAGCGAACGGGCGAGGATATAGGCAAGCTCGGGATCGTTGGGCAGCGATTTGAGAAGTTTTATGCCGATGAGCTGGGTACGGTCATCGTCGCCGGTCGCGAAATAAAGTCCGCAGGCGCGCCGCAGAAGAATGGGTGCGTCAGAGCCGGCATGCTGCGCCGCCTGTTCAAACGCTTCCGCTGCCTCAGCGGTGAAACCGAGTTTTTCCAGCACTTTCGCGAGTAGCAGCGTTACCTCAGCCGCTTCTTCGCTCTCGCCAAGCATCCCGTTGAGGATTGTCAGTGCTTCGATATATTGGTTCTGTTCGAATGCCGCTGCCGCCGCGGCAATTCCTTGTCCACTCATACTGATGCCTGCTCCGGGCTGTGCCATTTAGAGATTCCAGCGGGAATGTGCCCTGCTTTGCTTGCGCGAGGCAGGGCGTCACGCCGGCTTGCCGCGGCGGGATCATCAGGCACTCCGCTGGCTCCACTCCGTAAACGGGTCCGGCAAGGCCCGCCAGCGGTCCGGGGTAAATGCCTTGGCATCGACCAGACACTCGTCGAGTTCCGCTTCCAACGTTGCCTGATCCATTGGATCGGCACCGATAAAAACGATCTCCTGGCGGCGGTCGCCCCAGACAGGATCGAGATAGGGTTTCATCATCGCCAGGAAACCCGGATCATCCGGCCATTGGGTTTTCGGAACCGCCGACCACCACAGTCCCATTTTCGCGGTGCGCACCATCGGTCCGGCCTGGCTGAGTTCGCCTGCGTGATGCGGGCGTGTTGCCAGCCAGAAGAAACCCTTCGCCCGTACAACGCCCGGCCATGGCCGGTGGACGAAATCGTGAAACCGCGCTGGATCGAACGGCCTCTTCGCCCGGTAGACGAAGGAGCGGATGCCATATTCCTCGGTTTCCGGAATGTGGTCCTTGAAGCCGTGCAGTTCCTTGTACCAGAGCGGATGCTGTTCAGCTTTCAGCATATCGAACAGGCCGGTGCCGAGAACGTCGCGCAGCGCCACCTTGCCGAAATCGGTCTCGATCAGCCGCGCGTCGGCATTCAGCCCGGCAATGATTTTTCGTGCGGCATCGCGCTGCTCGGGTGTTGCGCTGCCCGTCTTGTTGAGAATGACGACATCGGCAAATTCGATCTGCTCGACCAGCAGATCAACAAGCGTGCGGTTATCATTGTCTCCGGCCGTATCGCCGCGATCGGCCAGAAAGTCGGCGGAGGAATAATCCCCGAGCAAGCTCACGGCATCGACCACCGTTACCATCGTATCGAGCCGTGCAACGTCCGCGAGGCTGTTGCCGTCTTCGTTGCGGAATTCAAACGTGGTGGCGACGGGCAGGGGTTCGGCAATGCCTGTCGATTCGATCAGCAGATAGTCGAACCTGTCCTGTTCCGCGAGCTTGCGGACTTCGTTGAGCAGATCGTCGCGTAGGGTGCAGCAGATGCAGCCGTTGGTCATCTCGACCAGCTGCTCCTCCGTACGCGAAAGATTGGCGCCGCCGTCGCGCACCAGCGCCGCGTCGATATTGACCTCGCTCATGTCGTTGACGATGACCGCGACCCGCAGCCCGTCTCGATTGTTGAGGATGTGGTTGAGCACCGTGGTCTTTCCGGCGCCAAGGAATCCGGAGAGGACGGTGACCGGTAGCTTGTCGGGCATGTTTTTATCCTTAATGTTATATTATTACATTTGATGATCTAAAAAAGCGGACCATTGGCCCGCTTTTTCAAAGTCTTGGGAGGACGTCCTAGCTGCCGTTGGAAAGGCATGTCTTCAGCGATACGCCAATACCCTCCATCAGCTGGAAATAGAGGTCGGGTCCTGCTTCAAGTGTCGCCGCCTCCGGGTCCAGCGTGCCGGATTTGGCCGATGTGCCTTCGAGCACGACATTGACCAGCTTGGGCTCGAACTGCGGTTCGGCAAAAACGCAGGTGGCGCCGAGTTCGACGATCTTTTCATGGATCTGCTTCAGCCGCGCGGCGCCGGGCAGGGTTTCTGGGCTGACCGTGATCGATCCGGCCACTTTCACCTGATAGCGATGCTCGAAATACTGGTAGGCGTCATGGAAAACGATGAAGGGCTTGTCCTTGATTGGTGCGACGGTCTCGGCAAGCGTTTTGTCCAGTGCGGCGAGGCGGGTGTTCAGCGCATCGAGATTGGTCTTGTAGGCGGCGGCATTGTCCGGGTCTGCCGCAGCCAGCGTCTTTTCGATTTCGACGGCCATCGCCGTGGCATTGGCCGGGTCGAGCCAGAGATGCAGGTCGAACTCACCCTCGTCGTGATGATGGCCGGCTTCACCATGGGCATGCCCCTCGGCACCTTCTTCGTGCTCGTCGCCGTGGTCATGGGCTTCAAAGGCGCCGCCTTCGCGGAATTTCAGTTTTTCAAGGCCGGGTGCATCGTCGAGCTCAACGAGCTTGGCCTTGCTGCCGAGCGATTCCAGTGGCTTTTCGAGAAAGGCTTCCAGCCCATGACCGACCCAGAAGACAACATTGGCCTTCTCCAGCGCCGAAGCGTTGGAGGGCTTCATGCTGTAGGTGTGTGGGGAAGCTGCTCCTTCAACGATCAACGCCGGTTCGCCAACGCCCTGCATGATCGAGGCGACCAGGGAGTGGATCGGCTTGATCGAGACGACGACATTGGGAACCTCGGCATGGGCGGCTCCGGCTGCCAGGAGTATCGTGGGGGCGAAAACGAGGGAGGATGTCAAAAGGAGGGAATTTTTCAGGCTCATGCGGGAACTCCTGTCTTGTAAATCAATGTAATGTTATTACATCAATTGCGTTATGCTATAACGTGTGGCATAGCGGCTGGCAACACCCCATCCGGATTTTTTTGATGCTGAATTTTCACAAGTCCGATCAGGCACCACTCGTCTCGCTCAACAATACCGGCATCCGCCGTAACGGCCGCTGGCTGGTGCGTGGGGTCGAATTTTCGATCCGCCGTGGTGAGATTGTCACGCTGATTGGCCCCAACGGTTCCGGCAAATCGACGACGGCGAAAGCTGCGATCGGCGTCTTGAAGCCGGATGAAGGCTGGGTCGAAAAAATGCCGGGTCTGAAGGTCGGTTATGTGCCGCAGAAGCTGGCGATCGACTGGACGCTGCCTTTGACCGTCGAGCGGCTGATGACGTTGACCGGACCGCTGAAGGGACGCGAAATCGAGGAGGCGCTGCAGTCGACCGGTATCGCCCATCTCGCCCGCGCCGAGGTGCAGCACCTGTCCGGCGGCGAATTCCAGCGTGCCTTGCTGGCCCGCGCCATCGCCCGCAAGCCGGATCTTCTGGTGCTGGACGAACCGGTGCAGGGCGTCGATTTTTCGGGCGAGATCGCGCTTTACGACCTGATCAAGTCTATTCGCAACAGGACGGGCTGCGGTATCCTGCTGATCTCCCACGATCTGCATGTGGTGATGGCCGAGACCGATACGGTAATCTGCCTCAATGGCCATGTCTGCTGCCGCGGTACGCCGCAAGTGGTCAGTCAGAGCCCGGAATACCTGAAGCTGTTCGGCAGCCGCGCCGCAAAGTCGCTCGCCGTTTATAGCCACGATCACGATCATACTCATCTTCCGGACGGCCGCGTGCTGCATACCGATGGCAGCATCACCGAACATTGCCATCCCGATGACGGTCACCATCATGGCGATCATGCGCATGGCGATGCTCATGAGCACGTGCATGGCCCAGACTGCGGCTGTGGCTATAAGAGCCGCCTGCAGGGATACGATACCAAGGAGAACGGCCGTGTTTGATGATTTCTTCACCCGCGCGCTCATTGCCGGTATAGGACTTGCAATCACCGTCGGCCCGCTCGGCTGCTTCGTCATCTGGCGGCGCATGGCCTATTTCGGCGATACGATGGCCCATTCGGCGCTGCTCGGCGTGGCGCTATCGCTGCTGCTTGATCTCAATTTGATGCTCAGCGTCTTCATCGTTGCCGCCGCCGTGTCGCTGCTCCTCCTGCTGCTTCAGAAGCGTGGCGCGCTGTCGACCGATGCGCTGCTCGGCATTCTCTCGCATTCGGCGCTGTCGATTGGCCTCGTCATGGTCGCTTTCATGACCTGGGTGCGGATCGATCTGGTTGGCTTCCTGTTTGGCGATATTCTTGCGGTGTCGGAGGCCGATATCGATCTGGTCTGGGGTGGTGGCATTCTCGTTCTGGCCGCCATCGTCTATCTCTGGCGGCCGCTGCTTGCCTCCACCGTCAATCCGGAACTGGCCGAGGCAGAAGGTTTGCAGCCGGAGCGGGCGCGGCTCTATTTCATGCTTTTGATGGCGCTTGTCATCGCGATCGCCATGAAGATCGTCGGCATCCTCCTGATCACGTCGTTGCTGATCATTCCGGCAGCCACCGCCCGGCGGTTTGCGACGTCACCCGAAATCATGGCGGTGCTCGCCTCGGTCATCGGCGCGCTTGCGGTTACCGGTGGGCTGTTCGGCTCGCTGCATTTCGATACACCGTCCGGCCCATCAATCGTGGTTGCGGCGATGGGGCTTTTCGTGCTCAGTCTGCTGCCGTTCGGCCGCAACAAAAACGCTGAGACGGCGATACATTCGACGCATGGAGGACATCACTGATGGCGGCACAACAGCTTACAAAGAACCAGTCGCTGGTCCTCGACGCACTCCATCATGCCGATGGCCCGCTCAGCGCCTACACGATCCTCGATAAGCTGCGTGATCACGGGTTTCGTGCGCCGCTGCAGGTCTACCGGGCGCTCGACAAGCTGTTGGAATTCGGCCTGATCCACCGGCTCGAAAGCATGAATTCCTTCGTCGCCTGCGCCCATCCGGATCATCAACATCACCATGATCATGGGGTCACTGCCTTTGCCATCTGCGAGGATTGCGGGCAGGTGACCGAGATGCACGACGAAGCCATGGAAGAGCGGCTGACGGTTCTGGCTGGAAAGCAGCATTTCAAGACCGAGAAGACCACGATCGAAATCCGCGGTCACTGCCAGAACTGCACCGCTGAATAAGAGCACGATTGTTTGAACCGGGTTCCGCACAGAACCCGGTTCAAACACAGCGCAATTCCGGCGCCACCTATTCGATGACGGAAAGGCTGGTTGCAAACAACTGCCATTTTTTGACGTAGCCATCAGCCGATTTCCGCAGTCCGGCGACAGCGGCATCGTCCATCAGCCGGATGGCTTTCGCCGGCGCCCCGACGATCAGCGAATTGTCCGGAAAGACCTTGCCTTCCGTCACCAGTGCGTTGGCGCCGACCAGGCAGTTGTTCCCGATGACGACGCCGTTCAGCACCGTTGCTCCCATGCCAATGAGCGAGTTGTCGCCGATGGTGCAGCCATGCACGATGGCGCGGTGGCCGATTGTGCAGCCTTCGCCGATAGTCACGGGCAGTCCCGGATCGACGTGAATGACCACGCCCTCCTGGATATTGGTGCGGGCGCCGATGCGGATCGGTTCGTTGTCACCGCGCAGCACCGCGCCGAACCAGACGCCGACATCGTCGCCCAGTTCGACTTGACCGATGACGTGCGCATCAGGCGCAACCCAATAGCGATCTTCCGGCGGCACAGCGGGCCGGGTGGCCCCAAGAGCATAAAGCGGCATGGTTCCCCCTTAAACGACCGCAACGGTCAGCGTCGCGACGCCATCGATGCCGCACGATACTGTGTCGCCTCGCGATACGGGACCGACGCCCGACGGGGTGCCCGTCATGATGATGTCGCCGGCGGCGAGCGTAAACAGTTTTGACAGTTCGGCGATGATCTCCGGTATTTTCCAGATCATCTGATTGAGATCGCCCTGTTGCTTGGTCTCGCCGTTGATTTTCAGCCAGATATTGCCATCGACGGGATGCCCGATCGCTTGCGCCGGCACAATCTGCGATACCGGCGCCGAATGTTCGAAGGCCTTTGCCGCAGCCCAGGGTTTGCCGGCCGCCTTTGCCTGCGCCTGCAGGTCGCGCCGGGTGAAATCGATGCCGACAGCGTAGCCGTAGACGCAGTCAAGCGCGTCTGCAGCCTCAATGGCATCACCACCATGCTTCAGTGCGATCACCAGCTCGACTTCGTGATGCACGTCGGATGTAAGAGGCGGGTAGGGGAACGCATTGCCATGGACAAGGTTGTCCGGATTCTTCTGGAAAAAGAAGGGTGGTTCCCGGTCCGGATCATGCCCCATCTCGATGGCATGGGCGGCATAATTGCGCCCGACGCAATAGACGCGGCGGACCGGAAAGGTTTGCTCGGAATTCACCACCGGCAAAAGCACCGGCGCGGGAAGGGGGATTACAGTTGTCATCGATATCCAGACATCCAAATTGCGAATGCTGGACGATAGCACCCCATAACCGGGTGGGGAAAGCGGCCTCAGCTGCAGACGTAAGCCTGAAGCTGGTCGCGTGTCAGAAACTGGCTGTCTGCCCGCGAATTGAATTCGGGGTGCGTGTATTCGAGGCTGGGGACGTCCGGAAGTTCGAGTGCTTGACGTACGGTCATGATGCCAACGTCGCGACGGTCGCTGCCACGCTTCAGACTGACTTCAACGATGCGGTATAGATTTTCCTCTACCATGTGTTCTCTCCCGTCTCTTTATTTTTTTGATTCTGGGCTGCAGTAGCTACTCCGAAATTGGTTTTTATGAGGCACCTCAGCTATTAGCATGCCACACATGAAGAAATCGCAACAGTGATTTTTTAGCAGTTGCTTTAATTTGTGCCGGAATGGAGCACCCTTCTTTTTTGACCTTTTGAACGCGTATTCGCATCTGGTTGTTTCAAGCATTTCCGAATTGGAACAATCGCTCTGCCTAGGTGTTGTGTTCGCGACAGCAAAAGGAGCCTGAGATGGCGAACATCAAGAACTTGCGGACCGGTTTTACCGGCGAACTCAAAGAGACTGGCGGCGTAACCGCCAAGGCGAAACAGGCGGCGGCTTATGTCCGCGATGAGGCCTCGGCCGTGGCGCAGAGCGCTCAGGAGCATCCGTCCGCGACCAGCGCGGCCTTTCTTGTTTTCGGAGCGGCCGCTTTCGTTGCAGGCTATCTGATCGGCACCGCCTCCAGCGCCGAGTCTACACGAAGACGTTACTGGTAACGGTTGCATTGCGTCAGATTTTAATTGATTTTTGTGCATCGCAGCATTATTGTTCCATCCATCGCAGCGATTCACCTCCTCCCGAAGAGCTGCGATCGATCAGCGGCCACCTCCTCCCGGCCGTGGGTCATTTTCAGAAGCCTGCCGCACCTCCTCCCGCGGCAGGCTTTTTTCGTTTGGCACTCTGCCCAACGGGAACCAAATGGGTTATCTTGCCGTTATGGTCTGGCAAGACATTCGGAGGAGACGCTCATGCCAAATGCCAAATGGTCCAATCCCGTGGAAGTCGGGTTCGAGCATAAAGGTTCGAAGATCGTTTTCGGACCGTTCGATGCCCTCATCTGCCTGATGGACACCTGGCCCGATCTTCGTGGTCCGCGCTACGTTGCTGCGAGAAGCTTCTGCCGTGCCGCCATCGACGGCCGCAAGTCGCCGGAAGAGGCGCGAGAGGTTTTCATCGCCGCCGCGCAAGAGGCCAAGTTGCAGGCGCATTGATCCATCTCAAATAGGGTCTCGTCAGGCCTTAACTGCGCAGTTGGCGCAGAGCTTGGTGCTGGTGCCTGCCGATATGGTGCCCTGCCTGCTGTTGCTGAACATCAGGTTTCCAGTGTGCATTTCTTCTTTCGGCGCCCGCCTTATTGTCTGCGGCGCAGCTTCATTCTTTCTTTTAGAAACAGTCCAGCAGCCTTCCAAAAGTTCCATCTCGCTTTCAAAACCTTGCCGCTGTATAAGGCCGCAATTGGTTAGGCCGTTTGAGCCGTGAGAGCTTCTCCGCTTGCGCCTGTTTCTCCACCACAATGTACCACCGCCGGGACGTGCGGGGATGAAAGTATTTTTGATGGACAATGTAGCGATCCCGGCATTGACGAACGCCGCTGCGGGTTACTTCGGAGCGCCCGTGTTCGCTGTCGCCCCGATGATCGATTGGACGGATAAGCATTACAGGTTTCTGGCCCGGCAGCTTTCCAGGCATGCGTTGCTCTACACCGAGATGATCGTCTCCGAGGCGATCCTGCGCGGTGACCGGGAGAGGTTGCTGGGGTTTGATGCAGTCGAGCATCCGGTTGCCCTGCAGTTGGGCGGTAACGATCCCGTCAAGATGGCCGAGGCTGCGCGGATTGGCGAACAGTTCGGTTATGCCGAGATCAATATCAATGTCGGCTGCCCTTCGGATCGTGTCCAGTCTGGCACATTCGGCGCCTGCCTGATGCGTGAGCCCTCCGTGGTGGCTGACTGCGTGGCGAAGATGAAGGCGGCGGTGTCCATTCCTGTGACGGTGAAATGCCGGATCGGTGTCGATGACCAGGATCCGGAGATTGCCTTGCGCGATTTGGTCTCGCGGGTCGTGCAGGCCGGAACAGACGCCGTCTGGGTTCATGCGCGAAAAGCGTGGCTGCAGGGGCTGTCGCCGAAGGAGAACCGCGATATTCCGCCGCTGGATTATCCGCTGGTTCATCGGCTCAAGGCGGAGAATCCCAATCTTTTCATCGGGATCAACGGCGGTCTTGGCAATCTGAATCAGGCAGTTGACGAGCTGAATCAAGGCGCTGTTCTGGATGGGGTCATGCTCGGGCGGGCTGCCTATCACGATAGCGCCATGCTGACGGCCGTGGATGGGTATTTTCCGCATCCGTTGACCGGCGCTGGCCCAGCCGGTTCCGGCGGCGAGGTGTTTACGGCCAATGGCCACCGGCAGTCGCTGGAGTTCTGGGCCGGGGTGCGCGAGGCGATGATGGGCTATGCGGCCGGGCATATCGCGTCCGGCGGGCGGCTGATCCATGTCACCCGCCATATGGTCGGGCTTTTCCAGGGCTGGCCGGGCGCCCGGCGATTCCGCCAGATCCTGTCGGCCGATGCGACGCGGGCAGGGGCCGGACCGGAGGTCATCGCGGCGGCCTTCGATGCGATCTTTGCTGCAGCCGAGGCAAAGCAGGCGGCTGAGTAAAAAGGTCCCGCGTAAACCTCGGGCATCACAAACGGCGGCCATCACGCGGGCGTAAAGCCTTACCGACGACGCGGGGACGGCCCGCTTTCTCGCTTCCTGCCGCCATGATCATCATGGCACGGATTTTGGCGGCGGGGACGATCGTTCAGCAAAAAAAACGGCGCCCCGAGGGACGCCGTTCAATTCAGTCATCGCAAGCGGTCAGATCGAGGCTTAGTCAGCCTGGATGTTGACAGCCTTCGGGCCCTTGCCCATGCGATCCGGCTCGGTGTCGAAGGTGACCTGCTGGCCGTCCTTCAGGGTCTGGAGACCAGCGGCCTGCAGCGCGGAGATGTGTACGAACACGTCCTTTGCGCCGCCTTCCGGCGTGATGAAACCAAAACCCTTGTCCTGGTTGAAGAATTTTACGGTGCCCTTGGTGGCCATGGGAGAAGTCCTTTTTCCCTTAATGATGTGTCCTCACCCCTGCCAGGGTGGAGACGTTTTTCTTTCCGGTTTTGTCTTTATTCCGGAAAGCCAGTCGGAGAAGTCGATAACGGGGAAAGAACGTCTACAGTGCCTTTCGGCACGCCCGGATTTCTCCGGGACCATACAGCCAGTCCAGTCTCCGGGATGCAAACGCCCGAACGCGGAAAATATTTGCAGCAAAAAAAGAAAATAGCAAGCGTTTAATCCTTTGCACTCAACCGCCTGTCGGTACTGGCGGCGCGGTGCACCAGGGCGGCACATCCGCCGGGTTTTGCGCGCCGCCACGGTCCCGGCCGGGGAAAACCGCGCACCGTCGCGATCCTGCCCCAATTTGGTCCCGGCAATGTCCGATTAAGGGGCGCCCACGCCGCATCCGCTTTTGGGTTGATGCGGGATGGGCGAACGGTTAGGTCAGGGATGAAGTGACGAATGCTGGACTGCGAGGTGTTGCCGTGATCGACCCCTATGAAACGCTTGGAATTGCCCGCGATGCCGACGAGCAGGCGATCAAGGTGGCCTATCGCAAGGTGGTGAAGGCCGCTCATCCCGACAGTGGCGGCGATACCGAAGCGTTTGGGCGGCTGCAGGCCTGCTACGACCTGTTGAAGGATCCGGTGCGCCGCAAGGTCTATGACAATACCGGCTATGACCCGCAGCTGGCCGATCCACGCGACCTGCAGGGCATCTTGAAGCTGGAAACGCTGGTCAGCGACTTCATCCTCGACGAGCGCGAGCCCGGCAGTTTCGATCCCGTCGCCGCCATGCGCCGCAGACTCTCCGACGATATCGTCAAGAGCCGCTTTCACATTCTCGAGCTGGAGCGCCACCGCGCCCGCGTGCGCCAGCATCTCGACCGTCTCGGCCGCCGCCCGGCCGCCGACATTCTCGGCTCGATGCTGCGCACCCGCTCGCAATCGATCGCCGAGGCGATCCGCAGCGCCGAATCGCAGATCGAGGCGACCGAGCAGGCCTATACGCTGCTCGAAGGCTATTCCTACGAGCTGGAATTTCTGGAAGAGGTGAAGGCGGCGGAATAGGGCGCCGTTTTCTCCTCCCCCTGCCGAATTCAGAGAATGAACATGTCCTTCGACAGCGATAGTGCGTCGTCGAGATGCAGGACGAAATCGGCCTTCCTGTCGCCGTTGATATCGGCATAGACATACGTGTCTGACGCGTTTTTTTCGTAGCGCAGTTCGCCAGCCCGGCCCGAGAAGGCCTTGGTGGCGATGAAGGCGAAGGACTGGTCACCAATCGCTTTCGTGCTGGCGTCAATGGCCGACAGATCGATCTTGTCGCCGCGGGTGAAGTCGAAGATCGTATCGGTTGCAGCCTTCGAAAGGCCGAGGTCCTTTACCGATTTGAAGACGAAGACGTCCTTTCCGGCGCCGCCATAGAGATCGTCGAAACCGGCGCCGCCATTGAGGCTGTCATCGCCTGCGCCGCCCTTGAGAATATCGTTTCCCTTGCCGCCTTCGAAGATGTCGTTTCCGGCGCCACCGAACAGTTTGTCGGCTGCGGCCTGGCCGCGGATGAAGACGGCGTCGTTTTTCGCCTGGTAGGTGATCGCGCCGCTGGAGGAGGTCCGGAAGATCACGTTGAGAATGAGGGAGGAATCGTCGAAGGTCGACATGCCTTGAAAGTCGATGGCGATCCTGTTCTCGCTGAAGGTGATGTCGTTGGCTTTCAGAGCGATGATATTGGTCTTGAGGGTGACGCCGATGATCGGCGCGATCGCGTTGTTCAGGTCCTCGAAGACGGCGCCGTTGAACTGCGCGGAGATGTTCTTCTTGCCGACGGTGTAACCGGTTTTCCAGAGAACCGTCTTGTCGAAATCGAAGCCGATCGCGGTGTTGGTCACGGTCATCTTGAAGAGCTCGGCGCTGCCTGATGTCAGTCCTTTGATTGTCGTCAGCCCGTTGATCAAGGTATCGGAGCCCCATTCGGGGCGCGTTTTCTGTTCTTCGATGGTGCGGTCGGGACCATAGAAATAATATTGATAATGCAATGTCTTGCCGTCGAAACCCACGTGCCTGCTCCAAGTTTGAATAGCAACCATAGGGGGTGACGGTAAACGTTTCGCTAACCATAAAACGGTCTCGCTGGTCTCTGCGCGCACGACGTCTTGTGTGTGGGATTGAATGCGCCCTTTCACGACGCGCCGGCGGGGCGCAGGACACCTTGGGCGCGCGCAAGGGGTTTCTCACGGCGCAGACGCGCCGTGGCTGGATTCCCGCCACATGGGCGAGAATGACGGAGAGTGAGGCTCTGTGACATGCGGCAAGTGTCCGCGGTGGCTCCCGTCCTTGTTCATTTCGCTGCTGGCTCCGTGCGTGCGACGCTTGTTTCGCGGTCTCGGCGGAAGGCGTCGAAGCGGCGTTTGTCGTGGGGCGGGACGGCGGTGCGGGCGAGTTCGACGCAGACGTCCAGAAAAGCCCGCTTCCCGGGATTGCCCCAGGTGTATGTCAGGCCCTGATGGCCGCCATATTCGAGGATGATCAGGGCCTCGCGGTAAAATTCATCGAAAACCTCGCGCTGTGCTGCGGTCAGATTGTGCAGGCAGCAGGGTTCGCCGCTGTTTTTGAAATGCCAGAAGCAGGTGTTCTTGCGGCGGCAGTCGCGGCGGCGGCAGGCCAGATGCGGCATGGCCAGCATCTCGGCGGTGCGGGCCATCAGCCGTGTGTGGACGGGAAGGGGCATGTCTCTTCTCCTTTGACTGTGTTGCCGGCCACGCGCTCGCATTCACGCGCGAAAAAAATGCCGCCGTGGTTTGAAGGCAGGACGGGGCGCTGAAAGCTGCCGCGTTTGATGGTAAAAAGTGACACCTCTCAGCGCCCCGTTCGGCGGTTTTTGCCCGCGACTTGGGTCTCTCTGCGGTGGTGAGACAGACGGTGTTCGTCTGACCCGATGGACCCCGGCTGAACCAATTTATCAGCAACGCTCCACCCGGCCGCCGCCGGGTTGTTACACCCGGCGAAACCACCCGCTCACCCACCCTGTGTGCCGCACAGGCACGCCCGGCGCGCTCTTTCGGGCTTCAAGAGACAAGGAAAAACCCTTGCCTCTCCCCGTGTCGCCGGAGGGAGAGCATTTTCCGCGAACCCCGGATAGGAGGATGTCCGTCCTTTCCTCAAACCCGGCGCCGGCCCCGCCTCGCTGCCACGGCTGGCAGTGTATCCACGGCGGAACGGGAGAAGTATGGCACGGGTTTTGGGGGCGGGGATTTTGTGGGTGTGGTGGGGAGCGGGATTGCGCAGGTGGCATTTGGGTAAGGGGTTGATTTTGCGCGCTCTCTCACCGAGGGGAGGTGGTGATGCCGCGTCTTTCGAGCAGAAATTTATCCCCGTTGCCGGTCGGGAAATTGGGGCGCTGTCCTCGCCTCCGTCATTCCTGTGCCTGTCACAGGAATCCAGCCACGGCGCGTCTGCGCCGTGAAGGCGCTCTTTTGTTTCGCGTATTAGAAAGGGTCTTGCGCGCTGTGGACACGGCGCACTGAATTCCTGTGACAGGCACAGGAATGACGGAGGGAGGGTCGATTCCGCGTTGCAAACAACAGGGTTCCCGAGGCGAAACGTTATGATCTCACGCGTCTTTGTCTCCGAATGTTTAACTGTAAACTAACTTGCCTTTTCGAAGGTCGCTATCTCCTTCTCTTTCCCAAAATTTTATCATTTCAAAATTTCTTCTTTTTCTTTCCCCAGAATACTGGCTGATATCAAGCATATAAGCATCATATATCTTTCCCTTCCGATCTCGTACGGTAACTCTGGAGCTTATGTGATGTAAAAATTTTAGATCAACAAGTTCCTTTATTGGAAAGACAAACTTCTCCGAGGATTCTTTGTCTACCAAAAGGCAGTTTGTATTTGTTTTCTCTAGGCAAAAATTCCGAATTTTCTCAAACTCTGCCCTCAAACCTCTCGACTCGTCAGGTGATGTATCAAACTGAAAATCTTCCTGTTTAAATGAATCAAGTTCACCGGCGGCCTTGTTTACATCCTCTGCAGAAATCCGCTCGCCTCGAAATCTATCATTACCTGCCAACCGCTGTCTCGCCACATCGATTGAGCGTCGAGTTAAACTTAGAAAATCTCTTGCAACGCCCCCACTAGCCAAAACTAATCGATCTCTAGCGCCATCTGAAAGTATGTCGCTGACCTTGGAATCATACTGCACGCAAAATTGCTCTAGTATCCTAATTAAGAACTTTTTGGTAAGATCATACCTCTCAAGTGTGACGTCTAGGTCAATTTCGTCTGCATCATCACCAAGTTTTACACCTATTGCTTGTGTTCCGGTTGTGTACCATTTGGTTCTGTGCTTGATAGTCCCGATTTTTAGCCATGTATCTGTTCCTTTGGTTATTCTATGAAATTAATCAATAACCATTGCTTGATCAGATTTTCTTATGTGATAAAGATCATCAAGGAGAATATATGATGATCCATCTGCACATGCAGATATTTTCTCAAATAAATCTTTGAATTCCAAAATTCTTCTGTGAAGAATCTCTATCTTCTTGTTTTCATAAGTATCCACTATTTCCTTTTCTGTCTCTTTGGAAATTGTGGCTTTTGCAGATAGGTTACTTGAGGGGCCATCAAGCGAAGCGGTTCCTTCGCCTCCCTTTGCTAGGGATTGGCGCGCTGTTCTGGTGCGATCAATTGTTTCTGCCTCAGACAAGAGATGCTCTAACTCAACTTTGATTTTGTTTATAGAATTAGAAACTTTTGCTACCTCACCCTTGTCCAATGCCTTTCTTGTTGGTTTTTTACCAAATAGTTTTTCCCAGAAAGATTGTTTTGAACCAGGTAATATAGCCGCCGTTTCCATCCATTTTTCATATGATGAGAGAGTTTTTATTAGAATGCTCACCAAAACATCAGGATAGCTGTGTCCTTTAAAGGTTTCCAAATCGATATAGGCGACGGGAGTTCTCGATAAATTGAACTCACTTACAAGTTTATTTAAGAGACTCGATTTTCCTGAGCCCCTGCGACCAAATATCAGATGGTGCCGTTTACTTTTCGCGCGTGATAGAGTGCCCTGAGCTGGCTCAATAAAATATTTTACACCTTCGCGTGTTGATCTAGTGGCTTCTTCTAACGTTGCTGCAAAGTCATCAATTTTATTTGTTTCAAGCATATTAACGAATCTTTCCGCATTTCTATTCGATTAAGATAATAGCGTTTTGGTTGTGGGCAACTATTTTTTTTCAACTAATTTTGGAATTCGTTGGTGGGATAGCTAATATGGCTCTGGCGATAATTGGATTCGAAAAGGCCAGCCGGTTGGGATTTTTACTCTACCGCGCACCATCAAACAACGCGCTCAGGCTCCACGGATATTCCCCCTGCTGGTCGGCGATGTCGTCGACTTTCCAGCCGCCGTGTTCCTTGACCAGCGTGTAGAACAGCGTCACCGGTCCGGAATTCCGGAACGTCACTTCGACTTCGGCGGTATCGTCGATGACGGCCGGCTGGCCGATTTCGACATCGGTGGCCTGGCCGTCATTGCCTGAGATCACCGGGTCGAAATCGATGGTGCCGGCATCGCCGGCCGCTGTGCCGTCGGCATCTTCCTGGAAGCGGGCGTTCAACTGGTCGGAGAAGAACGGCGCGTAGGGCGAGGGGGCGTTTTCGGCGGTTCTGGCGGTGTCGTAGCTGTAGAGCGCCTCAAGCAGGGCCTCCGGGGTCTTGTAGGGTGCGGCCATGGCGGGAAGCGTTGACAGGGCGAGTACGGCGGAGAGGAGGAGGGCGGGCAGGCGCATGGCAGGTCCTTTGGCGGCTGTGGTGTGTTTGAGCAGTAGCCGATGGGCGGTGGTCTGGCCATGGGGCATTTTTGGGGGGATGGCTGGTGCGCGGCAGGCGGCGGTTTCCTTCTTCTCCCCAGCGGGGAGAAGTGCCGAGCGACGGCGAGGCGATGAGGGGGCGGTGCGGCACATTCTGAGCGCTTGGCCCCTTCATCCGGCCCTGCGGGCCACCTTCTCCCCGGCGGGGAGAAGAGGGAGCGGGCGGGATCTTGCGGGTGTCTCGGGGTGGGCGCGCGCTTTGCGGCGTTGAGGCGCACTATGAGGGGCGGCACGGCAGAAAGGGTGCGTGCGGCCCCCTCATCCGGCCCGTTGGGCCACCTTCTCCCCGGTGGGGAGAAGAGGGAACGGGCGGAAACTTCTTCGGCTTTCCCATCCCCCTGCGGGGGATCACGGTTTGTTGTGGTCTGGCCATGCGGCATTGTTGGAGATGTGGCTGGCGTGTCCCACTTCTCCCCAGCGGGGAGACGTGCCGGGCGGAGGCGAGGCGATGAGGGGGCGGTGCGGCAGAATAGGTGCCTGTGGGGCCCTCATCCGGCCCTGCGGGCCACCTTCTCCCCGCTGGGGAGAAGAGGGAGCGGGCGGGGCCTTGCGGGCGTCTCGGCGTGGGTCCGGAATATGCGGGGCGGCACCCCCCTCTGTCGGCTTTGCCGACATCTCCCCCACAAGGGGGGAGATTACCCCGTATGTTTGGTGGTCACCCCACCCCGGCGCGGAGCGCCGACCCTCCCCCTCGAGGGGAGGGTATTACTGGCCGGGGCGGCCGGTCTTGCCTTTGGTTTTCTTCTGGCGCTTGAGGTCGCCGGCATCCTCGTAGGAACCGGCGCCGGATTTGGCGCGGATGAAGGGTTTTGGGTCGTCGGCCCCCCTCACCAAGTTCGCCGAACCAATCGGCTTTGCCTCTTGGGGCGAACTATCCTCTCCCCGTTGGGGCGAGGAGGAAGGATCACGCTTTTCCGGCTGGCCTTCCAGCAGCGGCGAGAAGCGTTTTCCAGATTCCGTCACCGGCTTTTCCGGTAGGGTGCCGCGGGTGTTGAGCGGCTTTTCGGTGCGGCCGACGGTCATTTCGTCGAGGCTGTTCTTGCGGAACAGCCCGGTCTCCTTGCGGTCGGGTGTGGCGATGTCGCGACCCATCTCGTCAAGGTCGGGCTTGCGGAAACCGGATTGCCCCTCCGCCGGTTTGCGGGCCGGGCGGGTCATGTCGGTGCCCGGACCCATGTCGTCGAGCGAGGGTTTGGCGAAGAGGCTCTTTTCCTCCCCCTTGTGGGGAGTTTGGCCCGCAGGGCCGGGAGGGGTGTTTGCGGCGGTTTCCGTGGGTGGGGCTTGCCCCTCCCCAACCCTCCCCACAAGGGGGAGGGAGGCGAGCGAGTTTGCCTTGCCCTTCTTGCCCGATCCCTCCATCGCCCGCGCCTCTTGGCGTGCCATCGGGTCGTCCATGACGGCGAGTTCGGCGGCTTTGAGGCGCTTGATTTCGTCGCGCAGGCGGGCGGCGGTTTCGAAGTCGAGGTCGGCGGCGGCGTTGCGCATCTGCTTTTCGAGCGCTTCGAGATGGGCGGCGAGGTTGTTGCCGACCAGGTCGGTGACGCCGCCCTTGACGCCCTTGATGCCGATATCGGCGCGGACATGATCCTTCTCGTAGACCGAATCGAGGATGTCGGAAATGCGGGCTTTCACCGATTCCGGCGTGATGCCATTGGCCTCATTGTAGGCCACCTGCTTTTCGCGGCGGCGGGAGGTTTCCTCCATGGCGCGCTTCATCGATCCGGTGATCTGATCGGCATAGAGGATGACCTTGCCGTCGACGTTTCGCGCCGCGCGGCCGATGGTCTGGACGAGCGAGGTTTCCGAGCGCAGAAAACCTTCCTTGTCGGCATCGAGGATGGCGACGAAGCCGCATTCGGGAATGTCGAGGCCTTCGCGCAGCAGGTTGATGCCGACCAGCACGTCGAAAGCGCCGAGGCGCAGGTCGCGGATGATCTCGATGCGCTCCAGCGTGTCGATATCACTGTGCATGTAGCGGACGCGAATGCCCTGCTCGTGCAGATATTCGGTCAGGTCCTCGGCCATGCGCTTGGTCAGCACGGTGACCAGCGTGCGGTAACCGGCCTGGGCGGTCTCGCGGATTTCGCCCAAGACGTCGTCGACCTGGGTCTTGGCCGAGCGGACCTCGACCGGCGGATCGATCAGGCCTGTGGGGCGGATGACCTGTTCGGCAAAGACGCCGCCGGACTGTTCCAGCTCCCAGGCCGCCGGCGTCGCCGAGACCGCGATGGTGTCCGGGCGCATGGCGTCCCATTCCTCGAAGCGCAAGGGACGGTTGTCCATGCAGGATGGCAGGCGGAAACCGTATTCGGCCAGCGTCGCCTTGCGGCGGAAGTCTCCCCGGTACATGCCGCCGATCTGGCTGACGGAGACGTGGCTCTCGTCGATGAACAGCAGCGCGTTGTCGGGGATATATTCGAACAAAGTCGGCGGCGGCTCGCCGGGCTGGCGGCCGGTGAGGTAGCGCGAATAGTTTTCGATGCCGGCGCAGGAACCGGTGGCTTCCAGCATCTCGATGTCGTAGCGGGTGCGCTGTTCCAGCCGCTGGGCTTCGAGCAGGCGGCCGCCCTTTTCCAACTCGGCCAGGCGCAGTTTCAGCTCTTCCTTGATCGACTTGATCGCCTGGTTGAGCGTCGGGCGCGGCGTCACATAGTGGGAATTGGCGTAAATCTTGACGCTCTTCAGGTCGTCGGTCTTCTGGCCGGTCAGCGGATCGAATTCGGTGATGCTGTCGATCTCGTCGCCGAACATGCTGATACGCCACGCGGCATCCTCAAGGTGGGCGGGGAAGATCTCGATCGTGTCGCCGCGCACGCGAAAACTGCCGCGTTGAAAATCCATGTCGCGGCGCTTGTATTGCTGGGCGACGAGATCGGCGAGCAGCTGCCGCTGGTCGAGCGTGTCGCCGACCGTCATCTGGAAGGTCATGGCGGTATAGGTCTCGACCGAGCCGATACCGTAGATGCACGAGACCGAGGCGACGATGATCACGTCGTCGCGCTCGATCAGCGAGCGGGTTGCCGAGTGGCGCATGCGGTCGATCTGTTCGTTGATCGAACTCTCCTTCTCGATGAAGGTATCGGAGCGCGGCACATAGGCTTCCGGCTGGTAATAATCGTAGTAGGAGACGAAATATTCGACCGCATTGTCGGGGAAGAAGTTCTTGAACTCGGAATAGAGCTGGGCCGCCAGCGTCTTGTTCGGCGCCAGGATGACGGCGGGGCGCTGGGTGGCCTCGATTACCTTGGCCATGGTGAACGTCTTGCCGGAGCCGGTGACACCGAGCAGGACCTGGGAGCGGTCGCCGTTGGACAGGCCCTCGACGAGGTCCTTGATGGCGGTCGGCTGGTCGCCGGCGGGCTCGAAATCGGCCTTCATGACGATCTCGATGCCGCCCTCGGATTTTTCCGGGCGGGCGGGGCGGTGCGGCGTCCACAGTTTGCCGTCCTTGAACAGCGGGTTGCCGCTCTCGATCAGCGCCGACAGTGCCTCGACGGTGGCGGTGACGCCGCTGCCGGACATGAATTTTTCGGCATCCTCAAGCGCGACATCGAGGCCGGAGACGGGATTAAGACCGGCGGCGGCACGGGTCTTCGGGTCCGACGTGCCACCCATCGAGGTGCCGCGGGCGGAGCGGCTGGCGCTCACCCCGTCCTTGCTGGTCTTTTCCTGCTTTGCCTTCTGGGCGGCGATCTCCACCTTCTTGCGGTGTTTGCCGGCCTTGGAAGCGACGTCGTGGCGGGTCTCGATCGTCTCGGCCTCGGCCATGCGCTGCAGCTCTTCGGCCCAGTCGGCGACATTGGACGACAGGGAACCGGCAGGAGCGCCTTCGAATGAGGCCTGGGGAGCTTCTTCGAAGCCTGTGGTTTTTTTCGGTGCTTTCGACATGCGGGGAATATGGAGAGAGTCCGGCGGAAAGTGAAGGGGAGAGGAGTACAAAAAGGCAACGGGGAGGTGGCTACTGCCAGTTTCTGACAGGATTGTTCGCGAGATCCGGTCCGGCCGGTTTTCTGTGTGGCGGCGGGCGGTCCCGGCTTGAATGGTGGCGGATTGGCGGTACATGCTGCGCATCTCGCCAACCCATCTTTCCAGGGATTCGAAATGCCTTTTTCGCTGAATACGGCCGCCGTGCTGCCGATCGTGCTGCTCATCCTGTCGAATGTCTTCATGACCTTCGCCTGGTACGGCCATCTGAAATATACGTCGTCGCCGCTCTACATGGCCGTGATCGCCAGCTGGGGCATCGCCTTTTTCGAATATTGCCTGGCGGTTCCGGCCAACCGGATTGGCCACGAGGTCTATTCGGCGGCGCAGCTGAAGACCATGCAGGAGGTCATCACGCTGGTGGTGTTTGCTGGTTTCTCGGTGTTTTGGCTGAAGGAATCGCTGACCTGGAACCATGCCATCGGTTTCTGCATGATCGCCGGCGGCGCGGCCTTCGTGTTCAAAGGCTGACAGCCTCAACCGCCGCCGAACCATCATCCGAGCGGATGACGAAGCAACCGACGATGCGGTCGTAGAGGGTCTGGCCGCGCCAGAGGATGAACGGGCCGAACCACCAGAGTGCGCCGAGCAGCCACGCGATCAGGCCAACGGTCAGCAAGGCGCTGAAATCCGGCAGCTGCATGTCGCGGGCGGCACGGACGACATCGGCGAACTCACCGGAGGCCAGCGTCGACACGCCGGGCAGGTTGCGCGCGGCGTGAACGGTGACGGCGATGCCGAGAAGGCATGACGGCAGGAACTTCCAGACCTCCCTCGTCAGGCATTGCCTGAAGGAGGGGATTGCTTGCCTGGCAGCGACGATGCGAAGGAACAGAATGGCTTTTCCAGGCGTCCTGCGGCCCGCCGCCGTCATTCTGGCGGTTGCCAGAACGAACAGCGCCAGGAACAACAGCTGGAGCAGGATGTTCGATGCGGTGCTCGCTCCGGAAATATCCAGCGGGATGGCCTTGCCAGTCTCATCGATCTCTATCGATACGAAGCGGCTGGAACCTGTTGCGTCTGCGGATCTCGTCACCGTCGATATGAAGAAGCGCTGCTGCATGCCGATGCTGGAATTGATACAGATCTGGTTTGTTCGGGTTTCGCCATCCGCCAGTGGCCATCCTGCTTCGACCTCTCCGATCAACGGACTGTCGGTGGTGACCTCGCATGTCGTCGATTGTCCGATGTAGAAACCGAGATTCCAGCCCGTGACGGCCTGCAGCGGCAGCGCCAGCATCATCAGGATGCTGTAGAAAACCGCCAGATCGACAACAAACGCGACGGCGCGGCGCCAGAAAAGGCGCGGTGGCCGTGTTGTGGTGCCAGGCGTAACAGCGGTCATCGGTTCCCTTTCAGCAATCCCGTGTGACCGGGTTCATAGGGCGTCTTGCCGGTGGCGGGCAATGGGCACCATGGGCTTTTCGGAGGCAGTTTTCGCGGATTGACATTTTGGGGCCGCGACCGCATTGCGCGTGTCTGGTTTTGGCGCCGTCCTTCGATGACGCGGCTGAAGGCTGTGATGCGCCGGGCGCCGAGCCATCGGACATGCAGACGGGAATGAACGGGACTGACATGTTGCTCTTGAAACTGACCTTGGTACCCTTCTTTTTGCTTGCCGTTTCGATGGCGGCCGTGCGCTGGGGGCCGGCAGTGGCGGGCTGGCTTGCCGGTCTGCCGATCGTGGCAGGGCCTATCCTCTATCTGCTGGTGCTGGAGCAAGGGCCGATTTTCGGGGTGGGCGCTGCCGCGGCTGCCCTGTCGGCGATCTTCGCGTCTGAGGCCTTCAACCTCGCCTACGCCTGGACCTGCCGCTGGTATCATTATTGCATTGCCGCCGTGATGGGGCTTGCCGCGTGGTTCATCGCCGCCCTCGGCCTGACGAGCTTGCCCGGAACGCCGGCCGTTGCACTCGGTATGGCGCTGCTCGGCGTCATCTGCGCGCAAACATTTCTGCCGCGCACGAACGCCACCGCCAAGGTGATAACGATCACCCGGCTTGATCTGATCATGCGCATGGTTGCCGGTGCTGTTCTGACGCTGGCGGTGACGGTCCTGTCGGCTTCGCTGGGCGCGCAATGGAGCGGCGTTCTGACGGTTTTTCCGCTGCTGGGGCTGATCCTGTCGGTGTCATCGCAGCGGGCCTATGGTCCCGATTTCGTTGTCCGGCTGCTGCGCGGCATGGTGCTGGGACGCTTTTCGTTCGCGGCCTTTTGCCTTTGCCTCGTCTGGCTACTGCCCAGGCAGAATGCCGAGATCGCATTTCTTGTCTCGTCCGCCGTATCCGTCTGTGCTCAATGGGCCAGCAGGCAGGTCGCCGCCGCTCTGCGCCAAGCCCGAGCCTAGCGATTAATCGCTGCCGCCGAACAGCGTATCGAGGATCTTTCCTTCCAGCCGCGCCAGTTCCGGCGAACCGTGGCGGCGGGGGCGCTCAAGCGGGATATCGAAATCAAGCGCGATCCGGCCGTGGTCGATGACGATGACCCGGTCGGCCAGCGCCACGGCTTCGGCGACATCATGGGTGACCAGAACCGCTGTGAAGGTCTGTTGCTGCCAGATGCTTTCGAGCAGATGCTGCATCTCGACGCGGGTTAGCGCGTCGAGCGCGCCGAGCGGCTCGTCGAGTGCCAGAATATAGGGGTGCGCTACAAGCGCACGGGCAAGGGCCACACGCTGGCGCTGGCCGCCGGACAGGACAGACGGCCATTCTTCGGCCCGGTCGGCAAGGCCAACCTCGCTCAGAATGGCGAGCGATTTTTCGCGGGCCTCCGCGCCCTTGGCGATACCGGTCAGGCCGACCTCAACATTCCTGGCGATCTTGGCCCAGGGCAGAAGACGAGGTTCCTGGAACATGATGCGGGTGCGGTTTTCACCTTCCGCGCCCTTGTTGAGCGTCAGTGTGCCGGAGGTCGGTTTGTCGAGACCGGTCAGCAGCCGCAGCAGCGTGCTCTTGCCACAGCCACTTTTTCCGATGACGGCGATGAACTGGCCGGCGGGGACATCGAGATCGATGTTGTCGAGAACGGTCTTGTCGCCGAACTTGCGGCTGACGCCACGAAAGGAAAAGGCGACGTCGCGGTTGTCTTGGTCGCGCGGTTTTGGTGCGGCATAGGGAAACCACTGGCCGGGCGGCGTTTCACGCAGCGCGCGTGCCTCTGCCGTTTCCTTGACCGGACGGGCCGGTTTGGTCTGTTGATCGAGGGTGATGACGGACATTTCCGGTACTCCGTGTTTCGTTTCGCGAAAAATCAGGCAGTCTGGAAGACGGGATGCCACTGCAATGTCAGCCGCTCGAGCAGCCGGGCAAAACTATCGGCGAGCTTGCCGAGCAGGGCGTAGATCAGGATTGACAGCACGACGACATCGATCAAAAGAAACTCGCGGGCCTGCATGGCCATGTAGCCAAGGCCGGAGGAGGCGGCGATGGTTTCGGCGACGATCAGCGTCAGCCACATGATCCCCAACGCATACCGCAGGCCGACGAAGATGGCGGGCAGGGCGCCGGGCAGGATGACGCGGAAGAACAGCGTGGTGCGCGACATGCCGTAGACGCGGCCCATCTCGACCAGTTGCGGATCAACGCTCTGGATGCCGAGCAGCGTGTTAACATAGATCGGGAAGAACACGCCGAGTGCCACGAGGAAGAGCTTTGCTTCCTCATCAATGCCGAACCAGAGGATGACCAGCGGGATCAATGCCAGATGCGGAATGTTGCGAACCATCTGTAGCGTCGTGTCGGTCAGGTTGCGTGACAGGCCGGAAAGACCATTGGCAAGGCCGAAGATCAGGCCGATCGAGCCGCCGATAGCAAAGCCGGAGAGGGCGCGGGCGGTGCTGACGCCAATATTGCGGACGAGTTCGCCCGACAGAAGCAAGCGCCAGAAGGCCTCGGCAACGGCGGAGGGGGCCGCCATGACATTTGGCGAGATCAGCCCGGTGCGGGCGGCAATTTCCCAAACAAGAACGATGAGGGCGGGCAGAAGCCAGCCTGTGCCATTGCGCAGGATCGATTGACCGGTGGATTTCATCCTCTGCCCTTTCTGTTTCGTCGCTAGCCATTTTCGCGTGCCGGTCCGGATTGACGACCGGCACGCTTGCGGTTTCCCTGGGAGGAACTCAGTTTGTCGGCGCGGTCCAGACCGCATCGGCGATGGTGATCTGCTTGGGAATCAGGCCGAGCTTGAAGAACCGATTGGCGGTCTGCTGCTGGCTGGCGACGATCTCCGGCGTAATCGGTTCGACGCCGAAGACGGTGCGGTTGGCAGCGATTGTCTGGGCTTCCAGCGGCACACCCGTCACCTCATGCAGCGCTTCCGCCACCTTGCCGCGATTTGCATCGGCCCAGGCTGCAGCATCCTTCAGGGCGGCGATCGTGGTGGTGACCGTTTCCGGATGGTCCTTGGCGAAATCGCGATTGGCGAGGAAATAGGTCTTGACGTTGAGGGTCTCGGCCGAGGTTGTCAAAATGCGTGGCTTGTAGCGGGTTTCGGCGATGGCGAAGAAGGGATCCCAGACGGCCCAGGCGTCGATCTTGTCGCTGGCAAAGGCAGCGGCCGCATCGGCGGGGCTCAGATAGACCGGGGTGATGTCCTTGAAATCGATGCCGGCTTTTTCGAGTGCCGCGACGACAAGATTGTGGGCGGACGTGCCCTTGCCGACGCCGACTTTCTTGCCCTTGAGATCGGCCAGCGACTGGATGGATGAATCCGGCTTGACGAAGATGGCTTCGCCGGCGCCGTTGGAGGGGAGGGCCGCGACATAGGTGATGGCGGAGCCTGCGGCCTGGCCGAAAATGGGCGGCGCATCGCCGGTCCAGCCGACATTGATCGAGCCGACATTCAGCGCTTCGACCAGCGGCGGGCCTGCGGTGAATTCGACCCAGGAGACGGTGACGCCTTTGGGCGCCAGCGCCTTTTCGATGATCTGCTGCTGGCGGGCGATGACCGGCAGGCCGGTCTTCTGATAACCGATCTTGAATTCGGTCAGTTCGGCGGCGGCCACGCCGGCGGCGGAGAGCCCGGAGGCCGCAAACAGGCTGGTGGCGATGAGGCCAGCGCCGAACAGGCGTCGTGTCAGGTTGAGCATCGGATCCCTCTTATGGCTGGCGGAAGCGTTTTCCGCGTGATGTGGGATCATGCTAGATAAATCTATTATGATTATAGAGTTTATTTATTTTGTAGATTGAGTGCGCGGGGAAATGCTTTTTCGTGGGGGGAGTGCAACCGGCCGGATTTTTCCGTTGCCGGTTATCACCGGCGCAGGCGGCCGGCGCGCCGCCGCTACGCCAGGCAATGACGGGAAACGTCGAATCCACTGCTGGACCTCGCAATGGCGGGGCTTCTCCCCTGGCTGAATCTGCCCTATCAACGGCCGGATTGATCAATCCTATCCGGGAGTTTTTTCGCACGTGATTGATGAAAACTTCTTCTACCCCCGCAAACCTGTCGCGATCGTTGCCCTTGGCGATTCGGCGGAGGCGCTGCTGTTGCGCGCCATTTTGGAAAGTCTTGGGGCGGCCGTGTCTTTGCATCTGCCCGGAACGCCCGGCGATGCTCTCAAGTGCCTGCAGCGGGAGGAGAAGGATGCCGAATACGTCATCCTTTCCGGACATGGTGACGAGAATGGCTTCGTGCTCGGCGAATTTGTCGACGACATAGACGCCGGGATGCTCATTGACGGTAGCCTGCCTGCCGATGCCCTGGCGGGCGCAATCCGGTTGCCGGCAAAGACAGTGATCAGTACCGCCTGCGCGACTGGAACGGATGCTTTCGGGCAGGCCTTTATCGCAGCCGGTGCGCGCGCCTATGCCGCGCCTTCAGACTTTCCGGATGGATCGGCTGTTCCCCTGTTCCTGCACGGCCTGTTCTACGAACTGTTGCACGGCGGGAAGACATTGGAAGAGGCAATTGCGAAAGCGCAAGCCTTTGACACGGGCAATGAGTTGTCTTTCGTGCTCTTCAAGGCACAAGCGGGCTAAGCGCCGGGTTCGCTTGCGCCGCCGGGCCTCGCCGGTCAATCCAAAAGATCGAACGCGCGAAAAATCCAGACGACCTGGTAGGTGAGGCCGGCGATCAGGAAGGTTGCGTGGAAACGCCGGTTGGGCGTGATGGCGGCGACGAGGCACAGCGCGATGTAGACAGTGTTTCGCAACGGATATTCCAGCCCGTAGGACAGGAAATAGGCCTTTCCCTTGACGGCGGTGTCGACCAGATCGAGGGCGTAGGCGAGCGCCAGGAAGCCGAAGAACCAGGCGCGGCGTGACATGAAATAATGTTCGTAGCCGCTATAATCCTCCATCGAGGTGGGAAAGAGCAGCACGCAGAGAAAGAAGAAGATGCAGCAATAGGCGATGACGAAGAGATAGACGCTGAAATCGATCACAGGCACGGAATGCAGCCGGTATTCCCACCACCAGAAATAGATCAGGAACAGGAACATGAACAGCACCCAGCCGAGGTGCAGCCAGTAGATTTTTGTCTTGCCGGGATGCTGGACGAACAGCGCCAGGCCCGTCAGCAGCCGGGCCATCGACAGGCTGATGACCATGCCCATGACGACGCGGATATGGGAGAAAATCTGCGGATCGACGGGCTGGTCCATGGCTCAGGCCTTTGTGAGGGCGGGGTCAGGCTTCCGGCGGGACAGGCTTCGGATGACCGTTCTCATCCAGAGCCACCATGACGAAAAGCGCATCGGTGACCTTATCCATCCGGTCGGAGAGATAGCGCTGCGCCCAGGCTTCGACCTTCAGCGTCATCGACGTGCGGCCAACCTTGACGACATCGGTATAGATGCAGAGCGTATCGCCGATCTTCACCGGCATTTCGAAGGCCATTTCCTTGACGGCGGCGGTTACGACGCGCCCGCGCGCCCGCTCGGCGGCACGGATACCGCAGGACAGGTCCATCTGCGCCATGACCCAGCCGCCGAAGATGTCGCCGGCGGCATTGGCGTCGCCTGGCATGGCCAGGGTGCGCAGGGTGAGGTCGCCGTTGGGTTTGGCCATTGTGTCGCTCTCCGTTTGTCCTGATGTAACCCGATGCGGATGGATCGGAAAAGACCCCGGCGGGAAATAACCTTGAAGGCTGCGCTGCTCATCCATGATGGTAAACAAACGGTAAGGTCCGTCCTGTCAATTTTAGTGGTCTCTTGTTAGGAAGTTCGAAAATTCCGGCCGGTATCGTGCCTCGATAATATGAGGGGGACTGGGCTCAATGAAACATTTTCGAATTTCGGTGCGTCTTTATGCACTGGTGGGGTTGGCACTTCTGACCATGGCGGCCGTCATGACGCTTGGGCTGTTCCAGGAGCAGGACAAGCTGGTGGCGCAGCGCAAGGCCATGCTCGAAGCGATGAACGAAAATGCGGTCTCCGTGTTCGATACCTACTACAAGCAGGAACAGGCGGGAACGCTGTCGAAGGCCGATGCGCAAGCGCGGGCGATCGAGGCGATCCAGGCTATGCGCTATCAGGGCAATGGCTATTTCTTCATCACCGACATGAAGAGCATGATGATCATGCATCCGATCAAGCCGGCGCTGAATGGTACCGACCAGACGGATAACAAGGACCCGACGGGCAAACACATTTTCGTAGAGTTTGCCAAGAAGGTTGCGGCAGAAGGCAAGGGGTTTGTCGATTATTACTGGCCGAAGCCCGGTGCCGACGAGCCGGTGCTGAAATATTCGCACGTGGCCGGATTTGCGCCCTGGGGCTGGATTGTCGGTACCGGCGTCTACGCCGATGACCTTGCCGCGATGTTCAAGGACGGCCTGATCCGCGTGGCGATGATTTGCGGTTTTGCTGCTCTGGTCATTCTGCTCGCCGCCTTCTCCATCGTCCGCAGCGTTGTCGGCCCGATCGAGCGGCTGAAAACCTCCATGCGGGCGATTGCCGACGAGGATGTCTCGTCTGCCATTCCGGAAAACGACCGCAAGGACGAGATCGGCCAGATGGCCGCTGTGCTGGTGGAACTGCGGGATTCGGTGAAGGAGCGCATCGGGCTTCGTGTCCGCGAGGCCGAGCAGCAGACCCGGCTGGACGAAGAGCGTCTGAGCAACGAGCATCGCTCACTGTCGAACGCACAGGCACAGGCCGACGCGATGACGACGGTCGGCAGTGCGCTTGAAAAGCTGGCAAGTGGCGATCTGACGGCGGAAATCGGCCGGATCGCCCCGGAATATTCCAAGCTGCGCGAGGATTTCAACACGGCTGTGACCGCGCTGCGTGGTGTCATCCAGTCGATCGCGCAGTCGACCGAAGTGGTTTACGGCAGTGCCGGCGACATTTCCGAAGCCGCCAACAACCTGTCGCGCCGCACCGAGCAGCAGGCGGCCGCCCTTGAAGAGACGGCGGCTGCCCTGGATGAGATCACCTCGACGGTGAAAAGCGCATCCGACCGGGCCGCTGAAGCCCGCGAAATGGTCAACGAGACCAAGGGCAGCGCGGCGAAATCCGGCGATATCGTCCGCAACGCGATTGCCGCGATGACGCGCATCGAAGGCTCGTCCTCCAAGATCAGCCAGATCATCGGTGTTATCGATGAGATCGCCTTCCAGACCAACCTCCTGGCGCTGAATGCCGGTGTCGAGGCGGCACGGGCAGGCGAGGCTGGCCGCGGGTTTGCGGTCGTCGCGCAGGAAGTGCGGGAGCTGGCGCAGCGTTCGGCCGGTGCCGCCAAGGAGATCAAGGAACTGATCCGCAATTCCGCCACCGAGGTCGAGACCGGCGTGACGCTGGTGCGCTCGACCGGCGAGGCGCTGACGGAAATCGAAAGCCTGGTCAACCGGGTGAACGAACATGTCGCCTCGATCGCCACCGCCGCCCGCGAACAGGCGACCGGTCTTGCTGAGGTCAATACGGCCGTCAACAGCATGGACCAGATGACCCAGCAGAATGCCGCGATGGTCGAGGAGACGACGGCCGCCAGCCAGACTTTAGCGCAGGAGAGCCGCGAGCTGAAGAGCCTGCTGCAGACCTTCCGCCTTTCCACGGACAACAGGCAGACGGGCTACAGCCGCGCTGCCTGAACTTTCAAAAAGACGGAAATGCCGATTGCCCGCGTTCGAAAGGACGCGGGCTTTTTCTGTTTTGGGCGGTTGTGGTGATGCGTTGTTTCTATCTGGAGATTTGGGCGATTCCAGTCGTTGGTGTAACGATGCGCTTGACCCGGGGCTATTTCCCATCAGAATAATCCAGTGGTTCAATGTGTTACGGTGCCGGTTCGGTTCAGGAGCGGCATACTGGGTTCCAAAGGGGAGAGGACTGCCAATGACGGTTTTTCAACGTGTTGCAATCCGTTTTGCGGCATTCATGGCGCTGGGACTGCTGACGGCATGCACCGTCGCCGTCGATGAGCCCGGCGGGCGGCCCTATCCTCGCCCGGAACCATCGAGGCCGCAAATGTGTACGATGGAGTATAATCCGGTCTGCGGTGAGCGCGGCAACAATCGCCGGACGTTCGGAAATGCCTGCCAGGCGCGGGCGGAAGGTTTCCGGATTACCGGGCGAGGCGAATGCCGGCCTGAACGTCCTGATTTCGGCGGCGACAGGCCCCAGGTCTGCACCCGCGAATATGCGCCGGTCTGCGCCCGCCAGGGACGGCGCGAGCAGACATTTTCAAATAGCTGCATGGCCGAAGCCCAAGGGTTCCGTGTCATCGGCCGCGGCGAATGCTCGCGCGGCAGCGACCGGCCTGTCGATGATTCCGGCATGCGTCCGCCGCGCGATCCGGATCGCCGGCCTCAGGCCTGCACCCGCGAGTTTGCGCCGGTCTGCGCCCGGCAAGGACGGCGCGAACAGACATTCCCGAACGCCTGCACGGCGCAGGCGCAGGGGTTTCGCGTGATCGGCAACGGCGATTGCCGCTGATCTGAGCGTAACGCCAGGGATAACGGACTGCTCCGGCTGGGGCGGTTCGTTTTGTGTTGAAGACAGCTGGAGTGGACCGTGCTGCGGATTGTTTCCTTGAACGCCTGGGGTGGGCAGCTCCATGCGCCGTTGATGCGCTATCTCACCGAGGCCGATGCGGATGTGATCTGCCTGCAGGAGGTGGCACGCACGCCTGGGTCTCCATCCGGCTGGCTGGCCTATCGGGACCACGGGGTCGAACTGCAACAACGGGCCAATCTGTTCGATGAAATCCGTGCCGTGCTGCCAGGCCATGACGGCTTTTTCGCCCCAACCGCGCGGGGAGACCTGTTCGACGGGGACAGAGCCGTGCCTTCGGAATTTGGTCTCGCGACCTTCATACGCTCATCGCTGACGGTGATCGCCCAGGCGCAGGATTTTGTGCATGGGGCGTTTTCACCTCATGGTTGGGGGCCGCATCCGCGCGCCCGCAATGCTCATTGCCTTCGCCTTTTCAACCATGAAGACGGGTTTTCAATGACGATCGCGCAGATGCATGGTCTGCGCGATGTTGCGGGCAAGGGCGATACGCCGGCGCGTGACGGGCAGACCAAGGCACTGATCGAGCTGATCGGACGGGTCTGGAGGCGCGACGAGCGACTGATCGTGTGCGGTGATTTCAATGTCTTGCCGGACAGCCGGATGTTCGGCGCTTTGGGCCAGCTTGGCCTGACGGACCTGATCACATCGCGCGGACATCCCGACACACGCACCTCCTACTATGAAAAGCCGGGGCGTTTTGCCGACTACATGCTGGTGACACCGGATGTCGAGGTGATCCGCTTCGATGCCGTGGCCAGGCCGGAGGTTTCCGATCATCGCGCGTTGCTGCTGGAAATGCGGTAGGACGCGTCCTCTCGACAAGAGCTGTTTGGTTGCCGGATTGAAAAAATCTCCGGCCGGTTCAATTTTTTCGCGCCAGGTGTCGATTCCTGCCGGCACCGTTCGTCGTGGAGGTGTGGGCATGAGCCTGCGCAACGAATGAGCCTCGAGGAGAGCCGTAATGCCCAAGATGATTTTCGTTAATATGCCGGTTGCCGATCTGGCCAAGGCCACCCGCTTTTATCAGGCGATCGGATGCGAAAAGAACGAACAGTTCAGCGACCAGACGTCCGCCAGCATGGTCTGGTCGGAGACGATTACCTTCCAGCTGGCAACGCCGGCTTATCTCGCGACCTACACGCCAAAACCGCTGGCCGACGCGCATCAGACGACCGAGGTGCTCTTGGCCTTGTCGATCGACAGCCGCAAAGACGTCGACAGACTGGTCGAGGCGGGCGCAGCTGCCGGAGGCAAAGCCGATATTCGCGCGCCAGAGGACAGCGGTTTCATGTATAACCGTGCCGTCGAAGACCCTGATGGTCATATGTTCGAACTGGTGTGGATGGACATGAGCGCCGTCTGAGCCGGCAGGCAATCGGGTGAAGGAGCTGCGGCAGATGCATATCGATGTAACCACGATCGGGTTTACCCATAGCACTGCGGCGGATTTCTTTGGCCGTATCCGGCAGGCCGGTGTGAAGAAGGTGATCGATATCCGGCTTCACAACACCTCGCAGCTTGCTGGTTTCGCCAAGGCTGCCGACCTGCCATATTTCCTGAAGGAGCTCTGCGGCGCTGACTACGTGCATCAACCGCTGCTGGCTCCGACAGAAGACATCCTGACGTCCTTCAGGAAGAAGAAGGACGGCGACTGGAACACGCTGCGTCACCAGTTCATGGACCTGATGGCCGAGCGTCAGATCGAGACACGGCTTACCCCTTCCTCGTTTGCCGGCAGCTGCCTGCTCTGTTCGGAAGCCAAGCCGCATCACTGCCACCGGCAACTCGTCTGCGATTATCTCGACGGCAAGTGGGGCGGCAAGCTGACTGTCAGGCATCTCTAAGCGGCCTGGGTAATCCCTGGCACCGGCGGCAACGCCCATAACCGGGGATATCTTCGAAAGCCTTCGTTTACCCTGTTTGCATAAAATCCGCTTCAGTTCCGGTCTTTCTCGTCCTGCGCCCGCCTTTCGACACAGGCTGCCCGCAGATTTTCCGCAGGGACCGGGCGGGTGCGATGGTGCGTTTCGAGGCACCGTCATCGGTAGAGGCGGCAAGTGAGTATGGCGTATGTTTCCCTTTTCCGGCGGCCGGCGGCAGTTTTTCTGCTGTCTGTGTCGCTGACCGCCTGTTCGACGGATGATCTGACCCCGCCGGGCCGAATTGATTCCTCTGCGCGGGTGAGCGCCATCGAGCCCGCCAATCGTCATGCGCGCGGCTCGCGGGAAAATCCGTATCCTGCAGCCAATACGCCGGTCACCACCTTTTCTGAAAACTCGGACGATGCCGTCCCTGCCGATCCGCGGGTGCAGGGCCAACGCCTGCCGATGATCGACAGCGACCCGGCGCAGCAGCCGCTGGCCGTTGCCAGTACGCAGCCGATGACGGTGCCTGCCGAGGGCGTCAACATGGATGCGATGATGGGCGTCGAAACCGCTTCGACACCGGTTGTCGGCTTGGCCGAGGAGCAGAACCGCGATTATGGCCGGGGCAACGAGATCGCCAGAGACAATGAGATCGCCGAAGGCAATGCCAGCCAGCCGGTGGTTGGCGGCATCGGCGGCGACAGCGTGCAGCAGCTGGGTGGGCCGCAGGCCGTCCAGGTGGCATCCGTCGATCCGGGCTATGATCCCGACCTGCCGCCGCTCAGCGCCGAAAAACAGGCCGCCGAGGAGGCGCGCAAGGCACAGTTTCTCGATCAGCAGCAGCGCGTCATGCTGCGCAAACAGCAGACGCAGGAAGAGCAGCAGGTGGCTTTCCTGCCACGTGCCGGCAATCCGCTGTCCGAATCCGAGCCTGATTTCACCGGCCGGATGCCGGCTTCGGAAGTCGCCTGCCGCCAACGGCTGAAGAAGCTCAGGGTCGAATTCACCGATATTCCACGCATTTCCAACGGCCGGGCCTGCGGCATCGACTACCCAATCCAATTGACCGGCCTTTCCGGCGGTATCGACATCAAGCCGGCCGTCAAGCTCAACTGCGAGGTGACGGAAGCCTTTGCCAAATGGGTGAAGAACGAACTGGCCCCATCGGCCCGCTACCGCTACCTCTCCGGCATCAAGACGATCAAGCCGCTCGGTGGCTACTCCTGCCGGACGATGAATTCCAAGCGCGGCAATCCGATGTCGGAACATGCGCATGGTAACGCCATCGATGTCGGCAAGTTCGTGCTGAATTCCGGCAAGGAAATCGACGTGCGCAAGCCGGGATTTTTCGCCTTCCGTGAAAAGGGCCTGCTGAAGGCGGTACGCAGCGACAGCTGCAAATATTTCAACACCGTGCTTGGTCCCGGTAGCGATCCGCAGCACAAGGATCATTTCCATTTCGACCTCAGAGAACGCAAATCCGGCTACCGGCACTGCGATTGATTTGAAGGCGTGCACAGCCAAGGACACCCGGTTTACGGTAATCCCCTTGCTATGCTGGGTTGAAGGCGATTTTTTTCGGTTTCGCGCGGACGAAAACGGGGAGTCTCAATGGAAACCAGAACCTATCTCGGCGGTTGCCTGTGTGGAAGCATCCGTTTCAGGGCAACCGGTATACCCGGCAACCCGCACACTTGCTCGTGTGAAAACTGCCAGCGGCATTCCGGTGCGCAGACGCTTTGCTGGGTGGAGTTTCCGCGCGAGGCCGTCGAATGGACCGGCGAGGGCGGGAGGCCGGCCGTCTACCGTTCGTCCGATTATTCCAGCCGCTCCTTTTGCCCAGCATGCGGTAGCACGCTGGGTGCCGTCGATGATGAGCCGGTGATTGCACTGGTCACTGGCAGTTTCGATGTGCAGGATGTCGAGGAGCTACGCCCTCTTGCGCATTCGTTCGAGGATGTGCATCCAGGCTGGTGGAAAATCCCGGCGGTGGGTTAGCTGCCGTTTCGGCCGGTGGCGCAAAAAAAATGGCCGGTCGAAACCGGCCTAAAATGAACCTTACCGAAGAGGGGACTGCCGGAGGTTCTTGCAAATCACTGTCATCGTCTGTGTCCCACGCCGCGAACATGGCGTGAGTCCATCACGGTTTCATGACAGAGGCGGAAATGTTCCCGGCCGCCGCGGCAGCGTTGTTTCAGCCGCCATGGACTGCGCTGCGCCGTTCGAGGGCTGTGCGGCGGATGATTTCAGCGATCTCCGGACTGTTCGTCGACATCATCTGGAAATCCACCGAATAGAGCGACAGCAGCGAGACTTCGGTTGCCGCGGTGACCGTGGCCGAGCGCGGTTCGCCGGTGATCAGCGCCATCTCGCCAAAGAAGCTGCCTGCGCCGATTTCCACCGGATTGGCCGTGGCGACCACGACGCTTCCCTCGACAATGAAATACATCTGGTCGCCCCTGTCGCCCTTGCGGCAGATGATGGCGCCGGCCGGCACGATACGCGGGCGCAGCGCGCGCACGACCTCGACCAGAGCGGCGGGGCCAAGTTTTTGGAACAAGGGGACCGCGGCTACCAGCTGCCAATTGCGGACGAAATCCTGGCGGCGGACTTCTTCATAAAAGCCGGTAGCGAGGATGCCGGCCCAGAGCGCGAAAATGCCGATGCCGCTCATCATCACCAGTCCGCCCAGGATACGTCCGGCAAGGCTTTGCGGGATTTCGTCGCCATAGCCAGTGGTGGACAGTGTCGCCACAGCCCACCACATCGCCTGCGGTATGCTGCCGAATCTGTCCGGCTGGACGTCACGCTCGAGCAGGTAGGCTGCCAGCGATGCGGCAAACAGCAGGATGCCGAAAACCGAGGTCACCCCGATCAGGTTTCGCGCCTCGTTGGAGATCACCCTGCCCATCATCCGGAAAAACGTCGATTGGCGCAGGGGCTTCAGCAGCCAGATGGCGCAATAGAGGCTCTGGTCGCGGCGGCCCACGAACAGGAACGCCAAAAGCGGCAGCAGGACAGCGAGAACATCGATCGCGATTGCCGGTATCGCGTCGTGGACGCCGGTTGCCTGCCGCAGCATGAGGGTTGCAAGCAATTGCAGGCCGTAGATCGTCCAGATTCCGGCCAGCAGCATCTCGAGTGCGAAGCGCACGTGCCCCTGCACGGTTGGCGTGGTGAGCGCGGCGATGGCCACAAGACCGGTCATCGCCAAGAGCACGTTAAACAGCGCGGATGTTTTTGAGAAAGACATTGCCGGCATTCGATCCCCCGAGCGCTACGTCACCCCGCAGGAAGAATAGAATGCCTCCGGCGGAAGCGCAAAGGGGCGGCCGCTACAGCCAATTCCGAATCGCTGAAACGCGTGACGATCTGTTTTTGGTTTTTCTCGATTTTGCAGCTGAAATTTTCGAAGGAACACCCCATATAGAGCATCTCTTTCCGCCTCACATCCCCCGGAACATATTTCATGGCGCCCATCGTTTCCGTTTCCAATCTGGTGAAAACCTATGCGTCCGGCTTTCAGGCGCTGAAAGATGTCAGTCTCGATATCGAGGAAGGCGAAATCCTGGCATTGCTGGGGCCGAATGGCGCCGGCAAGACGACGTTGATCTCGATCATCTGCGGGATCGTCAATCCGACCAGTGGTACGGTGCTGGTCGGTGGTCACAACGTGGTCAAGGATTTTCGCGTCACCCGGGCGATGATCGGGTTGGTGCCGCAGGAATTGACGACCGACCAGTTCGAAACAGTATGGAACACGGTGTCGTTTTCGCGTGGGCTGCATGGCAAGAAGCCGGATCCGGCCCATATCGAAAAGGTGCTGAAGGATCTGTCGCTGTTCGACAAGAAGGACAACATGCTGCGCGAGCTTTCCGGCGGCATGAAACGGCGGGTGCTGATCGCCAAGGCGCTGAGCCACGAGCCGCGCGTTCTGTTCCTCGATGAGCCGACGGCGGGCGTCGACGTCAACCTGCGCAAGGACATGTGGAAGGTGGTCGAGAAGCTGCGGGAAACCGGCGTGACGATCATCTTGACGACGCACTATATCGAAGAGGCCGAAGAGATTGCCGACCGCGTCGGCGTCATCAATGGCGGCAAGATCCTTCTGATCGAGCAAAAGAAGGACCTGATGAAGAAACTCGGCCGCAAGGAGTTGCGCATCGAGCTGCAGGAGCCTGTGTCTGCCATCCCTGAGACACTTGCGTCCTATGACCTGACGGTCGAGGACAGCGGTCACAGCCTGATCTACGATTACGATTCATCCGGTGAGCGGACCGGTATCACCACGCTTTTGACGGCGCTGGCCGAAGCGGGTATCCGGCTCAAGGACATCTCGACGCGGCAGAGTTCGCTCGAGGACATTTTCGTTGAACTGGTGGGAGCAAAGGCATGAACCTCGAAGCGGTCAAGTCGATCTATTTCTTCGAGATGGCGCGCACACGCCGCACGCTTTTGCAGAGCGTCGTTTCGCCGGTCATTTCCACCTCGCTCTATTTCATCGTGTTCGGCGCCGCCGTCGGATCGCGCATCCAGGAGATCGACGGGGTTTCCTATGGCGCCTTCATCACGCCGGGACTGATCATGCTGACATTGCTCACCCAGTGTATCGGCAATGGTTCCTTCGGTATCTATTTCCCGAAATTCACCGGTACGGTCTACGAGATCTTGTCCTCGCCGGTATCGATGACGGAAATCGTACTTGGCTATGTCGGGGCGGCGGCGACCAAGGGCATGATGATCGGCATCATCATATTGGGGACGGCCTCGCTGTTCGTCGATCTGTCGATCGCCCATCCCTTCGTGATGCTGCTGTTTTTCGTGCTGACCGCCGTCACCTTCAGCCTGTTCGGCTTCATCATCGGCATCTGGGCCAAGGATTTCGAACAGCTCAATCTCATTCCGATGCTGGTCATCCCGCCGCTGGTCTTCCTTGGCGGCAGCTTCTATTCGGTCAACATGCTGCCGCCCTTCTGGCAGGCGGTCAGCCATTTCAACCCGGTTCTCTATCTGATCAGCGGTTTTCGCTGGAGCTTCTTCGAAATCGCCGACGTCAATCCGGTGATCAGCTTTGCCATCATCGTCGGCTTCCTGGCGGTGCTGATGGGCTTGCTGACGTGGATCTTCAAGACGGGGTACCGGTTGCGGAACTGACGGACGACCCTCGCCCTGCGGGAGTTACATCTTCGTCAGGGGAGTTTCTGCCGATTGCCTTTTGAAGACGGCCTTGATTGTGCCGGCGCGGCGATTGCCAGTCTCGCTCAGCATCATCATCTGCAATTGTTCACCTTTCAGTATAATGGCAATATTGAAGAGCGTGCCGCTGTAGGGGCCGCCTTTTCCTTCTTGCCACCGGCCGTTCCCGACCGCCCAGAGAGTGTTGCTGGGACTGTCTGCCTGGACAGCGGCGGACCAGCCATTGTTGGCCGCAATGGTCAGAACCGATCCATGCCGCATGATGGTGATCTTGCAGGAACTGCATTCGCCTGCATTGGAGCTCACCTGTTGCCACTCTCCTGGCAAGCCGTATTCATCTGCATAAGCGGCAGATGGCAGAAGCAATGCGGCAGTGGCAAGAAATGCTTTCAACACCCGGTTCATGCATGGCCTCCCGCCGGTTTCTTCAATCTCTCAATCTTAACTCATCCGTCTGCATCTGCAGGAAATCGAGCGTCGACAAAAAACTCATGCCGAGCAGGCTCTGGTCCAGCATGCCCTGCTGGGTAACCATCGCCTTGACGTCGTTGCGGACGATCGGGCCGATGGCGACCTCGGCAAGCGTGACGGGGGCAGCGCGCGCTTCGCCGTTGGCGGTCAGGATCGTTTGTGTATAGGAGAGCCCTGCGGGATTGAGGCCGAGCGTTTCGGCGTCCTCGTAGGACAGAGCGACACGGCTGGCGCCTGTATCGACCAGCATCTGGACGGTTGCGCCATTGACGGTGACCGGCGTTTCGAAATGACCGTTCAGCACCTTGTGCAGCACCACTTCCTGAACACCTTCGCTGTCGGTGAAGACGGCAGCCCGCCCGGGAATGAGACCGGCGGCAAGGCGGCCGCCGAAGGACTGCAGGTCGGTGCGGTAGAGATAGCCCGAGACGAGAACCAGGAGGATCAGCACCCAGATGCCGAATTGCCGCAGGCTCTGGCCGATATGGCGGCGGCTTTGGACGATGCCGGTGGCAAACATCGCGGCGATGGCGCCAAGCGTGACCAGGCGGCCGAAATCGTCGTTCATGATGCCGAAGGTGCGGCCGCTGTCGTGGTTGAGGATCAGAAAGATGAGGCCGACGGCAAGGATGCCCAGAAGGATGGTCAGTCTGGTCATTCGCGGCTTACCCTTTCGCGCGCCATGCGGGTCCGGCGCGTTTCACGGCGGGGTTTGCGCTCGACCGTTTCCAGCCGCGCCGGCAGGCTGTCCATGATGTCGCGCCGTTCCTGCGCTGTGTAGAGTGTCCAGGCACCGATTTCGTCACGTGTGCGGCCGCAACCGAAACAAAATCCGGTTTTCATGTCGATCGAACAGACGAGAATGCAGGGTGTTTCCATAAGGGCGTGACAATCCAAGCAAGCGTGGTTCAGACTTATATCGTTGTTTCAAATAGCTAGCGCAAGGGCTGCAAAAACGGCGATTTCGGTCAATTGTTGTGTGGCACCGATTGTGTCGCCGGTATGGCCGCCGATCTTGCCGTTGACGATTTCGCTGAAGACGGGAACCGTGACGGCAAAGGCGGCGATGGCGAGGATTGCGGCCAAAAGCGAGGCGCCCGACAAGAGCAGCAAAAGCGCTGCCGACACGACGCCGAAAATCAGCGCAAAGGTAACAGCCGGGGCCTGCGGTTCGCCAGCCGACGCGGCAACGCCATCCTGGCGTGCGGGCGGAAGTTTCGACCAGTGCCAGACCATGGCGGTGCGGCTGAGGGCGGCTACGGCGAGCACCAGCAATCCGGCGCCTCTTGGCGATACCAGGGGCAGGACGGCAGCCAGAGCCGAGACCCTGAGCCCAAACGACAGGATGAGGGCAACCGCACCATAGGATCCGATGCGGCTATCCTTCATGATAACAAGCGCTTTTTCCTTAGTCCTGCCGCCGCCAAGGCCATCCGCCGTATCGCTGAGGCCGTCTTCGTGCAGGGCGCCGGTGATCAGGGCCTGGACTGCGACTGCGACGAAGGCCGTGAACAGCGGTGAGACCTGGAAGGCGGTGAAGACCGAGACGATGGCCGCGGCTGGCAGCACGATCAGCAGTCCGGCCAGCGGAAAGGCACGCACCGCGCGGCTGAGGCGGCCGTCAAAATTGACGAAATGACGCTGCGGCATGTGGATACGGCTGAGGAATGCCACGGAGCGGGCCACGTCGTCGATGAAATCGCGGATATCGAACATGAAATCGGTCCCCAAGGCCGATCCGCCCCCAGCGAATCGGTGTTTTCAAGCCGATCATGCGACGGCGACACGAACGGGCGCAAATGCCGTTGCCGGATTTGTCGCAGCGCTTTATGAGGAAGCACCTTTGCGAAGCCATGCTTCGCCGACGACAAGACGAGACAAGGATTTTCTCCATGAGTGCCAGCGGCCTGCCGTTCGACGATTTCCGTGAATTGCTGCGTAACCTGCCGGGTCCGGATAGTGCCGCGCTGGTGGCAGCCCGCGACCGCGATGCGCAACTGACGAAGCCGCCGGGAGCACTGGGCCGGCTTGAGGAAATCGCGTTCTGGCTTGCCGCCTGGACGGGCAGGGCGCCTGCGGTCAACCGGCCGCTGGTGGCGATCTTTGCTGGCAATCACGGCGTCACCCGGCAGGGCGTCACGCCGTTTCCGCCCTCGGTGACGGCGCAGATGGTCGAGAATTTTGCAGCCGGTGGCGCTGCCATCAACCAGATTTGCGTCAGCCATGATCTCGGCCTGAAAGTATTCGATCTGGCGCTGGAGTATCCGACCGGCGACATCACCGAAGAGGCGGCTCTGTCTGAACGCGACTGCGCTGCCACCATGGCTTTCGGCATGGAAGCGGTCGCTGGCGGCACCGATCTTCTGTGCATCGGCGAAATGGGGATTGGCAACACGACCATCGCAGCGGCGATCAATCTGGCGCTCTATGGTGGCACTGCCGAGGAATGGGTCGGTCCCGGCACGGGATCACAGGGTGCTGTTCTCGCCCGTAAGATCGCGGCTGTCGAAAAGGCAGTGACGCTGCATGGCGATCATCTCTCCGATCCGTTCGAAGTGCTGCGCCGCCTCGGTGGCCGCGAGATCGCCGCGATGGCGGGTGCCATCCTGGCGGCCCGCATGCAGAAAATCCCTGTCATCATCGACGGCTATGTCGCAACGACGGCGGCGGCAATCCTGAAAGCCGCCAATCCGGCGGCGCTCGATCACTGCCTGATCGGCCATGTTTCGGCAGAGCCGGGCCATATGAAGGCGATCGAGATGCTCGGCAAGACGCCGCTGCTTGCTCTCGGCATGCGGCTTGGCGAGGGTACGGGCGCAGCGCTTGCTGCCGGTATCGTCAAGGCGGCTGCTGCCTGCCACTCCGGTATGGCGACGTTTGCACAGGCCGGCGTCAGCAACAAGAGCTGACGGCGGTCTTCTGGGGCAGGTATAGTCCGGCGAATGCTGCGCTGAGCAGCATCGCTCAGGGGATGCCAGGGACGATTTCCGGTCGATACTGTCAATTGCAAGTCTTCTCGGGCTCCGGCTGCCAGACCGGGGCTTGATAGCCCACGGCTTCTCACCTATTCGAGAGCGGCGATCCATTGAACGATTGTGGTGTGAGTGGCCCGTATTCACGGCGCATTCAGGCTGATGTCAGTATCGCGTGTTCCTTGCAGCTTTTTGCAGAGAACGGAGCGAGCATGTATCTGAACGAGGACTATCGTCGAATGGCCAATGAGAAGCCGGTAAAAAAGCTGACGGGAATCCGGCATTTCTTCGCGGCTGCCACTTATTCCTTCGGCGGCGCCAAGCGCCTTCTTGGCGAAGCAGCTTTCCGCCATGAGCTTGGCGCGTTTGCCGTCGCGATGATCCTGTTTGCCATCACCGGCGCGACCTTTTTCCAGTATGTTGCGGCCGGTGTGCTGTTTCTGCTGATGATTGCCTTTGAGGCGCTGAATACGGCGATCGAGGAAATCGTCGATCGTGTTTCACCGGAAATTTCCGATATGGGCAAGAATGCCAAGGATCTGGGTTCGCTCGCCTGCCTGTGCATCATCCTCGCCAATGGCGGTTATGTCGCCTATGTCGTGGTTTTCTCGCATTTCTTCGGCATTTGAGGCCTGAATCGGCAGGCGGCGATTTTATTCCCTCTTCAACAGTCAAATTTAATTGAGCGATTTCTTTCTGTTCTGACGCTAATCAAAGTTGACGCGAAATATCATGATTATATACCGGGGCCGCCGGACAAGATGGTCCGCAGAAAACTCGGAGAGGTTTCCATGACAATTTCCTTCTCAGGCTCGATGAGCGCGCTGGCGTTCGCGGCTCTTTTCGCCAGCACCGGTGCAACCGTCGCCCTTGCCCAGGAAGATATCGGCATCGTCGTCTATAACGCCCAGCACGAAAGCCTCGGTGTTGCCTGGGCCGAAGCCTTTACCAAGGAAACCGGTATCAAGGTGACGCTGCGCAAGGGCAGCGACATGGAATTCGCCAACCAGATCGTCCAGGAAGGCGCCGCATCGCCAGCCGACGTGTTCCTGACCGAAAATTCGCCGGCGATGTCGCTGGTTGATGGAGCCGGGCTGTTCGAGCCGGTCGCTGCCGGGACTCTGGCGCAGGTGCCTGAGAATTTCCGGCCGTCGAACGGCCACTGGATCGGCGTTGCCGCGCGCTCGACCGTCTTTGCCTATGACAAGACCAAGCTGACCGAGGACAAGCTGCCGAAGTCGATGCTGGATCTCGCCGATCCAAGCTGGAAGGGCCGCTGGGCCGCATCACCAGCAGGCGCCGATTTCCAGGCCATCGTCAGCGCGCTTCTGTCGCTGAAGGGCGAAGACGCGACGGCCTCCTGGCTGAAGGCGATGAAAGAAAACTTCACCGCCTACAAGGGCAACTCGACGGCGATGAAGGCCGTCAATGCCGGTGAAGTCGAAGGTGCCGTGATCTATCACTACTACTATTTCGGCGATCAGGCGAAGACCGGCGAGAACTCGAAGAACGTGGCATTGCACTTCTTCAAGAACGAGGATCCGGGCGCATTCGTCAGCATTTCCGGTGGTGGCGTGCTCGCCTCCAGCCAGCACAAGGAGAATGCCCAGAAATTCCTCGCCTGGATCACCGGCAAGGGCGGGCAGGGCATCCTTCGCGACGGCACCTCGTTCGAATATGCTGTCGGCAATGGCGAAGCTTCGAACAAGGCCCTGCCAGCACTTTCGGATCTGCAGTACCCCAAGGTCGATCCGGCCACACTCAACAGCGCAAAAGTCACAGACCTGATGACGGACGCCGGTCTGCTGTGATAGGCAGAACCTAAACCTGATCGGAACGCTCCGGTTAGGTATCGTCATTCCGGACTGCCGGTGACATTCGCAGCCGCTCATAAAAAAAGGGCTGCGAATGTTGTTTTGCTTTGAAAGCAGAGATTTTGAGCGCCACCGCGTTTCCTGCCGAACCCGTTTCTGCCCTGCGCCGGCTGATCATCGCCGCCAAAGGACGATCCAGGGTTCCTTATCTCTGGGTCACGATCGTTGCGGCTTTCGTGTCTCTCGTCAGCCTGATGCCGCTCGGCTTTATCGCATGGGTTTCGGTGCAGACCGGCTGGGAAACCGCCTCGAAACTGATTTTTCGCGGCCGCGTCGGCGAATTGCTGATCAATACGGCTCTGCTTGAACTCTGCACGTTACCGCTGACGATCGCGCTTTCCGTGGCGCTGGCCTGGTTAACCGAGCGCACCGATCTGCCCGGTGCGCGGCTGTGGTCGATGCTGGCGGTGGCGCCGCTTGCCGTTCCGGCGTTCGTGCACAGCTATGCCTGGATCAGCCTCGTGCCCGGGCTGCATGGCCTGACCGGCGGTGTACTGGTGTCGGTGCTTGCCTACTTCCCATTTCTCTATCTGCCTGTGGCGGCTCAGTTGCGCCGTCTCGACCCGGCGATCGAGGATGCGGCAGCCTCGCTTGGCCTGAACCCGTGGCAGGTGTTTTTTCGCGCTGTCCTGCCGCAGTTGAGGCTGGCGATCTGTGGCGGCTCGCTGCTGGTTGGTCTGCATCTGCTCGCCGAATACGGGCTCTATGTGATGATCCGCTTCGATACGTTCTCGACGGCGATCGTTGATCAGTTCCAGTCCGCCTTCAACGGCCCGGCGGCGAATATGCTGGCTGGCGTTCTGGTGTCGTGCTGCCTGCTGCTTCTGGTTATCGAGGCTGTCCTGCGCGGTGGCGAACGTTATGCGCGAGTGGGCTCCGGTGCGGCCCGGCCGGCTGACCGCCGCAGGCTTGGGCATATGGTCATCCCGGCGATCGCATTGAATGCCGTGACGGCGGCGCTGGCTATCGGTGTGCCGTTCGTCACCCTGACACGCTGGCTTTATATTGGCGGCGCGGAAATCTGGCGGATCGATCTTGTCGGTGGTGCTTTCGGCCAGACTGTCGTGCTTGCCATTGCCGGCGGTGTTCTGGCGACCATTGCGGCGGCGCCGATGGCCTGGCTGTCGGTACGGGCGCCGGGGCGGCTGCAGCGGATTCTCGAAGCATGCCACTATTATGTCGGCTCGTTACCCGGCGTCGTGGTGGCGCTGGCGCTGGTGACCATCACGGTGCGGCTGGTGCTGCCGCTCTACCAGACATTTGCCACGCTGTTCCTCGCTTACATCATGCTGTTTTTGCCACGCGCCATGGTCGGCCTGCGCACCAGTATCGCGCAGGCGCCGGTCGAGCTTGAGCGCGCTGCCATGGCTTTGGGACGCACACCATTCCAGGCCGTCCGCCAGACGACGATGCGGCTTGCGGCACCCGGCATTGCAGCCAGTACGGCGCTGGTGGCGCTCGGCATCACCAACGAATTGACGGCGACCTTGATGCTTTCGCCAACGGGCGTCGAAACGCTGGCAACGAAATTCTGGTCGCTGACCAGCGAGATCGACTATGTCGCAGCGGCTCCCTATGCGGTGATGATGGTGCTTTTGTCGCTGCCGCTCACTTTCCTCCTTTACGTGCAATCCAGACGGGCAACCGGACAATGACGTTTCTGACACTCGATGCGATCAGCAAATCCTACGGCCCGACGGTGGCACTCGACGCCATCGGCATGGCGATCGAGGCGGGCGGACGCACGGCGATCGTTGGACCTTCCGGGTCCGGCAAGACGACGCTGTTGCGCATCGTCGCCGGTTTCGAGACGCCAGACAGCGGTTCGCTGGTGCTGGATGGAAAGACACTTGCCGGCAACGGCGCGTTCGTTCCGGCGCACCGGCGCGGGATCGGCATCGTTTCCCAGGATGGCGCGCTGTTCCCGCATCTGACCGTCGCCGACAATATCGGTTTCGGATTGGCCAAGAATGCGCCTGGCCGCGCCCAGCGGATCGCCGAGTTGATGGAAATGGTCGAGCTTGACGATGTCATGGCCACGAGGCGTCCGCACCAGCTTTCCGGCGGCCAGCAGCAGCGGGTCGCGCTTGCCCGGGCGCTGGCGCTCAAGCCACGGCTGATGCTGCTCGATGAGCCGTTTTCGGCACTCGATACCGGTCTTCGTGATACGCTCCGGCGCACGGTGGCGCGCGTGCTGCGGGCGGCAGGAACGACGGCGATCCTGGTGACGCATGATCAGGCGGAAGCCTTGTCGTTTGCCGATCAGGTGGCGGTGCTGAGGCAGGGGCGGCTTGTCCAGTTCGGCTCGCCGCGCACGCTCTACGGAAAGCCGCGGGATCGCGAAACGGCGACCTTCCTGGGCGAGGCCATCCTGCTTGACGCCAGCATCGCGTCGGGGCGGGCGCAGTGCGCATTGGGCTCATTGGTGGTCGAGGCGGGGCTCCAGGCAGGCAAGGCAACAGTCATGTTGCGCCCCGAGCAGATACGGTTGAAGACCGCCGCTGCGGGAACCACGATCGAAGGCCCGTTCGGGCGTGTCGATGATGTCGAGTTCGGGGGCGGTAACTGTATGGTTCTGGTCAGGATCGATCGCAGCGACCGGGCCATGCCGGATTTCCTGTCGATCAAATGCGCCGGCGCCGACATTCCCGAGCCGGGCGACCTGGTGGGAATCAGTGTTCACGGCACGGCGCATGTTTTGCCGGACTGACTATCCGTTAAGCGAAACTCTTCCGGCGGCGCTCAACCGCTGGGGCGTCCTCGATAGCGGGAACGCTTTGCAGTACACGTTTTGCTGGCAGAATGGCGATGGCCTCGGTGCCTTCGCGCAGCTTGGAGCGCAGCATGAAGTCGCCATTGTGCTTGGCCAGTATCGCTTGAACGATCGGCAGGCCGAGCCCGGTTCCCTGTTCAGCGCTCTTGATCGCGATCGAGCCTTGGCCGAAGGCGGAAAGAACCACCGGAATTTCGTCTTCGGGAATGCCCGGGCCGTTGTCCTTGATCGACAGGTATTGGCCGCCACCGGCCGTCCAACCGACCTTGACGGAAACTTCGCCGCCGGACGGCGTGAATTTCACCGCATTCGATAACAGGTTCAGGATGACTTGGCGCATCGCCTTTTCGTCCACCCAGACCGACGGCATGCCGTATTCGAACTGCTCGGTGATGCTGATATTCTTGGTGCGGGCGCGCAGCTGCACCATGCCGATGCAGTCCTCGGTGATCTCCACCAGGTGAATGGCCTCTTCATTGAGGTCGTACTTGCCGGCTTCGATGCGCGAAAGATCGAGGATTTCGTTGATCAAATCGAGCAGATGCTGGCCGGAGCGGTGGATGTCGCCGGTATATTCCTTGTAGATCGGATTGTTGAGCGGGCCGAGCACTTCCGTCGACATGACTTCGGAAAAGCCAAGGATGGCGTTCAGCGGCGTGCGCAATTCGTGCGACATCGAGGCGAGGAAACGCGACTTTGCCATATTGGCTTCTTCAGCGCGGCGGCGCGCTTCGTCCGACATCGATTTCGCCACTTCGAGTTCGGCGATCAGATCGTCCTTCTCCGCCTGAACAGAAAGGATATGCACGTTGCTGCGGTGCATGCGGTTGGTCATGAAGACGAGGAAAATCAGCGACGTCGAAATGATAACGGTCAAGGCCATATAGGCGGGATTGCCGGATCTCATCGTCAGCGCCCCAAGCGCGATGACGACCGGGGCAAAGGTGAAGAGCAGTGCATTGCGCAACAGGAACGTGCCCATCGCGGTGGCGGCGAGCGCAATCAGCAGCACTGCAGCCTTGTAGAAGTCGAAATTGGCTTCGCGGCAGGTGTTGCAATCCTGGAAGATGAATGCTGCCCAGCAAATGCCAAGGACGATCTGGACGAACAGGAAGCGGCGGCGCCAATAATTCACCTTGTCCGCCGGGATATCTATGGCCTTTGCCCGGCGTGCCAGCAGAATGCCGATGGCATTGACGCAGAGCGCCGTGATGCCCCAGGCGACGAGATCAAGCTTTTGCGACAGGGATACGCCGATAGCGGTGACCAGAATGATGAAGAACGGCATGGCAATCGCGCCCTGCAGCATCGTGTCGACGTGAAGCCCGAGCATCTCCTTATCGAAGCCGGACGCATTCGAGGGGCCAGCCTGCAGGCGTTCGCGGGTCGTGCGCACGGCTTTCGACACAGCCGCGTTGCGGTGGCTGCGCGATTTGTCGACGATATTCTTGTCTGTCGAGGTGCTGACGCCCTTACTCATGATCTCATACGCGTTAACGGAATCCGTTGAAGTTTAAGGGGGAATCCTTAAGAAGTTGCTGCGATTTCCTGTTTTTTCGCTCCGCATCCCGCAGCGTGAACGGGCGTACAGAGGGTTTTCAAGGCGGAAATGAAACAGATGCTCCGGATCATTCGCGACCTTCTGCTGACAACGCTTATATTGCTGTTTCTCGGGCTCGTGGTGGTTAGGCTTGAGGGGCCGGCGGAGGTGATGTCGGGCCGGGCGCGGGTTGTCGATGGCGATACGCTGGTGCTCGACGGCGAGCGCATCCGTCTTGCCGGCATCGATGCCCCGGAGTTGCGTCAGGTCTGCCAGCGGGAACAACGGGACTGGCCGTGTGGCACCGAGGCAAGGAGCCATCTAGCGGCCTTGATCGGTGATGCCCAAACCACCTGCGAGGCCGGTGGCAGCGATAAATACGGCAGGCTTCTTGCTGTCTGTAAGGTTGCAGATCGTGACCTGAATGCGGCGATGGTCGATGGCGGCTATGCCATCGCTTTCGGTAATTATGCGGCCGAGGAGGCTGCTGCCAGGCAAAAGCGGCTGGGCCTCTGGGCTGGCACGTTCGACGCGCCCCGCAGTTGGCGCCAGACCCATGGCGGAATGGACGAGATACCCCATATACCGGAGGGCTGGCTGGGCAGCGCAATTTCGCGGATCGGCGGCTGGGTTGGGAATGCAATGTCAAAGGTATGGAATGGCTGACGGGCACGTGGACGGGCTGGGGGTTTTGCGCGCAGCGATCGCGGCTTGCCGGATCTGCCGGGATGCGCCGGCGCGCGGTCCTGGCGACCAGTTGCCGCACGAGCCACGCCCGATCGTGGTCATGTCATCTTCGGCGCGAATCTTGATTTCCGGTCAGGCGCCGGGGTTGCGTGTCCATGAAAGCGGCCTGCCGTTCAACGATGCCTCGGGCGACCGGCTGCGCCAGTGGCTCGGCGTCTCGCGCGAACAGTTTTACGATCCAAGCCTCTTTGCCATCGTGCCGATGGGCTTCTGTTTCCCGGGTTATGACGCTCATGGCAGCGACCTGCCGCCACGCCGGGAATGCGCGCCGCGTTGGCGCCAGGAGGTGATCGATGCGATGCCGCAGGTGGAGCTTGTGCTGGCGATCGGTCAATATGCCCAATCCTGGCATCTCGGCGACCGGCGTTCATCGACAATGACCGAAACGGTGCGCAACTGGCGCGCGCATCTGGGCTCCAACGCCGGGCCGCCAGTTCTGGCGCTGCCGCATCCGAGCTGGCGCAATACCGGCTGGCTGAAGAAAAATCCGTGGTTTGCTGAGGATGTCCTGCCTGTCCTAAGAGAGCGCGTATCAAAATTGATTATCTGAAACAATTTTCTTCCATTTGGTGAATTTCACGATATAGATAGAATAATATTCGAAAAGGGCTCTTCATGGATCGTCTTGACCGTAAAATCCTGCGCCTGTTGCAGGAGGATTCCACACTCGCTGTTGCTGATCTGGCTAAAAAGGTCGGCCTGTCCACGACGCCTTGCTGGCGCCGTATCCAGAAGATGGAAGAGGATGGCGTGATCCGTGGCCGTGTGGCGCTTCTGGATCCGGCGAAGGTCAACACCAAGGTGACTGTCTTCGTGTCGATCCGTACCAACACCCATTCGATCGAATGGCTGAAGCGCTTTTCGGAAGTCGTCGGCGAGTTTCCTGAAGTGGTCGAATTCTACCGCATGAGCGGCGATGTCGATTATCTCCTGCGCGTCGTCGTCCCTGATATTGCCGCCTATGACGCCTTCTACAAGCGCCTGATCACCAAGATCGAGATTCGCGATGTTTCGTCGGTCTTTGCGATGGAGCAGATCAAATATACGACGCAGCTGCCGCTCGACTACATGGTCATCGATCAGGCGAAGTCCAGCGAGGACTGATTACCCGGCTAACGGCTGCAGGCCCAGCCTTGCCAAAACGGCGCTGCTCGTGAGTTCACGGACAGCGTCCTTGCCGATCCACCGGGCTGTCCGGTCCTGCCGCGCAGCCAGAGACTGTGCCAGTGACAGCGCGGGGCCATGGCAGCGGACGCTGCGTTTGCCGATCTGGCGCAATGCCCAGTTCACCGCCTTTTTTACGAAATTGCGGTCATCGCCGGCGTGAGCTTCGATCAGCGGCAGCCAGGCGAGGATGGTCTCGTCCGGCTCCTGTTTCAGGTGAACGGCGGCGACGGCGATCATGCTGAAAGCCGTGCGCCGGACGAACTCCCGTTCATCGGCGACAAATTCGGGAATCAGGATCGCTTCCAGCCGGGCATCGACAAACAGGTCGGCAAGGCTGTCGACGATTTCCCAGGAATTGAAACCGCTTGCCCATTGCCTGGCCGTATCGAGCGTCAGTTTCTGCGGCTCAGCGGTCAGGCTCGCCATGAGGCGAGCTTCGCGGATATTGCTGTCCCATAAAGTGAGGGCGCGGCCGTGGTCGCGCTTGATCACCCGGGCAATGCGTTTGAGCGCCGGGTTGGCTATCCCGAGCGCCTTGTCCGTTTCGATACCAAATCGCGCCATGCCGGCAAGGTTGCTTTCCGCGCCCAGTGTTTTCAGATGTGCGATGACGGCATCTGCTGGCGAGGCGGGCGACAGCATTATTTTTCGAGCCGCGCCAGAAGCGACGACGTGTCCCAGCGATTGCCACCCATTTCCTGCACGTCGGCATAGAATTGATCGACCAGCGCTGTCACCGGCAGCTTGGCACCATTGCTGCGGGCTTCGGTCAGAACGATGTCGAGATCCTTGCGCATCCAGTCGATGGCGAAGCCGAAATCGTACTTGCCTGCATTCATGGTCTTGTGGCGGTTTTCCATCTGCCAGGAACCGGCGGCCCCCTTGGAGATCACCTCTATGACCTTCTCGATATCGAGACCGGCCTTTTTGCCGAAATGGATGCCTTCGGCGAGGCCCTGGACGAGGCCGGCGATGCAGATCTGGTTGACCATCTTGGTCAGTTGTCCTGACCCGGCCGGGCCCATCAGGCCAACCATCCGGGCATAAGCATCGATAATTGGCCGGGCGCGCTCAAACACGGCGGGATCGCCACCGCACATCACCGTCAATACGCCGTTTTCGGCACCGGCCTGACCGCCGGAGACCGGCGCATCGATAAAGTGGGCGCCGCGTGCGGACGCTGCCGCATCCAGTTCGCGGGCGACCTCGGCAGAGGCGGTGGTGTTGTCGATGAAGATGGCACCGGCCTTCAGGGTTTCGAAGGCGCCATCCTTGCCGGTTGTCACCGAGCGCAGATCGTCGTCATTGCCGACGCAGCAGAAGACGAGGTCGGCGCCGTCGGCGGCTTGCGCCGGTGTTGCTGCCGCGCGGCCTCCAAACTGTTCTGCCCATTTTGCGGCCTTCGCGGCCGTGCGGTTATAGACCGTCAGCTCGTGGCCGCCCTTGACCTTGAGGTGACCGGCCATCGGATACCCCATGACGCCCAGACCAATGAATGCGACTTTTGCCATTCGAAAACTCCCGAAATTCCATCTTGTCGAGACTTAGCCGATGCAGATGGGGCGGGGAAGGCCCGTGATGGCGAGCTTTGGCGTTTACAGGCAAAGACAACGGCGCTGCAATGCGCGGCGATCTTTCGTCGTGTTACGGAACCGCGGGAACGGGGGGAAGGTCAACGCCATCCGGCAGGCATTCCGCCTGCCGCCCGAGGCTTGCGGAAATATCGAGCCAGAGACGGCGCAGGCGGCGAACATGCAGGTCGTCGGCAATCCACCGGAGCACATGTTCGGTCGATTTGGAATCGTCGTCCCGCAGCATCCTCTTGCGCGCCCAGATGCAAAAGGCGTCTGCATCGACGGCTTCCGCTCTATCCGCATCCAGGGTGATGGGCTTGGTCGCGCTGATCTTCACCGTCTCTCTCAGGCTGCTTGTCGAGGCCATGAGGACACCGGCGCAAATCTCGTCGAAGGCCTTGACCGAGTGTTTGCTGCTGATCGCCCGCTCGAGGTCGAAGATGGTGCGGATGTTCAACTCGCGGAAGATCAGGAATTTTTCCGGACCGAGGATATGGCATAGCTGCGCCTGGCCCACCCAGTCGATGACCTGATAGATGCCATAGGGCGATTCGATATGCAGCATGATCGGATTGTAGGTCGCGAGGTTCTGCACGTCATATATGCCGCATTCCTCCAGGCGAAACCGCGTCTCGTAATCGATGCCATCGATGATATCGAGCGAGACGATCTTGGTGACGTTGACGAAGCGGTCGTCGGTGGTCTTGATCCAGTTGATCAGGTTCTGGAATTTGACCAGCAGGAATTTGGTCGCACTCTGCGGCAACAGGCCGAGCAGTGGCGCTAGACCGAACCAGATGGGCTGGATGTGACTGCTGGCTACCGAAGCAACCGCTGGCGTTGCTGCTGGCACAGACGGCTGCGCTGCTGCAGGCAGAATACTGGCCGCGAGGCCGGTGATGCCGCTGATCGGGTCGCGAAAGACAGCGAACAGGATGATCGTGAAAATCACTGATGCAACGATTTCGGCCGTATGCCGCAGGAACGTATAGGGAGAGAGGTCGAAGACAGCGATCGAGCGGACGAAATTGCGGATTGCTGCGACAAAGGCACCAGCAAAGGCGAGCGAGCCGATGACTGTCAATTGCTGCCAGTTTGCATGGCTGCCGTCCGTTACGGCCGATCCGGCTGCGGCGGAGCACGCGGCTGCGCCCAGGCCACAGGCAAGGGTGGTGAACAGGGCGGAGAAGCCGAAGTAACACAGAAGAACGAAACCGATTGAGGACAGGAAGATCCTCCAGTCGCTGCGCGAACCGAAACTGCCGATGCTCTTGATGATCCAGTCAATCTGATCGATGTCGGTCATCCCGTTGAACGTTCTGCCGTCGGTGGGATCTGGAACCTGCAGATCCGAAATATATTTGGATTTGACGAATTCGAAGGAGGGATTGCTGGTCAAGCGGACGTTTGGATCAGGCATATCGCCGTTGGCGGGCGGAGCCTGGTTGGCATTTACCGGGGGTACGGTGTCGATGCCCTGGCTTCGTTCCAGAGGAGTCCCAAACGAGATCAGGAAATCCTTGATCGAGCGCAGCCGCCGGAGCCTGACTTCATGCCGGCCATAGAGCAGCAGGCATGGGGTGAGGAGCGCAAACAGCAAAGCCAATGGATGGAGACCGAGGATATTTTTTATCGCGGCGATCAAAAGGCCGAAAATACCGCCCGCGCCGGCGAACCAGGCAAAAAAGATTTCCATGAATATTCCCCCTTAAGTTGTGCCTGTAACGTAAGGGTGGCGATCTGCATGCGTCCATAAATCGCCTGCATCAATAGGTTGTTAAATCAATCCTTGATTGTGGTTTTGCTGAATAAATTAGCCGCGCCTGTTATTTTGGCGACGAGGTGATCGTCCGCGGTGCTTGAAGCCCGGACTTCGTGCCGTATGTCTTTACCGGGACAGCTCGCAACGGCTGTTGCATCCCGGCTTATTATTCGGAGGACACTATTCATGGCCGATCGACTGAACGCTTCGTGCCGCTGCGGCGGCGTCAAATTTTCAATTCCGGCGGAAGCTGCCGGGGTGTTCTGCTGTCATTGTGGCGATTGCCGCAAGGCGCATGGCAACTACATGGCAGTGATCGGCGCGCCGCGCGGCGATGTGCGGTTCGACGCGGATGGCACGTTGCAATGGTACGGCTATTCGGACAAGGCCCGGCGCGGGTTCTGTTCGACCTGCGGCAGCCGTCTGTTCAAGGACAATATCGGCACCGACCTACTGATGGTCTCGGCCGGTGTGATCGATGGCGACACCGGCAAACGGATCGTCAAGAACATCCTGACCGAGTTCAAGGGCGACTGGTATGAGTTGCCCGAGGTTCACGACGCCTGAGCGCCGTTATCCGCGTAGTTTTGCAATCACCAGATGACCGGCGATCGGTGCGCCTTCTTCCTTGCGCACCGTGATATCCGTCAATTCCACGACATCGAATCCGATCGCATCGAGGCGCTCGCGGACATAGGTTTCGGCATGGGCGAAACGCTGGTTCGGACCGACCATGAAAGGACGGCCGGCAAAGGTTTCGGTGGGCAGGGTCTCGCTTGAGAAGATGAACAGGCCGCCGGCATTCATGTTTTCGGCAGCGCCGAAAAACAGGGCTTCGAGCGCGCCGAGATAGGGCAGTACATCGGTTGCCGTCACGAGATCGAAGGGCTCGTCGTCATTGTCTTCGAGGAAATCGACGACTTCGGCGACGTAGAGCGTCTCGTAGACGTCTTTTTCATGGGCGATCTCGACCATGTTTTCCGACAGATCGATGCCGGTGATGTCATCGGCCATGTCGCGCAGTGCGCCGCCGGTCAGGCCCGTGCCGCAGCCGAGATCGAGTACGCGGGCGAAGGGGCCAAGCTTCAGGGCCTGAAGGCGCTGACGCACCAGCATCGGCACATGGTAGTCGAGCTGTTCGACGAGCACGTCCTCGAACACATCGGCATGCTGATCGAACAGGGTGGCGACATAGGCGTCGGGGGCCTTGTCGGGCGTCTCGCCGCGGCCCATCGAGGCGATGCGGACGGCAGCGCCGCCGTGATCGTCGGGATCGATCGCCAGAACTTCCTGATAGGCTTTGACAGCCGCCTCGACGTCGCCGGATTTCTCTAGGGCAAGCGCGCGGTTATAGGCTTCGGCGAGGGCTTCTTCATCGATCTTCTGCATGGCGGCGTCTTTACGGCGCGGGCGGCCATTTGGCAATGCGGAAACCCGCATTTGCGGGCCTTTGGGCCGGGAAAGTCATTGGTTGCCGCCGAAATTGAGCGCATGATGAGGAAAACAACAAAAATCCGGAGGAAATGCCATGGCTGCGGAATTCAGCCCGATTGCCTTGCTCAAGGACGAGAACGAAGCCAAGAGCCCGCCTTTACCGGCGACGCCCTCGGAGACGATCACGGCGCTCGTCCACTACTATCGTGGCGAGATGGGCCGCATGGCGGGTTGGAGGGACCGTATCGACCGCACATCGAACTGGGCCATCACCGTGGTTGCGGCCCTGCTTTCTGTTTCCCTGTCGAGCCCGGCTTCGCATCATGGTGTGCTGCTCTTTGCCATGCTGCTGATCACGCTGCTGTTGTTCATAGAGGCGCGGCGATACCGGTTCTTCGATGTTTATCGCGCCCGTGTTCGCCGGATCGAACGTGGTTATTTTGCTCAGATGCTGGCTCCGCAGGCGCCCTTCAAGCCGAATTGGGCAGCCCCCATCGCCGACAGCCTGCGCCGTCCGGCTTTTCTGATGAGTTATCGCGAAGCGGTTTGCCGGAGATTGCGGCGCAACTATTGCTGGATGTACCTCATCCTCCTGTTGGCCTGGGGCCTGAAGATATCCTCGCCGCTGCTGCAGGCCGATGGCGGTGCGGCACGCGAGGTGGCGTCGCTTGCTGAAATCGCCGGGAATGCTGCGCTCGGTCCCGTCTCAGGCTGGCTGGTCATTGGAATTGTCGCCGCGTTTTACCTGCTGATGGTCTATGCCGCGCTTCACAAGGAACCGAGTGAGGGGGAACTCGCCCATGGCGAGGTTCACGTGTGAGCGGTAAAACAGATACGCTGATGGCATGTGCAGGATTTCTTGATTGTGATCTTCGCCTGCTACTGGTCTTATCGTGTCTTCATTGACATGAGGGAGACGGTAATGACGGATCAGAAGGTTGCAATTATCACAGCGGGCGGGTCCGGCATGGGTGCCGTTTCGGCGCGGCGGCTGGCGGCGGAGGGATATCGCGTCGCGATCCTGTCTTCGTCCGGCAAGGGAGAGGCCCTGGCGCAGGAACTCGGCGGGATCGGTGTCACCGGGTCGAACCAGTCGAATGACGACCTGAAGCGGCTGGTGGATGCGGCCTACGGCAAATGGGGCCGTGTGGATGCGCTGGTCAATTCCGCGGGCCACGGGCCGCGTGCTGCCGTTCTCGATCTGAGTGACGATGACTGGCACAAGGGAATGGACGTCTATTTCCTCAATGTTGTTCGCCCGACCCGGCTGGTGACGCCGATTATGCTGGAGCAGAAGTCCGGTAGTATTGTCAATATTTCGACCTACGCGACCTTTGAGCCCGACCCGCTGTTTCCGACATCGGGCGTCTTCCGTTCAGGGCTGGCAGCCTTCACCAAGCTGTTTGCCGACAAATATGCCGCCGACAATATCCGGATGAACAACGTCCTGCCAGGGTTCATCGACAGCCTGCCTGCGACCGAGGAGCGGCGTCTGCGCATTCCAATGGGCCGCTACGGCACGTCCGAGGAGGTGGCCGAACTGGTGGCGCTTCTGGCGACCGACCGCGGCGGTTACATTACCGGCCAGAATATCCGCATCGACGGCGGCATTACCCGGTCGGTTTAACTTCCTTCAGCCAATGGGCGACGCATCAGTTGATGATGAACTCGCCCTTGAGCGCCCGCCAGTCCGTCGCCGAGATCAGTTTGCGGTGGACATAGCGTACCGAATGCAGCGGGCCTTCCAGCGTTTCCTGCCAGAATTTGAGAAAATTCTTCATTTCCGGAAATTCCGGGGCCAGATCGTAGTGCTGCCAGATGTAGGTCTGCAGAAAAGCCGGGTGATCGGGCATCCGGTAGAGGATCTGGGCCGTGGTCAGGCCGTAACCCTTGAGCTGCAGTTCCATTTCGTTTGTCATGCCGGACCTCATTTTGCTCAATGATGGTCCTTGCAATTGAAACACAGAGTTGGTTAATCCGGCATTAACAATGTTTCACGGTCATGCAAAATTTCGTTAGGAAACAAAGGTTTGGCAGCATGTCATGACGAGTGCTGCCAAACGGACGCCTGGGGACGCCTGGTCACCGCTTCAGGTGGCGGGTCAGGCGCGTTTCGATCCAGGCCCAGAGATTGCGCAGGACTTCGACCATGATCAGGTAGAGCACGGCGGCCCACAGATACATCTGGAAATCGTAGGTGCGCGAAAAGGCGCGGCGCGTTTCGCCCATCAGGTCGAAGACGGTAACGATGGCGACGACGGCGGAGCCCTTGATCATCAGGATGATTTCGTTGCCATAGGGCCGCAGCGCCACGATCATCGCCTGTGGCAGGATGATCTTGAAGAAGGCGACGCGCTTGGGCAGGCCAAGGGCAGACGCCCCTTCATGCTGGCCACGCGGCACACTCTCGATGGCGCCGCGCAGGATTTCAGCCTGGTAGGCGGCGGTGTTGAGCGTGAAGGTGAAGAGCGCGCAGAACCACGCATCCTTGAACAGCGACCACAGGCCGATTGCCTCGAGATAAGGGCGGAAGCTGCCGAGGCCGTAATAGACGAGGAAGAGCTGTGCGATCAGCGGCGTGCCACGGAAGAAATAGACGTAGCCGTAGGCGATCCAGGACAGCACCTTGTTCTTGGTCATCCGGCCGTAGGCGATCGGCAGAGAAAGAATGCCGCCGAGCACAACCGAGATAGCAACCAGCGTCAGCGTGACGCGCAGACCGGACAGGAAACTCGGGCCGTATTTGGCGAATTTTTCCGGGCTCCAGGAATCGACGGCGAATAGGAAAATGCCGACGGACGCTGCCAACCAGACGCCGAGCAGGGCGCGGCCAAGCAGGCGGGAAAGCGTGTAGCGTTTCTGCGCCTCTGGCGGTGGCGGCAGCGCCGGGAGCATGGTTTCAGCGTGGCTCATCGGGCGGCCTCCGAACGTTTGGTCCAGCGCTCAAGTGCAGAGAACACCAGTGAGGAAAGCATTGCCAGAATGAGGAAGAGCAGGCAGGCGATCGAGAAAAATTCGAAGGCATTCTTGGTGACGCGTGCGGCAATACCTGTCTGGCGCAAGATATCCGAAAGGCCGATGATCGAGACGAGCGCCGTGTCCTTCAATAGCGCCATCCAGAGATTGCCGAGGCCCGGCAAGGCGATGCGCACGAGCTGCGGCAGGATGATCAAGCGCATGGTCTTGCCACGGTGTAAGCCCAAGGCGTCACCGGCTTCATACTGGCCTTGTGGAATGGCCTTAAAGGCGGACAGAAGAACTTCCGAACAATAGGCGGAAAAGACGAAGCTCAGGGCAATCATGCCGGCAACGAAGGCATTGATCTCGACCGGACCCTCGAATCCGACCGCCGCCATCGCCTGTTGGGCTAAGATCTGCAGGCCGTAATAGACGATGAAGAGTGTCAAAAGCTCCGGAAGTCCGCGGAAAAGGGTCGTATAGATATTGACCGCAAGCCGCAGCGACTTTTCCTCGGACTGCTTAGCCACAGCGATGAAGAACCCCAAAAGTAGCCCTATCGGCAAGGTGCAGATCGCCAAGCTGACCGTGATCATGAAGCCTTGGGCGATCTCGTCGCCCCAACCGGTGTCACCGCAGGCCAAAAGCGTATCTTGTGCGAAAAGCCGGAAGATGCCGATCGGGCCGCAGATCGGATCGATCATGCTGGCAAACCACGAGACAATGGAAGAGAGGGCAGCAAAAGCAGCCTGCATAAGTCTGATTTCCCCTGTACGGCGTTTTTGACGCGCTTATTGTTATGAAGCCTTGTCAGACAAGAATGGCGGAAGGACCAGCCTTCCGCCATCGTATTTCAGCAACAGGTAAAGATTAATCGCCGTAGACGTCGAAGTCAAAATACTTGTCGGCGACTTCCTTGTACTTGCCGTTGGCGCGGATTGCCGCGATGGCTGTGTTGAACTTTTCCTTCAAGGCGGTATCGCCCTTGCGCACAGCAATGCCGGCGCCGATGCCGTTGATTTCCGGATCGGGCTTCAGAGCCTTCAGAAGCTTGCAGCAGGCGCCGTCGGCGGTCTTCAGCCAGGATGTGAGAACGACGACGTCGTCGATGACGGCATCGACGCGGCCGTTGGCGACGTCAAGCTTGTACTCGTCCGGGGTCGGATAGAGCTTCAGTTCCGATTCCTTGAAGAAGGCTTCGGCATAGTTGGAGTGTGTCGTCGCCGACTGCGCGCCAAGCGACTTGCCAGCGAGGCCTGCTTCGGTCGCTTCGGTGATCGGCGAATCCTTCGGCACGACGATGGCCGGACCCGTGTTGTAATACTTGTTGGTGAAATCGACCTTTTCGAGCCGCTCCGGCGTGATCGACATCGATGCGATGATAGCATCGAACTTCTTGGCCACCAGGGCCGGAATCATGCCGTCCCAATCCTGGGTGACGAAGGTGCAGTCTGCCTTCATCTCAACGCAGAGCGCCTTGGCGATATCGACGTCGAAGCCGGTCAGCGTGCCGTCTGCTTCGAGATTGTTGAAGGGCGGGTAAGCGCCTTCCGTACCGATGACGATTTTTTCGCCATCGGCCATGGCAGTGCCTGCCATCAGCGCGAAAACGGCAGCCGAAGCGGCCATGGCGAGACGTCTGGAAATACGCATAGTGATCCTCTCTGTTGGCTGGCGGCCGGTTTCTTGTTCTTCACGGCCACCCCTGTACCGGCCATTATTGTGGCCGGGCTGCGCAGATATTCCTACGCTTTAAATGGAAAAATCAACAGGAAAGCAGAGGCATTTGATGAAAAGTCTGCACATCCTCATGCCTTTACACTGGTTGCTTTCGGATGCGGCCTATCTCCGGCGAAGATGAACGTAACATTCATGCTGAGTTAATGCGGGTTTCGCTAATCGTCGTTGTCTGATTTGAGCCGGTTCGCCTTTTTTTCACCGCTTGGTCTGTCCAAAGAGCGGACATGACTGAAGGACAAGCGGTGTCCCTCCGGCTCAAGACAACGAAAACGGGACCTCTGAAGGAGGAGACATTTATGAGCATCCGATCCAAACTTTTCGCGACCGTGGCGTTTCCCATGCTGTCGATATCGATCGCCGTCCAGCCGGCTTTGGCCGATAGCCTGATGAAGCCGTTCGAAGTCGCGCAGGAAGATAGCGTCGCGCAGGCGGATGGTGGTGAACAGGCACCGGAAGAGATCATCAAGAAGCGCCGTCCGCGCGGCGAGCAGTCCGAAGAGCAGCCCGCCCAGGAAGAAGAGCAGCAACCGAGCCGCGCCGAGCGCCGCAAGGCGCGCCAGGATGCCGAGCAGCAGCAGGAAGAGCCGGCACAGGAAGCGCAGCCCGCACAGGAAGAGCAGCCGAGCCGCGCCGAACGCAGGAAGCAGCGGGCCGAACAGCAGCAGCAAGAGGAGCAGGCCCAGCCGTCCGGTGACGACGAGGCGGCAAAGGCTGCCGAGGAGAAGGCCAAGGCTCGCGCAGAACGTCGCAAGCAGAAGGCTGAACAGCAGCAGCAAGAAGAGCAGGCCCAACCGTCCGGTGACGACGAGGCGGCAAAGGCTGCCGAGGAGAAGGCCAAGGCTCGCGCCGAACGCCGCAAGCAGAAGGCCGAACAGCAGCAGCAAGAAGAGCAGGCCCAGCCGTCCGGTGACGACGAGGCTGCAAAGGCTGCCGAGGAGAAGGCCAAGGCTCGCGCAGAGCGCCGTAAGCAGCAGGCTGAACAGCAGCAGCAAGAGGAGCAGGCTGAACAGCAGCAGCAAGAGGAGCAGGCCCAGCCTTCTGGCGACGATGAGGCGGCAAAGGCTGCTGAAGAGAAGGCCAAGGCTCGTGCCGAGCGCCGCAAGCAGCAGGCTGAACAGCAACAGCAGGAAGAGCAGGCTCAACCGTCCGGCGATGACGAGGCCGCGCAAAAGGCTGCCGAGGAGCGTCGTCGCATCCGTGCCGAAGAGAAGGCCCGGGCACAGGCCGGCCAGCAGGACGACGGCCAGCCGCCGGTCGCAGAGGATGAATTGCGTCCCGCAATCGATAGTGATGGTGAACCAGCCAAGCGTCCCGACCGCCGTAAGCCGATCCCGGAAGTGGTCGATACGCGCAGTCAGGAAGAAAAGCAGGAGATTGCCCGCGACCCGTCCAAGAGTGACGAAACGGTGGTGCTTCCTGTCGATAATGGCGCAGCTGTTCTCGATAGCGACAAGGATGCCGACAACGCAGACAGCAATGCCCGTGAAAAGCGCCGCAAGCAGCGTGAACGCGCCCGCGCCGAAGACGACAATGTCGAGGTTCCAAAGAGCGATGCCGAAGCCCAATCGAGCCGCAGGGATCGCCGCCCGAGCCGAGAGGAGCTGGGGGCTAATCTGCGGGAAGAGGGCCGCCGCGTCGAGCGCGTGCCGGAATTCGGTGTCAACGACCTGATCGATGCGTTCACCGGCAATAACGGCCGGCGCCCGCGTATCGACGAATCCCGCGACAACCGAACGGTTCTCGATTTCGGTGACCAGATCATCGTTCGCAGCGACGACCGTCCGCGTCTGCGCCGCAACGCCCAGGAAACCTATTATGAGGAGCTGTCGCGCGGCCGGTCCCGCGAGACGATCGAACGGCCGAATGGCGTGCGCATCGTGACCATCTACAATCGCTATGGCGACATCCTGCAGCGGTCGCGAATCGATCAGGACGGCCGCGAATATCTGATGATCTATGCGCCTGAAGCCGACGAGGGGCCGCGCCCGCCAGCCTATGACGTCGGTGAGGATCTGCCGCCGATGCGTCTGCGCGTGCCTGTTCGTGATTACATCATCGACACGTCGAGCGAGCCTGACCGCGACTATTACGACTTCCTGGCCGAACCGCCGGTAGAGCGGGTCGAACGGACCTACACGATCGACGAGGTGAAGAACTCGGCCCGTATCCGCGACAAGGTGCGCCGTATCGATCTCGATACCATCACTTTCGCCACCGGCAGCGCTGAAGTGCCGATGTCGCAGGCCAAAACCCTGCGCAAGGTGGCGGATGCCATGCTGGAAGTGATCGAGAAGGATCCCGGCGAAACCTTCTTCATCGAAGGTCATACCGACGCGGTCGGCAGCGACGAGTCCAATCTGGTGCTTTCCGACGAACGCGCCGAATCGGTCGCCTCACTGCTGAGTGAAGTCTACGACATCCCGGCCGAAAACCTGGTGACCCAGGGTTATGGCGAGCGCTTCCTCAAGGTCCGCACGCAGTCTGCCGAGCAGGAAAACCGCCGCGTGACAATCCGCCGCGTGACGCCGCTGGTCCGTCCGGTGGCCCAGAAATAGCCATAGTCCAGTCTCTCTGATGGAGATGCCGTTGGAGACGGCCCGGTGCGCAAGCGCCGGGCCGTTTTGCATGGTCTTCACGTCCCTCCGGTATTGCTGCCGGACTGCCTACAGTATTGTGAGTTTCCGATGAAAACCCTTCTCGCCGCCCTTCTGATCAGCGTTTCGGCCGGTCATGCTTCTCTCGCCGCGACCCGGCTGGTGGAACCGCAGTTGCGGCTTGAAAGCCAGGAGAAGGGGGCAGCCCCGCGCGTCGCCCTGACCTTCGATGCCTGCAGCGGCAAGACCGACGAGCGCATCCTGTCCACGCTGGTCGACAATCATATCCCCGCAACCATTTTCGTGACGGCCCGGTGGGTCAAACGCAATGCCGCGACGATGGCCGTCTTCAAGGCCCATCCGGATCTGTTCGAGATCGAGAATCACGGCGCGATGCATGTTCCCGCTGTCGATCGGCCCGTGTCGATCTACGGCATCGCGGCGGCCGGGAGTGCGCAGGCCGTCGAGGCGGAGGTCGCTGGCGGCGCAGCGGCAATCGTGGCGCAGGGATTGCAGCCGCGTTGGTTTCGCGGCGCTACAGCGAAATACACCCTGTCGTCGATCGGACAGATCCGGCAGATGGGATTTCGTGTTGCCGGCTATTCGGTGAATGGCGATGGCGGGTCGCTGCTGGGGGCAGGGGCTGCGCAAAAGCGGTTTGCGTCTGCCCGGGATGGGGACGTCCTCATCGCCCATATCAACCAGCCCGCGCACGCAGCCGGTTCCGGTGTCGTGAAGGGTATCCTCGACCTCAAGGCCAGGGGCTACACGTTCGTTCGCCTGAATGATGGCAGCGACGAAACCACCAACTGAGTCTGTTCGTCAGTTCTGTTTTTTCAGCCCGGTTGTGCGTTCTATGAAATCGGCGATGGCCAGCGTGTCGTTGAGGTTGAAGATGACGAGACTGCTGTCCTCGACCGGATGATCGGCAGCAATCGCCACGATGTGCGGGTCCGTGGGAGCAAGGGGCTCGCGGTTCTGCGCCTCCAGCCGCCGCGCCTCGATCTTCGGGATCGGTTCGCGTTTGTATCCTTCGATCAGTACGAGATCGCACGGTGCGAGGCGGGCAAGGATTTCCGGAAAGCTCGGTTCCGGTGCGCCGCGCAATTCGTGCATGATGGCGTAGCGCATGCCGGAGACGATCGTCACCTCGTGAGCACCGGCTTCACGATGGCGAAAACTGTCGGCGCCGACCTTGTCGATGTCGAAATCATGGTGGGCGTGCTTGATCGTCGAGACGCGGTAGCCGCGCCGTGTCAGTTCTGTGACCAGCCGGACGGCAAGGCCTGTCTTGCCGGAATTTTTCCAGCCGGCGATGCCAAAGATTTTCGGGCTAACGGTCTCTGGCGCTGTCATTTTTCACGTCCCTCGATAAGCTGCAGCCAGCGTTCGGCCGCTTCAAGGTCGGCCGGCGTGTTGATGTTGAAGAACGGATCGATCGGTCCGTCCACGGTTTCAATCACGGGAAAATCGACCCTCCCAACCGGATGACGCTCGATGAAACCGCGCACCCGGCGCTTGCCGTCGGTCAGCAGCCAATGTTCAAGTTCATCCGCAAGGGCAACCGGCCAGAGCGCAAAGACGGGGTGCATGATATCGCCCGAATAGGCAACGGCGATCTGGTTGGGTTCCGTGATCGCCGCCTGAAGGCGCGCCACGAGGTTCCGCGGAAAGAATGGCGTATCGGTCGGGACGGTCGCGACGTGGCTTGCCGCAGGGGAATGCCTTGCGGCATGGCGCATGCCCGAAAGTACGCCTGCCATAGGCCCGACATGGCCTGGAACGGTATCTCCAAAGACGGCAATCGCGGCAGCGAGGTCCAAGCCGGTGCCGATGTTGCTGTTGACGCTGAGACCGGCCGTCTGCGGGGCGAGGCGCTCAATGACATGGTGAACCAGCGGCTTGCCGCCAAGCATCACCGCCGCCTTGTCCTGACCCATGCGCGAAGACAGGCCACCGGCAAGGACGACGCCGCGGGGAAGATGTGCCGATGGGGTCGCCTGTGTGATCATCGCATCTCCTTACGCTTCAATCCCGTCATTTCGGCGATCCCGGTTCCGATCGTTGCGCGAGCGCCATCCGCCGTTTGTTTTCACGGGCGAATGTATAAAGCCCCGACGCGATGATGATCGCCACGCCAGTCACCATCCAGATATCCGGTTCTTCGGAGAAGAACAGGATGCCGATGCTGATCGACCAGAGCAGGCTGGTATAGCGGAAGGGAGCGACGATGGCGATTTCACCATTGCGCATGGCCAGCACGATGCACTGGTAGCCGACAAGAAGCAGCAGACTGGCAGCCGCCAGAATGCCGATCGAAGCCATCGACATTGGCTGCCAGCCGCCGAGCGGCACGATCAAAATCGCCCCGGTCAATGTTATGACCGTTGCCGTGATGACGGAGATGAACAGGGATGGAATGGCGGGATCGATCCGGCGGGTGCAGAGATCCCGGATCGCCGCGAAGACCACCGAGGCCACGACGCTGAGTGCTGCGCCGTTAAACCCTTCAGGCCCGGGCCTGAGAACGATCAGTACACCGGCGAAACCGACAAGAATTGCCACCCAGCGCCGCCAGCCAACCGGTTCACCCAGGAACAGCGCTGCTCCGAGCGTGACGGCCAATGGCAGGGCCTGCAGAATCGCCGAGGCATTGGCGAGCGGGATCTGGCCGAGCGCGTAGATATAGGAAATGGAGGCGCCGACTTCGGCAGCTATTCTGAGCGCGATGATCGGTGAGCGAATCAACCGGAATGAGCGCAGGGCGCCAAAATGGCGGGCGAGCAAGAGGACCAGAACGGATGTGAAGAAGCCGCGCACCAGCATGATCTGGCCGGCATTCATGACGCCGGTGACGGATTTGATCAATGCGTCATTGCAGGTGAAGCCAGCCATCGCCAGACACATGAAGATGGCGCCGCGGAAATTGGCAGTCGGTTGCATTATTTTTGATTGTCCGTTCTCATCGCTATCCGTTTTATCATTCAGCGATGCGGCGTACTGAAAGTCTGCGCTGCTGGTCTTGCCCAAGTCTAAAGCATCGGCACTTCTTTTATGCAACTGCAATCCTTCGCCTGTTCGAATTGATAGCAGAAATGCAAGAATAGCTATTTTCATCAGCGCTGTAGAACCGTGAAATATCGCCTTGCCGTTTTTTTTGAGCGCAAGATTAGCCGATTTATCTTTGGCGAAATATTAAGTTTCGCTGCCTATCGTGCCGACATTCCGCTGCCCATCGCATGATGCGAACAAGGTTGACGTAACGGAAAGTATTTCCGCCAAAGTCAATCGGATGACATTCCGGCAAGCGCCATGGATGCGCCCCGGTACGTTCGTTCTCAACCAGAGAGCAATCTGGCGGAAATGTCAGATTTGCTCAATATCTGGAGTTCGGAATGTCCCTGATCGATCGTTCTTTGCAGCGTCTGCGCATCGTCACCAAAGTTTTGCTGTTCGTCGTGCCTCTGGTGGCGCTGATCGCCGGTATTGGCCTTGTCGGTTACTTCACCGCAAGCACGCTGAACGGGCATATGACTGTGACGCGCGAGACGATCAACAATCTCTCTGATTTCCAGTCACTGCGCAGCGGGCTGCAAAGTTTCGTCGATAATCCCACCGATGAGGCGCGCGCGACGCTTGCGAGCCGCATCGACGAACAGGAAAAGGGTATCCGGACGTTGGACGGCCTGCTGACTGCAGGCGAAGACAAGGCCAAGATCCACTCGGTGGTTTCGCTCGGTGAGGCGATGCGAGGACAAGAAAACAAGCTCTGGTCGATCAAGACTGAGCGCGATACCGTCACGGTATCTCTTGATGCGGCCCTTGCGGAGATGACGGCGCAAGGCAATACCGCCTTCAAGCAGATCGATATCCTGCGCAAGGAATCGGGCGAGAAGGAATCCTTTGCCAAGGCGCTGCTGTTTGATGCGGCTGCCTACCAGGGCCTTGCCGAACGGATCAAGAAATTCCGCCTGCCGGTCACCATGGCAATCGCGCCGGATGCCAAGGTCCAGCAGGCCACCACGCTGATGCCGCATCTTTTGAAACAGATTGCCGAGGCCGAAAAGATCGCTTCCGACAAGGTTGTGAAGAGGATCGCCGAGGTAAAGGCCGATACCAAGGTCATTCAGGATATTCTGGCCAGCAGCGATCCGAACGACGTCAAGAAGACGCAATTGAGTTCGGCACTGATCAAGTTTTCGAAATATGAATCCGACTTTGCCAAGGAGGCTGCCACCAATTCAGACACGGCGGCCAAGCGATTCGTCGGCATGGACAACGAAATTTCCACTTTGAAGACGCTGATCGGCCTGATGAACGAGACCTTCAAGGGGCTTGATGACACGCGCCTGCATATCAGCGAACTGCACCGCAGGCTGGATACCGCAAGCCGCGACAATGTGATGACCGATATTGCGGCCGTGCGCGCAAGCGTGACGAAGCTTTCAGAACTCGGGGCGAAGAATGCGGCACTGCGCGATCTGGCCGGCAAGCTGGCGCCATCGCTCGAGCAGATCGACACCGGCACCGCCCAGCTGATCGATGTCGGCGCCCGCTGGCAGGCAGCCAAGGCTGAAGCGGCATCGCTGGTAGCCGATGCCAGCCAGACGCTGGAGAATTTCGTTTCCAGCGCCCAGGAGGCCGGCAAGAAAGACAGCCAGCGTTCCGCCGATGTGTCGATCATCGCCATGGTGGCGGGTACGTTGCTGGCCATCGTCGGTGGTCTGATGCTGATCGAGACCCTGCGCGGTCCGTTGAAGCGCGTTACCGAGACGATGACGCGGCTTGCCAATGGCGACCTTGAGGTCTCTATCGAAGGCCGCAACCGCGGTGACGAGATCGGCGACATGGTGCGTTCGGTTGCCGTGTTCCGCGATAATGCCGTCGAAAATGTCCGGTTGGGACAGGAAGCCGAAGCCGCCCGCACATTGTCGGCTGAGGAAGAAGCCCGCCGCCGCCATGAACGTGCCCGCATCGAGGCCGAACAGATGGAAGCGCTGACGGCTTTGTCCGATGTGCTTGCCAAGCTTGCCGACGGCAATCTGGAAGAAGGCATGGCGGAAGACTTGTCCGAAGATTACATCGTCATGGCCCGGACCTATAACAACGCCGTCGAGGCATTGCGCGCAACCCTGATCGACGTCCGTTCCGTGACCGATGAAATCACCAGCGGAACCGGTAACCTGTCGACCTCGGCCGACGATCTCGCTCGCCGGACCGAACAGCAGGCGGCCGCGCTGGAAGAAAGCTCTCGTGCTCTCGGACAACTGACGGAGATCGTCCGCTCGACGGCCGAAAGTGCGCACAAGACCACTGTATCGGTCGACCAGACCCACAGCTATGCCAAGCATTCCGGCGAAGTCGTCGCCAAGGCGATCGACGCGATGGCGGCGATCAACAACTCGTCCGACAAGATTTCGACGATCATCGGCGTCATTGACGAAATCGCATTCCAGACCAATCTTCTGGCGCTGAACGCCGGTGTCGAGGCAGCCCGCGCCGGCGAGGCGGGCCGTGGCTTTGCCGTCGTCGCGCAGGAAGTGCGCGAGCTTGCCCAGCGCTGCGCCGGTGCCGCCCGCGAGATCAAGGGGCTGATTTCGGAGAGCTCTGTGCAAGTGCGCGGCGGTGTGGAACTGGTGCAGGAAACCGGCAAGGCGCTGACCGTCATCAACGACCATATCTCGACGATCCATCAGCTGGTCAGCAATATCGAAGCCGCCGCCGCCGATCAGTACCGCGGCCTCAACGAGGTCAATCAGGCGGTGCGCGAGGTGGAACTGATCACCCAGCAGAATGCAGCGATGGTCGAGGAAAACACCGCCGAAATCCACGGCCTGCGCCATCAGGTCGATATCCTCAACGAGAAGATCGAGCGCTTCAAGACGGGCACCAGCCGCTCAATCTCGGGCGGGCGGGTCGAGCAGTATGGCAGAAGTTACGCTGCCTGAGCGAGTAAAACGCTGGAAAAATTCAAGGCCGCCCGACGACAAGTCCGGCGGCCTTTGCCGTTGCAATGGGTCAATTGTTCAATCTGTCCGCATGATCGGCAAGGACCTGGCTGATAGCATGACGCGATATCCCGACCAGGGCCGGGTTTGTGTGAAGATAATAAGGCAGGGCGACGATGGCGACGGACAATGCCCAGCCTCTGGCTCTGCCCCATGTCGCGCCATCCACGGTCTGTTGCAAGCGGAGCGTCGCGCGGGCTTCGGCGGAGAGCAGATTCCAGGCAAACATCAGGTCGCAGGCAGGATCACCGACACCGAGGCCGCCGAAGTCGATGACAGCGGTGATGCGTCCCTGTGCGGTCAGCAGGTTCCCGGCATGGATATCGCCATGGAGCCAGACGGGCGGCTTGTCCCACGGTTCTATTTCAAGGGCGGCATCCCAGGCCTGCGTCAACGGAGCCGTTTCCATGGTGCCGCCCAGGTTTTTGATGGCAGCGCGTGTCTGTGCGTCCCGGCTTGCCAGAGAGGCACCCCGGGAAAAATTGTGCGCGCCGGGTGGCGGGCCGCCCGTGGCGTCGATTTTCCGCAGGGCAGAGATGAGCCGGGAAAGACTGACGGCAGCTTCGTTCAGGTCGAAGATCGGGGTGGTAACAGCGTCTTCGCCTGGCAGCCAACGGCAGACGGACCAATGGAAAGGATAACCGGCGGTGGGCGTGCCAAGCGCCAGCGGAACGGGTACTGCGAGCGGCAGGTCTGGCGCGAGGCGCGGTAGCCAGCGGCTTTCCTTCTCCACCTGCAGGGCGGCGTCCATGCGGCGCGGCAGACGCACCACCATGTCGCTCCCTAACCGGTAGAGAGCATTGTCTGTGCCGGCCGACTGGACGGGTTTGAGCGGAAGGCCGGCCCAGGCCGGAAACTGTTCCGCGATCAGGCGGCTGACAAGGGGCCTGTTGATATCAAGCTCGTCGTCATGCATCCTTGTGGTCGGCATTGATAGCCCGCGCCTATCCGTAAAAGGTTGCCGCTCAGCCGCCGGTAACACTCATATGGCGGGCGACAGCCGGTTTGTTGCGGGTGCGGTCGATGATGAAGTCGTGGCCCTTTGGCTTGCGGGTGATGGCTTCGTCGATGACGGTTGACAGGTAGGCGTCGTCATCGGAGGCGCGGAGCGCCGTGCGCAGGTCGGCGGCATCGTTCTGGCCAAGGCACATATAGAGTGTGCCGGTGCAGGTGAGGCGCACACGATTGCAGCTCTCGCAGAAATTATGGGTCATGGGCGTGATCAGGCCGAGCCTGCCGCCGGTTTCCGCCACCTGCAGATAACGCGCCGGTCCGCCGGTCTTGTAGGGGATGTCTGAGAAGCTGAACTGTTCGGCGAGGCGCTTGCGCATCTCCGACAGCGGCATGTAATGGTCGGTACGGTCCTCGTCGATCTCGCCCATCGGCATGGTTTCGATCAGCGTCAGATCCATGCCACGGCCATGCGCCCAACGCATCATGGCGGGGATTTCCGCGTCGTTGAAGCCTTTTAGCGCCACGGCATTGATCTTGACGTGAATGCCGGCAGCCTGGGCGGCGTCGATGCCTTCCATGACCTTGGAAAACTCACCCCAGCGCGTGATCTGCTTGAATTTTTCGGGGTCTAATGTGTCGAGCGAGACATTGATGCGGCGGACGCCGCAATCGGCAAGCTCGGCTGCAAACTTCGACAGTTGCGAGCCGTTGGTGGTGAGCGTCAGCTCATCGAGCGCGCCCGAGTGCACATGCTTGCCGAGTTCACGCACCAGGAACATGACGTTCTTGCGGACCAAAGGTTCGCCGCCGGTCAGCCGCAGTTTGCGTACGCCCTTGGCGATGAAGGCGGAACAGAGCCGGTTCAGCTCTTCCAGTGTCAGGAGGTCCTTTTTGGGCAGAAAGGTCATGTTTTCCGCCATGCAATAGGTGCAGCGGAAGTCACAGCGATCCGTCACCGAAACCCTGAGATAGGTCACGGCCCGCCCGAACGGGTCGATCATCGGTGTTTGGGCGTCATTCAGCCTCTGGGCGCCGATCCGGTCGATGGTGACGGTATTCAACACAATTCTCCCTGTTTCATCAATGTCGTGACCAAAACGGGCTGCGTCAAGGCGAAAGCGTTCAAAAGCACGAGAAACGGGCGAGAAACACTTTCTTATGATCGGGGGAAGTGCAGGCTATGATCAAGGGAAGGGGCTTTGCTTGCAGACAATTCCATCCGGCGGGAAATTGCGCTAGTGCTCCCATGCACCAATGGAGACTGCAGGACATGAGCGATATCTGGCCGACCGAACTGCGTGTATCAAAAGACCGCCACCGGCTGACGATTGCCTTCAACGATGGCACGTCCTTCGATCTTTCGGCGGAGATGCTGCGGGTTCTCTCGCCGTCTGCGGAAGTTCAGGGCCATGGGCCGGGGCAGGGATTGACGGTGCCCGGCAAGCGCAATGTCTCGATCATTTCGATGACGCCGACCGGAAACTATGCCGTGCGCATCGGTTTTGATGACGGCCACGATACCGGGATCTTCACCTGGACGTATCTGCGTGAACTGGGCGCCACCGGCGAGACGTTATTTGCTGCTTACGAACAGGATCTGGCCGCCAAGGGCATGACGCGGGACAAGGCGGAAAAGCCGCGCTGACCGCGCGCATTTCCTCCGGCTAGTCGAGAACATCTTCCTCCTCCAACAACCGCTGGATCAGCCGCTCCATCGACTGGGCAATCATCAGGCATTCCTCGATGGGTTCGCTTTCCAGCGACTTGTCGATCAGTGTTGTCTGGATCTCCATCGCCTGTTCGGTCAAGAGGCGGCCACCTGCGGTCAGCGATAGCCGCAGCACGCGCTTGTCCTTTTCATCGCCGCGCCGCTCGATCAACCCACGATTTTCAAGTTGCGGCAGAAGCATGCTCATGTTGGAGCGGCCGACTAGCAGCTTTCGCGCTAGTTCCTGCTGCGAAATGCCTTCAAAACGATAGATGTTGACCAGGATATCCAGATGCGGCGGCTTGATGCCGAGGCCGGCGAGCTTGCGGGTCAGTGCCTGCTGGGCCAGTTGGCAGGCGCGGGCAACGGCGATCCAGCTGCGGAAACGGGGATGATCCCAGGGAAAATGATGCTGTTCGATTGTCTCTTGCTTTTCGTTCATCGTTGTACAATATTGTTCATCATTGAACATTTTGTGGGAATCCTACTATGGCATCCTTTACGATCAAGGTCACTCGCCTTGCGCTCAAAGCGGTTTCGGCGTTCTCGCCGGAGAAGGCAGGGCGTCTGGCGTTTCGGCTGTTCAGCATCACGCCGCCGCGGAAAGCAAAGAGCGGCAAGGAAAAGGCAGCGTTGGCTGCTGCTGAACCCGTCATGGCAAGAGCGCGGCCGGTCACGCTGTCTTTTTCCGATGGCTGGGTAATGGCCAAGCATTTTCAAGCGCAATCGGCCGGGAGCGCCACCAAACGCATTTTGCTCGTCCATGGCTGGGGCTCGCGCAGCAACTATCTGGCGCCAATGATCGACGGGTTGACGGCCGGTGGTGCCGAGGTGGTCGCGCTCGACTGGCCGGGGCATGGCGCTTCGCCGGGGCGTACCTTGACGATGCCGGCAGCGGTGCGGGCGATCGATGCGGCTTGGCGGCATTTCGGCGGGTTCGATGTGGCCGTCGGGCATTCCTTCGGTGGCGCGAGCCTGGCTTGTGCTGCAGGTGGTCTGGTGTGCGATGTGCCTTCGCATAGCGCCAAGAGAATGGTGCTGATCGGTGCGCCGAGCGAAATGACATGGCTTTTCAAAGGGTTTGGAAAGGTTCTTCGCCTGTCTCCGGGAGCGCAGACGGCGCTTGAGGGCATGGTCGTTCGCTTGTCCGGCCGGCGGCTGGAAGAGTTTGATGCGGCCCGTATTGTTGGCATGGTGACCGCGCCGGTGCTGGTCATTCATGCCGAAGACGACAAGGAGGTTTCCGCCGAACATGCGCGCCGCTATGCGGCGGCGGGATCTAATGTCGAACTCCATTGGGCCAATGGGCTTGGTCATCGCCGTATCGTGTCTGCTGCGCCAGTGATCGAGCGGATCAATGCCTTTATCCATGCACCGGAAGCCGCAACTGAGCGAAAATTGCGTATGGTGTCATGAAGGCGTCATGCTATCCATCGAAAGGATCGCCACGCTCGATGGAGCGGGATCCGATGGAGAACGGCATGACGATCATTCGCACGGTGGAAGAACTGAACGCGCTTTACGGCGGCGCAAGCGAAGCCTCGCTGGTGAAGGTCACCAGCCGGCTGACACCGGACTATGCCAGGATGATCGAGGCGGCCCCGTTTGCAGCGCTTGCCACGGTGGGGCCGGAAGGGCTCGACTGTTCGCCGCGTGGTGATGATGCCTGTGTTGTTCGGATTGCCGACGACAAGACGGTGCTGATGCCGGACTGGCGCGGCAATAACCGGGTCGATTCGCTTGCCAATATCGTGCGTGATCCGCGGGTGGCGTTGATGTTTCTTGTACCCGGCTCCGCCACGACGATGCGGATCAACGGCACGGCCGTGGTCAGCGTCGATCCCGAGTTGACCGGATCGTTCGAGGTCGACGGTAAACACCCGCGCAGCGTCATCGTCGTCACCATCGGCGAAGTCTATTTCCAGTGCGCGAGAGCATTGATCCGCTCTCAGATTTGGAACCCGGATCGCTTTGTCGATCCGCAGTCCCTGCCGACGCCCGGCACGCTGCTGAAGGCCGCCAAAGCGGATTTCGACAAGGAAACCTATGACCGCGAATGGCCCGAACGCGCCGCAAAAACCATGTGGTAGTGCGCAGACCTTACGACACCATGCATTTCGAGTACCGTCCCGAACTGATCGCTATCGGCAAGGCGGCCGATGTTTCGGCCTGCAGGTCGTGTCGCTGTTTCCGGCAGCCCAAGAATGACAAAGGGCGCCACTAGGGCGCCATGGTCCAACAATGGGATTGCCGCCTACTTGCGGTAAATCAGCCAGTTTTTGCCGGTATCCTTCTTCATACCCTCTTCAAACAGGATCGTCCTGTTGCGGCCGGCGTTCTTGGCGCAATAGAGCGCGATGTCGGCCTTGTTGTAGAGGTCGGTCGGGTCATCGGCATGCGATGCCTGGCAGACACCGACGGACAGTGTGATCGGACCATAGTTGACGCAGGTCTTGGAGTTTTTGAAGGGCGTGGTCGCCAAGGCATTGCGGATGCGCTCTGCGACCTGCAGGCTTTCTTCCAGGCTGCTATCGCCCAGAATGATGGCAAATTCCTCACCGCCTGTGCGCGCCACAAAGGCATCGCGGCGCAGGTTGGCGCGGATGACCGTACCGACAGTCGCCAGTATCTTGTCGCCGACGGGGTGGCCGTAGCTGTCATTGACCTTCTTGAAATGATCGATATCGGCGATCAGAAGGCCGGTAAAGCTGCGCTGCTGTTCGGAGTTGTAGATCGCGGCGAGTTTTTCGTCGAATGCCCGGCGGTTGGCGAGGCGCGTCAGCGAATCCGTGTTGGCGATGCGTTTGTATTCGTCGAGTTCCTGGCGGATGACTTCCATCTCGAAGGATTTCAGCGATACGTTTTCGGCGCGTTCCTTGCCCTGGTTCATCGTGTCCGCCGTTGCCTCGGTCAGGAGGCTGACGCATTGGCGCAGGATTTCGGCGCTGGAGCTGCTTTTGCCGGTAATGTTCTGATACGTCTCGTCCAGCAGCTTGTTATAGTTCTCGAGCGCGAATTGTTCGTCCTTCAGCAGCTTGAGAAGTTCGACAAGCTCGCTCGTCAGGTGGTTGTGGGCCCGGTCGATGCCTGCGGCATGGTGGACATGGCTGAAATAGCGGGCGCCGATCTCGTCCAGTTCTTCCTGGGTTGCCCGGCTGCCGAGCGCAGCCAGTTCCTTCGTCAGCTTGGGGTTGGAGCCGATATAGGCTTCATAATAAAGCTCATAGTTGCGCGGTAGGGGTGAAATACCCATGATCCGCATCGCATAGGTTACCTGCGCTGCGATATCCGGCATCTGTACCTTGTTCGAAGCCGCTTGCATGGCAAGCTCCTGTTTTGTTGTCTCGGGCCGCTAGTTTTAGGCATCAAAGATTTTGGAAGCCTTAACGTTTGGCAAATTTAGTCAATTAGATTGCACCGAAATAAGGTGTCCGGCCCTGCCAAATAGAAACGGGCAGCCGTGATGGCCGCCCGTATGATCTACCGGAGATTGTGCGGTGACGTATCAGGAAGGGCTGATCATCGTTTCGGGGCGAACCGCCGCATCGAACTCCGCGTCGGTGACGTAGCCGCCGCCAACAGCTTCTTCGCGAAGGGTCGTGCCATTCTTGTGCGCGGTCTTGGCGATCTTTGCGGCGTTGTCATAGCCGATCTTGGGGGCCAGCGCCGTGACCAGCATCAACGAGCGGTCGAGCGCCGCCTTGATATTGTCTTCGCGGGCCTCGATGCCGACAACGCAATTGTCGGTAAAGGAGATCACGGCGTCGGACAGGAGTTGAACCGACTGCAGGAAGTTATAGGCCATCAACGGATTGTAGACGTTGAGTTCGAAATGACCCTGGCTGCCGGCAAAGGTCAGTGCCGCGTTGTTGCCGAAGACCTGGACGCAGACCTGCGTCAGCGCTTCGCACTGGGTCGGATTGACCTTGCCCGGCATGATCGACGAGCCCGGCTCATTTTCCGGCAGCGACAGTTCGCCAAGGCCCGAGCGCGGGCCGGAGCCGAGGAAGCGGATATCGTTGGCGATCTTGAAGAGTGCAGCGGCTGCCGAGTTGATGGCGCCGTGGCTGAATACCATCGAATCGTGGGCGGCCAGCGCCTCGAACTTGTTCGGCGCGGTGACGAAGGCGATACCGGTGATCTTGGCGATCTCATCGGCAACCTTTTCGGCAAAGCCGATCGGCGCGTTGAGCCCGGTTCCGACGGCCGTGCCGCCCTGCGCAAGTTCGCAGAGACCCGGCAGGGTCATTTCGATGCGCTTGATCGAGGAGGCGACCTGGGCGGCGTAACCGGAAAATTCCTGGCCGAGCGTCAGGGGGGTAGCGTCCTGCGTGTGCGTGCGGCCGATCTTGATGATATGATCGAAGGCCTTCACCTTGGCGACGAGGGCTGCATGCAGGTGCTTCAGCGCCGGCAGGAGATCGTGGACGACGCGCTCGGCGCAGGCGATATGCATGGCCGTCGGATAGGTGTCGTTCGACGACTGGCTCATGTTGACGTGGTCGTTCGGGTGGACAGGCTTCTTTGAGCCCATGACGCCGCCGAGCATTTCGATCGCACGGTTGGAAATGACTTCGTTGGCGTTCATGTTCGACTGCGTGCCGGAGCCGGTCTGCCAGACGACGAGCGGAAAGTGCTCGTTGAGCTTGCCGTCGATGACTTCCTGGGCTGCGGCAATGATTGCGTTGCCGACGGTCGGGTCAAGGCCCTGCAATTCCATGTTGGCACGGGCGGCAGCTTGCTTGACGATGCCCAGCGCGCGCACGATCGACAGCGGCTGCTTTTCCCAGCCGATCTTGAAATTGCCGAGCGAGCGTTGTGCCTGTGCGCCCCAATAGCGGTCGTTGGCGACTTCGATCGGGCCGAACGTATCTGTTTCCGTGCGCGTTGCTGTCATCGTAATCCCTGCTTTCGTCATGCGGTGTTGGACCGGGGCGGTTTCAAGGCCGGGCGGTACGGCACCGGAAGGTGAGTGAGGCCGCCGCGCTGCGACGGACCGAAGCTGTGATGCGGTTCTCTCTGGCCCAGGTGGCCGGTGCTTGTAAAGAGGTTGCGCGGGTGGGTGCCGTGCTACAATCGTTTAAAATACCGCCCGTTCGATGTTTCCTGTGATTGCTGGCCGTGATGATCGTTCGCGCGTCCTGGCGCCGGTTGGCCTGTGCCTTTTCAGACACAAGCGGGTGGATAGTTTGGCCGGTGTTTTCCGCGGTTTTTGCGGGGAAAGCCGATTTTCTTTCGCAGTGAAAAAATAATGCAGGGAATTCAAATTTTTGGATGTTCTGATCCGTCTTCCTCATGCAGGTGCCGTCACGGATTTGTGACGGGCTGTCCGGGCCTTTCGGGGCGCGCGTTTCCTTTTCATTCACCATCCTTTCTTATAAGTACGAAAGCCTGGTGACATGACGGAGCATCAGGCGCGAACCGCTGATGGCGGCAATGCGATACGGGGACGAGTGAACCTATGAAGTTGATGAAGACTGCTGCGATCGTGACACTGATGACCGGGTGCGCGTTCGCCTCTCTCGGTGTGCAGCGCGCGGAGGCGCTGAACCTCCTGGATCTTTTTCGCAAGAAGAAGCCGGTGGTTGAGGAAGTTCAGCCGCTGCCAGGCGTCGAGCAGGTGCAGCCCGTGCAGAAGCAGGCCGCTCGTCCGCTGCCGAAGGTGAGTTCACCGCAATACTATACGTACAAGGCCGAGCCGTTGCGCCGGATCGCCACCGCAAAGCTCGTCGACCCGGTTGTGACCGGTTCCGTCCGCGCTGACGTCCTGCCGCCGGCGCCAGCCGCTGCGCTCGCCGATGCACGCCAGTTTCTTCCCGATGTCACGGCCTATGCGCCGGCCGATGTCGCCAAGGCGATCGAGACTTTCTATACCGGCCGCGATGGGTTCGTCTGGATTGACGGCGATGCCCCGAACGCAGCCGCCAAGGCGGCTCTGACGGTCCTGGGGCAGGCGGCGAGCGTCGGTCTTGATCCGCAGGACTATGCCGTCACCGTTCCGTCCGATACGTTCGACCGCAACGACATGGCTGCGCGTGAAAAATCCCTCGTCGAGTTCGAGATCCAGCTGTCGGCCGCAACGCTGACCTATATCGCCGACACCGTGCGCGGGCGCATCGATCCGAACAAGATTTCCGGTTATCACGATTTCAAGCGCAAGGACGTCAATCTGACCGGCAAGCTGGGCAATATCGCCAGAAGTCACGATGTTGCGGCCTATCTGAATTCCCAGACGCCTTCCGGCGTTGAATTCCTGGCGTTGAAGCGGGAACTGGCGGCGCTGCAGGCGCGGACCGGCGATGCGCCGCGGATCACGATTGCACCGGGCACGCTTCTGAAACCGGGTATCAGCAATCCGGAATTGGCCAATGTGGTCGCGGCTATCCGCGTCAAGGGTTCCGATGCGCTGAAGGTGGAACATGCGCTGACGCTATCAGCATACCAGGGGACGCCGGATTATACGCCGGAACTGGTAGCGCTGGTCGAAGGCTTCCAGAAGGAACACGGCCTGACGCCGGACGGCGTCGTCGGCAAGGCATCGATCCGCATCCTGACGGGTGGGGACACGACCGAAAGCAAGGCCGCCAAGGTACGAATCGCTATGGAGCAGGCACGCTGGCTGCCCGCCGATCTCGGCAGCCGCTATGTCTTCATCAACCAGCCCGCCTATATGGTCTACTATCACGAACAGGGTGCCGAGCAGTTCTCAATGCGGGTTGTCGTTGGTTCCAAGGCCCACCAGACATTCTTCTTCCAGGATGAGATCCAGACGGTGGAGTTCAACCCCTATTGGGGCGTCCCGCAGTCGATCATCATCAACGAGATGCTGCCCAAGCTGCGCAACGATCCGGGTTACCTCGATCGTCTCGGCTATCAGGTTGAGCTCAAGGGGCGGCCGGTGTCCTCCTCCTCTGTCAACTGGAACGGTTCGACGGCTGGCGTCGCCGTGCGCCAGCCGCCAAGTAGCGACAACGCGCTGGGTGAACTGAAGATCCTGTTCCCGAATACGCATGCCATCTACATGCACGACACGCCGTCGAAGAGCTTCTTCAAGAAGGATGATCGCGCGCTCAGCCACGGCTGCGTGCGCCTTGCCGATCCGCGCAGGATGGCGGCTGCCGTGCTCGGCACGTCGGTCGAGGATATCGGCAAGCAGATTGCCGGCGGCCGCAACAAGGGCGTGTCCGTACCGCAAAAAATCCCGGTCTACGTCGCCTATTTCACCGCATGGCCGAACAAGGATGGCACGGTGGAATATTTCCACGACGTCTATGATCGCGACATGTATATGGACCGCGCACTTGAAGCGACGCGTCTTGCGCGCCGCGCCGAAGGGTGACAATCGTCGACTGGACCAGTCCATGAAAAAGGCGGCTTCGAGCCGCCTTTTTCATGTCCGCATGGCTTTTATGCCCGGGCGATAAGGCGCTCGATCAGATCGGGGGTCAGTTCGTCGAAATGGCGGACGACGATGTCCGGCTGAAGGCTTTCGACGGGCACGTCGGAATAACCGAAGGGAACACCGATCGAGCGAACCGAGGCGTTCTTTGCGACGAGAATGTCGTTGAGGCTATCGCCGACCATTACCGATTTTTCCGGCGATCCGCCGGCAAGCCGGATGGTCGACAACAAATGCTCGGCATCGGGCTTGCGCACGGAAAACGTGTCGCCGCCGGTGATCGCTGCGAAACGGGATGTCAGGCCAAGGCCCTCCAACAGGCTTCTGGCCAGCATTTCCAGCTTGTTGGTGCAGACGGCGAGCGTAAAGCCGGCGGCAGACAGGCGATCCATCGCAGTGATGACGCCGGGATAGGGGAAAGAATCACCCGGCATCGAACCATGGTAGAAATCGATGAATTCCTTCATCTGCCAGTCGAGGTCCTTATCGGAAAGCGCCTGACCGCGCAGCGTGAACGTGCGCTCGATCATCGCCTTGGCGCCATGGCCAACGAGATGTGTCAGGTCGTCATAGGTCACTGGCGCTAGGCCGGCCTGCGTAACTGCATGGTTGAGGCTTGCCACCAGGTCGGGCGCTGTATCGACGAGGGTTCCATCAAGATCAAAGACGACAACGGATGCGGACACTGGAACCTCTTGAAACTTGCTGGAAATGTTGCCATCCGGGTAGGGGAAGCGGGCGAGAAAAGCAATCGTAACTTTACGCGGAAGCGCTGGTTTGCTTTTGCATTCTGGCCGCTATTGGGGCTTTTGTTTGCCGTTGCAGCCGTGTAAACGTCTCAACGGAACGAAGGGACGCGATGTTTTGCCGTGGCCCCATCGGTGAGTTTTGAGGAGATTGTGGCGCATGGACGCCCGTCAGATGAAGATCAAGGCTGCAGCGGCAGCGCTCGACTATGTCGAAGATGGTATGAGACTTGGGATCGGCACAGGTTCGACGGCGGAAGAGTTCGTTCGCTTGCTGGCCGAAAAAGTGGCGGCGGGCTTTCGTATCGAGGGCGTGCCGACATCGGAACGCACGGCACGGCTTTGCCTGGAACTCGGTGTGCCCCTGAAATCGCTCGAAGAGCTTCCAGAACTTGACCTGACCATTGACGGTGCGGACGAAGTGGACCCGATGCTGCGCCTGATCAAGGGCGGCGGCGGCGCGCTGTTGCGTGAAAAGATCGTTGCGTGCGCCTCGGCTCGGATGATTGTGATTGCCGACGAAACCAAGGTGGTTGAGACGCTCGGCGCTTTCAAGCTGCCGATCGAAGTCAATTCCTTTGGGCTCGGCGCCACGCGTATCGCCGTTGAAAAGCTTGCCGCCCGGCATGGGCTTTCCGGCGAAATCGCCGTGCGGGCTTCCGGCGACGGGCCGTTCATGACCGATGGTGGACATCTGATTCTGGACGCATCTTTTGGCCGCATTCCTGATGCAGATGCGCTTGCACGCGAACTGAACGCCATTCCCGGCGTGGTCGAACATGGACTATTCATCGGCATCGCATCTCTTGCCATCATCGCCGGTCCGGCGGGGGCAAGGGTGATGACGGTTTGACCGGTTGCGGCCGAAATTGCCGCGCCGGATTGCTATAGCGCCGCCGCCGGTCGGGATTGCCCGATGCAGGTGGCGGCAGCTTTGAAATTGAATTATGCAGGGGTTCGCAGATGCAAGGCATGCGCGCAATCCGGCATCAACTGACAGGAGCGTTACAGACATGATCAAATTCGCAGGTCTCGGCCGTACAATGGCTGCAACGGCCATCATCCTTTCCGCCGTCATGGTTCCGACACTGCGGGCGCAGGATGTAACGGACGAGCAGATCAAGGCCGCACGGGCCGCAATCGCTGCCATCAACGCCACGAACGGCTTTGACAATATCCTGCCGAATCTGGCTGAACGCCTGAAGACGACCCTCATCCAGTCCTCGCCGAACTACGAAGACCTGATTTCCAAGACGGTCGATGCCAAGGCGCTCGAACTGGCTGCGCGCCGCGCCGACCTGGAGCGTGAAGCGGCAACGATCTATGCCAAGACCTTCACCGTCGAGCAGCTGAACGCGATTGCGACCTTCTACACGTCCGAAGCTGGCAAGAAGCTTTTGAACGACGGCCCGATCGCTTCGCGCGAACTGGTCAAGGCCGCCGACATCTGGGCCGCTGGTATCTCCCGCGATCTGAATGCGGCTGCAACCAAGGATTTGAGCGCGACCCTGACCGCCGGTCAGCAGCCGGTCGATGGCACGGCTCCCGTGACGCCTGCCCAATAAGGAGCGCCTGCCGGTTCCTGGCAGCACATTCACGCCGATTTGCTGAAGCCCGGGTCATTCCGGGCTTTTCATTTTGCATCCTGCCACCCTATATCACCATCACACGGCGGAATCGCCGGTGAGGCGCTGTACCGCTGTTTGCGGCCGCAGCCTTACCCCCCGCGTCCCGCTTCCCTTCGCATATGACCCTGCCGGGAGTATTTCATCATGGCTTCTTTCGATTATGACCTCTTCGTTATTGGCGGCGGTTCCGGCGGCGTGCGCAGTGGCCGGCTTGCTGCGGCGATGGGCAAGAAGGTGGCGATCGCCGAGGAGTTCCGCTACGGTGGCACCTGCGTGATCCGCGGCTGCGTTCCCAAGAAGCTCTATGTCTATGCCTCGCAGTTTGCCGAGCATTTCGAGGATTCTGAGGGGTTTGGCTGGACCGTCGGCGAAAGCACTTTCGATTGGAAAAAGCTGGTTGCCGCCAAGGACAAGGAAATCACCCGGCTGGAGGGGCTCTATCAAAAAGGGCTGGCCAATGCCGGCGCGGAAATCCTGCATGAGCGGGCCGAGCTGACCGGCCCAAACACGATCAAGCTGAAGAATAGCGGCAGGACCGTCACGGCCGAACGGATCGTCATCGCCGTCGGTGGTCATCCGACGCCGCACGATGCGCTGCCGGGTCACGAGCTCTGCATCAGCTCGAATGAGGCCTTTGACCTTCCGGAGCTGCCGAAATCGATCGTGATTGCCGGCGGCGGCTACATCGCGGTTGAGTTTGCCAACATCTTCCATGGTCTCGGTGTCGAGACGACGCTGATCTACCGCGGCAAGGAAATCCTGTCGCGCTTCGATCAGGACATGCGGCGTGGGTTGCATGCGGCGATGGAGCAAAAGGGTATCCGCATCCTGTGCGAGGACCTGATCCAGTCCGTCAGCAAAAATGCCGATGGCAGGCTGACAGTGGAAACGAAGAAGCATGGTGCCTTGACCGCCGATCAGGTGATGCTGGCGCTTGGCCGCGTGCCGAATACCACGGGGCTTGGTCTCGAGGCAGCTGGCGTTGCCGTCAACGAGCGCGGTGCTGTTATCATCGATGCATTCTCGCGCACCAGCGCGCCCGGTATCTATGCGCTGGGCGACGTGACCGACCGGGTGCAACTGACGCCGGTGGCGATCCATGAGGCGATGTGCTTCATCGAGACAGAGTATAAGGGTAACCCGACATCCCCGGATCATGAGCTGATTGCCACCGCAGTGTTCTCCCAGCCGGAAATCGGTACGGTCGGCCTCTCGGAAGAGGAAGCCGCGAAGAAATTTGCCGATCTGGAAATCTACCGGGCCGAGTTCCGGCCGATGAAGGCGACGCTTTCGGGGCGGGCGGAGAAGACCATCATGAAGCTGATCGTCAATGCTGCCGACCGCAAGGTCCTGGGCGCCCATATTCTTGGCCACGAGGCCGGCGAAATGGCGCAATTGCTTGGAATTACGCTGAAAGCCGGCTGCACCAAGGACGATTTCGACCGGACGATGGCGGTGCATCCAACCGCATCGGAAGAGCTGGTGACGATGTATAGTCCGAGCTACCGGATCAGGAACGGCGAGCGGACCGTATGAGCCGGTAAGGTGTTGCGCCAAACACTTGGCAACGCAGGGTAGGGCGCGCCGGGGCTGCGCGCACTTTGCTGGCACAATGGCTTTGCAATCCCTATGTTAACGTTTATAAGCCCGCATCCGCAAAATCGCCGTTTTCCCCCGAGGGAAGGCTACGGTTCAGGAATTGTTCCGTTGATACACGGTTCAAAACCGGTTTCAGGCGGCATTGCTAGGGTGTGGATCCGGCGATGCAACTGCTGCTGCGGCGGACCTTGCGCAAGAGAACAGGTGATCGACATGGTACAGAATTGGACCCCGAACAGCTGGCGGCAGAAGCCCATCCAGCAGGTGCCGGATTTTCCGGATATGGCAGCACTCGCGGCCGCAGAAGCGCAGCTCGCGACCTATCCGCCGCTGGTATTTGCCGGTGAAGCGCGCCGTCTGAAGAGCCAGCTTGCCAATGTTTCGGAAGGCAAGGGCTTCCTGCTGCAGGGCGGCGATTGCGCCGAGAGCTTTGCCGAACATGGCGCGGACACCATCCGCGACTTCTTCCGCGCGTTCCTGCAGATGGCTGTCGTCCTGACGTTCGGCGCCCAGCAACCGGTCGTCAAGGTTGGCCGTATTGCCGGTCAGTTCGCCAAGCCGCGCTCCTCGAATATCGAGAAGCAGGGTGACGTCGAGCTGCCGAGCTATCGCGGTGACATCATCAACGGCATCGAATTCACCGAGAAGGCTCGTATTCCGGACCCGGAACGCCAGATCATGGCGTACCGCCAGTCGGCTGCGACGCTGAACCTTCTGCGCGCCTTCGCGATGGGCGGCTATGCCAACCTCGACAACGTGCACCAGTGGATGCTCGGTTTTGTCAAGGAAAGCCCGCAGGCCGAGCGTTACCGCAAGCTTGCCGACCGCATCTCCGAAACCATGGATTTCATGAAGGCGATCGGCATTACGCCGGAAAGCAATCCGAGCCTGCGCGAGACCGATTTCTTCACCAGCCATGAGGCACTGCTGCTCGGCTACGAGCAGGCGCTGACCCGTGTCGATTCGACGTCGGGCGACTGGTACGCCACATCCGGCCATATGATCTGGATCGGCGACCGCACGCGCCAGGCCGATCACGCGCATATCGAGTATTGCCGCGGTATCAAGAACCCGCTTGGTCTCAAGTGTGGTCCGTCGCTGACGGCTGATGGCCTGATCGAGCTGATCGACCTGCTCAACCCGCAGAACGAAGCCGGCCGCCTGACGTTGATCTGCCGTTTCGGTCATGACAAGGTTGCCGAAAACCTGCCGCGCCTTATCCGTGCGGTCGAAAAGGAAGGCCGCAAGGTCGTCTGGTCCTGCGATCCGATGCATGGCAACACGATCACGCTCAACAACTACAAGACCCGTCCTTTCGAGCGCATCCTGTCGGAAGTCGAAAGCTTCTTCCAGATCCACCGCGCCGAAGGCACGCATCCGGGCGGCATCCACATCGAGATGACCGGCAATGACGTGACGGAATGCACCGGTGGCGCCCGTGCGCTGTCGGGTGCCGATCTTGCCGATCGTTACCATACCCATTGCGACCCGCGCCTCAACGCCGACCAGGCGCTGGAACTGGCCTTCCTTCTTGCCGAGCGCATGAAGGGCGGCCGCGACGAAAAGCGGATGGTCGTCAACGGCTGATCAGCGCTGCTGATCAAAACCTTGAGCACATTGAATTTGACAGAGCCGGGCCGGCTGACGAAGCTGGCCCGGTTTTTTGTTGTCCGCGGGGGCCGGACTACAAGTCGCTTGAGGGGATATTCATGGCAGAAGAAAATACCGGATCGTGCAATTGTGGATCTGTCCGTTTCCGTACACGCGGGACACTGCGCGAAGTGATCGCGTGTCATTGTTCCCAATGCCGCAAGCAGACCGGTCTATACTATGCCGCGACCAATGTTCTCGACAGTGAACTTGCGCTTGAAGGGGCGGAGAGTATCACCTGGTATCGCTCGAGCCCGCAGGCCCGCCGGGGTTTCTGCAAGACCTGTGGTTCGGCTTTGTTCTGGAAGATGGACAGTCTGGACTATACATCGATCATGGCCGGAGCGTTCGATACCCCGACCGGCCTGTCCTTCGGCGTTCACATCTTCTGTGCCGACAAGGGCGACTTCTACGAGATCAATGATGATCTGCCGCAATTTGCGCAGTCAAGCGCCTGATGGGTGTGGCAGGAGGCCCTGTATCTGCCTCAGAAGACGTCTGGGCCGGTCAAAAGTACTGCTTCTTTATAAGCCCGTTCCAGCGCACAGAACTTGATGGATTGCCAGCGCTTGTAGTCGTCCACGAACGAAGCCGTGGCCCAGATCCTGTTCCGGCTGCCGTTGCGATCCTGCCAGCCCAACCAGCCCTGCGCTTCGGCACGGGCAAAAAGGCGGCGGACATGCGTGCGCGAGAGAGAGTAGTGGCTGGAGAGTTCGGAAAAGCGCAGGTTCTCGACCCAGTGGCGGCCGTCCTCCGGTTCGGCATTGGCAATCCGTGAGACGAAATCATCAAGGATCAGCCCGCCATATTCTGTCCAGACGAAGCAGGAGATGCTCAGCGGCGGTTCGCGCCATGCCGGATCGGCGATCAGCCGTTTGGCGGCGAGCGGCTGGGCGTGGCGGAATATGTCCGGATTTGCCTCCAGCTGCGCCACCCGATTACTCCGATCGATCAGATCGAGGCTGCGCATCTGGCCACGGAACCACAACGTCATTGCTTCATGACTGGTTTCGGTCGGCTCCAGCGGGCGGCTGCGTTTGCTCGTTGACCCTGCGACATCGCGGACAAGCTTGTAGGCGCGCAACTCCGCCAGAAACGCTGTGGCGGTGTTGCGGCTCGAAAGGCCTGTGGCTGCGATAACTTCAAGAAGTCTGGCCGCAGTGATGCCGGAGAGCGGATCCGTGGGGTCGCGCTGCAAATGCAGTGCGTAGGCGGCCTGCGTCAGCAGCCATTTCTGCTGGGCGGCAACCAGACGGGCAATCCGCGGAAAGTGATCGTAAAGCTCGATCATATGCCGCGCCGCCTGTTGCAGGACCGGGAACAAGGCAGGATTCGCCGCAAACCGATCAACCTCGGCGGAGAAACCGGCTTCTGTCGTATCGATCGCAGGCGGATGTTTGCCGTTCATGGTTTTGGCGAAAGTCCATACGGGTACTATGTCGGGCCGGGAATCGGCTGAATGGTTATTGTTAAGGCATGTCTGTTGCAAAACGGTATAAGTCCATCAATTGTTTCACCAAAGGCTGCAAATAACAGGACGGTTCGTGCCACTGATCTATTCGAAAAAAAAACCGGACGGCAAGATTGCCATCCGGTCTACGAATGAGAGGGGTGATTGTGACGTTTATTGTACGAGGACTGGCTGCAAGCAGTTGACGCCGGTGACGCGGACATCAGCTTCACCGACCCGGACGCCGACCACCAGAAGAAGATTGTAGATCAGGCTATCGATCGCCGGTGTAACGGCTCCCAGCGTCTGGGCGAGCGCTGCCTGAACGAGCTTGGGGCTGCCGAGCGTCAGAAACAGTACCTGGATATCGACATCGAGGTTGTTGAGCAGTGTCTGCGTTGCCGAGGTCAGAATGTCTTTGGTCGAAACACTCTTGATAGAGTTGGCCGCGACCTCGGACGGGCTGAACGTTAGCCTTTGCGGCTGAAGGTTCTTGGCTTCGACATGGGCGATGCCATCGATCCTGACCAGCAACGAGTCGAGGATCCTCGCTTTTTCAACCCGTGCCTCATCGCTGAAGTCTGACAGAATAGCGGGATTTACGGTACCGATCGCAATCTCCGCGACGCCCGGAACGGTATCGACCGAGACGCTGGCATTGGTGTTTGAACCACCATAGCAGCGAATGTCGGCGAGCTTGGCTTCCGCGTAGGCAACCTCGACATAGATCGGCAGTTTGATCCGCAAACCGGCAAGCAGGGACAGCCCATCGATGTTGACCTCAATTGCAAGCCGGGTCTGCGCGGTGCGCACCGCCGAACCTGGACTGCCCAACCGATGGGCCGGCGTGGTGACGGGCGGCTCACCAACAGCAAGCTTCACGCTGGCCGAGGCAATGCCGGGCAGGCCGGCCACGGTGGCAAGCGATATCTGGTTGGTCCCGTTGGCAAGGGCAGCAGCTGCTGACACGATATCGAGCGCGCTGATCTTCATCGCCCAGTTGGACCCGGCATCGACACTCAATCCTTTTTTGGGATCGATGTTGAGGATCTGCGACAAGGTGAAGGTCTTCTTGTTTTGTTTGGTGGCCGTTTCAAGCGCCTTCAGCGCCGAATTGGCCGTGGCGGAAATCCCGTGAACGGCCTGCATGGAGGCAAGCAGCTGTGGCATGGTGAGGTTTGCCTTCAGCACGTCTTCATAACTCGCCGCCGTCAGGTTCAGGCGGGTGGACACGCCCTTAAGGAAGGGCTGGACGTCGATATCCGCATCCACCAGCGCCCGGTAATCCATGACTTTCAGGGAAATCGTCGTGCCCAGCATCTGGCCCAGTAGCTGATTGAGGATGCCGTCATTGAGGCTTGCGAGCCGTGAACCGACGGAGAAGGACGCGAGCTTGGTGCTTGCAGCGGTGCCCACTGCACTCATCGTTGGCGGTGCGCTGAATATGGCGGCGAGATGAAGCGCGCCTTCCTTCTCGATCGAGACCTGGGCTGCATCCGCCGGCGTGGCGTTCGGGATGAAACGTTGACCGGTCGCTAGTGCGGGATCGGGGACATAGCGTCCCTTGACGATCGTGACGATGCCATTCTTCATGGCGACACTATCTTCCGGGATGACCTTTCCATCCGGATTGATCAAGCCGCCCTTGGTTGCAAGCGCGAGAGGAAGGCCATTGATCTTGAAGTGATTGCGCGCAGCAGACTCGACATTCGGCAGATCGGATGCGGCGACGATGGCGGTCAGGTCGGCGATGCCCTGCATTTCCCGTTTCTGCAGCGTGAGGTAACCGAAATCGATGCCAAGCCCAAGCGACAATACGACAAGAGGCAGAACAATGGCTGTGGAGATGCCGATATTACCTGAAGTATTGGCCAGAATATTGCGGCGTTTCAGCGTTTCGCGGACCATATCAGATACCTCCCAGCCGGATGGTTGCGTAACGTTTGATTTCTTCGTCGGGCAGCGCGAAGGAAAATAGATTCCAGATCGGCAAATCGCGTGCATCGTAGACGATGGTGACGGTGAATTGATTGAGGTTCTTGACGTCATCGGCGACGTCCACCGTGAGCTTCGCCTTGTTGATGAAGGCGTAATCCAGCGTCGATGACTGGATGAACGATTGGGCCAGGCTCTTTCGTTCGGTCGAGGACAGTCCCGCCACAGCGGTGCGCGCTGCGTCAGCGGCGATCTGCTGAACTGCATGCGTCGCGCTCAGATAGATGCCGTAGCCGATCATGGTGAAAATCGTCAGGAAGAACAGGGGGGCTACAATCGCAAATTCCAATGCGGCCGCCCCGTCAATATCTCTACGCATCTGCGATATGAGAGACATGGAACACACCTCCAGGTTTGTATCTGGTCGATATGGCGATCCAGTTACACCTATATCGTGTGCTTCATTTGTTAATTTTTCCGTACGCTAATAAATCGTCTTTTACGTTTTTACCGCTAATTACTGCGAATAATCGATTTTAAGTTGTGCCATTTCTGGTTGGTTGTGTTTGCGCAGTGGACTCCCGCACCGGAATGGGACAGGCGAAGTCAGGCTTGCGGATTTCCCGCATCCTTGTATTGCGCGAGCTGTCCCTGCAACCGGCCGACATCGGCACGCAGTTCGGCGATTTCCCGCAATAGCACCGTGTCGATCTTGTTGTGCAGCGAGATCAGTTCCAGCTCGGATTTGAGATTGACCTCATAGTCCTTCGAGGCATCGAAGCGATCCTTCATGGCTTGCCGGTTCTGCGACATCATGATGATCGGCGCCTGGATGGCGGCGATCATCGACAACAGCAAGTTGAGGAAGATGAAGGGGTAGGGGTCGAACGCATCCCGCGTCAAAAGCACCGTGTTGGCGATGGCCCATGCGGCAAGGAAGATCAGGAAAGCGATGATAAAGCCCCAGGAGCCGCCGACACGGGCGATGCTGTCTGCCATCCGGTCACCATAGCTCTGTCCAGCAACGAAGGCAGCGTTGGTGTCCTGCGACACGATCTTGCGTTCTTTGGCGCGGTGGAGAACCTGACGCTCTATAGCGCCAAGTTCACTGCTCGATTTGCCGAAAAGGATGTGGGAGATTTCGTCAAGGTGCGACATGGGCAGGCTCCGTCAGAAAACGCTGCCCTGTTCTAGCCTACCCCGGTGATTTGCGGAAATGCCGGAACCCGGCATCCCCGCTTCTTTTTACATGGCGCCGGCAAAGAGATCGGCGTGGCTCTCGAAGAACCGTTCGGTGCTGAAGCGCTGGCCGAACATCATGTCGTGCTGCAGGAAACGATAGTCGCGAATGAGCGGCGGGATTGTCTTCTGGCGTCCCCAGGAGGCTGTTTCCTTGCCCTTTGTGTCGACGAGCATGTAGCGGTCGATGATACGGTACTTGTCGAAGATATTGCCGAGGAAGCCCGTATAATAGGGATGCTCGAAGCCGCCCTGCTTGAGGATCTGGTAGGACAGGAAGGCCGGGCTGATCGTGCCGATATCCTTGACCGGGCCGGTCTTGTTGGACCAGACGACCAGAGGCGTTTCGTGCTGTGCCTTCATCTGTTCGAGCGAGCCTTTGCGCGAAGCGGTGACGTCGTTCATGAAGCCGGTGTTCGGATAGACGGTGTTGAGCGGCGGCAGATGGTCACCGAACAGCACGATGATCGTTTCGCGGTCGCGTTCCTTGGCCCAGTCCATCAGCATCTTCAGGCTGTCATCCGCTTCCTTGATGCCCTGTGCATAGGTTTCAAGAACCTGCTTGTCGGCAGCGGGAAGGTTGCCTTCGACCTTGATGGTGTTCTTGGCATAGCGGTTGGCTTCATAGGGGCCATGGCCCTGCAAGGTAACCGTGAAAAAGAAGAACGGATCACGCAGTTGGTCAGCCTGGCGGATGATTTCCTTGGTGAGCGACTCGTCCGAGGCGAAGATGCCACGCTTCTGCATTACCGGCAGGTTTTCTTCCGACTTGAACTGGTCGAAGCCGAATGCCTTGTATACGGCGCTGCGGTTCCAGAACCACTTCTGGAAAGGATGGACGGCGCGCGACACATAGCCCTCGCCACGGAAGAAGGTGGCAAGTGAAGGAATGGGATTACGGATATACTGCTGATACGGGATGCTGCCATAGGGCAGGAAGGCGTTGGAGAAACCGGTCAGTGCCTCGAATTCGACATTGGCCGTCATGCCGCCGAACTCCGGCGAGAAGACGTTGCCGGACTGCATTTCGCGGATCGTCGGCATCGGATCGGGCGACAGCTTGACGTTGGGCAGACGGGTCGGATCCCAGAAGGATTCGCTCATCAGAACGATAACGTCAGGCTTGCTGCGATGGGATGTACCAGCCGGCATCGGCTTGGTTGGAATCTTGTCGATCGCATCGGACATATAGCCCGCCGGTGCCGTGACGTTCGCCATTGGCAGGTTGAGCGCAAACGCCATGGTGAAACCGTTGTGACGGTAGTTTTCGGTCTGGTCCCACATGATCGGGATGACCTGCAGGCGGTCACGCACCCAGGAGAAATTGTTGTAGTCCATCAGGTGGTAGAATGCGCCGAGCAACGGCAGGGCGACGGCGAACCGCGCCAGGCGCTGGCGCCGGGTGAGGGCCGGAAAGCGCCGCCAAGCGAAACGGACAAGCCAAACCAGCGCGGCTACCGCCAAAACGATACCGGCGACGATGCCAACGGCTGTCCACGGGCGGTCGCGGACCAGAACCGGCATCAGCTCCATGATCTGGCGGCCGAACAGAAAATCCGTCGGGTAAAGCGGATCGGAGAGGAAAATCTGCTTCTGCCGGCTGACGAGCGCCGGGATGAGCGCCATTGGCGCGATCAGGATGACACCCAAATTTTCGCGTGCGAAAAGGGCGTCGATTGCAAGGAAAAGCAGGAAGAATACGCCAGCGGTCGTCCATGCGGGGCGCGCCGGGTCGAGGAAGAACAGTGCAGATTCCATTGCGGAATTGCGGGCAATCCATTCGACGAAGAAAATCAATGTGATCGACAGAAGCAATGACAGCGAGAGATGCCGTGCAACCGAAAGCGCCTTGGCATGGCGTGCGCCGAAACCGATTTGCGGGCCATAGGCCCTAGAAGCGGTGGCAGCGATTGCTGCCGATTCAAAAATGGCCAAGGCCGTCTCCGATTTCATAAAACTGTCGTCCTAATGTCATACAGACGTCATCTTGAACGGAGGATGAATAATTCAAGTGGTGTTCTCCACCGACTTTTTCGGCGCCTGTTGCCGATCTGACATGACCTGAAAGGCGGGGTTGCGGGTGGCAGTGCGCAAGCCATCTGACGGGCAGGGCGTATTTTTTTCCAACTTCATCGCAAGTACGGGGTATTTTGGTGCGGAATGCGATAAACAGCATCCTTGGATGCCTCGCATCCGCGATAGCAAGATCAAGCACAGGCCTGTTCATGACCGCGCAAAAGACCATTTCCACGACGTTCCGTATCGCTGTTGCCCAGCTCAATCCCACCGTTGGCGACATTGCCGGTAACCTCGCCAAGGCACGCGAAGCCCGCGCTGATGCGGCACGCAGCGGCGCCGACCTTCTTCTTCTGACCGAATTGTTCATTTCAGGTTATCCGCCGGAGGATCTGGTCCTGAAACCGGCGTTTCTGAAAGCCTGCCAAAAGGCTGTCGATGCGCTTGCCGCCGATACCGCGGATGGCGGTCCGGGGGTCATCGTCGGTTATCCGCGGCAAGGGGAAACAGGACGCCATAATTCGGTTGCTGTTCTGGACGGCGGTCAGGTTCTGGTCATTCGCGATAAGGTCGATCTGCCGAACTACGGCGAGTTCGACGAAAAACGTGTTTTCACCGAGGGCGCGATGCCTGGACCGGTCAATTTCCGCGGTGTGCGGCTCGGTATCCCGATCTGCGAGGAAATTTGGAATGACATGGGCGTTTGCGAGACGCTGGCGGAAAGCGGCGCCGAAATCCTGCTGGTGCCCAATGGTTCTCCCTATTATCGCGGCAAGATCGATGTGCGCCACCAGGTGGTGCTGCGCCAGGTGATCGAGACCGGTCTGCCGATGGTGTTTGCCAACCAGCTCGGCGGCCAGGACGAACTGGTGTTCGACGGCGCCAGCTTCGCCTTCAATGCCGACAAGCAACTGGCTTTCCAGATGAGCCAGTTCGAAGAGAGCATTTCCATCTCTGAGTGGCGCAAGAACGGCGAGGGCTGGGTTTGTCAGCAGGGGATGATGTCGCGCCTGCCACAGCAGGAGGAAGCCGACTACCGCGCCTGCATGCTGGGCTTTCGCGATTACGTCAACAAGAACGGCTTCAAGAATGTCGTGCTTGGCCTTTCCGGCGGTATCGATTCGGCGATTTGTGCCGCACTTGCGGTCGATGCGCTCGGCGAAGAACGCGTGCGCACCGTGATGCTGCCATATCGCTACACATCGTCGGACTCGTTCAAGGATGCCGAGGATTGCGCCAAAGCGCTCGGGTGCCGCTACGACATCGTGCCGATTGAGGAGCCGGTCCAGGGGTTCCTCAACGCACTTTCCGACATGTTCGAGGGGACGGAATCCGGCATCACCGAGGAAAACCTGCAGAGCCGGACGCGCGGCACGATCCTGATGGCGCTGTCCAACAAGTTCGGCTCGATGGTGGTGACCACCGGCAACAAGTCGGAAATGTCGGTTGGTTATGCGACGCTCTATGGCGACATGAACGGCGGCTTCAATCCGATCAAGGACCTCTACAAGATGCAGGTCTACGGGCTGTCGCGCTGGCGCAACACGACGGTGCCGCCCGGTGCGCTCGGTCCGTCAGGCGAAGTAATCCCGAAGAACATTATTGACAAGGCACCGTCGGCCGAGCTTCGCCCGAACCAGACGGACCAGGATTCGCTGCCCCCCTATCCGGTGCTTGACGATATCCTCGAATGCCTGGTCGAGAAGGAAATGGGGACCGAGGAGATCGTCGCGCGCGGTCATGACGAGGCGACGGTGCACCGGATCGAGCACCTGCTCTACATCGCCGAATACAAGCGTCGCCAATCGGCCCCGGGCGTGAAGATTACCAAGAAGAACTTTGGCCGCGACCGTCGCTATCCAATCACCAACCGGTTCCGCGACCGGTAGACTTGCAACTGGAGACGACGGCATGCGCAGTTCGGTCGAAATCTACACGGTCGCCACAGGCGAAACCCGCATCGTCTGGCAGACGGAACAGCTGGTGGAGGCACCGAACTGGTCGCCGGACGGGCAGTCGCTGGTGATCAATGGCGACGGCCTGTTATACCGCCTGCCATTGCCGGGCGGCGAGCCGCGTTTGATCGATACGGGCTTTGCTCGCACGTGCAACAACGACCATGGCATCTCGCCTGATGGCAGGACCATCGTCATCAGCGACAAGACCGAGTATGGCGCATCAACGATTTATACGCTTCCGGCCGATGGCGGACTGCCCAAGCAGGTGACGCAGAACCGGCCGTCCTACTGGCATGGCTGGTCGCCGGACGGAAGGACGCTGGCCTATTGCGGCATCCGCGGTCAGGTCTTCGATATCTACACCATCCCCGTGAACGGCGGCGAGGAAACGCGGCTGACCTTCGGCGAGGGGCGTAACGATGGCCCGGACTACAGCCCGGACGGCGAATGGATCTATTTCAATTCCAGCCGTACAGGCCGGATGCAGATCTGGCGTGTCCGCCCGGATGGTTCGGATGTGACCCGTATTACCGACAGCGAGTATGGCGACTGGTTTCCGCATCCGTCTCCCGACGGCAAGCACCTGCTGGTCATCTCCTATGACGGGGATGTCTTCGATCATCCGCGCGATCTCGATGTGCGGTTGCGGCTGATGGACCCGGATGGCGGCAATGCCCGAACCCTGTTTGCGCTGTTTGGTGGGCAGGGCACCATCAACGTTCCCAACTGGTCGCCGGATGGCCGGGAATTCGCCTTCGTGCGCTACCAGCCGGCCACGGGCAATGATCGGATTGCCAACCAAGTTCGTTGAACGAAGCGTCCGACTGAAAGACAGTTGTTGTGCGTCGTCGGCGGCCTTTCAGGGGTGATTTCCGGTCGAGCGTAGGGAAATGGCGCGTGAAACCGTATCCTGGCTGACTTGGTGATGTATCCCGAACACCGGCCAGGCGGCGTAGCTCATCGAAGCGATAGCGGGATGTTGTAGGGCGTGATGACTTCCACCGCGGAGAGGCGCGCGATACCCGGTGCGGCCAAGGCACCGCGGCGGCTCATGATCGCCCTAAACACGGTGCGCACATCGGCCTTCAGATCGTGATGCAGGACGAAATGGATTTTACCCATCCGGAGAAGATCGAGATTCCCGGCATCGAGATCGTGTGCCACGAATATCGCACACGTTCGCTCGGCCGCGGCAAAGGCAGCCACCACGGCGCGATTGCCGCCGCCGATTGAATAGACGGCGTTGATGCCCGGATTGTTTGAAAGGGCGGCCGCAGCTAAAGCCCCGGTTGGATCATCGCGGCCAAGACCCTCGCTGATTTCGACGATACCAATTGATGGATAGCGGTTACGCAATATGCGTCGAAAGCCGATTTCCCGCTCTTCTTCCCCACGGAAACGGCTACTCGACAGGGTCGCCAGTACCGTTGCCGGCTGACCGGCAAAGCGTTCGCCGATCAGGTAGGCGGCGGTTTCGCCGGCTGCCCTGTTGTCCGCTCCGGCATAGGCCGTGCGGGGTGCATTGGGCAGGTCGGTGACCAGCGTCACAACGGGAATGCCGGATTGTTCGAGGCGCGTGACGGCGGAACTGATCTCGGGGACATCCGGCGCCTTCAGGACGACGCCATCGGTGCCACGCAGGCGCACCCGGTCAAGCAGTTGGACGATCTCCTGCGGCCGCATCGATTCGGCGAAATGGAAACGGGAGCGGAAGATTGTCGGCAGAAATGTCAGGCTCTCGCTTTCGAAGGCATCGCGCACGGTATCGGTGAAGCGGTCTGGCGCTTCCATGATGATGTCGATGGCAAATTTGCGGCCCTGTATTTCGATTCCGGCCTGCTGTTTTTCCAGTTCGCGGATGGCGGCGTGGACACGCAGTTCCGTCTGTTTGCGTACGCCGGGGCGATTGTTGAGAACGCGGTCGACGGTGGCGATGCTGAGGCCTGCCTGAAAAGCGATGTCCTTGACCAGAAATTCGTGGGCCATCGTGGGTCCGTTCTGATGGTTTTTTGAGGTGTTTCTGCTCTATATCAAAGCTTTTCCCTCCGCGTATAGTGCGGTCATCGACAGACATCCGGCGGGAGGAAAACGGGATGAAGACCGACAATATTCTAAAACAGCGAGCTGACCGGGTCTGGCTGACGGAAGCTGCCTGCGATCTTGAGGATTTTCGCGCTGAGGTGGAGTGCACGACATCGCTTGCCGACTATCCGCATGCGGCGGCCGTCGAGAAGAATGTTCTGATTTATGACAGCGCAAATGTGCTGAAGGCGGCTCAGACCGGCGAAGGACGCCGGGCGGTGCTGGCTGAAATCTGCGAAGCCTTTGCGACCGGGCCGGGCGTCGTCGTGCTGAAGCGGGCATTCGAGGATACGGCTGTCATCGATGCGGCGAGCGGCATTTTCGACGATATCATCAATGAACAGCACCGGACCAATAGCGGTGGCGGCGACCATTTTGCCAAGCCGGGCGCCAATGACCGCATCTGGAATTCGCTTGAAAAGCACTGCCTGCGTGATCCGCGTAATTTCGCCGCCTACTATGGCAATGCCCTGATCGCGCTGGTCAGCGAAGCCTGGCTCGGACCGAGCTATCAGATGACGGCGCAGGTCAACCGGGTCAATCCGGGCGGGGCAGCGCAATCGGCGCACCGGGATTACCATCTTGGTTTTCAGACCTCATCCGTCATCGAGCAGTTTCCGGCACATGTCCATCGCCTGTCGCCGGTCCTGACGCTGCAGGGGGCGGTTGCTCATTGCGACATGCCGCTGGAAAGCGGACCGACCTTGTTCCTTCCTTATAGCCAAACCTATGTTCCGGGCTATCTGGCGCTGAAACGTCAGGAGTTTCGCGATTATTTCGATCGCCACCATGTGCAGTTGCCGCTGTCGAAGGGCGACCTGGTCTTCTTCAATCCGGCCCTTTTCCATGCTGCGGGCACCAATCGTTCCGAGGGTATCAAGCGGGTGGCAAACCTCCTCCAAGTGTCCTCGGCGTTTGGACGCGCGATGGAAACGGTCAACCGGGAGCGCATGAGTGCCGTTCTCTATCCAGCCTTGAAGGCAATGCTTACCGATGGCCGTTTGACTTCTGCGGAAGCCGCTTGTGCGATTGCGTCCTGCGCCGAAGGATATTCTTTCCCGACCAATCTCGACCGGGATCCGCCAGTCGGCGGGCTTGCGCCGAAAACGCAGGCGCAGTTGATGCACGAAGCGCTTTCGGGTGGCTGGGAGGAAGCCGCATTTGCAGCGGCGCTTGCGGCTCAGTCGGAGAAGAAGCTCAGCTAACGGAAATATTCCTTGCAATTTGAACTCCTGCCCGAATGCCGGGCGGGAGTTTTTTGGCATCAGCGATATCGAAAATGGAGGAAAAACAATGAGCAATGACTATGGCCGTCTCGACGGCAAGATCGCGATCGTCACCGGTGGCACGCAAGGGCTAGGCGCCACGATCGCAACGCTGTTTGCCGCGCGCGGCGCCGCAGGCATCGTTATCTGCGGCCGCAATGCCGCCAAGGGCGAAGCCAAGGCCGCCGAGATCGGCAAGGCGACCGGCACCAAGGTCGTCTACGTACAGGCCGATCTGGAACAGGTGGAGGATGCGCGCAAGGTGGTAGACGCCTGCGACAAGGCGTTTGGCCGTGTCGATGCGCTGGTCAATGCGGCTGCGATTACCGATCGTGGTACGATCCTCGACACCAGCCCGGAACTGTTCGACCGGATGTTCGCCGTCAATGTGCGTGCGCCGTTCTTCCTGATGCAGGAAGCGATCAACGTCATGCGCCGGGAAAAGATCGAGGGGACCATCGTCAATATCGGCTCGATGTCGGCCAAGGCCGGCCAGCCGTTCATTGCGGCCTATTGTGCTTCCAAGGGGGCATTGGAAACCCTGACGAAGAACACCGCCTATGCTTTGCTGCGCAACCGGATCCGGGTCAACGGCCTGAACATCGGCTGGATGGCCTCGGAAGGCGAGGATCGCATCCAGCGCGAATTTCATGGCGCCGCCAGCGACTGGCTGGAAAAGGCAGCGGCAAGCCAGCCTTTCGGCCGTCTGGTCGATCCGGCCGAAGTGGCGCGTGCCTGCGCCTATCTGTCGTCGAGGGAGTCCGGCTTGATGACCGGTTCGGTGATCTGCTTCGATCAGTCGATCTGGGGCGCCTATGACGGTTCGCCGCATCCGGTCGCTGCGATGTAAGGAGATCAGGCGGGCCATCTTGCATTTGGCGGCCCGCCATGCCCATATCGGTCCTGCTCAGGTGCCCGTGAAAACGGGAGAATCGGGAACCCGGTGAAAGTCCGGGACGTGCCCAACGCTGTGACGGGGACGATTTTGCATTGATGAATTTCTGAATTCTTTCAGAATTCTGCCACTGGATTTTCATGTGATCCGGGAAGGCGGCAAAATCGGTTGATCCGCAGTCAGAAGACCGGCCTGACGAGATAGACCAGCCCCGCGCGGACGGCGGGAGGTTTCGCATTGTTGGGGATCAAACGATGCAAGCTGAACCGCAAGACCGCCTTGTGAGGGCGGACGCATTTTCACCGGACGAGCGCGCCGCCGTCTACCGCGCCATCGAAACCCGCCGCGACGTGCGCGATCAATTCCTGCCCGCACCTTTGCCGGATGATGTCATAGCGCGGCTTCTTGCCGCCGCCCACAGCGCACCCTCCGTCGGCTTCATGCAGCCGTGGAATTTCATCGTCGTTCGCGACGAGGAGAGGCGGGCGCGTGTCTTTGAGGCTTTTCAGCGGGCCAATGAAGAGGCAGCGCTGATGTTTGAGGGCGAGACGCGGGACAAATACCGGTCGCTGAAGCTGGAGGGCATCCGCAAGGCGCCCGTCAGCATCTGTGTCACCTGTGATCCGGCGCGTGCGGGCAAGGTCGTCCTCGGCCGGACGCACAATCCGCGCATGGATGCGTTTTCCACCGTCTGTGCGGTGCAGAACCTGTGGCTTGCGGCGCGGGCCGAAGGTGTCGGCGTCGGCTGGGTCAGCATTTTTCACGAGCGCGAAATCAAGGATGTGCTTGGTATTCCCGATCATATCGAGATCATCGCCTGGCTGTGCCTTGGTTATGTCGATACGCTCTATGCCGAACCGGAACTGGCCGTCAAAGGCTGGCGCCAGCGTTTGCCGCTTGAAGATCTGGTGTTCGCGGATGCGTGGGGCATCAGGCCGGATGATTGATCAATTGGTCTGCTGCGGCTGGTATCCGGGGCCTGCCGGATGCCTCAGGTCGATCGAGGTTTCCTGCGACGGCAGATAGCTTGGGCCGACGACGCGGACCTTGTTGTCCTGCGGATTGTATGGCCTGTCCGCGACGGCGCTTTTCACTTCGATCGGGTCCGCCTTCTTGCGGGTGCGAATCTCAAGAACGCCCTTGCCGTTGTCGGGTGTGCTCTGTTGTGTCGCGGTGCGTCCGGCTGGAGAGCAGCCGCATTGGCCGGGCTGGCTGAGGTCGCGGGTCTTGTAGGCGAAAGCCGAGGGCAGGTCGGCATAGGGTTCGCCGGTGGCGGCGGAGACCATCTGGTTTGTCTCTTCTGTCGCCATCGCATGATAATAGAGCGCCGTTTCTGTCCCGGGGCAGCGCCGTTGGCAGGTTTCGGCATCGCGCTGGAAATCGGCCGGCGATGAGTTCGACGAGATTGGGAAGAATGCCCCATCGCAGGTTCTTACGCACATGGTGCGCAAGCTGCCGGGATATTCTGCGCTCGGGCCAAATCCGTCTTCCGGCGTGGCGAAGCCGGCGTTGCCGTACGGATCCGAATACCCCTCGCTGATCGGCGGCAGGTCATTGAGGATATTGCGGTGGGTTTCCGGTTCTTCGACCGCGGCGCTGAGGACGTCACTCTCCTCCTCGTTGCAGCGATTGGCGGCAAGTGCGGCGTTAATGCGCCGCCGGGCAATATCGCTATCGTTGCCGTCGAGCAGGCTTTGCCGACGGGCTTTCAGGGTTTCCAGATCCATTTGCATCTGTGATATTTCGCTGCTCAGGCTTTGGCAGACCTCTTCATTCGGGCCGCCGACAATGATGACGCTGCCCGTGCTGCATCCCATGCGCCTCAAATCACTGCGTGCCTGCCGCAGGTCCAGATTCTGGCGGGATATCGCCCCTGTATAGTCGCGTAGATTGGCATTGGAGGCGACGATCTTCGGCAGGCCGGCAAGATGGGCATTCAGGCGTTCGCACACCGCCGAGGCGTCGGCCGTGGCCGTCATAACCAGAAGAAGCGGAACTGCTCGCGCCGCAAGGGATATGGAACGGAAGATCACGTGTTTCTCTCGCCTGAGCATACCGGCACCGTGCCGGGTGCGAAGGAACATCCCGCGCACTCTGACTTTGCCCTTATCATACCGTCATTCGACGGGGCTGCAACGCACTCCGCATAGCAGCGTTAACGGGCGGCGGGAGAAACATGCCGGGCGAGGCGGGAGAGCCACAATCGGCCGAACTCCCGCCAGGCTGGATAGTTTAAGCAGCCCTGGCCATTTCAAGCGACATCGGCCGCTCCAGCACGGAACCGGCGATTTCGGCGACCGCCTTCATCCTGTCCAGAAGGCCGGCTGTGACTTCCCAGGCAACGGCGACAGCATAGACGGAGCCGATCCGCTGTGGCTCGCCAATCCGTTCACCGGGGCATCCCATCCGCCGGAACATCCGCTCCAGGAAAACGTCGGTGACGGTGACGATATGGCTGAGGCCGGACGACAGCCCAAGCTCGCCGACGCCACACATCAGTTCGGCGGCGGCGATGGTTACCTGGTTGGAACCGCGATCCTGCGAGATGGCCGGATCGATGCAGAAGCGGCTTGATTCCCAGACGGACGCGCTACGCACCTGTGGGTTGTCGCCAAGCAGGATCGGAAACGTATCATCCAGCATGTTCGGCCCAAGCGTCGGCAGGAGGCGCAGCGAACCGCGCAATTTGCCTGTTTCATCCGAGTAGGACAGCACATAGAGCGGATTGACGTCGTCGTAATTGTCGATTTCCCAGTTGCCGCGGACCGACACATCCCATTTCAGCAAGTCGTGAAAGACACGCTTTCGCAACTGGAACATGGCGTCGATATCGTCCGGATGTTGCTTGCCGGTGTTGCGGTTGAAAATCCTGATCATCGTTTGCTCCTGTGTATGAATGCGGAGAGCAAATGCTGTCAGGTATCGGCGGCGGGCATAACTGTCGGTAGTGACAGGTTTCTAATGCACGCCGATATGCAATGGACTCGGACGTCCGGAAGGACGTCCGAGTCCATTGCATTCACGGGAGAGAAAGGGAGCGGGAAATGATCAAAAGGCCGGGATGAGATCACGCCGGACGGCTTGCGCGACCGCCTGGGTATTGGAAACGACGTTCAGCTTGCGCCGGGCATTGGTCATGAAGAAGCGGACGGTGCGTTCCGAAATGCCCAGGATCGTGCCGATCTCCCAATAGCTTTTGCCCGCGGCCGCCCAACTGAGCACTTCTGTTTCCCGATGGGTCAGTGTCTTGGCGCAGTGTTCCGTAAGCTCTATTCTGCTGTCGCTTTCCAGCAGAGACGCGTGGAAAAGATTGGCGAGCAATTGGAAATCACGCAGATGGCAACGCCGGTAGGCAGGCCATTCGTCGGACGGAACATCAGCCTGGATTGCCAGGAAAGCCAGCCGCCGGGTGGGGGTCGCGAGAGGCAGGGTGATGCCGTCGAGACCAAGGCCGAGTTGTTTCGCTGCGGAAAAAAGCGGCTCGCTATCGGGATGAAGCTTACGGGCCGTCGCCCAATCCACCGGCCTGACGCCACCCAAAGTCATGCGCAGGATTGGATCGATGCGCTGATATCGCTTATCAACATAGGTTGTGAGACTGCGCGCGCTGAAAGTGTGGTGCAGCCTGTGGATAACAAAACCCGCGGTCAGGATGTCGACGTCGAGATAAAGCAGATTTGCGATACTGAAAGTGCTGCGCATCAGGTCGAAAAACCGTTTTGGTTCAACGATTTCCTCGTTTTCCATAATGTCCAGCAGGTCAAAGAATGCCTGTTGGTCAGCCATGCTGCAAAACCCTGTTATTTGATGAGGGCAGCATGATAACGGTTTAAGTCTTTGTCTAGTGCAATCTTTGGTTATCCGTGTGTTTTTACAAATATAAACTATAAGCTGTAATTAAAATCACTTTTATATTTGGATTGAGCCGGCTGTGAGCCGGCTCAATCTATACTTCTACTAGGCGGGGTATGAGGCTTCCACAACCGCCAGTGCGGCCATGTTGACGACGCCGCGCGACGTTACCGATGGTGACAGGATATGTGCAGGCAGGGCCGTTCCGAGCAAAATCGGTCCGACATGCAGGCTGTCGGTCATCGTCTTGACGACGCCCAGCGTGATGTTGGCGGCATCGAGGTTCGGGAAGACCAGCAGGTTGGCTTCACCCGCCAGTGTGCTGTTGGGCATGACGCGGCGGCGCAAAGCTTCCGAAATGGCGGAATCGCCGTGCATTTCACCGTCAGCTTCGAGATCGGGCGCGAGTTCGCGGACGATCTGCATGGCCTTGCGCATCTTGAAGGCGCTTTCCGAATCCCGCGAGCCGAAATTCGAATGCGAAACCAACGCTGCGCGCGGGGTAATGCCGAAGCGGCGAATTTCCTGGGCGGCCATCACCGTCTTCTGGGCGATTTCCTCTGCCGTCGGATCGAAGGTCACGTAGGTGTCGGTGAGGAAGGTGGCACCGCGCTGCGAGATCAGCAGGCTGAGGGCCGAGAAATCCAGCACACCCTCGCGCTTGCCGATGATCTGGGAGACAGCCCGAAGATGGGCGCTGTAGCGGCCTTCGACGCCGCAGATCAGCGCATCGGCTTCGCCGCGCCGGACGGCAAGCGCGCCGATCACGGTCTGGTTGGTACGAACGATTGTCCGGGCTGCTTCCGGAATGACGCCGAGACGGCCGACAAGCGCAAAATAGTCGTCGACATAATCGCGGAACCGCGGATCGCCTTCCGGATTGACCACTTCAAAATCGACGTCCGGCCGGATGCGCAGGCCGTAGCGCTTCAGGCGCGTCTCGATGATATTCGGACGGCCGATCAGGATCGGGCGGGCTGTGCCGTCCTCCAGCAGTACCTGGGCGGCCCGCAGGACGCGCTCGTCCTCGCCTTCGGAAAAGATCACCCGGTTTTTCTGGGCATTCTTTGCGGCGGCAAAGATCGGCTTCATGATGAAGCCGGAGCGGAAGACGAAGCGGTTCAGCTGGTCGAAATAGGCATCGAAATCGGTGATCGGCCGGTTGGCGACGCCGCTATCGGCAGCTGCCTTGGCAACAGCCGGTGCGATGCGCAGGATCAGCCGCTGGTCGAACGGCGAGGGGATCAGGTAGTCCGGGCCGAAGACCGGCGTTTCGCCGGAATAGGCGCGAGCTGCGACGTCAGACGGCTCTTCACGGGCAAGCGCTGCGATGGCGCGCACCGCCGCCATCTTCATGTCCTCATTGATCGTGCGGGCGCCGCAATCAAGCGCTCCGCGGAAGATGTAGGGGAAACACAGGACGTTGTTGACCTGGTTGGGGAAATCCGACCGGCCGGTGCAGATCATCGCGTCGGGACGGGCGGCGCGCGCCACTTCCGGCATGATCTCGGGATTGGGGTTGGCGAGCGCCATGATCAGCGGCTTTTCCGCCATCTGGACCAGCAGTTCAGGCTTCAGGACGCCTGCGGCTGAAAGCCCCAGGAAGACGTCGGCACCGGCAATGCTGTCGGCGAGGATCCGGTTGGCGCTGTCCTGCGCATAAACGGACTTCCACTCATCCATCAGCACTTCGCGGCCGAGATAAACGAGGCCTTCGAGGTCGTGCACCCAGATATTTTCACGCTTTGCACCAAGCGTCACCAGCAGATTGAGGCAGGCGAGCGCCGCAGCGCCGGCGCCTGACGTGACGATCTTGGCATTGGCAATGTCCTTGCCGGCCAGTTCCAGGCCGTTGAGGATGGCGGCGGCAACGATGATCGCGGTTCCATGCTGATCGTCATGGAAGACCGGGATATCCATCTTCTCGCGCAACCGGCGTTCAACCTCGAAACATTCGGGCGCCTTGATGTCTTCAAGATTGATGCCGCCGAAGGTCGGTTCCAGAGCCGAGATGACATTGACCATCTGGTCGATTTCGGGCGCATCGATCTCGATGTCGAAGACGTCGATGCCGGCGAATTTCTTGAACAGGACGGCCTTGCCTTCCATCACCGGCTTAGAGGCGAGTGGGCCGATATTGCCAAGACCGAGAACTGCCGTGCCATTTGAGACAACCGCGACCAGATTGGCGCGCGCGGTATAGTCGGCGGCGGTCGATGAATCGTCACGGATGGCAAGGCAGGGGGCGGCAACACCCGGAGAATAAGCGAGCGCCAGGTCGCGCTGGTTGCCGAGTGGCTTGGTCGGCTGGATCTCGAGCTTGCCGGGGCGTGGATAGCGGTGGAAGAACAGCGCCTGTTCATCAAGGTCGCCGCTTGCTGGAACCGCTGGGGTCTTGGCTTTGTCGCCGGTGCTCATATTCGTAAATCCCTACTTATTCGTCGCGGCTCTTTTTGCATGAAACGATGGCTCCGTACAGTTTGGAAACGGCCGTATACCTCCGGTTTTCAGGAACAGGTGTTTATCCAGCGTGCCGGGTGGTTCCACAGGCTGTCATTCTCCTGAAACAAGAGTCTGTTCTTGAAAGCACATAAGAGAGGCGCGATAGACCGTTGCGAGGCAGCATGACCGAGAAAGAGCAAGAACCCCGGCGTTTCAGGACCCTGTTCATTTCTGACGTTCATCTGGGATCAAAGGCCGCAAAGACCGATTATCTCCTCGATTTCCTGCGGGTGAGCGAAGCGGAGACGATCATCCTCGTCGGCGATATCATCGATGGATGGCGGTTGAAGCGCAGCTGGTACTGGCCGCAAGCCTGCAACGACGTGGTCCAAAAGCTGTTGCGCAAGGCGCGCAAGGGCAGCCGCATCATCTACATCCCCGGCAACCATGACGAGTTCATGCGTGACTTTCCGGGCGTCCATTTCGGCGGTATCGAGGTGGCCCAGCGCCATATGCACGAGGCAGCCGACGGCCGCAAATACCTGGTGCTGCATGGTGACGAATTCGATGTCGTGGTGCGCAACGCGCGCCTGCTCGCCTATCTCGGCGACTGGGCCTACGATACCGCGATCGTCATCAATATCGGACTGGCCGCCATCCGCCGCCGTCTTGGAATGCCTTATTGGTCGTTTTCTGCCTGGGCGAAGCTGCAGGTCAAGCATGCGGTGAACTTCATCGGCGAATTCCAGCGGGTGGTAGCTGACGAAGCTCGCCGGGAAAATGCCGATGGGGTCATCTGCGGTCATATCCATCACGCTGTGATGGAAGACATCGGCGGCATACGCTACATCAATACCGGCGATTGGGTGGAAAGCTGCACGGCAATTGCCGAGCATCACGATGGCACGATGGAACTGATTACCTGGCGGGAACTGAGCAACGTACCTGCGGTGCGCGAAGACACGGCCGAAGTGGAAATGTTGATGGCGCGGGCTCTTTCGCAACAGGCGGCATAATACCGCAGGGGTTGAAGAGTGTAGGGAAAACTAGCGGCTGGCGCTGCTCTTGGCTGCCGTGATAAATCATGGACGCAACTGTCAGGTCCTTCCATGATTCCGTCATCTCTGCCTCCCTTTCGCGAGGAAGCGCCGCGCTATTTCGTGCCGCGTATCGCCTTGCTCTTCTGCGCGCCGCTCGTCGTTAACGGGTTTGCCATGCCGTATTTTCCGGTCTGGCTGAGCACTCTGTCACTGAGCGATTTCGAAATCGGCATCATCCTTGCCGTGCCGATGTTCGTGCGCGTCATCACGGCACCGCTGGTCGGGTTGCTGGCGGACAGGATCGGCGAGCGGGCGGAAGTGCTGATCTGGTCGGCGGTGCTGTCCTTGCTGACGGCGCTGGCGCTGTTCGTCTCCCACAGTTTCTGGTTCGTGCTGATCATCTATGCCATCCAGGGCGGCGTCTATGCGCCCTACGTGCCAATCGTCGAGGCCATCGCGCTAACTGGTGTGCGGCGGTGGGGCTATGATTATGCCACCATGCGTGTCTGGGGCTCTGTCGCCTTTATCGGGGCGACGATGCTGGGCGGGGTGATGATCGGCCTCTATGGTGGCTCGATGGTGCTGCCGGCGATGGCTGGCGGCTTCCTGCTGATGATTGCTCTGACCTTCATCGCGCCGCGCGTCGGCAAGCCGCGCCGGCCCTCGACGCTGACGACGCTGACAGAAGCGCCGCCGAAGGCCCTGCGCAAACTCGATCTGCAACTGCTTTTGATCGGTGTGACGCTGGTCAACGGCAGCCACGCGATGCTGTTCGCCTTCTCGGCGATCTACTGGCAGCATATCGGGTTTACCGGCACCGAGATCGGTCTTCTCTGGAGCGCCGGTGTCGCTGCTGAAGTCGCGATGTTCTTCTGCGCCAAGATGATCATCCGGCGCTTCAGCCTGTGGACGATGATCTTTTCGGGCTGCGTCCTTGCGGTCGTGCGCTGGATCATCTTTCCGATGGATCTCGGCTTCGGCGGCTATTTCGCCCTGCAGTGTTTCCACGCCTTCACCTATGCCATCATGCATACGGGCATGCAGAACATTCTGGTGCAGCGGGTTCCGGAAGAGCAGGAATCCTCGGCGCAGGGGCTGTATTTCTTCTACACTGGCGTGTTCTCGGCGATCTTCACCTTCACATCCGGCTATTTCTACACCTGGTTCGGTGTTCACGGCTTCTATTCGATGTCCGTCGTTGCCTTCATTGGCTGCTGTTCCGCCTTTGCTGCGTGGCATCTTCAGCCCCAGAGGGCGGGCAGAGGCGGAAAGACCAGCGAATCGGCGTAGCGCAGGCCGGGCTCGCGGTCTCGGGCCAAAAGCAGCGGGCCGTCTAGATCGACGAAATCGGCACCTTGCGCCAGAAGCACCGCCGGTGCCATGCCGAGCGAAGTGCCGACCATGCAGCCGACCATGATCTTGAGGTTGAGCGTCCGGGCCGCGTCGCGCATGCTCAGGGCTTCGGTCAGACCGCCGGTCTTGTCGAGCTTGATGTTGACCGCATCGTAGAGGCCCGCAAGATTTGGCAGGTCTTCGGTCTTGTGGACGCTTTCATCGGCGCAGACGGGAACCGGGCGATGGACCGAGGCGAGCAGGGCGTCCTGCCCGCCGGGCAAGGGCTGTTCGATCAGGGCGACACCCGATTCGGCGCAGACATCAAAGTGATAAGTCAGATTGGCTTCGCTCCAGCCTTCATTGGCATCCAGAATGATGGCGCTGTTCGGGGCGGCTGCCCGCACCGCACGGATGCGCGAAGCGTCGTCGGGCGTTCCGACCTTGATTTTCAGCAGCGCCCGATGGGCATATTGTGCTGTATGCGCGGCCATCGCCTCCGGTTCGCCCAGCGAAATCGTGTAGGCGGTGGTGAGCGGCGCCGGTTCGGCAAGTCCGGCCAGCGCAAAGGCGCGGCTACCGGATTTTTTCGCATCCAGATCCCAGAGCGCACAATCAACGGCGTTGCGCGCCGCACCGGCCTTCATGGTTTGCCGCAGTTTTTCGCGGTCAATGCCAGCCTCGATCTGCGGCCGGATCGTCTCGATCTCAGCGAGCACGCTGTCGATGGTCTCGCCATAGCGCCCATAGGGGACACATTCGCCCATGCCGGAGAAGGCACCGTCCGAAATTTGGCAGGTGACCACGGAGGCGGTGGTCTTGCTGCCGCGCGAAATCGTAAAGCTGCCGGCGATCGGGAAATGTTCGGCGACGGTTTTCATTTGGCGGGTCATGGCTTTCTCCTGTGGCTTCCATATCTCAGCAGCCAACCGTTTGATCCGGAAACGTTTCAATCGGTGACAGACCGGGCTCTAGCGGCTATGAGTCGCTGACGTTTTATCAAATGCAGCCATCTCCGGAAGACCAAACAGACGTGACGCGTTCCCAAGTGAAAACCGAAACCGACGTGCAGCTCGCGGAAGCTGACGATGGCAGCACCCGGGCTTATCGGTTCAGCGGCGATTGGCGCAGTGTATCCATTCATCTGGCGACGCCGAAGCTGGATGCGTTCGCAGCCAAGGGTGGCGAAGCGGGCGAGGTCGATCTGAGCGAGGTCACCGCCATGGATACGGCGGGCGCCTGGGTCATCCGGCGTTTCATGACGCAGGTCGGCAATGTGAAGCTGACAAGCGACAAGCCACGCTATCTCGAATTGATGAACGCATTGCCGGAGAAACTGCCCGAACCGGCGGCCGACAAGAAGAAATCCGGTTCGCTTTTCGTGCGCATTTTTACGCCTGTCGGCAATTCGGTCGTCTCCGCCTGGGAAGACACTGTCGCGGCCATGTTCATTCTCGGGTCCGCCGTTCGCGGCGCGCAGCTGAAGCTTGGCCGCCATAGCGGCGTGTCGCCGGCGGCGATCGTCAACCAGATCGATCGCATGGGCGTCCAGGCGGTGCCGATCATCCTTTTGATGTCGTTCCTCATCGGTGCGATCATTGCCCAGCAGGGTGCGTTCCAACTGCGCTATTTCGGCGCGGAGCTCTTCGTCGTCGATCTGGTCGGCATTCTTCAATTGCGTGAAATCGGCGTGCTCTTGACCGCGATCATGATTGCTGGCCGTTCCGGCAGTGCGATCACGGCCGAGATCGGCTCGATGAAGATGCGCGAGGAAATCGATGCACTGAAGGTAATGGGGTTGAGCCCGATCGGCGTGCTGGTGTTTCCAAGGCTGGTGGCGCTGACCGTGGCATTGCCGCTTCTGACCATCATCGCCAATTTTGCTGCCTTGAGTGGAGCCGCCGTGGTGGCCTGGAGCTATTCCGGCATTACCTTCTCCACCTTCCTCGCGCGTCTTCAGGAGGCGGTAGATTTTTCGTCCGTTCTCGCCGGTATGATCAAGGCGCCGTTCATGGCGCTGATTATCGGCGTCGTCGCTGCCGTCGAAGGCTTGAAGGTGGGTGGCAGCGCCGAATCGCTCGGCAAGCAAGTGACGCAGTCTGTGGTGAAATCGATCTTCGTGGTCATTCTTGTCGATGGCCTGTTCGCGATCTTCTATGCGGCGATCAATTTCTGATGGAAGAGGTTTTGCCGGTGAATCCGAGGGAAGACATGACAGCGGGCGGAACCGGTGAAAACGGCACGGAAGTCATCCTGTCGGTGAAGGATCTGACCGTCGGTTTTGGGTCGAACATCGTTCTCGACAAGCTGAATCTCGATATCTATCGCGGCGAAATTCTCGGTTTCGTCGGCGCGTCCGGCACCGGAAAATCCGTGCTGATGCGAACCGTGTTGCGACTGTTGCCACGCCGGTCGGGTTCGATCCAGATTCTTGGGGTCGAATATGATGCGGTCAGCGAAGAGGAGCGTATGGCGCTCGACATGCGTCTCGGTGTCTTGTTCCAGCACGGCGCGCTGTTTTCCTCTTTGACGGTCAAGGAAAACATCCAGGTGCCGATGCGGGAATATCTGAACCTGCCGCAGGAACTGATGGATGAACTGGCGCGGCTGAAGATCGACATGGTGGGACTGGCGCCGGAAGCGGCTGACAAGTTCCCTTCCGAATTGTCCGGCGGCATGATCAAGAGGGCGGCTCTGGCGCGTGCGCTGGCGCTTGATCCAGACCTCGTCTTCCTCGATGAACCAACCTCCGGGCTCGATCCGATCGGGGCGGCGGAGTTCGATAACCTGATCGCCAAACTGCGCGACACCCTGGGATTGACCGTGTATATGGTGACTCACGACCTCGACAGCCTGTTTTCGGTCTGTGACCGGATTGCAGTGCTCGGCAAGAAGAAGGTTCTGGTCGAAGGCACGATCGCGGACATGCTGGCCTGCGACGACGAGTGGGTGACGTCCTACTTCCAGGGCAAGCGTGCGCGTTCCATCGTTCGCGACGACGAAAAGTTGGTTTCCTGACAGCGCTCAGTCACTCAGCCGCTGCACGAAAAATTTGATTGAAGCAAGGAGCCGCGTTGGCGGCGTCCCCCAAGGGTACCGGTAGCAATGGAAACAAAAGCCAATTACGCCATCGTCGGGTTTTTCACGGTCGCCGTCATTTTCGCGGCTTTCGGCTTTGTCTATTGGATGTCCCAATATGGCCGCAGCGGCGAAATGGCGGAACTTGTCATCAGCATTCCGGGTTCAGCCAATGGCTTGAGCGTCGGGTCTCCGGTGCGTTTCAACGGTATTCCCGTCGGTTCGGTACGCAGCCTGGCCATCAATTCCAACGATCCACGCTATTCGGTTGCCGTGACCGAAGTGTCTGCTGATGCACCGGTGTTGAAATCGACGACGGCGACCCTGGAAATCCAGGGGTTGACCGGCGCCGCCTATATCGAACTCAGCGGCGGCAACAAGGGTGAAGAGAATATTCTGCGCAAGGCACTGGACACCGGAACGTCAGCACAACTGACCGCCGACCAATCCAGCGTTACCAGCCTTCTGGCCACCGCCGACAAGATTCTGGACCGCGCCAATGATGCGATCGGCGACATCCAGGGGTTCGTCAAGGATGTTCGCGGGCCGTTGACCAATACGATTTCCAATGCCGACCGTTTCACCAAGTCGCTGGCCGATAATTCCGAAGGAATCGATCAGTTCCTGAAGAGCGTCAGCGCGCTGTCGACTTCGATCACAGCTGCGGCCGGTAAGCTTGATTCGACGCTGTCCGCGGCAGATATTCTGGTGAAATCGGTCGATCCGAAGAAGATCGACCATATCGTCAGCAATGTCGAAAAGATGAGTAATGACTTGAGTGCTGCGTCCACGGGCGTGGCCGATACAATTGCCTCGTTCAAGAAGACGGCGGAAACCTATGAGCGGTTCGGTGAAAAAGCAACGGCTTCTCTCGACCGAGTCGATACGTTGATCGCTTCCATCGACCCGCAAAAGGTGACCGGCGTCGTCAATGACGTTTCTGCCGCTAGCGCCGATGCTCGCAAGGCGGTTGCTTCGGTTGCCGATTTCGCCGAGCGGATCAAGGGCCGCCAGAATGATATCGATCAGACCATCACCGACGTCACCCAGATGGCCAGCAAGCTGAATGCCGCGTCCAGCCGCGTCGACGGGATTCTCGTCAAGCTCGACGGTTTCCTCGGCGATGCCGATGCGCCGTCCCTGTCGGCTGATGCCCGCGCGACGCTCGAATCCTTCCGCAAGGTTGCCGACAACCTGAATGCCCAGATAGGCCCGATCGCCGAAAACCTGAAGCGCTTCTCCGGCTCGGGCCTGCGTGATATCGAGGCTTTGGTCAGCGATACGCGCCGGACGGTCAATACGCTTGATACGACGATCTCGACCTTCGACAAGGATCCACAGCGGCTGTTGTTCGGTGGAGAAACGGTCAAACAGTATGACGGACGCACGCGCCGCTAAATCAAAGCTGCGGCGCGGTTAGCCGAAGCAGGAATTGCTGCTGCCGGTGCTGGCGAATCGGGTATTGCTTCCATTGGCATGATGTTTGCGTGGCAAGGCTGCAAGCCTGGGCGGTTTTTTGCCGTGTCTGCGCTGGCGTGACTGCTTTTTTGGCTTGTTTTGACCGGGTCAGCCTCTACGTTGCTGCTGATTGGCGAAGGATAGTGTTTGAAATGAATTTTCCCGGTGTGTCGTTTGGTCGAAAGGCAGGTTTGGTCCGGGCCTGTTTTGCATTCCTTCTCCTCGCCGCGCTTTCCGCCTGCGCCGGCAAGGCCAACAACGACACCTATAGCCTGTCAACGTCGCCTGTTATCGAAGGTCCGTCGTCAAGCCGCAAGCAAATCCTTGTTCCAGAGCCGACCGCGCTGAAAGCGCTCGACAGCGATCAGGTGGTGATCCGGCTATCAGGTTCGGAAATCCAGTATCTCGCCAAATCGCAATGGAGCGACCGCCTGCCGAAGATGGTGCAGGCAAAGCTTGTCCAGGCTTTCGAGAACACTGGCAAGATCGGTGGCGTCGGAAAGCCGGGCGAGGGGCTTGCTATCGACTACCAGGTGATCACCGAAATCCGGTCTTTCGAAATATCGACAGCAGGTGCGGATACCGCCGTTGTCGAGATTTTCGCCAAAATCCTCAACGACCGCAACGGCACCGTCGGCGCGCAGAAGGCGTTCCGCGCGACTGTTCCTGTTCGTGGTAGCGGAGCGCCGGCATTTGTCGCTGCCCTTGATGGCGCATTTGCGCAGGTTGCCGGCGAAATCGTCGGCTGGACGCTGAAGGCGATCTGATCAGGCAACCGCGATCCGGTTGACGATTTCGGCCACGCCTTCGACCGTTCGCGCCGCTTCTTCCGCGCGCTCGGCTTCCTCGATGCTGGCGACAGCGCCGCTCAGCACAATTGTATTTCCTTTCGAGACCACCACAACATCCGAGGCATCGAGCCCGTCCACCGTGGCCAGGCAATTGGCGACCCGTGTTTCGAGGTCTGCCTGATCTCCCTCGAAAAATTCCTCCGGGGTTTTTCCGAAAAAAGTGCGCTCCTTGAAAACCATGGCTGCGTTCTCCGATCCGTCTACTGGCCGATAACGCAGCGGAAACGCTTTTGTTCAGCTCTGTTCCATTCGAAACAGCGCGGATAAGCGGTGCGTGAGATCGTTGGGTCACTGGATGAGACGAACTCATCAGGAGCCAACAGAGGGAACATCAATATGCGCAAGCTCATCATCTCCGCCGCCGTCGCAGTCCTCGCCGCCGTCTCGTTTGCCGCACCGTCGCAGGCCGGCGGCCATCACGGCCATCATCACGGCGGTTTTTCAATCGGCTTCTACAACACCGGCTATTATGGCGGTGGTGGCTATTACGGCGGCGGTTATTACGAACCGTCCTGCTACATCAAGAAGGTGAAGCGCTGGGACAAGTGGGGCAACCTGCATATCCGCCGCATCAAGATCTGCGACTGACACCCACGCACCAGACACAAAAAATCCGGCCGTTTACGCGGCCGGATTTTTGTTTGTGCAGGGATATTGCTCTCAGGGCCAGCGGACCACGGGCGGCAGCGACGACAGGATCGAATCGACGTTTCCGCCGGTTTTCAGGCCAAAGATCGTGCCGCGGTCGTAGAGCAGGTTGAACTCGACGTAGCGGCCGCGGCGGACCAGCTGTTCGTCGCGGTCTTCCTCGGTCCAGGGTTTGTTGAAATTGGCGCGCACGATCTTTGGATAGATCAGGCTGAACGCCTTGCCGACGTCCTGGGTGAAGGCCAAGTCAGCCTCCCAGCCGCCCTTTTCCTCGTCAGAATGCAGCCAATCGTAAAAGATACCACCGGTGCCGCGTGGTTCGTTACGGTGCTTCAGGAAGAAATACTCGTCGCACCATTGCTTGAAGCGGGTGTGGTCGGCAACCGGGTGCCGCTTGCACGCAATCTCCATGCCCTTGTGGAACAGCATCGTATCCGGATCGGTCTGTGTCCGGCGGCTGTCGAGCACAGGTGTCAGGTCCGCACCGCCGCCGAACCAGTGGCTAGTGGTGACGACCATGCGGGTATTCATATGCACGGCCGGGACGTTCGGATTGACCGGGTGGGCGATCAGCGAGATGCCGGAGGCCCAGAAGGTGGGGTCCTGTTCGGCACCGGGAATCTGGCTGCGGAATTCCGGCGAGAATTCGCCGTAGACGGTCGACGTATGGACGCCGACCTTTTCGAAGACGCGGCCTTCCATCATCGACATGCGGCCGCCGCCGCCCGCACCCTGGTCGCGCACCCAGTCCTTGCCGATAAAACGGCCTGGCTCGCGATCGGAGAGCGGGCCGGTCAACTCGTCCTCGATGGTTTCGAACGCGGTGCAGATGGTATCGCGCAAGGATTGGAACCAGGCGGTGGCTCTGGCTTTCTTGTCTTCGATATCCGCGGGCAATCCCTGCGGCAGGTTGGGTCGTTCCATGAAAGTAATCCTGTTTGGCGGAGCCTGAAGCGGCAAAGAGCGCGCCGATTCGCATATTGTCCGACAGTTCATATTTTTGCCACGGCTGCAACGGCGCAGAGATAAGCGGGGCAGTCTGCCGCAGATGCCCCTGTTGTGATTCCGACTCGCAAAAGCAGGAATATCTCCCTATCTTGATCATAGAGGCTCGACTGGTGAAAAGTGAGCTCATGGCAAGGATCCCGGCAGGCCCGCCGCTCGACGGCCTGAAACGTCAGATCGACCGGCATCGCAGCGGCAATCCGCGCGGAAATGACGGGCTGTTTGTCCGCGAGACATTCAGGCTCGATCGCACCGATGCGCGCCAGAAGGCGCAGGAATGGTTCGATGCCTGGCCGAAGGCCGCCTATTGGACCGAAGTGGAGAGCTGGCGCCAACTCGATGGCGGCCAGATCGAATTCACTATGCGGCGTCTGCCGAGTGCCGATTGACGTCTCAGTCTGGTGATCCCTTGATGCAGGCCGCCGCTTCGTCCTGCTCCTCGCCTGCATGCTCGATGAGATAGGCGCCGGTACCTTTTTCAGACAGTTCGTCATAGGGGTTGCGCAGCGGACAGTCGCGCATCGACAGGCAGCCGCAACCGATGCAGGACGTCAGCTGGTCGCGTAACGCGGTGAGCTTGGCGATGCGCTCGTTCAGATCGGTCTTCCAATGTTGCGATAGGTGCTCCCAGTCGCTCGCCAGCAATTGCCGGTCGTTCGGCAGGGCGGAAAGCTCCTTTTGAATGTCTGCCAACGGAATACCGGTGCGTTGGGCGATCTTGATGACGGCGATGCGGCGTAGGACGCTGCGGGGATAGCGGCGCTGGTTTCCCCGGCTGCGCATGCTCTGAATCAAACCTTTGGCCTCATAGAAATGCAGCGTCGAAACGGCGACGCCGCTGCGTGTGGCGACCTCTCCCACAGTCAGTTCGCGGCGCGGCAGATCGGTACGATTTTTTTCCGGCATGTCTATTGACCTCAACTTTAGTTGAGGTTCTATACCATGTGCTCCATCGCATCTACAACGGAGCTTTCGCAGACATGAACGAGAAAATGACCATCGCCGTCGTCTATGGCAGTGCACGGCAAGGCCGCTTCTGCGACACGGTCGTCAACTGGACCTTGACGGAATTGTGGGCCGAAAGCGGTTTTCGCATCACGCTCATCGACCCTCTTGAGCTCAAGGGAACGGCCGGGGATGCGGCGCTGAACGCCGAAGCGCTCGAGGAAAAGATCGCCGAGGCCGATGCGTTCATCATTGTCACGCCGGAATACAATCACGGCTATCCGGCTCCGCTCAAGGAGTTGATCGACAGTTGCTATGAGCCCTGGCACGCAAAGCCGGTCGGTTTCATTTCCTATGGTGGCGTCTCGGGTGGGCTGCGGGCCGTCGAGCAGTTGCGCCAGGTCTTTGCCGAATTGCATACGGTCACCATCCGCGACACGGTCAGTTTTTCCAATGTCTGGGCGCAGTTTGATTCGGCCGGCAATCCCTTCAAGGCGGCGGAAGCCAAGGCCGGACTGATGGTGATGCTGCGGCGGCTGAAATGGTGGGCGAGGGCGCTGAAGACTGCCCGGGCCGAAAACACCTATAGCGGAGTGGCGGCGTGATGTCAGGCCGGCAAGTCTAACCGTTGACCTGCCGGATCGCTTCACCGGCGATCATTGCCACCGACATGGCGACATTCAGCGACCGCTGCCCCTCGACCATCGGCACGATAATGCGTCCATCGGCCTTGTCGTGAACGTGATCCGGTACGCCTGCGCTTTCGCGGCCGAAAAGCAGGGTATCGTTCGGCTGGAACGCAAAGCGGGTGTAGCGCTCGGCGGCCTTGGTGGAGGCGAGCACCAATCGACGGCCCTGCGCGAGCCTCTCAGCTTCGAACCGCTCCCAGTTGACGTGGCGTGTCAGCGTAACCGCGGCGATATAGTCCATGCCGGCGCGCTTGAGGTTCTTGTCCGAGAGATCAAAGCCCGCGGGCTCGATGATATCGACGGCTAGTCCCAGGCATGCGGCAAGGCGCAGGATCGTCCCGGTATTGCCGGGAATATCGGGCTGGTAAAGGGCGATGCGGAGCGAATGTGGCGACATATCAACAAGTCTTATGGGGTTCATCAATGGCCGTAATCAATCTGTGCCGTAATGGCAACAGAATCCTGATTGAGACAAAAATGACGAAAAAAACGCCAGCGGCAATCTGGCGTACAGGCGCAAATCACTCTATGTCTTGCTGCATCTGCAACGCGAACCATAGGAGGCTTACATGGATATTCGAATGACCAACAGCCTCCAGGCTGTGCCTCCAGTCCTCTTGGACTGACCGGTTTCGCGCTTTTCCTTTTTTGCACTATTGCGCACGACCGCCCGCTTTCCGGACGAACACGTCTCGTGTGCAAGATTGAGCTGTTTTCCGGTTTTTAATTTCTGATCGATGAATGCGGGTCTTCCCGCCTTCCTTCACTGGATTCCTGAAGGAGCTTATAATGTTCGGCTGGTTTGAATCCCGCCTCAATCCCTATCCCGTCGAGGAGCCTACGGTTCCGCCTCAGGGGCTATTTGCATTCTGCTGGCACTATACCAAGCCGGCGGCCCCCTGGTTGCTGACCATGTCGGTTTGCACCATGCTGATCGCGATCGGCGAAGTGGCGCTGTTCCAGTTTCTCGGCAATGTCGTCGATTGGTTGTCATCGGCCAAGCAGGATACGTTCCTGCAAAGCGAAGGCACCAAACTGATCTGGATGGGCGCGCTCATCCTGATCGGCCTGCCGACGGTTGTCGCCATCGATTCCGTCATCATGCACCAGATTCTGCTCGGCAATTATCCGATGATCGCGCGCTGGCAGATGCATCGTTATCTGCTGCGGCAGGGCATGACCTTCTTTGCCAACGAGTTTGCCGGCCGTGTCGCCACCAAGGTGATGCAGACGTCGCTTGCCGTGCGCGAAACGGTGATGAAGATCCTCGACGTCTTCGTTTATGTCGTTGCCTATTTCATCTCAATGCTTGTTGTCGTTGCGGCGGCCGACTGGCGGCTGCTTGCGCCTCTGGTCATCTGGATCATCATCTACGTCTGCATCGTCACGTACTTCGTGCCGCGCCTGCGCAAGATCTCCAAGGATCAGGCGGATGCGCGCTCGATGATGACCGGCCGCGTCGTCGACAGCTATACCAATATCGCCACCGTCAAGCTGTTCTCGCATGCCGGCCGCGAAGAGGTGTATGCCAAAGAAAGCATGGATGCGTTCCTGCAGACTGTACATCGGCAGATGCGCAAGGTGACGCTGTTCCACGTTCTCGTCTATACGAACAACTGCATCGCGCTGTTTGCGATCTCGGCGCTTGGCATCTATTTTTGGATGACCAGCGGCATGTCGGTCGGCTCGATCGCCATTGCCGTGTCGCTCGCCATGCGTATCAACGGCATGTCGCAGTGGATCATGTGGGAAGTCTCGGCGCTGTTTGAAAACATCGGCACCGTCTATGATGGCATGAGCATGATGACCAAGGCGCATGACATCGTCGACAATGACGATGCCAAAGTGCTGAAGGCGCCGCAGGGGGCCATCGCGTTCGAAAACATCGGTTTCCACTACGGCAAGAACAAGGGCGTGATCGAAAACCTCTCGCTCGCTATCAAGCCGGGTGAGAAGATCGGTCTGGTCGGACGCTCAGGCGCCGGCAAGACGACGCTGATGAACGTGCTGTTACGCTTCTACGATCTTGAATCCGGCACGATCCGCATCGACGGGCAGGACATTTCCAAGGCAACGCAGGACAGCCTGCGCGCGCAGATCGGCGTGGTGACGCAGGATACGTCGCTGCTGCACCGGTCCATCCGTGACAACATTGCCTATGGTCATCCGGAAGCCGACGATGCAGCCATCATCGCCGCCGCCAAGCGGGCCAATGCCTGGGACTTCATCGAGTTGCTCGAGGATAACCAGGGCCGCAGGGGGCTCGATGCGCAGGTCGGCGAACGCGGCGTCAAGCTCTCGGGCGGCCAGCGCCAGCGGATCGCGATTGCTCGTGTCTTCCTGAAGGACGCGCCGATCCTGATCCTCGATGAGGCGACCTCGGCGCTCGATTCGGAAGTGGAAGCCGCGATCCAGGAAAACCTGTTTGCCCTGATGAAGGGCAAGACGGTGATCGCGATCGCTCACCGCCTGTCGACGCTGACGGAGATGGACCGGCTGGTCATTCTTGAGGCCGGCAAGATCGTCGAGACCGGCAGCCATGCCGAGCTGGTCAGCCATAGCGGTCTTTATGCCGATCTCTGGTCGCGGCAGTCCGGTGGCTTCCTCGCCGAGGATGGGGATGCGGCAAACCAGAAGGAGGAGGCGGCCGAATAGGCCGCCTTCGAACTTTCCACATGGTATCTCCCGGAACGATCGGCGTGAGCGATATCGGTTTTGAATTTGACATCCTGATCCAGGGTGAGCGAACGGAGGCTTTCGATGCCTTCGCCGCTGCCAATCCGGACTGGGGATGCCGCTACGGAAAGAACGGCGGGTTCCTCGCCGAACCGCCGCAACTGGCCACCGGCGAGCCGTGTGCGCGTACGTATGTGGCGCTGCATGTCGATGCCTATGCGGCCCAGATTTCGGCACTGCGGGCTCTCGGACATGGCCACGCTATTCGCATCGCTGTGTATTTTGACAGTATGACGGTGCCGCCCTTGTGCCTTGGCCTCAAACCCTCGACCATGGCGCTGGTTTCAGCGCTTGGCTATGAAGTCGAATTTTGCCTTTATCCTTGTGCAGACCACGATGACGACGGAAAATCAGACCTCAATCCCACCTTGGGAACATGACGGATTTGTAATCGAAATCACCGGCGCCTGCGGCCGATTAGCGATTGCCGTACGCGCGAAACCGCCTATATCGGACATATGTTCTTGCGCGCCCTGTTTGCCACTTTCGAAAACTGGATACAGCCTTTCGCAGCGCGCGACAGCCTGCAGCCGCCTGAACGGCTGATCCCGTATATCTGGTTCTATATCAGGCAGGCCAAGGCACCGTTCATTGCCATGCTGGTTCTCGGCGGCATGACGGCGGCGATCGAGGCGACACTGTTCTGGTTCGTCGGCCGCGTCGTCGATATTCTTGCAACCGTCAAACCTGGCGACGGCTGGAGCGGGCTGCTTGCGGCACACGGCACCGAGCTGTTCGGCATGCTCGTCCTGATCGGTGTCGTCCGCTTCGTCGTATCGCTGCTGATGTCCCTGGTCGATCAGCAGGTGATCACGCCGGGTTTCTACAATCTGGTGCGCTGGCAGTCCTATTTGCATGTGTCGCGGCAATCGTTGTCTTTCTTCCAGAACGATTTTTCCGGCCGCATCGTCACCAAGGTCTGGTCGGGCGGGCAGGCGGTCGGCGATGTCGTCACGTCATTGATGGAAAGCGTCTGGTTCGTCGGCATCTATTCGGTCTCGACACTGGTGCTGGTTGGTCAACTTGACCTGTCGCTCGCGGTTGTCGTGTTCTTCTGGCTGGTCGGCTTTGGCTTCCTTGCCCGCTATTTCGTGCCGCGTATCCGTCAGCACTCCAAGGAGACGGCCGAAGCGTCCTCGATGCTCAGCGGCCGTATGGTCGACGCCTACAGCAACATGCAGACGCTCAAACTGTTTGCCCGCGACGAGGAAAACGACCGCTACATGCGGCAGGGCTTCGATATCTTCCAAGATACGATCATCCGCTTCACCCGGTTCATTACCGGCGTGCGTGCCTCGATGGCGCTTCTGTCGGGGATCATGATCGTTACCATGGCGGCGATGAGCATCGACCTGTGGCTGTCCGGCGCGATCAGCTCGGGTGCCGTCGCGTTCACAATGGCGCTGATCCTACGGCTGAATTTTCTGTTGAGCCGGATGATGGTGCAGTTCAACGGCATCATGCGCAATATCGGCACGATCCAGAACGCCGCCGAAATGATTTCCCAGCCGGTGCAGCTTGTCGATCAGCCGGATGCGCCAAGCCTCGTCGTCAACAGCCCGGCGATCCGTTTTGACAATATCCGGTTCCATTACGGCAAAGGGCAGGGCGTCATCGATAACCTGTCGCTGACCGTCAAGCCGGGTGAAAAAATCGGTATTGTCGGCCGCTCAGGGGCTGGCAAGACGACACTCGTGAATCTGCTTCTACGCTTTTACGACCTGGAAGCCGGCCGTATTCTGATCGATGGGCAGGACATCTCGATGGTGCGGCAGGAAACGCTTCGCATGCAGATCGGTGTCGTCAGCCAGGATACATCGCTGCTGCATCGATCGATCCGAGACAATATCCTCTTCGGCCGTCCGGATGCCGACGAACACGGCCTGCGCGAGGCGGCCGAAAAGGCCGAAGCTCTGGATTTCATTGAGAGATTGCAAGACCAGCGCGGCCGCCGGGGATTTGACGCCCATGTCGGCGAGCGCGGCGTCAAGCTGTCGGGCGGACAGCGGCAGCGCGTGGCGATTGCGCGGGTGATGCTGAAGGATGCGCCGATCCTGGTGCTTGATGAAGCGACCTCGGCACTCGATTCGGAGGTCGAGGCTGCCATCCAGTCCAATCTTGACCGTTTGATGCATGGCAAGACCGTGCTGGCGATCGCCCACCGGCTCTCCACCATCGCCGCACTCGACCGCCTGATAGTCATGGATCAGGGCCGGATCGTCGAAGACGGTACCCATGAGCAGCTCATCGCGGCAGGCGGTCTCTATGCCGATCTCTGGCTGCGGCAATCCGGCGGATTTCTCGCCCGCGAGGCTGCGGCCGAATAACGCACCCAGGTGTCGCCAGACGGCCTTGTGATGCCGTGTTTTGATCATGCCGGGCGGCGAAAAGCGGTTTGCGAACATTGGCTTCGGTTTTCCCGCGACAATGTGGCTCACCTCTTGCGCTCAAGGCTAGACATCCCCAACGATCAAGCATAGAACGCGCCGGAATGCCGGGGGAATCTGCCGTTTTTTTGGATGGGCAAGGTTTGCCCGGTTTTGGTGCATGAGCGCGGAAGGCGAAAGTTTTCTTCGAATCGTGCATAGAGGCTTATTGATTTGGCGCTGTTCTTTCGCTCAAGTGTCAGCACGGGGCGCGGATCGACGCCGGGGACAGTGCGGTTTCCGCATACATTGCGTGAGAGGATGGTTTAGCCGTGAGCGAACACGAGATATCAAGCGAAACCTCGGGCGAGCCCACTCGCCGCGATTTCCTGTACTTGACCACCGGCATGGCCGGTGCGGTCGGTGCGGCAGCCGTTGCATGGCCGTTCATCGACCAGATGCGCCCTGACGCCTCGACCTTGGCACTCGCTTCGATCGAAGTCGATGTTGCCAGCCTTCAGCCGGGGATGTCGCTGACGGTGAAATGGCGCGGCAAGCCGGTGTTCATCCGTAACCGTACCGACAAGGAAGTCGAGGAAGCCAATGCTGTTGCGCTTGCCGACCTGAAAGACCCGGTTGCGCGCAATGCCAACCTCCCGGCCGATGCGACTGCGACAGACCTTGATCGCTCCGCCGGCAAGGAAAAAGAAAACTGGATCGTCATGATCGGCTCCTGCACGCATCTCGGTTGCGTTCCGCTCGGCCAGGCTGGCGATTTTGGCGGCTGGTTCTGTCCCTGCCATGGCTCTCACTACGATACGGCCGGCCGTATCCGTAAGGGCCCGGCACCGCAGAACCTCGCCGTACCGACCTTTGCGTTCGCTACCGACACAGTCATCAAGATCGGTTGAGGGGAATACTGATTATGAGTGGTGATCATTCAACCTATACGCCGACGTCCGGTATCGAGAAATGGGTGGATTCGCGCCTGCCGCTGCCGCGGCTCGTGCATGACAGCTTCGTTTCCTATCCGGTTCCGCGCAATCTGAACTACGCCTACACATTCGGCGCCATGCTTTCGGTCATGCTGATCATCCAGATCCTGACCGGCGTTGTTCTCGCCATGCACTATGCCGCAGAAACGACGGTTGCCTTCAACTCCGTCGAAAAGATCATGCGTGATGTCAATCAGGGTTGGCTCTTGCGCTACATGCATGCCAACGGTGCGTCGTTCTTCTTCATCGCCGTCTACCTGCATATCGGCCGCGGTCTCTATTACGGCTCGTACAAGGCTCCGCGCGAAATCCTCTGGATCCTCGGCGTTGTCATCTACCTTCTGATGATGGCTGCCGGCTTCATGGGCTACGTTCTGCCCTGGGGTCAGATGTCCTTCTGGGGCGCCACGGTTATCACCGGCTTCTTTTCGGCCTTTCCGCTTGTCGGCGAATGGATCCAGCAGTTCCTGCTCGGTGGCTTTGCCGTCGATAATCCGACGCTCAACCGCTTCTTTGCGCTGCATTACCTCTTGCCGTTCATGATCGCCGGTGTCGTTGTCCTGCATATCTGGGCGCTGCATGTCGTTGGCCAGACCAACCCGACCGGTGTTGAAGTCAAGACCAAGACGGACACGGTTGCCTTCACGCCTTATGCGACCCTCAAGGACGCACTCGGTGTATCGGTGTTCCTGCTGTTCTACGCCTGGTTCGTCTTCTACATGCCGAACTTCCTCGGTCATCCGGACAACTACATTCCGGCTAACGCGCTGAAGACCCCGGCTCACATCGTCCCTGAATGGTACTACCTGCCGTTCTACGCGATGCTGCGCGCCATCACCTTCAATGTTGGCCCGATCGACTCGAAGCTTGGCGGCGTTCTGGTGATGTTCGGTGCGATCATCATCCTGTTCTTCCTGCCCTGGCTCGATACGTCGAAGGTTCGCTCCGCCGTCTACCGTCCCTGGTACAAGCTGTTCTTCTGGCTCTTCGTCATCAATGCCATCCTGCTCGGCTGGCTGGGCTCGCGCCCTGCTGAAGGTCTCTATGTCGTGATGTCGCAGCTCGGCACTCTCTACTACTTCGGCTTTTTCCTCGTCATCATGCCGGTTCTCGGCCTGATCGAGACACCGAAGCGCATCCCGAATTCCATTACCGAGGCGGTTCTGGAAAAACAGGCTGCGAAGAAAAAGCCTGTTGCTGCGTGATGTCTGCGAAGATCAAGGAACCCAAAACAATGAAAAAGCTTGTTACAGGCATTCTTTCGCTCGCAGTCGTCGCCGGACTTGGTGCAGGCATGGTGTTCGCCGCTGAAACCGGTGAAGCCAAGCCTGCTGGTGCTGCCGCCGAGGAAGAGCACGCTGGCGCTACGCCGCACTACCCGATCCACAAGCCGGAGCAGGAAAAGTGGTCTTTTGCCGGACCGTTTGGTCACTATGACAAGGGCCAGCTGCAGCGCGGCCTGAAGGTCTACACTGAAGTCTGTTCCGCCTGCCACTCGATGAACCTTGTGTCCTTCCGTACGCTGGAAGGCCTCGGCTATTCGCCGGCCCAGGTGAAGACCTTTGCCGCCAACTACGAAGTCCAGGACGGCCCGAACGCCGACGGCGAGATGTATACCCGCAAGGCCGTGCCTTCGGACCATTTCCCGTCGCCGTTCCCGAACGCCGAGGCTGCTGCTGCTGCCAACAATGGCGCGGCACCGCCGGACTTCTCGTTGATCGCCAAGGCACGCGGCATCGAGCGCGGCTTCCCGACGTTCATCTTCGACATGTTCACCCAGTATCAGGAAGGTGGCCCGGATTACATCCACGCGCTGCTGACCGGCTACCAGGACGCGCCGAAGGGTGTCGAGATTTCCGAAGGCACGCATTACAACCCGTACTTCGCCAATGCTGCGGCTCTTGCGATGGCAAAGCCGATCTCCGACGATCAGGTCACCTATGACGACGGTTCGCCGCAGACAGTCGAGCAGTATTCGCGCGACATTTCCGCGTTCCTGATGTGGGCCGCAGAACCGCACCTGGAAGCCCGCAAGCGTACCGGTTTCATGGTCATGGTGTTCCTGCTGATCTTCACCGGTCTGATCTACCTGACGAAGAAGTCGGTCTACGCCAACAAGGAACATTGATCGGCGGCCGGTCATCCGGCACTGCATCGAAAGGCCCGGTTCACTCGATGAACCGGGCCTTTTCTTTTTGGTTGCGAGCCTGCATTGCAGGTTGCAATGATGAGCAACGGCGATAGTCTGTCGGCCATATCCTATGGAATAAGAAGGAGGTTTTGTTGCAACTGAACCGTTTCGTTTCCTGGCTCGCGGTGACGGCAGGCTTCATGGCATCATCCCTTGCAGCCGCTGATTTCGATCAGCAGCGTTTCCCGGATGAAAAGGAGTGGCGGGTAATCGTCAGCCCGTATGTCTGGGCCGCATCGCTCAAGGGCAATGCTTCGCTCGCGGGTTTTGACACCGATGTCGAAGTTCCATTCTCCGACACATTCGATCATCTCGATTTAGCCTTCATGGGCAATGTGGAGGTTACCAACGGCACGTGGGGTGCATTCATCGATCTCCAGCACGTGAAGACGAGTCAGGGTGAGGAGCTCCAGTCGCAACAGCTGGATCTCGGCATAACCATGAACACCGTCGAGGGTGGTATCTATTACCGTGCTTACGAGGCGGCGCTTGGTGGTGAAACGGTGTTCGGCCAGCCGCGGCGTCTATCGGTCGAACCGCTGATCGGGGTGCGCTGGAGCCAGCTCAAGGGAACGGTCGAGGCGCTTGGGCGAAAAGTGGAAAAACAGTCGGACTGGTGGGATCCGTTCGTCGGGTTGAGGGTCAATCTCGATCTGAGCGACCGCTGGAACCTGTTTACCGAAGCAGATATCGGCGGTTTCGATGTCGGATCGAAATTTACCGTCAATGCCCAGAGCTATCTCGGTTACCGGACAATGATGCTCGGTCAACCGACCATCCTGCGCGCCGGTTACCGTGTGCTTTATCAGGATTACGAAACCAACGATTTCACTGGTAACCGCTTTCGCTGGAATGTTACCCAGCATGGACCGGTGGTCGGTCTTTCCATGCAGTTCTAGTTCTTTGTAACGATCGGAGATGATCATGATCGATGGACGCTCGACGTTGACCGCCACTATCCTGTCTGCGGTTCTGGCCGGTACGGTTGCTGTGGCTCCCGCCGCCGAAGCCTGCACACGGCTTGTCTACCTGGGGCCGCAAGGCAATATCATGACGGCCCGTTCCATGGACTGGAAGAGCGACGTTGCCACCAATCTCTGGATTTTGCCGCGCGGCATCGAGCGAGACGGGCAGGCGGGTGAAAATTCGATCAAATGGAAGGCGAAGTACGGCAGCGTGGTTGCGACCGGCTATGATATTTCGACAACAGATGGCGTCAACGATGCGGGGCTGATGGCCAATGTCCTTTGGCTGGTCGAATCGGAATATCCCAAGTTCGACGGCCAGAGCAAACCCGGCTTGACGATTGCCGCCTGGGCACAGTACGCGCTTGATAATTTCGCCACCGTGGCCGAGGCCGTCGAGGCGCTTGAGCGCGAGCCTTTTACGATTGTGACCGACAATGTGCCCGGGGAAAACCGGCTGACGACGCTGCATCTGTCGTTGTCGGACGCGACAGGCGACAGCGCCATCATCGAGTACATCAAGGGCGAGCAGGTCATCCACCATGACCGTAAGTATCAGGTGATGACAAACTCTCCGACGTTTGACGAGCAACTCGCGCTGAATGCCTACTGGAAAAAGATTGGCGGCACCGTGATGCTGCCCGGAACCAACCGCGCGGCGGACCGGTTTGCGCGTGCTTCCTTCTATGTCGACGCCATTCCCAGGGAGGAGGACGCAAACCGAGCGCTCGCCAGCGTCTTCAGCGTGATCCGCAACGTCTCGGTCCCCTATGGGCTGAATACTCCAGAGGAGCCGAATATCTCCTCGACCCGTTGGCGTACTGTCGTCGATCACAAGCGCAAACTCTACTTCTTCGAATCTGCGCTGACGCCCAATACCTTCTGGGTCGATCTCAAAACCATCGATTTTTCTGCCGAGACTGGCAAGGTCAAGAAACTCGATCTTGGCGAAAACCAGGATCACACCTATTCGGGCGACGCGACCCCTTCGTTCAAGGACGCCAAACCGTTCCAGTTTCTCGGCCTCTGAGCGCGATAAACCCTCTGCATCAGCTTATGGTCACAAACGCAAAACGCCTTCAGGTTATCAGCCTGAAGGCGTTTTTATTTTGGCTTTTACGGCCCCGGTACCGGGCTTAGCTGAAGCGCCCGGCGGCGTGTGCCAGCATCGTGTAGACCTTGCCGGTATCTGACGTCAGGTAGGTCTGGGTCATTACCTTGTCGCGGTCATTGCGGGCGACGTCGCCGAGCAGCTTTTCGAAGTCGGCGATGTAGCGGTCGACTGCCGTGCGGAATTCCGGCTCGCGATCGTACTTGCGCTTGATCTCGTCGAAGGTCTGCTGGCCCTTCAGCGTGTACAGGCGGCGTGTGAACACGTCGCGCTCGCCGCGCTGGTAGCGGCGCCACAGATCGACCGAGGCATCGTGATCAATGGCGCGGGCGATGTCGACCGACAGCGAGTTCAGCGATTCCATCACGTGGCGCGGGTTGCGGGTGTCGCCAGATCTGGTTGCGGCTGCGGGCTGCGCTTCGGCGGCACGCTGCTGGACTGGTGCTGCGGTTGCAGGCTCCTCTTCGCGCGAGGCGCCGCGCAGCAGGTCACGCATCCAGCCGCTGCCTTCTTCGGTCCGCTGACGGGTGGCCGCCTGTGGCTCGGGTTGACGGGCAACCGGCTGCTGGACGACAGGCTGCGGGGCGGCGTGACGCGGCTGCTCGATGCCGAGGCTACCGCGAAGGGCAGGCTCCGGGCGGCGTTGCTCGACGGCAGGCTGCTGAGTGACGGCCCGGACCGGGGCGGGCGCCACGGCCTGTTGAACTGCCTGCTGTGCCGCTGTCTGCTGACGGACGACTGGCTGGGCGATCTCGAGCTGGCCAGAGGACTTGCCGATGATGTCGGAAAGCTCCTGCAAGGCCTTGATCTGCTCGGCGACCGCACGGCGCATGACCGAGGCATTTTCCTTGGCTTCTTCCGGCAGGTCGAAGGCACCGCGCTTTAGTTCTTCGCGGGTCATGTCGAGTTCCTTGCGGATCTCGTGGGCCGAGCGGCGGATCTCGTCGGTGGCGCCGCTGAAGCGGCTGACCGCTTCTTCGACGGCCTGGCGGATGGCTGCACCCATGTGCTCGGCTGTACCGTCGGACTTCTTGCTGGTTTCGGTCATCAGGCGGTCGATGTCCGACAGCGAGGCGCCGACACTGCCACGCAGACGCGAAGCCACTTCCTTGGAGCGTTCCTCTGCGCGGACAAAGGCACCTTCGACGGAGAGGCTGGCGTCTTCACCAGCCTTGGTAACGGCGGCGCGCATGGCCTCGCTGGCCGAGGCGGCACGGGCTTCGGCTTCCGACAGCGTCTTGCTGACATTGGCGAAGGATGACTGGACACCGGCGCGCAGGTTGCTGGCGATCTCGTTGGAGCGTTCTTCCGCCCGCACGAACACAGATTCCACCGACATGCTGGCTTCGTCGCCGGCCTTGACGACGGCATTGCGCATGGCTTCGGCTGCCGATGCGGCGCGCTGTTCGGCGTCGCTCAGAATGCGGCCGACATCGCTGAAGGACGACTGGATGCCAGAGCGCAGGTTGCCTGCGACCTGGGCCGAGCGGTCTTCGGCGCGCTGGAAGGCGCCATCGACGAAGCCTTCAAGCGCGTGCATGGTCTTTTCGATTTCTTCCGAGCGGCTGACGAGGCCGATGGAGAGCGTGCGCAACGCATCCTGGCGTTCTTCCAGCGTGCTGACCAGATTGGACTGGGCGGCAGCGAGAAGGTCGGATGCCTGGCCGAGAACCTTGGAGTGATCCTCAAAGCGGCCGACGATGCCGCCGATCTGCGACAGGGTCGAGCCCGAGATGTCGGCGAGCTTGTCAACCTTGCCTTCGAGAAGGCGGGTCGAGGTCGACAACATGTCGGAGGCGCGGTTGGCGGATTCCGAGAACCGCGCAGTCGTCGATTCCAGCTGCTCATCCATGGCGCCGAGATTGGCGCTGGCCTGCTCGATGACGCCGGCAATGGAGCTGTTGCTTGCCGACAACTGGTCGATCAGGCCCATGGCTGTCGATTGCAGACGGTTTTCAACCATCTTCATCGCCTTGGCCGTCTCTTCGGCGCGGGTCGAAATCGCATTCAACGTTTCGCCGGTGCGTGCGGTCAGGCTGTCGAGCAGCGTGGCATTTTCGGCGCGCAGGCGGTCAGCACTCTGCTGTGCTACTTCGCTGATCCGATCGGCCGCTTCCTTGCCGGTTGCGGCGTACTGATCGATGATCGGGCGGGCCTGTTCGTCGATGATGCGGGACAGTTCGGCGGAGCGGCCGGCCAGCATCGAGTTGAGCTCGCGGGTGCTGTCGTCGAGGGTGGTGCGGATCGTATTGCCACGGGCCTCCAGGGCCTTCTCGACGTCAGTAAGGCTTTGGGTCAGCGACGATGCCTGTTCGGCGACGCGCGATTGTGTCTGAGCAATTCGGGCCGCTGCGCCATCGGATGCTTCGCCGACGGAACGGGCAAGCTCGGCGCTGCGCATGGCTGCGGTCGCGGCCGTCTGTTCCACGGCCGTCTGGAAATCGGCCTGCCGTGCAGCCATCGCCTGAGCGAAGTCTTCACCAGCCTTGGCCAGCAGTTCGGCAGAGCGCTGCGCTTCCGCATCGATGCCCTGGGCTGCTTCGCCGACGGCGCCGCGCAGGTTGGTGACGAGGCCTGCGGCCTTGCCCTCGATCGTGCGGCTGACATTGTCGAGGCCGATCGAAAGGGCGCGGTCCATGGTGCCGAGACGTTCTTCGATGCGGCCGGTACCGCCTTCGATGCTGGCTTCGATCCGTGTGGCGGCGGCTGCCGTGACGCGGTCGAGTTCGGCCGTGTGGGTGGTCAGCGTCTCGGTGATACGATTTGCTGCTTCGCCACTGATGCGGTCGATCTCTTCTGTACGGCCGGTCAGGCTGCCGGCGATCCGGTCGGCGGCGAGGGTGCTGACGCGGTCGAGTTCTGTCGTATGGTCAGACAGGGTCGAGGCGATGCGGGCTGCGGCTGCATTGCCGACACGGTCGATCTCTTCTGTCCGGCCTGCAAGGCTATCGGTGATCATGGCAGCTGCTGCTGTGCTGATCTGATCGAATTCAGCCGTATGGGCAGACAGTGTCTCGGCAATACGTGCTGCTGCAACGCCGCCGATACGTTCAATTTCGTCGGTGCGGCCGGCAAGGCTGTCGGCGATGCGCGCGGCTGCGCGGTCGCTGACCTGATCCAGTTCGGAGACCTTGGCCGACAGGGTATCAGCGATCCTCTGGCCGGCATTGTCGACGAATTCGCTGACGCCGCCAACGCTTTCGCGGATGCGGCTTTCCAGCACGCCGAGGCTGCTTTCGATGCGTGCGCCGGTCTCGTCAACACTGCTGTTGATATTGGTGAGCGAGGTGTCCATCCGGTGCGTCAGCGTGTCGGCGGCGCGGCTGATCTGATCTGCCGTCTCGCCAAGCTGAGTGGCAACGTGGCTGGTGCTGGCAAGCATGCGCTGTTCAAGCGCGAGCGCGCTCTTGTCTATGGTGCCACCAAGTTCCGCCTGGCGCTCGTCCAGCGTCATTTCCAGCATGCTGGCGCTGGTGGCCAGCGTCGTGGCGATCGACATCGACTGTTCGGCCAGCACGTCCGAAAGCTGGTCGGTTCCGTGGGCAACGGCGACATTGATCGCGTTGATCCGGTCGTCGAGCGTTGCCCTGATCTGGTCATGCGTGGATGCAAGCGATGTCGACAGCTGGTCGGCGCGGCCGGCAAGTGTCTGCTCGATATCGGCGGCCCTGCCGGTCATGGCGAGCGCCAGTTCGGAAGCATGGCCGGAAAGGGCGCTGGCAATCTCTGCCGATGTGCTGGTCATGGTGCCTGCGATATCGCTGACACGGCCGGAAAGATTTTCGGCGATCTCGGCAACACGGCCGGAAAGCTGTTTTTCGATATCCCCAACCCGGTCGGCCATCGTTTCGGCAATGGCGCTGGCCCGGTAGGACAGGCTGTCGGCAATTTCTTCGGTATGGCTGCTGAGCGTATCCGTCATTTCGGTCGCGCGCGCAGACATCGTGCCGGCGATTTCAGCCGAGCGTTCGGACAGAAGCGTGTCGAGGCTGGCCGTCTGGGTAGCGAGGGTGTCGCCAAGCGCACGGCCATGTTCGGACATCAAGCTATCCAGGCGCTCGGTGGTGCCGCCGATGGCCTGTTCGATTGCTCCAGCCGAGGAGGTCAGAACGTTGGCAAGCGCGCCGGTACGGTGAGACAGGATCGTATCAAGTCGCTCTGCCGTGCCATCAAATGCACCGTCGATGGCCGTTGTCGATGAAGACAGGACGTCTGCGAGGGCACCTGTACGCTGCGACAAAATGGTATCAAGCCGCTCTGCCGTGCCATCGAATGCGCCGTCGATTGCCGCTGTCGAGGAGGTCAGGACGTCTGCGAGGGCGCCGGTGCGCTGTGACAGGATGGTGTCGATCCGTTCTGCCGTGCCATCGAATGCGCCGTCGATGGCTGCCGTCGAAGAGGACAGGACGTTTGCAAGGGCGCCTGTACGCTGAGACAGGATGGTATCGATCCGCTCTGCGGTGCCTTCAAAGGCGCTGTCGATGGATTCCGAGCTTGCGGCGAGCAGGCTCGAGAGTTCGACGGTGCGCTCGGACAGTGTGTTGTCGAGCCGCAACTGGCTGGCGGCGATCGACGTGGTGATTTCGTCGGCGCGGTTGGTCAGTGTCTCCTCGATACGGCCGTGGATCGCCTGCAGGCCGTCGATGAAGCCGGTCGTGTGCGTATCCAGGTTTTGAGCAAGCTGCTGGTTGCTTGCAGCAATCGCACTGGTCCGGGCGTCAAGCGTTTCGGCAAGCCGCTGCTGGCTTTCGGTGAGGGCTGTTTCAAGCGAGATCGCGCGGTGGGCGAAGCCGTTCTCAAGCCGGTCCTGCGCCGCTGTCAGTGCGCCCATCAGGCTGCCGGAGCGTTCTTGCAATACGCTGTCGATGCGGACATGCGCGTTGCCGATGGCATCGCTGAGTTCAGCCGTCTTGCCGCTGATAGTCTGCTCGATGAAGTCCTGCGTCGTGCCGAGGGTCGTCGCCAGTGTCAGTGACTGATCCGACAGGGCAGACTCAAAGCGCTCGATACCGCCGTCAAGAATGCTGCCGATGGAATCCGCGCCGCCGTTGACCGACTGGTTGATGCGGGCGAGGCTTTCCATCAGCTTGCTATCGAGCAGGCCGGCACGCTTGTCGAAGGCATTGGCAAACTCGTGGAACCGGCTGTCGAAGGCGGTTGCCAGATGACCGACGGTCGTCTGCAGCTTCTCGTCGAAGAATCCGGTGCGCAGATCGATATCCATGATCATGTCGTCGGCGCTGGATTTCAGGCTCTGGCGGAAGCTTGCGCCCTTTTCGTCCAGCGTCGCGTTCAGCGTGTGGAGAATGTCGTCGAGGCCGCCAGTGATGGCTTGCTGGCCAATGTTCAGGCTCTCGTTGAGATCACGCGTGCGGGCGATCAGCGTCTCGTTCAGCTGGCGGGCGCGTTCGTTGAGGGCTGCGTTCAGCTTTTCGGTATTGGCGTCGAGCGAGGAGGCGCGGGTCTCGAACTGACCGAGCAGTTGCTGGCCGCGCTTTGCGAGCGTCTGGCTCAGATTGTCGAGACGGGTATCGAATTCGTTGCTGAGCGAAACGCCAGCGGTCGTCAGGCCCGAGAGCAGGGCGTCGGTGCGGGTCGACAGCATGGCGCCGATCGTCTGGGTGGCGCTGTTTGAGCGCTCCATCAGGGCTGCGGCACGGGTCTCGATCATCGATGCAAATGCTTCGCCGGACGTGGCGATGCGGTTGGAAATATCGTCACCGGCAAGTGCCAGTTCGTCCTTGAGCTGGGTATGGGCGCCGGAAATCGATGAACGGATGCGTTCGGCATGGCCGACGATGGATTCGCGCTCGAGGCCGAGCTCCTGAACCAGCGTGCGGACGCGCAGTTCGTTGTCGCTATAGCTGCGCTCCAATGCGTTGACTTCTGAATGAACCAGGGTTTCCAGTTCGGTGGCACGGGCGATCGTCCGCTCGATACCTTCGTTCATTGCCGAAACTTCGCGGCGGACGGCCTGGCCGACCGTCATGATGCGTTCGGAGGCTGCGGTTTCCGGCTCGGCGAGGCGCAAGGCGACTTCGGCCATGGAGCGGGCGGCGCTGCGCAATTCCTGGGCGCGCGAAATCATGATGGCAAAGGAGAAAAACAGCATCACCGGCAGGATGATGAAGATCGCTACACCGATGGCACCCGGCATGGCCGACAGGTCGGCAAGCGAGCGGATTTGCCAGATTTCCGGGCCGTAGAGAAGATTGGCGACACCAAGGCCACCGATGATCCACAGGGCAGAGACTGCTGCAGCGATGCGCATCGCCGAGCGGCTGGAGCGGACATCCAGCGATCGCAGGATCGCGGCCGGAGTCTTGCGGCCATCGTCGTTTGCTGGCGCAAAAGAGGGTGCCTTGGGGGCTGGCTCCGGAGACAGGTTTCTTTGGGTTTCGGCAGCGCGGGCAGCCTTGGCTGCCTGTTCCTGCTGGGTCTTTTGCGTCTTCGCCTGGCTGAGTGCAGGTGACTGTTTGGCCGGCTCCGACACTTTCTCCTCTGGATGATCCAGAGAAGTCTTGTCGTTGAGGGCAGACTTAAGCTCGTCAAAATCGATTTTCAGAGCGTCTTCCAACGCCTGAAATGCCTTGTCGTCGATCGACTCATTGCTTTTATTTGTCGCCATGCGGATACGCCTCGTTACCAAACTGTCCTTTCGGAAGGATCCGCCGCAACACCGCCTGCATTGGGAACACCTCCGAAACTCGGACGGTGACATGAGGATACGCGCATCACATTTACGCAGAACCCTGACATGCACCCATTTCAAACACGCACCGGCGGACAACGCATTGAGACCCGTAGGTACTTCATTCAATACAGCTTTCCGCCAGGACCCGATTACACCCGGAGATGTAAACATATCCCTCAACGTACCGTAGTGACACATTCACCGGTTTCTTACAATTAAGCCCCTCCGGCATTCGTTAAAATCCTAACAAGTTCTTAATGAAAATTGGAGGCGTTTTGGCCAAAAACCCTTGTAATCAGGCGGTTTAATGGCCGTTAACTATGACAAGCGAAAGCTGCCCGCATTGCGCCGCGTTTTAATCAGATAGCAGCGACGCTCCGGCTTAATCAGCTTCAGAGGTAATGCAAATGGCGGCTTTGCAGGGCGGGTGACCATACGGTGCGCGCCATCTTGAAGCCACATAATAGGTAGACGGGTCAGGCACTTCCAGACAAATCCGGGCAATCCGGGACGTCATGGAAGAGCGAACCGGGTAAAAACGGGACGACCGGTTGCGAGCCGGTGCGTCAGAAAAAAACACAACAAGGACATTGGCACATGGCGGCTCTCAAGATCGCATTCGAAGCACCTGACAATTTCGGGGGCGCTTGCCCTTCCACGTCGAGGCCCATCGATCTCGTGCATCTGGCGACGCAGACGATGGGTGACAAGCTTCTCGAAATCGAAGTGCTGCAAATGTTTGCCCGCCAGACCCGGCAGTTGATGAAGGACCTTTCGTCCGACAGCGCCGACGCCAGGCTGGCGACTGCCCACCGGCTGCGTGGAGCGGCGCTGGCCGTTGGCGCTTTCGGTGTGGCCGAGACCGCCGCCGCGGTTGAAGCGGCGCCGCAGGATGCCGGCAATCTCGCCGCCCTCGGCGCGGCCGTGCTTGAGGCCGAGCTGTTTATCCTCAAACTCTGCCGGTAGTTCATGGCAATGGCCGCTCCGGCAAATGCCGCAGCGAAAAAGGGCCACGGGTGCTGCTGCTCCAGGCCCGAACCCCTTCGAGTTGACTGGCGAAGGGATTTGTTGGAAGAAATCGGATGAATTCGCCGCGTTTCAACGCCGCTCCAGTTTCGGGGCGGCGCTGTTTTTCCTGCGGCTAGCCGAAACAACGCCAAGCATCCGGAAGAAACAATGCCAAAACTGAGTATCATCGCCTTTGACGGCACGCGCCACGATCTTGAGGTTCAGGCCGGCTCCACCGTCATGGAGAACGCCGTACGCAACTCGGTGCCCGGCATCGAAGCCGAATGCGGCGGCGCCTGTGCCTGTGCTACCTGTCATGTCTATGTGGATGATGAATGGTCGGCGAGGGTGGGTGCGCCGGAAGCGATGGAAGAGGACATGCTCGATTTCGCCTATGACGTGAAGCCGACCTCGCGGTTGTCCTGTCAGATCAAGATGAGCGACGGCCTGGACGGGCTCGTCATTCATGTTCCCGAGCGTCAGGCCTGAGTTTCTGGCGAATTCCGGTTGTGATGACCAAAAAAAGCCCCGCTTGTCGCGATCGACCTGCGGGGCCAGGAGGGCGCATCGCATGCAGATGAGGGAGGGAACATCTGCTGCATCAAGATACGCCAGGAGAACACAACTTGCCTGATGGCTCCGGCCGGTCGAACATCAATCCGGAACGGGACAGTCAAGCACAAGACAATACTTCCGGTTTGGCGCAGTCCACGCGGTGGCGCATTCAGTAATCCGGAGCGGAGTGAGGTCAGCTTGTTTTTCTGCTCTTCACTCTATGCTTTCACTGTACATCAACTTTCCACGTTGTTGTATCGCTAGAAATCACCAATGATATACTGTTGACGCGCAAGCTGCGTGGTTTCTCAATTCGGACTGTTTGAGGCAGCGATTCGGCGGCAGGGGCCGCGTTTACTGCTTTTTCAGTGTATCAAGCCGGTACTGCAGCAAACGGATCATCCGGCGGTCGAAATTGGCGGCTTCCATCCTGTCGAAGCGTGCCTGATCGCGGTCATGATCCTGGATCGCGCTTTCGCTCAGCCGTGCAACACGGGCTTGCATGCGCTCGCAATCAGCCTCCGGTCTCAGCGACAGGAAGTCCTTTTCCAGCTTGCGGGCATGATTGCGGGCAATTTCGGCATGGCGCTCCTCGTGGCGCTTGATGTCACTCGACAGCGTATCCCAGACGAGGGCGAGGTCGCGGTTTGCCTTGTTACGATTTTTCCAGCGGGGCAGGATCAACCTTGTGCTGAGTGTGACTTTTGCACTGCCGACTGCGCAGCGATTGCCGTGCTTCACATAGGTCACCGTACCGCCAAACTTGATCTTGGTGGCGCCAGGATGGCGTGAACCGCTGCTCTTCATCATCGGTCCGTTTTCCGACAGGGCCTTGTCCAGCTCCTCCGCCGTGCGGCCACCGATCGAGAAATACGTGATGCTCTTGTTCACTACGGTTTCGGCATGGGCTATCGAAGAGGAACTCGCCACGACGCTTGCTATCAGAAGCGCGGCGAATGAAATGCGGCCAGTTGGCATATGTTTACAGGTCTCGGCAGTTGAACTTCTCAAGAGCTTGGGGCATAGCCAGCCGGAGCGCAACAGCAAATAGGCAACAGCCCCCGGTAAACCGGAAAAGCCAATGTATTTCGGGTATTTGCGGTTAGACAATTCTGTTTGCACCTCTGGTGCTGCCAAATGCTCGCCGATCTGCAAGCCGTGTGCAAGAAAGGGAATGAAACAGTCATGACCGATCCTTTCCAGCCATTCGAATGGGTGTTGGCGCATGGCCGTTCATTGACGCTCGGTCCGAAAGGGCGATTGATGGCGATTATCAACGTGACTCCGGATTCGTTTTCCGACGGCGGCAGCTATAGCGAAACAGAGGCAGCGGTATCGCAGGCGCTGCATTGCATCGAAAACGGCGCCGAAATCCTCGATATTGGCGGTGAATCAACCCGTCCTGGCGCCGCCGTGGTGACGGCTGCGCAGGAGCAGGACCGTGTGCTGCCCGTGATCGCCGCTCTTGCCAGCCGGACTGACGTGATCATTTCCGTGGATACATACCGCGCCGAGACGGCCAGCCTCGCGATTGCGGCAGGCGCCCATATCATCAACGATGTCCACGGGCTGCAGCGTGAGCCTGACCTTGCCAATGTTGCGGCGGCGACCGGCGCGGGCCTGTGCATCATGCACACGGGCCGCGACCGCGAGAAGCTCACTGATGTGGTCGCCGATCAGTATCATTTTCTTGAACGGTCGCTGGAGATCGCGGCAGCAGCCGGTGTCGACCGTCAGCGGATCGTGCTCGATCCGGGCTTTGGATTCGCCAAGGATACAAACGAGAATGTTGCATTAATGGCGCGGTTTGACGAGTTGTCGGGTTTCGGTCTGCCGCTTTTGGCGGGCACCTCGCGAAAGCGCTTTCTCGGGGCCATTACTGGCCGGGAAGCGCCGGAGCGGGATGCTGCTACCGCCGCAACAACGGCGCTGCTGAGAATAGCAGGCGCTGCGGTTTTCCGGGTACACGATGTCGCAATCAACAGGGATGCGCTTCTGGTGGCTGATGCTATGCTGGCCGCAAAAAGAAACATGACGGGACGGCCTGGGAAGGAAAATCGACTATGAAACCGATCTACACGATCACCCTGAAGAACTGCGCCTTCTTTGCGCGCCACGGCGTCCATGACGAGGAGGAATTCCTCGGGCAGCGTTTTTTCGTCGATGCGGAGCTGGATGTCGAGCAGGGGACAGCGCTGATTGAAGATTCTATCGATGATACAGTGCATTACGGCATTGCCTTCACCGAGATCGAGAAGATCATTACTGGCCGTCGGCGCTACCTGATCGAGGCTTTGGCACTGGAAGTGGCGACCACGCTCTGTTCGGTTTTCCCGCAAGTCCGCCGGGCAAAGATATCGATCCGTAAGCCGAATGCGCCGGTTCCCGGTGTGCTCGACTATGTCGAAGTCACGGTTGAGCATTTTGCCTGATATGGACGGGCATCTGGCGACGCTTGGCCTCGGTGGTAATATCGGCGACCCGGCCGTGTCGATGGCGCGCGCGCTCGTCCTTCTGGACACGCGGGCCGATTGCGCGGTGGCGCATGTATCCAAACTCTATCGAACGCCGCCCTGGGGAAAAATCGATCAGGACTGGTTCTTCAATGCCTGTGCTGCGGTGAGGACCACGCTGTCTCCGGAGGATCTGCTCGATGCCTGCCTGTCGATCGAGCGCCAGATGAAGCGGGAGCGGCTGGAGCGCTGGGGGCCGCGGACGATCGATATCGACGTGCTGACCTATGACGGCCGCACCCAACATTCGCAGACGCTGGAAATACCGCATCCGCGGATGACCGGGCGTGGATTTGTCCTGAAGCCGCTTGCGGATTTCGCGCCGGATCTGGCCATTGCCGGCCGCACCGTTGCGGAGTGGCTGGCGGATGCCGATGTGGTGGGCATCGAAATTGCTGATCCACGCAGCGACTGGTGGCGACAAATTTCGGCAGCGGCGTCACCGTGAACGCAAAAGAGCCGGACAAGCCGGCTCTCTGAAGGTGTTTTACAGGTAAGTTTTACTCGATCGAGCCGACAGCCATGTTGTCGACCTGGCGGTTAAGGCTGACGCCGATCAACGGAACCATCGTGTCTTCGACCTTGACCGAGATGGTGATGTTGAGGGTGGACGGATCCTGCAGCCGGGCGATCATCGCGCCGTTCAGCTTCTTGCGATTGATGCCGACGACGACCTTGTCCTTGGCGACGTTGCCCGAGACAATATCCAACCCCTTGCCATTAGCGCCGTCGAGGAACTTGCCGGTATAGGTCTTGCCTTTCTGAGTGATCAAAGCTGTCATCGGCTGCTTGAAAACGCCGACGCGGCAGGTACCATCGAGTTTGATGCCTGCGGACGCGCCTTCCGCCGGTTCGCCGATCAGGTCGCAGGTGAATTTCGTCCCCTTGTACTTACCGGCGACGATTTCGCCAGGGCCTTTCCATTGACCGGAAACCTGTTCGAAAAACGCCTTGTCATCGCCCGAAAAAGCGGGCGACGCTGCGCAGGTCAGGGCTGCGAGTGAGGCTGCGGCAACGCCGCGAGCGATCAAAGAAGGGCGCGAAAACATGAACGATCCTTGAAGGTCGATGTCAGGAATGTGAGGCTACATTTGCACTTAAATGGTTAATGGAGCGTTGCGTCGGTCTGCTGGATGATGGTGAAAAGAGCCCGCGGAATGTTTTGTCAGGATGTTTCCACGCAGTTGAAACCATTGGAAATGCTGATTTTTCACGCGGGATCACCATGACGTGTGCAGCGGTGACCGGATGTGCTTTTGAAACCGCTGCGCTGTTTGTTACGTAGTTGCGCATATAAAGGGAGGTTCGGGATGACCATCATGGACGATATCGAGTCGCGCCCCGCGCCGCAGAATGACGAAAAAACCATCATATACCGCCACCGCATCGCCACGCGCATAACCCACTGGATCTGGGCGATTACGCTTTTCTTTTTGTTGTTGAGTGGGTTGCAGATCTTCAACGCCCATCCTCAACTCTATATCGGCAATCAATCCGGCTTCGAATTCGAAAACAGCGTCCTCTCAATGCGTGCAATGCAAGCCGCCGACGGGACGGTTGGGGGGTACACGACAGTTCTTGGTCACAGTTTCGATACGACCGGCGTGTTCGGCATGAGCGGCCCGGCCGGTAACCCATCCTATCGCGGTTTTCCCGCATGGGCGACGCTGCCTTCCTACCAGGATCTGGCGACTGGCCGCGTCATACACTTCTTCTTTGCCTGGCTCTTCTCCGCCGCCTTCCTTGTCTGGTTCGCTAGCAGCCTGATCAGTGGGCATCTGACGCGCGATATTCTTCCCTCCGTCGCCGATATCAGGTCTTTGCCGCGTAGCATCGTTGATCATCTGCGCTTCCGGTTCCATCATGACGGCCGTTACAACGGGCTGCAGAAATTGGCCTATGCTGGCGTGTTGCTGGTGATCTTTCCGCTGATCATTGCGACCGGTCTGACAATGTCTCCGGGTATGAATGCGGCGTGGCCGTGGCTGCTTGATATTTTTGGCGGCCGCCAGACGGCGCGGACCATCCATTTCCTCTGCATGGCAGCGCTGGTGGCTTTCTTCGTCATTCATATCCTTATGGTGATCGCGGCAGGACCGCTGAATGAAATGCGCTCGATCATTACCGGCTGGTATCGCGCAGACAAGAAAAACGAGGAGCATTCGGCATGACCCGGTTTATCATCAACCGCCGAAAGTTCCTGACCCTTGCAGGCGTCGCCGCGTCTACCGTTCCGCTTTCTGGCTGCGATGCCTTTGACAGCTTTCTCTCAGGTCAAAGCCCGGTGCGCGAGTTCCTTGCGTCGGCAAACGGGCTGACCTACCGCGCCCACCGCGCGCTGATTGGCGCCGACACGCTGGTGCCGGAGTTTGCAGCCAGCGAAATCCGTCAGGGCCAGCGGCCGAACGGCTCCACCGACCCGACTGATGCGGATTATCTTGCGTTGAGGGAGACGAGTTTTTCCAACTACCGGCTGGTAGTCGGCGGGCTGGTCGAAAAACCGCTCAGCTTCAGCCTCGATGAACTGCGCAATATGCCGGCGCGTACGCAGATCACCCGCCACGACTGTGTCGAGGGATGGAGCTGTATTGCCAAATGGACCGGCGTGCCGCTCCGCCAGATTCTCGATGAGGTCCAGGTGAAACCGGAAGCGCGTTTCGTGGTGTTTCATTGCTACGATACGATGGACCTCGGGCTGCAGGGCGCCGTGCCTTACTACGAATCGATCGATCTCATCGACGCGCGCCATCCGCAGACAATTCTGGCCTATGGCAATAACGATAAGCCGCTGGCGATTGCCAACGGCGCGCCGCTGAGGGTGCGTGTCGAACGGCAACTCGGCTACAAGATGGCGAAATACATCAAGGGTATCGAGCTTGCATCTTCGCTGGCGCCGTTCGGCGGCGGCAAGGGCGGCTTCTGGGAAGATTTGGGTTACGACTGGTATGGCGGCATCTAGAGGTGCTTCATCGTCAAACGGGAACGCTTTATCCGTCGCCTTCCGGTGTCTTCGTCCTGGATGATCCGGGCGTCAGATCGCCGATGAAATCGCCGATGCCGGGGCGTTTCAGCGCCCGGAACGGCATCGGCCGGCACAGGTCCATCGCGGCAATGCCGATGCGCGCGGTCATCAAGCCGTTGATGACGCCTTCACCAAGCCGCGCCGATAGTTTCGAGGCAAGGCCATGGCCAAGCACTTGTTGAATGAGGCTGTCTCCGGCGGCAATCGATCCGGTGACCGCCAGATGAGCAATGACGTCGCGCATCAGCCGCAACAGCCCCAGTGTACCCGGCCGGCCGCCATAGAGGTCGGCCATTGCCCGGATCAACCGCGCCGACTCATAAATCACATAGCCGAGGTCGACGAGGGCGCGCGGGCTGACGGCGGTGACGATCGAAACGCGCTTGGAGGCATTGAGGATCAGGCCTCGGGCTTCGCGATCAAGCGGCGTCAGCAGCTCGCGCTCGGTCAGATCAAGCAGGTGAGGACCGTCGATAATCTCCGTTTCGGTTTCCTTCAACCGAAGCCGGCCCCGCGCCGTCTGCGGCTTGCTGGCCAGCAGATGGACGAGATGGGCCATGACCTGCCGCGCCGGTTTTGCCGTTTGAGACAAGCTGGCATCGATTGTTTCCTGTTTCAGGGCCTGTACGGCATTCAGCCGCATCAGGCCCGACAATTCGCGGGCGATGATAACCAGGAAGGCGATCAAGCCGATGGCGGCAGCGGCGATGGCGAGATAACCGAGCCAATCCGACCGGGTGAAGAGATCGCGTATAAGGCTATCGACCCAGAGGCCGACGGCCAGCGATACGAGAACGCCTGCAGCGCCGACCGCAAGCTTGGCAAAGGAGAAGCGGCGCTTGCGCGGTGCCGCCTCCGGCGTGTCGGGCAAAGCGGTCGTCGTCGCCGCGAACGGATCATCCGCGTCCGCCGTCATGACGATCTTGTCGTCGAAACTGGCCGGTGGACGTCTCGTCGGAGCCTGCTTTTCGGCAGAGGTGGGATCATTGCTGATCGTGAACACAGCGGGCTTGCGCTGCGGAAACTTGGGTGTGTCGCTCATGCCAGCCGGTCTCCGAACAGGAACTGCATGGCCCGGTCGAGCCGGATGTGCGGGACGGACAGTTTCAGGCCGCCGCCGGTCTCCTCGATATGCGGTGGCCGGAAGCGGACGAAGCTCAGCTCGGGTACCAGGCTTTCTTCCGGCTTTGCCTCAAGATCTTGAAAAAGCTCATCAGGATTCTTCGGTAAGTCACCGGTAAATATAGCTGTTTTCCGTTCTCCATCGAAGGTTTCGCCATTGATTTTTTCGCCGGCGATCGGTGTACCCACGATGACTGGTAGCGTGTGCCCGTCATGCTCGACGGTCGCCTCGCGGGTCGCCCTGACAGAGGCAATGGCCATGACTTCAAGGCCTGCTCCACTCATGCCGATGCGCTCGACGGCGCGCCGGACAAGGCGCTCGGTGATCCGCTCGAGCCGGTCGTGGCTCTCATGGTGCAGATGGTCAGCCTTGGTGGCGGCGATCAGCACCTTGTCGATCCGCTTTGTGAGGAAGGACGACAGGAAGGAATTGGTTCCGGGCTGGAAGCTCGCCAAAACGTCGGCCAGCGCGCTTTCCAGATCCTGCAGCGATTCCGGGCCGCGATTGATCGCCTGCAGGGCGTCGATCAGCACGATCTGCCGGTCGAGCCTGGCGAAGTGCTCGCGAAAGAACGGTTTGACCACATGGGTCTTGTAGGCCTCGTAACGCCGCTCCATCATCGCCCAGAGAGAGCCTTTTGGCGCACGGCCTTCGGGTAGGGATGGTAGCGGCGAGAAGGTCAAGGCTGGTGAGCCTTCGAGATCGCCGGGCATCAGGAACCGGCCGGGTGGCAGGGTAGATAGGGAACGTTCGTCCGACTTGCAGGCCTGGAGATAGCGGGTGAAGACTTCTGCGAGTGCGCGCGCATCCGTCTCGGAGGCGGCGGCGGTCACATCCAGCGACGAGGCCAGCGACAGCCAGGCCGCTGACAGTTCTGCGCGAACACCGGTTCGGGCGCGATCTGCCGTGTGTCGGCTGAATGTGCGAAAATCCTGGGTGAGCAAGGGGAGGTCGAGCAGCCATTCGCCGGGATAGTCGACGATGTCGATCGACAGCCTGCCGGGTGAAAAGACCCGGTTCCAGCCGCTGGCGCTCTCATAATCAAGCGTGATGCGCAATTGCGAGATCGCCCGTGTCGAATCCGGCCACAGCCGGTCGCGAACAAGTGCTGCAATATGGTCTTCGTACTGGAAGCGCGGCACCGCATCATCCGGCTGCGGCTCCAGCCGGATTTTCGAGACACGTCCGGAGCGGACGGCTTCGAAGACCGGCAAGCGGCCGCCATTCAAAAGATTGTGGACCAACGACGAGATGAACACGGTCTTGCCCGCCCGGGAAAGACCGGTAACGCCAAGGCGCAAGGTTGGATTGACAAAACCCGATGCGCGGTCGGTCAACGTGTCGAGCGCAAGTTTTGCGTCGTCTGTGAAGCGGGTCATGAATGGCGGCAAGATTTCGGGCCTCGGATATACGTGCGATATGGCTTTCCTGCCATGTCTGTCGTTTGCGATATAGTGCGCCGGGGTGGTCGAATAAAGGTTGCAACAGGCGGGTGGTGCGCAGAGTTCACCGGCTATGAGTGTCCGGATCTAACCATGCGGCTAATATCCCAAGCGGTAGCCTGGTATCGGAGGGGCGCACCTCGAAGTCGATGACAGCAAGCGCACCTGCAGGATAGCCGGCCGGGGCAGCTTTGGTTGCGGCCTCTTCGCCGAGAACCTCATTCAGGATCTCCTCGATCACCGGATTATGCCCAACCACCATCAGCGCTGAAAGGGCCGGGGCCTGGCTGCTGATAATGTCGCGATAGACATTCGCTCCGCCGGCATAGAGCCCGTCGATATAGCGGATCTCGAGGTCTTCTGACATTGCGCGCCGGAGAGCATCCGCCGTCTGGCGGCAGCGCACGGCGGTTGAGCAAAGAACAATATCTGGCCTTAGGTCCTGATCTGCCGCCATGTCTGCGAGGACTTCGGCATCGGCAAAGCCCGCATCGTCCAGCGTCCTGTCGAAATCCTTCTGGCCCGGGAGGGCCCACGCGGCCTTGGCGTGCCGGAGAAGGAGGAGACGGAAAACCGGGGCAGACGCAGCGGGCATGGTAAATTTCCTGGAAATGGCATCGCCACCCGAACCATCAATCCCGGTAGCGGCATCGATGGTTCGGCTTTGTATGCGTTTTGTCCGCCGGGACTGCCGAAAGATCAAGCCGTGACGCCCCGTTTTCCAAAAGGGCCTCGTCCAGGATTGGATTGATCGGTTCGAGCGGGAGTACAGCGAAGGGGGCTGGCGCAAATGAGGAAGAGAAAACTCTGCCTATTTGTTGTGCTGCGGAGAACTCGAAAAAAGCCGGATCCGAACCTTTGCTCCGCCCAAGTTGCAGTTTTGGTCACAGATGCTGAACATCGTGCGCAAGACAATTTCGAGAAAAATCCCAAATCTGTAATTTTGATGAAATATTAGCCTGTTAGCCTGTCAAGTAAGCAAGGCTTAAAAAACGGTGGGCTGTTTTTCAAAGACTTGAAACGGCGCGTGCATGGGTCTATACACCGCCGCACATGAGATGTTCTTCAGGAGAATCGCGTTGAGTGAGAAGATCGATCTTAGTTCCTTTGTCTTGTCTGAGACCGAGGAATTCATGAATACCAACCAGCGTGCATATTTTAGAGCAAAGCTGAACGCCTGGAAAAATGATATCCTCCGCGAGGCCCGGGAAACACTCGGACACCTGGCTGAGGAAAGTGCAAACCACCCTGATCTTGCAGACAGAGCATCATCGGAAACCGACCGGGCCATCGAGCTTCGCGCACGGGACCGGCAGCGCAAGTTGATCTCCAAGATCGATGCGGCCCTTCAGAGAATTGATGAGGGTACGTACGGATACTGCGAAGAAACCGGTGAACCGATCGGGCTGAAGCGTCTTGACGCAAGGCCGATTGCAACCTTGTCGATCGAGGCTCAGGAGCGTCACGAGCGGCGGGAAAAAGTCTACCGCGACGAGTAATCTTTTCAGTCACAAACATAAAAACGGCGCGAGATGATCGCGCCGTTTTTGCTTTGTGGCCATTGTCATTTGTGCTTGAGCCGAATGCCTGCAGCAGGTCGGTTCAGTTTTTGCGGTTTGCGGCAATCTCGTTCAGCATCCGGTTCATCTCGTCCTCAAGCGAAGGCTCTGTGCGGCCGCCCTGCGCCGGGCCAAGGCGTGGTTCCTGACGGATTGCCGGGTTGGGCGTAGCGGCGTACGCACGCGTTTCGCTATCGACGCGGACGGGGTCGGCGGTCAGCTTGCCAAGGTCACCGGTGATCTGGGCATCGAGAATACGTTCAAACTCGAGGGCGCTTGCGTCCTTCTGTGCTTGAGTATCTGGCAGGCTTTGCACGGCTTGTACTTGCGTTGCAGGGGTAACTGCAAGGGCAGGCGTCTGGGGCAAGGGCCGCTCTGTGGTGACGGATTGATTGGCTGCCAGCACCCGCGAACGCGCAGCATCCAGGATATCCTCCGGAGACCTGGCAGTCTCGATTGCGACAGGCGGCGGCGTGTTCGACGCGACGGGTTGCGGGCGAATTTGAGCCTGGGCTGGAATGGCCCGATCAAGAGGAGTCTGGCGTGGCGCGATGCTATCGGTTCGGGTTTGCACCGGCTGGACGGTTCTGGCCGGTGGCGTAGCAGCATCGGCGCTTTCACCATACAGAACTTGGCCCATGGCTGACACCGGTGCCGATTTGACCTCGGCCTGCGGGGTAGGGGCGAGGCGGCGTTCCGTGACGGGACGCTCTGCTGGTGGGCGCTCGGTGAGTGAGCGCTCTGCCGCTGGGCGTGCGGCAATGGCTGCATCGGCTGGTGGCTGTGCGATAGCAGCCTGCATCTGTGGCTGGGCGGTCGATGCAATGCGGCTTTCGATGACCACATCGGTCGGTCCGCCGATCATGATCAGGTGCTCGACATCATCGCGGCGCACCAGCACCAACCGTCTGCGTGTATCGATTGCCGCTGCATCGAGAACCGCCAGCCGCGGCTGCCGGTTCTTGCCGCCACGGATGAAAGGCGAGGAGGGTCTGTTGCGCATGAACCGCAGCACGGCGACCAGGCAAAGCAGGCCGAGAGCAACAGCGCCCGCTGCAATAATGAAACGGGTACCGTTGTTGCCAACGATATCTTCGATCATATGCTGTACTCCTTCGTAAACCCGCGCCTTATGCCGAATTGACGGCTTTTTTCCGGTCGCAACAAACAGTGCCCGTCATTGTCGTAGCGCCAATGTAGCGCTGTTTCCAGCTTCGGCGAGGTTTTGCAGGACATTCCCTGTGAATTGACCGCAATGCCTTTCATAGAGATGCTTTCTGCTCTTCCCTGCGGCTGTTAAAGATGATTCTTGCTTGGTGTTTCGCGGGCCCGCCGGCGCGGGTGCAGATTTGCCCCGGCTACCGTTGAGACGAGCATGAAGACCAAACCCGCACGCTCATACCGGACGTGCATGGCACGGTTGAAAAACGAGGGCCTTATGACGAAATTGCGGCAGGCAGGTGACTATCACATGCCGATTGTAGACCGTGGGACGCGGCCGGGAACGGTGCTGCGGATCATTCTGCTCGCCATCGTGCTGACAGCGTCCGCTGTCGCTTTCGTCCTCTTTAAGGATCAACTGGAAAACCAGATTGTCCTCGGTATTCTCGGCGTGCTGGCCATGGTCGGCATCTTCTTCCTGGTCTCGTCGGTCATCGGCTTTATCGAGGTGATGCCGCAATCGCGCCCGGACGAGTTGGCGCGCGCCTTCCTTGACGGTCATCAGGACGGCACGCTGGTGACCGACCGCAAGGGCCGGATCATCTACGCCAATGCGGCTTATGGTGCGCTGACCGGCGCCACCAAGGCCACCGAAATCCAGTCGCTGGAAACGATCCTGTCGCGCAACCGCGAGGCGACGGAAGCGATCTACCGGCTCACCAACGGTCTGCACGAGGGCAAGGCCGGCCATGAGGAGTTCCGGCTTTTGAAGCCGTTGCGCTCGGGCGGCGGTTCGGCAGGTTCCGGCGCCCATTGGTTCCGTTTGAAGGCACGCGTCCTGCCGCTCGAGGACGGTGGCCACAACCCGTTCTATATCTGGCAGATTTCCGACATCACCTCCGAGCGCGATGACCAGGAGCGCTTCTTCAAGGAACTGCAGAATGCGATCGATTATCTCGATCACGCGCCGGCCGGTTTCTTTTCGGCAGGCAAGAAGGGCGAGATTTTTTACGTCAATGCGACGCTTGCCGATTGGCTTGGTCTGGATCTGACCAAGTTCCAGCCGGGATCGATGACGATCGCCGATCTCGTCGCAGGCGAGGGGCTGGCATTGGTCCAGTCCGTGCAGGCCGAGCCCGGCCTGAAAAAGACCAAGACGCTCGATCTCGATCTGCGCAAGGTCAATGGCCAGAGCTTTGCCGTGCGCATGGTGCACCGGGTTTCCTCTGCCCGCGATGGTGCTCCCGGCGAAAGCCGCACGATCGTTCTTGCCCGCTCCAACGACGATGAAAGCGATCAATCGGCCTCGATCGCGGCGATGCGATTTACCCGCTTCTTCAACAATACGCCGATGGCGATCGCCTCCGTTGATGGCGACGGCCGGATTCTGCGTACCAACGCGCCGTTCCTCAAACTGTTCTCCGCCGTCGTTTCGCAGGATGACATGGAACATGGCGCGCTGCTGGAGGCTTTCGTTCACGGGACCGACCAGACGCGGCTGCGCGATGCGCTGGATGCTGCCAAGGACCGGCAGGGCGATATCGCGCCGATCGATTCGCTTCACCCGACCGACGAGGCGCGGCATTTCCGCTTCTATGTAAACGCGGTCATCGACCAGAGCGATCAGGCGCCGGAAGAGGCCGCGATCGTCTACGCGGTCGAGATTACCGAGCAGAAAGCGCTCGAAACCCAGATGGCGCAGACGCAGAAGATGAATGCTGTCGGCACGCTGGCGGGCGGTATTGCGCATGACTTCAACAACGTATTGACGGCGATCCTGCTGTCGTCCGACCATCTGCTTTTGTCGGCAAGACCAGCGGATGCGAGTTTCGCCGATTTGATGGAGATCAAGCGCAACGCCAACCGGGCTGCCGTGCTGGTGCGTCAGTTGCTTGCGTTCTCGCGCAAGCAGACGATGCGGCCGACCGTGCTGTCGATGACCGATGTCGTTGGCGACTTGCGCATGCTGGTCGACCGGATGACAGGAACCAATGTCAAGCTTGAGGTTGACTACGGCCGCGACCTCTGGCCGGTGCGCACCGATCTTGGCCAGTTCGAGCAGGTTGTGCTCAATCTCGCGGTCAACGCGCGTGACGCCATGCCCAATGGCGGCGTCATCACGCTGCGCACCCGCAATCTGCCCGCAGCCGAAGTTGCAGCGCTTAATCTGCGCGAGCTTCCGGAAGACGACTACGTGATGGTTGAAGTGGCGGATCAGGGGACCGGCATCCCCCCGGAAATCCTCGACAAGATTTTCGAACCTTTCTTCACCACCAAGGAAGTCGGCAAAGGGACCGGGCTTGGACTATCGATGGTCTATGGCATCATCAAGCAGTCCGGCGGCTACATCTATCCCGAATCCGAGGTCGGCAAGGGAACGACGTTCCGTATCCTGCTGCCGCGCTATATCGAAGAGCCGGCATTGCCGGGCGAAGCCGGCGAGGCGCAGGCCGCCGCAGCGCTCGCTGCAAAGGCCCCCGCCAAACCGGAACCGACGGACCTGACCGGAAATTCGGCGGTGGTTCTTCTGGTGGAAGACGAAGAGGCCGTGCGCCGCGGTGGCAAGCGCATGCTGGAAACGCGCGGCTATACCGTTCATGAGGCCGGCTCCGGCGTCGAGGCGCTCGAAGTCATGGAAGAGCTGAACGGTGCTGTCGATATCGTCGTATCCGATGTCGTCATGCCGGAAATGGATGGGCCGACGCTGCTGCGTGAAATCCGCAAGACCTATCCGGACCTCAAGTTCATCTTCGTCTCCGGTTATGCGGAAGATGCCTTTGCCAGAAACCTGCCGGCCGACGCCAAGTTTGGTTTTCTGTCCAAACCCTTCTCGTTGAAGCAGCTTGCTGTTGCTGTCCGGGAAATGCTTGACAGCTGATCTGTAACCGCTGGCCATAGATAGATAGCAGATCAGGCACTTTCGAGCTCGGAATGCTGCCACAAACCGGCCGGGCGGCCGCCGCGTTAACCGTCCGCCGAGATAATTTTGGCGGGTCTTCCGCTGTCCTAAAAAGGCCTGTTTCGCGATTGCATCTACGGGTGTCCCGCGCTGCGCTCATCGTTCGAAGGGGTTCGCCCTCTGGTTCAAGCGTAGCGTTCAATCTCCCGATTTTGCGAGCGCACGAATGAATTCAAAGCTAAGGATTGCAGTTCTTTTTGGTGGCCGTTCTGCCGAACATGATGTTTCGATTCTGTCGGCACGCAACGTATTCAAGGCGCTCGACACTGAAAAATACGATGTCGTGCCCATTCTGATCGACCATCAGGGAAAATGGCTCCTGCATGAGTTGCTCGACAGGGGCTTGCCCCATCCGCTCCCCACAGTGAACACGCAGGTTTGCCTTTTGCCCGGCGGCCGTGGTCGGCTTTTCGCCGTTCCCGAAGCTGGAAGTATCCGTGAACTGCCACCGGTCGATATCCTGTTTCCGGTTTTGCATGGGCCGCATGGCGAAGATGGCTCAGTGCAGGGGCTTGCCGAGGTCGCGATGGTGCCGTTTGCCGGCTGCGGCATTCTGGGATCGGCGACTGCAATCGACAAGGATGTGGCCAAGCGCCTGTTAAGCGAAGCGGGATTGCCGGTGGCGCGTTCACTGACGTTCCACCGGGGCGACGCACCCTCTTTCGATGAAGTCGTTGCAGCGCTAGGGCCGACGGTTTTCGTCAAGCCCGCCCGGCAGGGGTCGTCGGTGGGTGTCAGCAAGGCTCGAACGCAAGACGATTTCCGGACAGCACTCGCGGAAGGCTTCCGCCACGATCAGAAAATCCTCGTCGAGGAGTTCATTCAGGGGCGGGAGATCGAATTTAGTGTTCTTGAGCAAGTTGACGGCACGCTGATCGCCTCGCTTCCAGGAGAAATCATCCCCGCCGGCGGCCATGGCTTTTATAGCTACGATGCCAAATACATCGACCCCGACGGTGCCATTCTCAGTATTCCGGCTCTGTTGCCGGACGAAATCGCTGAAAAGCTGAGATCAATGGCGCAAGACGCTTTCAGGGCGCTTGGCTGTGACGGCATGGCCCGTGTCGATTTTTTCGTGCGGGCGGATATGAGTGCTGTCATCAACGAGGTCAACACTATCCCCGGTTTTACCGATATCAGCATGTATGCCAAGGCTTTGGCCGCAAGCGGAATTGCCTATGCCGAAATCATCGACCGGCTGATCGCGCACGGGCTGGCTCGGGCAGGGCGGCAGGGCTGACGCATCGGGGGCCGGTAGCCAGCCCCCGATTTTTCCGATGATCGATTTGACTCAGACCAGTGCGACGGCAATCTCGGCTGCAAGCCGGGCATTGTTTTCGACCAGCGCGATATTGGTCTCGAGGCTGCGGCCGTCGGTCAGGCCGAAAATGCTGTCGAGCAGGTAAGGCGTGACCTTCTTGCCGGAAATCTCGTCGCGCTCGGCATTGTCGAGCGCCCGGGTGATGTAGATTTCCATCTCGTCGCGCGGGATTTCGCTGGCCTCCGGCACCGGGTTGGCAATCAGCATGCCGCCGTCGACGCCGAGCAGGTCGCGCATTTTCTGGAAATTGGCAATCGCGGCCGGGCTGTTGAGCATCAACGGGCTTTTCAGGCCACTATCGCGCGACCAGAAAGCCGGGAAGATTTCGCTGTCATAGGTGACCACCGGAACCCCGCGTGTTTCCAGAACTTCCAGCGTCTTTGGAATATCGAGGATGGCTTTTGCGCCGGCGCAGACGACGATGACGCCAGTGTGGGCGAGCTCATCGAGGTCGGCAGAAATGTCAAAGCTCTCTTCGGCCTTGCGATGCACACCGCCGATGCCACCGGTGGCAAAAACGCGGATACCGGCACGGGCAGCCGCGATCATTGTCGCGGCAACGGTGGTGGCACCGGTGCGGCGCTCGGCGATCGCAAAGGCGAGATCGGCGCGCGACAGTTTCATCGCCCCTTCCGTCTGTGCCAAAGCCTCCAGTTGTGCATCTTCAAGGCCGATATGCAGGACGCCGTCGATGACCGCGATCGTGGCCGGTACGGCGCCTTCCTCGCGGATGATCGCCTCGACGCTGCGGGCCATGTTGAGGTTGCCGGGGAAGGGCATGCCATGGGTGATGATGGTCGATTCCAGGGCGACGATGGCTGCGCCGCGGGCCTTGGCGGCCGCGACTTCGCTGGAATATTCCATCGGAAGCAGGGGGGAGAAGGGCTTGGTCATCGCAGATCCTTTTTGGCGTTTTAAGGCGCGTTCATGACAGGATTTCGGCTGGTGGCACAAGCCGAATCGCTTCATCGAGCATCGGCCGCGACATTTTTTCCGATACGGCAAGCGGCGAACGCACGGTGATACCGGCGGCGGCAACACCGGAGCGAAGGCATATGTCGAGCGCTTTGCCTTCGACATAGGCCGACAGGAAACCGGCCGCAAGCGAATCGCCGGCGCCCGTGACGTCGGCAAGTGCATCAAGTTGTGGTGGTGCCACCGTCACCGTTCGCCCGTCCTGAAAGGCAATCGCGGGCTTGCCGCCACGAGTGATGACGCCGCCGGACAGGCCGGCCGCCTGGAGCATAATGGGCCATTCCGCCGCCGCCTCACTATCGCGGCCCGTCAACGCACGCGCCTCTGCCTCGTTCATGAAGAGAAAGTTGAGCCCTGGCAGGCTTTTCACCAGCCGCGTCACTTTCGCCGGCGAAATGGCGATGGCGGCGACCGGTTTTGATTCGGTATTCGCACGGGCAACCAGAGCGGTCAGCGTCTCCTCGGGGAGGTTCGCATCTGTGACGATCAGATCGCTCGACGAAATAATCTCGCGCATGGCTTTCTGCTGCAATCGCCTTGGAGAAAACAGCCGGTAAAGCTCCATGTCGGCAAGCGCGATCACGAGATTACCGTCGTTCTCCAGAATAGCCGTGTAGCTTGGCGTCTTGCGGTCAAGGAAGATGAACGGGCAATCGATAACTCCGGCTTCGTTCGCTGCCCGGGCGACCATTTCGCCAACGGCATCGCCGCCGCGCGGGCTGATCATACGTACGTCAAGTCCAAGCCGCGCAAGGTTGCGGGCGGCATTGAACCCGCCGCCGCCGGCCTCTTCGAACCAGCTGCCGGGATTGCTTGATCCCGGCACGGTAGTGCCGAAAATACGAGCCCGGCGATCGATATGCGCGCCGCCAAAGATGGAAACTTGTCTGCCTGTCATGCGTTTTCCTGTGTGCCGCTCCTAAGCGATTCGGTGGGCTGCGAGGTTGATATGTCTTTAGTTTCAGTTATTTCTGCAGAATACGAAATTCCCGGAACAAGAAAAGAACATGCATCCATTTATGTTGTCGATTCAAGTCGATAGATAACTCTTGCGAAATGAGAACAAAAAGTGTACATAGCTTTCATCGGCAGCTTCATTGCCTCGGCAGGCTCCATAACCTAAAGGTGGATCACATGGCACAAAACTCTTTGCGGCTTGTAGAGGACAAATCGGTGGATAAAAGCAAGGCACTTGAAGCGGCACTCTCCCAGATCGAACGCTCGTTCGGCAAGGGATCGATCATGAAGCTCGGTGGAAAAGACAGCATAGTCGAAATCGAAACCGTTTCGACGGGCTCGCTGAGCCTCGATATTGCGCTTGGTATCGGCGGACTGCCCAAGGGGCGCGTCATCGAAATCTACGGACCGGAAAGCTCGGGCAAGACGACGCTGGCACTGCAGACGATTGCTGAAGCCCAGAAGAAGGGCGGCATTTGCGCCTTTGTCGATGCCGAACATGCGCTCGATCCGGTCTATGCCCGCAAGCTTGGCGTCGATCTCGAAAATCTTTTGATCTCGCAACCGGATACCGGTGAGCAGGCTCTGGAAATCACCGATACACTGGTGCGTTCCGGCGCCATCGACGTTCTCGTCGTCGATTCGGTCGCAGCCCTTGTACCGCGCGCTGAAATCGAAGGTGAAATGGGCGACAGCCTGCCGGGTCTGCAGGCCCGTCTGATGAGCCAGGCGCTGCGCAAGCTGACCGCGTCGATCTCGAAGTCGAACTGCATGGTCATCTTCATCAACCAGATCCGCATGAAGATCGGCGTGATGTTCGGTTCGCCTGAAACGACGACAGGTGGTAACGCCCTGAAGTTTTATGCCTCCGTTCGCCTCGACATCCGCCGCATCGGCGCCGTCAAGGAGCGTGAGGAAGTCATCGGCAACCAGACGCGCGTCAAGGTCGTCAAGAACAAGATGGCGCCGCCCTTCAAGCAGGTCGAATTCGACATCATGTATGGTGAGGGCGTGTCCAAGACCGGTGAACTGGTCGATCTCGGCGTCAAGGCCGGCATCGTCGAGAAGTCGGGTGCGTGGTTCTCCTATAATAGCCAGCGGCTTGGTCAGGGCCGCGAGAACGCCAAGTCGTTCCTGCGTGACAATCCGGATACGGCAAGGGAGATCGAACTGTCGCTGCGCCAGAATGCCGGCCTGATCGCCGAAAAATTCCTGGAAAATGGTGGCCCCGAAGCCGGTGACGACGACGATGATGCCGCTCTGGCATAAGATTACCTGATTTCGACTTGATGTTGGCCGGCCGCTCCTTAATCCGAGCGGCCGGTTTTCTTTTGCCGTCTGGACAGGGATTGGCCCGGACGATAAAAGCCTGTGTTCCAATGGGGCGGGAGAGGGTCGGCGGATGTCCGGTGATCCGCGATTTTCAAAAGTTTTCCGGTTCGCGGCTCAGTCAGGCAGGCTGCGGACGGTCCGATGCAAGAGATAAGGGCGCAATATGAGCGGCGTGAATGAAATCCGGTCGACGTTCCTCGACTACTTCAAGAAGAACGGCCATGAGGTTGTATCGTCGAGCCCGCTGGTTCCGCGCAACGATCCGACCCTGATGTTCACCAATGCCGGCATGGTTCAGTTCAAGAACGTTTTCACCGGTCTGGAGCAGCGCCCCTATTCGACGGCTGCGACCGCGCAGAAATGCGTGCGCGCCGGGGGCAAGCATAATGACCTCGACAATGTCGGCTATACCGCGCGCCACCACACCTTCTTCGAAATGCTCGGTAATTTTTCCTTCGGCGATTATTTCAAGGAGCGGGCGATCGAGCTTGCCTGGAACCTGATCACCAAGGATTTCGGCATCGATGCCAAGCGGCTTTTGGTCACCGTTTACCACACCGATGACGAGGCTTTTGGCCTGTGGAAGAAGATTGCCGGCCTGACTGACGACCGGATCATCCGGATCCCGACCAGCGACAATTTCTGGGCGATGGGCGATACCGGCCCCTGCGGGCCATGTTCCGAGATCTTCTACGATCACGGCGATCATATCTGGGGTGGACCTCCCGGTTCCAAGGATGAAGACGGCGACCGGTTCATCGAAATCTGGAACCTTGTCTTCATGCAGTACGAGCAAGTGACGAAGGAAGAACGGGTCGATCTGCCGCGTCCGTCGATCGACACCGGCATGGGCCTCGAGCGCGTTGCTGCTCTGTTGCAGGGCAAGCATGACAATTATGATATCGACCTGTTCCGCGCCTTGATCGCTGCCTCGGAAGAGGCGACCGGCGTCAAGGCTGAAGGCGACCGCCGCGCCAGCCACCGCGTCATCGCCGACCATCTGCGGGCGTCCGCATTCCTGATCGCCGATGGCGTTCTGCCGTCGAACGAAGGCCGTGGCTATGTGCTGCGCCGGATCATGCGCCGTGCCATGCGCCACGCCCAGTTGCTGGGTGCCCGTGACCCGTTGATGTGGCGGCTGCTGCCGGCGCTGATCGGCCAGATGGGCCGTGCTTACCCGGAACTCGTTCGGGCGGAATCCCTGATTTCGGAAACCTTGAAGCTGGAAGAGACCCGGTTCCGCAAGACGCTGGAACGCGGCCTCGGCCTGTTGTCGGATGCCACGCTCGATCTTGCCGAGGGCGACCAGCTGAACGGCGAGACGGCCTTCAAGCTCTACGATACGTACGGCTTCCCGCTTGACCTGACGCAGGATGCCTTGCGTAGCCGGGGTATCGGCGTCGATACCGAGGCGTTCACGGCGGCCATGGAGCGCCAGAAGGCTGAAGCCCGTGCGTCCTGGTCCGGCTCCGGTGACAAGGCAACGGAAACGATCTGGTACGAGCTGAAGGAAAAGCTCGGTGCCACAGAGTTCCTCGGTTACGACACCGAGACGGCAGAAGGTGTCGTCCAGGCGATCGTGCGCGATGGCAAGGCGATCGACACCGCCTCGAAAGGCGATACGGTCCAGCTGGTTCTCAACCAGACACCATTCTACGGCGAATCCGGCGGCCAGATGGGCGATACCGGCGTAATCTCCACCGATCATGCAAAGCTGACGGTCACCGACGTGCAGAAGCGCGGCGAGGGCCTGTTCGTGCATTCCTGCGTCGTTGAAGACGGCACGGTCAAGGTTGGTGACGCAGCGGCACTGAACGTCGACCACGCCCGCCGTTCGCGCCTGCGCGCCAACCATTCGGCCACTCATCTGCTGCATGAAGCGCTGCGCGAAGTGCTTGGCACCCATGTGGCGCAGAAGGGCTCGCTGGTTGCGCCGGAGCGCCTGCGCTTCGACGTTTCGCATCCGAAGCCGATGACGGCCGAAGAGCTGAAGATCGTCGAGGACATGGCCAACGAGATCATCGTGCAGAACGCGCCAGTCACGACGCGGCTGATGAGCGTCGATGATGCGATTGCCGAAGGCGCGATGGCGCTGTTCGGCGAAAAATACGGCGATGAAGTGCGTGTCGTGTCGATGGGGCAGGGCATTCATGGCGCCAAGGCCAACCGTCCTTACTCGGTTGAACTCTGCGGCGGCACCCATGTCGGCGCCACCGGCGAGATCGGCCTTGTGCGCATCGTCGGCGAAAGTGCCGTTGGTTCCGGTGTTCGCCGTCTGGAAGCCCTGACCGGCGTATCGGCGCTGGCTTACCTCAACGAGCAGGACGAGCGGGTCAAGACACTGGCAACAACGCTGAAGGTTCAGCCTGCAGACGTTCTGACCCGCGTTGAAACGCTGATGGACGAGCGCCGCAAGCTGGAGCGCGAACTGAACGAGGCCAAGAAGAAGCTGGCGCTCGGCGGTGGCGATGCCGGTGGTTCTGCCGATCAGGTGCAGGATATCGGCGGCGTCAAGTTCCTTGGAAAGGTTGTTACCGGTGTCGAGCCGAAGGACCTGAAGAGCCTTGCCGACGATGGCAAGACGAGCCTCGGTTCTGGTGTTGTTACCTTCGTTGGCGTCTCTGCGGATGGCAAGGCAAGCGCCGTAGTGGCCGTAACCGACGATCTGACGTCGCGTTTCAGCGCCGTCGACCTCGTTCGGATTGCCTCGGCAGCGCTCGGCGGCAAGGGTGGTGGCGGCCGCGCCGACATGGCGCAGGCCGGCGGTCCGGATGGTGACAAAGCTGCGGAAGCGATCGCGGCGGTGAGCGCCGCACTCGCCGGATAATCCAGTTTCCGTCTCATTGCTTATATTTGAAAACCGGGCTGAATGGCCCGGTTTTTCTTTGGCCAATTGCTTTTCCCGTGTTGAAATCGGTGCAGCCAACTTCGCAGGATTTGTCAAATCTGGATGTGGTTCTGTCCGTTTGTTCGGCTTGTATGAGGATCGGCATGAAGGAAGACAGCATCTGGGCGGTTTACGAACAGCGTTTGCGGCGCGTATCGGCCTATATTTACGATCACCTGGACGAAGAGCTCGATCTTGATCGGCTCTCGGATATTGCCTGCATGTCGCCGCATCACTGGCACCGGGTCTACCGGGCCGTGCACGGCGAAACGCTGGCAACGACCGTCAAGCGGCTGAGACTGCATCGGGCGGCGGGTGATCTGGTGCAGACGAGCCTTTCTGTCGAGGAAATCGCAAGACGGACCGGCTATCCCAATCTCCAATCCTTCACCCGGATTTTCAAATCGGTGTTCGGCATGCCGCCGGCCCGGTACCGGAGAGAGGGCAGCCATACTGTCTTTCAATCGGCAAACGGCAAAGGATTTGGCGAAATGTACAATGTGACGATGAAAACGATTGCCCCGCGTGAGCTCACCGGGGTCAGCCATACCGGTTCCTATATGGGTATCGGCCGTGCTTTCGAAACGCTCGGCGGCACGCTGCAGGCACGCAAGCTTTACCGGCAGGACATGAAGATGGTCGGCATCTATCTGGATGATCCGGATCTGGTGGCGGAGGATAAGCTGCGCTCCTTTGCCTGTGTAACAGAAGGGCAGCACGTTCCGGCTGATGAGCCGCTGGTGCGAAAGCATCTGGAGGGTGGCGAGTATGCGGTGTTGCGGCACAAGGGGCCGTATGCCGATATGCACAAGGCCTATCAGTGGCTGTATGGCGAATGGCTGCCATCATCGGGCCGGGAGGTCCGCGATACGGTGAGGTTCGAGGAATACATCAACAATCCCCGGGATGCTGCTCCGAAAGAGCTGTTGACGGACATCTATCTGCCCGTGAAGTAAATTGTCGTGGATACCCGGTGGAAATTCGCTGCCGGGTATCGTTTTTCCATAAGCCGGCTAATGGATTAATTGTAGACGTTGCTTGATTCCATCAAGGCGTGCTGAAAAGCCCCCAATGCTGCAGGCCTTCCAGCACGCCATCGGCAAATTTTCCGCTGCTGCCATAGATATCCGGGCGGTCTCCGGCGATGGATTTCAGCTCATCCAAGGCGTTACCCACCACGATGCCGCGAGCACCGAGAAGCGCAAACATGCTGCGGTCATTGTCGGTATCGCCAGCCACCACCACGTCTTCATGCGACAACCCGAGCTGGCGGCATAGCCAGCAGAGGGCGGCGCCCTTGTCAACACCGTCAGGCAGGATGTCGAGGTCTCGTTTGCTGGAGTAGACCAGGCGGGCGGCAATTCCGGCGCCTGCCAGTTTTTCCTCTATGCTGGCCAAGGTCGCAGCATCGGCATCGTGCAGATACCAGCTGGATTTCTGGGCGTGCTGATACATGTCCGGCTGGAAGATGATGTCCGGAACACTGGATAACGCCCTGTTGATCCGTTCATGGTCAAACCCGGCGCCGATGGCGCGCGAATAAAGCGCCGCATGAGATGGTTCTTTCGCGTTGTCCAGCATCGTTCCCACTCCGCCGATATAGATATCGGGCCGTGGCAATGCCGTGGTGGCGACAAACGCTTTTTGATCGTCGATCAGCCGGCCGCTGTTGAACACCAGTAGTGGCCGTTTGTCTGGCGCAAGACCAAGCCAGGCATCGCGAAATCGCGCTTCAGCCTCTCTGTTTCCTGCCAACGTGCCATCGATGTCGCTGCAGAACAGCCGAATCGGCCTCAATCTCCGTCCGTCCATGGTTCCGCCCATTCATTATCATCCATTGCCTGCGGCATCGGCCGTCCCTCGACGACACCGATGAGCTGCTGGGCAATGCCGGTCCAGGTAAACAGGCTGCGTGCCTTGTGGGCGCCCATGCGCGACAAACGGCCGTAGAGCCGCTCGTGTTTCAACGGCTTCATCATCGTGATGCCAAGATCGTATTTGTCGAACGGATCGGCAAACAACGCATGCCGGCCATAGCTGACGGCGCGGAACAATCCGCCATGAACCGTAATGATGGTCGGGGTGCCGCTGGCCATCGCCTCGATCGCAGTCATGCCGAAGGGTTCGTAACGGCTGGATAGGACGAAGATATCGGCGGCACGGTAAAAGTCGGGCAGATCGTCATCAGCGACGAAACCGGAAAACACCACCTTGCCGTCCAGTCCAAGGGCTGCCACGCGTTGCTTCAATTCATCAAGAATACCCGCCTCCTGCGGGTCCATGTTTTCGCCGCCGACTGCCAGATGCAGGCGCGCTTCCGGCTCGCGCTCGGCCAGCACGGAAAAACCGTCGATCAGAAGATCATACCCCTTGTTCGTGGCCAGGCGGCCCATGGCCATCACCACCTTGCCTTCGAAGCCGAACCGCTGGCGGGCCATTTCGCGCGTTGCCCTGGAAACGGGAAAGAAGCGGTTGTCATCATAGCCGGGCGGAATCATATGCACACGGTCGCGCGGCAGATTGTAGTCGTTGACCAGCATCTCTACCTGGATCGGCGTCGTGGCGATCACCATGCTGCAGGAGCGATAGATGATCAGTTCATGCTTGATGCGCTCGGAAAAATTGAATTCCTTGTCGAACTCCGCCGCCTTGTCCGGATAGTCCGTCTCCATCTGGCGCTTCTTCCACAGGCCAAGCGAATGCGGCGTGTGGATATGGGTGACACCGAGCGCTTCGGACATGCGCTGGCCGGCGATACCCGCGTCCCAATAGTGGCTGTTGATCAGCGTATAGGTGAAATCGTTCCTGCGAACGAAACGGACGGCATTTTCGCACCATTCCATCAGGTGTTTGTAGAGATATTCCTTCGGTATGAAATCGTTGCCGCCGCAGGGGATGCGGATTACCCGCACACGCTCGTCAACTTCGTCAAACTCCGGTTGGTCCTCGAACCGGCGTGTATAGATGTCGACCTCATGGCCGAGCAGCGCCAGCTTGCGGGCGAGTTCGATGACATAGACCACCTGACCGCCGGTATCGGCGGCACCCAGCGGCGGTTCGGCGGCGACATAGCCATGAGTTGATACCAGGGCAATGCGGGGAAGGTGGCTATGGGGTTTGTCGGAGGAACTGTTCATTGATCTGCGGTCACAATCTTTTGGAAGGAGGGTGCGTGCAGTGCAGCATGCGGAAGGGCTCACTTCGCGAACGGTTCGCTGACGAAAAGGTTCCAATAAAAAACCCGGCACATGGCCGGGTTTCTCAGTTCATTCCAGTGTGGCTTGATCAGGCAACCATTGCCTTCTTCAGGTTCTCGTCGATCTTGTCGAGGAAGCCGGTGGTCGAGAGCCACGGCTGGTCTGGGCCGATCAGCAGCGCCAGATCCTTGGTCATGAAGCCGCTCTCGACGGTGTCAACGCAGACTTTTTCCAGAGTGTCAGCAAAGCGGGCGAGTTCCGCGTTGTTGTCGAGCTTGGCGCGGTGAGCAAGGCCACGGGTCCAGGCGAAGATCGAGGCGATCGAGTTGGTCGATGTTTCCTCGCCCTTCTGGTGCTGGCGGTAGTGACGGGTCACCGTGCCGTGGGCGGCTTCGGCTTCGACCGTCTGGCCATCCGGCGTCATCAGAACCGAGGTCATCAGGCCGAGAGAGCCAAAACCCTGTGCGACGATGTCGGACTGAACGTCGCCGTCATAGTTCTTGCAGGCCCAGACGTAACCGCCGGACCACTTGAGCGCCGAAGCGACCATGTCGTCGATCAGGCGATGTTCGTACCAGATCTTGGCTTCCTTGAACTTGTCGGCGAATTCGGCGTCGAAGACAGCCTGGAAGATATCCTTGAAGCGGCCGTCATAGACCTTGAGGATAGTGTTCTTGGTCGAGAGATAGACCGGAACGCCGCGCTGCAGGCCGTAGTTCAGCGATGCGCGGGCGAAATCAGTGATTGATTCGTCAAGGTTGTACATGCCCATGGCAACGCCGGCTGCCGGGGCGTCATAGACTTCGTGCTCGATTTCGGTGCCGTCCTCGCCGACGAACTTCATCGTCAGCTTGCCCTTGCCGGGGAACTTGAAGTCGGTGGCGCGGTACTGGTCGCCGAAGGCGTGACGGCCGACGATGATCGGCTTGGTCCAGCCCGGAACAAGGCGCGGGACGTTCTTGCAGATGATCGGCTCGCGGAAGATAACGCCGCCCAGGATGTTGCGGATCGTGCCGTTCGGCGACTTCCACATCTTCTTCAGGCCGAATTCCTCGACGCGGGCTTCGTCCGGGGTGATCGTTGCACACTTGACACCGACACCGTGCTTCTTGATGGCATTGGCGCTATCGATCGTCACCTGATCGTTGGTCGCATCGCGGTTTTCCATGCCAAGGTCGTAGTATTCCAGATCGATATCCAGGTACGGATGGATCAGCTTTTCCTTGATGAACTGCCAGATGATGCGGGTCATTTCATCGCCGTCGAGCTCGACGACTGGATTGGCGACCTTGATCTTTGTCATGTTGCAAACCTCTGCATGGGGTTGGATGGAAACGGGTTGGCGCCCCTATAGCATCCAGTTCACCACAGGCAAAGACATACACGCGTGATTCCGCGTGCGTTTCCTTCCGATTGCAAAACCTGTGTTCAATGGCCGCGGATAGCGCGCGGGAAATCCGCGGCGCGGGGCTTTGCATAACATCTTTCCTCGCGAACAAGGATGCTTTCCGCATCGAGCGCGGCAATGGGCGTATGCCGGTCGGTTGGCACCAGGCCATCAAGCTGCAGGGCGAGATAGCGGCCGCAGCAAACCCGCAGGAAGGATGTGAAGTTTTCCGGTGGATGGCCTTCGCCGAGCGATTCGATATAGAGCCGCCCGATCAGGCGGCCGACCGACATGCCGTCGCGGTCGCCGATATCGTCGAGGATGGACCAGAAGAAGCTTTCAAGCCGGATGCTTGTCGCCACGCCATCGATCCGCACCGAGCGGGTCACACTTTGCCAGAGCGCCGGGTCGGCGCCGATGAATAGTCTGCACATCCGTTCCTCCCAGAACTCCGGCTTGAAATGTTCACCCTTCGATGCGGTTTGGCAAGACCGATGTCAGGCAGCCGAGCGCGTCAATGGCGTATTGTGGCGAATCTCGGTTCCCAGAACAGTCAGGAACTGACCGATCCAGGCCGGATGCGCGGGCCAGGCGGGTGCCGATACCAGATTACCGTCAGTCACAGCCTGATCGACCGGGATTTCGGCATAATGACCACCGGCAAGCTCAACGTCGAAACGGCAGGCGGGGTAGGCGGAGCATGTCCGGCCCTTCAGCACGCCTGCGGCCGACAGCAATTGTGCGCCATGGCAAATGGCAGCCACTGGCTTGTTCGCCTCGAAGAAGTGGCGGACCATGGCGATGACGTTCGCATCGAGCCGCAGATATTCCGGCGCCCGGCCACCGGGAATGACCAGCGCGTCGTAGCTCTCGACCTTGGTGTCGGCAAAGGTCGCGTTCAGGGTAAAATTGTGACCACGCTTTTCCGAGTAGGTCTGATCACCTTCGAAGTCATGGATGGCCGTGGCAATCTGCTGGCCCGCCGTCTTGCCCGGGCAGATGGCATGAACCGTATGGCCAACGGCGAGCAACGCCTGGAATGGCACCATCGTCTCGTAGTCCTCTGTGAAATCGCCGCAGATCATTAGAATTTTCTTGCCGCCCATCGTATCCTCCATCGGGTTGCTGACGATGTCAGGATGCCACGGCCGGTCTCTGGCAAGGTATTAGCCTGATACTACATTGACCAACCCCTGACGATGATTGGTACACCGCATCATTGCGGCCTCGCGTGTCGAAGCGAATTTGATTATGAGCAGACGCAAATTCTCTGGCGCCGGAGCGCCGGTCGCGCATCTGAAATGTCGTGCATCTGAGATCAGGAGATGATGGATGAAACGGTTCGCACTTGTTGTTCTGGCTTGCTGCACGTTTTCGGCTGCGCACGCAGGCGACCCCGCAGCGCCGGTCAATGAAATCATGCAGGAAGCCGTCAAGGGCTGGGCGGAGGAGGCACAGCCGGGCGAGGATTATTTTTCCGAGGCGCGTCTTGGCCGTATCTACAGCCAGGATTTCGTCAAGGCCTATCGCGAGGCGGCAAAATTCCCGGCCTATGACGAAGGCGATTCGCCGTTTGATTATGATGTGATCGTCAGTGGTCAGGACAGCTGCTCGATCAAGGATCTGTTGGTCGTTGCCGGCCCGGAGACGGACGGCAAGAGCGATGTCACGGTCACCTTCGACAATACCCATTGTTTTGGTGAGCGCGCAGCCGACTGGAAGCCGAGCGAACTGCATTTCATGGTGATCGAGGAAGGCGGCAAGGCCGTCATTGACGACATCATCCGCGCCGGTGAAACTGGCTCGCTCAAGAGCGAGTTGCAGGCGATTGCCAGCCAGGGCGCCAGCACGCCAGAATAGACCGTTGTGGGCTGCGGCTTTCAAAATCCGCGCATCTGTGCAAGGAAGCGCTGAAATCCAGACGCAAAACAGAGACGAAAGTACCGGAATGGCAGGAACCAACAGCGAGCGCGTGCTTCTGACCGAAGGACCAGCAATCATTCTGGTGCATCCGCAGCTTGGCGAGAACATCGGCATGGTGGCGCGTGCCATGGCCAATTTCGGGCTTTCGGAACTGCGTCTGGTCAGTCCGCGCGATGGCTGGCCGAGCGAAAAGGCACGTTCTGCGGCGAGCCGGGCCGATCATGTCATCGATGCGGCCAAGGTCTATGACACGCTGCCGGAAGCAATTGCCGACCTCAACTTCGTCTACGCGACGACGGCTCGCGACCGCTACGGCTACAAGCCGGTGCGCTCGCCGCTGATTGCCGCCGAGACGCTGCGCAGCCGTTTCAATATGGGCGAGGCGACCGGCATCCTGTTCGGGCGCGAACGTACCGGTCTTACCAATGAAGAAGTGGCGCTCGCCGACGAGATCGTCACGTTTCCGGTCAATCCGGCCTTCGCCTCGCTTAACCTGGCGCAAGCCGTGCTCCTGATGTCCTATGAATGGCTGAAGACATCGATGGAATCGCGGGAGGAAACCTCGTTCCAGGCGCTGTCGCAGAACCCGGCAACCAAGGAACAGTTGCAGGGCATGTTCGATCATGTCGAGGAGGCGCTGGAGGCGCGCGGCTACTTCCGGCCCGTCGCCAAAAAGCCGAAATTGGTCGACAATTTGCGCGCGGTCCTGACCCGCCCCGGCTTTACCGAATCCGAAATCCGGCTGGTGCGCGGCATCATCTCATCGCTCGATCGTTTCACCCGCGAGGCGCCGCGCGGTGCCGGAGCGCCGGAAAATTCGCGTGCCAAGAAAGTTGACGATGCCGGTGACGACAGCTGAGCTGAAGCCCATCCTCGTTTTCGACAGCGGTATCGGCGGGCTGACCGTGCTGCGCGAAGCCCGCGTGCTGATGCCGGAGCGGCATTTTATCTATGTCGCTGACGATGCGGGCTTTCCTTATGGCGGCTGGGGAGAGGAGGCGCTGAAGGAGCGCGTCATCTCGCTGTTTGGCAGATTGCTGGCTGAGCACGATCCTGAAATCTGCGTCATCGCCTGTAATACCGCGTTCACGCTGGTTGGCGCCGATCTGCGCGCAGCGTTTCCTCAGATGCGCTTCGTCGGCACGGTACCGGCGATCAAGCCTGCGGCGGAGCGGACGCGCTCCGGCCTCGTTTCGGTGCTGGCGACGCCAGGAACCGTCAAGCGTGCCTATACCCGCGATCTGATCCAGTCTTTCGCTACGCAATGTCATGTCCGGCTCGTCGGTTCGGAAAATCTGGCCCGCATGGCGGAGGCCTATATTCGTGGCGAGGCAATCGATGACGCTGCGGTTCTCTCCGAAATCGAGCAGTGTTTTGTCGAGAAAGATGGTCGCAAGACCGATATCGTCGTGCTGGCCTGCACGCATTATCCGTTCATGGCCAACGTTTTCCGCCGCCTGGCCCCTTGGCCGGTGGACTGGCTCGACCCGGCCGAGGCGATTGCCCGGCGGGCGCGCAGTCTTGTGCCGCTGCCGGATGGTTTTGAGCCCTTGAACGGCATTGATCCCGCGATCTTCACCTCCGGACACCCGGATTTCACCACGCGCCGCCTGCTGCAGGGGTTTGGGCTGACGGTGTCGCAGGCCGGTTGACGGGATGGAAATCGTACCGATTACGCCTGCGTTCGATGGTTTCGATGCTTTGCGGGAGGCCAGCATCGGCGAGGGACATCGTATGCTTGTCCGGTTGCAGGAAAACTGGATTTCCGGCCTGAACCGGTTTGAGCGTCCAGGCGAAATCCTTGCCGGTGCCATTGTGGATGGCACGCTTGCCGGCGTTTGCGGCCGCAACATCGATCCGTTCGCGGGCAATGCCGCCGCTGGCCGCGTTCGCCATCTCTATGTGGCGCCGGATCATCGGGGCAGGGATATCGGCAGCCAGCTGGTTCGCTTCATTGTCCGTGACGCAGCCGATTTCTTCCGCTTTTTGAACACAAGGGCACCGTCGCAAGCGTTCGCATTCTACGAGCGCCTTGGGTTTTCACCGGTTCTGGAAAACAGCACAGTCACGCACAGGCTTTATTTCTGAAGATGTGGCCGTCTTAGCTGTGGGTTTTGCTGCGATTGCCGCGCAAAACATGGGCTTTAATGATACGGGTCAACGCTTGCGGGTTCGTGGCGGCGCATCCGACATGGCAATTTAAACGAGGTGGATATGAAAGTCGGCATCGACATGGGGACGGCGTCGGACGGCGCATCCGTTCCGCTCGATATCGAGGAGCTTCTCGCTACGCGTCTTCTGGTGCAGGGTAATTCCGGCTCCGGAAAGTCGCACTTGTTGCGCCGTCTGCTCGAACAGTCCGCCCCGTGGGTGCAGCAATGCATCATCGATCCAGAAGGCGATTTCGTCACGCTGGCCGACAAGTTCGGCCATGTGGTGATCGAAGGCGAGCGGACCGAGGCCGAACTGATCGGTATTGCCAGCCGTATCCGCCAGCATCGCGTTTCCTGTGTTCTGTCGCTGGAGGGGCTGGATATCGAGCAGCAGATGCGCAGCGCCGGTATCTTTCTCAATGCGATGTTCGATGCCGATCGTGACTACTGGTATCCGGTGCTGGTCGTTGTCGATGAGGCGCAGATGTTTGCGCCATCGGTCGCCGGTGACGTCTCCGAAGAGGCGCGAAAAGTCTCATTGGGCGCGATGACCAACCTGATGTGCCGTGGCCGTAAACGTGGACTGGCGGGCGTCATCGCCACGCAGAGGCTGGCAAAGCTTGCCAAGAACGTTGCAGCCGAAGCGTCCAACTTCCTGATGGGCCGCACGTTTCTCGATATCGATATGGCCCGTGCCGCCGATCTGCTCGGCATGGATCGGCGCACGGCGGAAATGTTCCGCGACCTGAAGCGCGGTTCGTTCGTAGCGCTCGGCCCGGCTTTGTCGCGCCGTCCGCTGCCGGTGACCATCGGTCATGTCGAAACCTCGGCCCGCTCGACCAGCCCCAAGCTGACGCCGCTGCCGGAAGCCGTCGCTGATGTCGAGGACCTGATCTTCACGCCGGATCCGGAAGAACTCATCCGCCCGATCATGCGGCGGCCCGGCGCCCAGCCGCGCCCCGCCACCGATATTCTCGCCGAGCTCTCACGGCCACGCCCCGAGCCAATCGGCCTTTCGGAGCCGAAAGCGCCGGTGCCGGAAATGCCGGTTCAGGAGCGCGAAGCGCTGCTCGACGGTCTGCTTGCAGAGATACTGGAGCATCCCGAGGCAGCGTTCCGCGCCGATGCCGAACTGTTTCAGGATTTCCTCGTGCGCTGCCGTATCCGTCGTGTGCCCGGCGCACCGCTGTCGCTCAGCGCCTTCCGCCGCAAGATGGCCGTTGCGCGCTCCGGCGTCGATGCCGAGACGGCCGCGACCGACATCTGGGCGTCGGCTTTGAGCCTGTCGCGCAATGTCACCGATGATCTGCAGGGCGTGTTCCTGCTTGTGGCGCAGTCCGCCGTGCGTAATCTGGCATGCCCCTCGGATGCAATGATCGCGCGCGCCTATGGCACGCACTCGGCCCGCCGCGCCCGCCGCCTGCTCGGTTACTTCGAGGAGCAAGGCCTGATCGTGGTTCACAGCGATCTTTCCGGCAAGCGGATCGTGGCGTTTCCGGACCTGCAGGTGGAGACAGCGCCGGGTGCTGCCGATGCTGTCTATGATGACGCCGGAAACCGCAGTGCTGCGGAATAGACGTGGATCCCACTTTGGGGCGTATCAGATCCAGGTCTGGATGACGCGCTCTGAGGCGTGAATGCAGGTGAGTTCCAGCCTGTCCGGCCCGGTATTGACGAAACGATGCGGCGTCTGAGCCGTGACCACGATGATATCGCCCACAGCCGCGTCGAGTGTTTCGAGCCCGACCGTGAATTGCGCGTGGCCGGACCGGACGATCCAGGTTTCGCTATAGGGATGGGTGTGCAGGGCAGGCCCTTGGCCAGGTTCGTTGTCGACCAGAAAAATGGAAATCGGCGTGTCGTACTCAGCGCCCTCGAACAGGACAGTTCTGTTTGACCGCTGATCCTGATTGGTGCGGGGAATGACATGATACATGCAGGCCTCCATTAGTATCTGGTGAATGGACGAAAGGCGATATATCTTCTTGCGAAGATAATTACCCAAAACTATCTTCTCGTCAAGATAGTTTGTTTTTGGAAAGGCACGGCATGGCGCAAAGCATTGAAAAGGCGGATCACGTGGATCGGTTGCGCGGCCAGTGGGACAGGGAATTGCCGGATCTCGATACCGAACCGATGGCCATACTCGGTCGGGCCTACCGGCTCGCCAATCTGGTGCGTCCGTCGATTGAGGCAACATTTGCGTTCTTCGGCCTCGACCGTGGTGAGTTCGATGTCATCTCGACGCTGCGGCGGTCAGGGCCGCCTTACCGGCTAACGCCGACGGAACTCTATACGTCCCTGATGATCTCTTCCGGCGGGCTGACGCACCGGCTGGACCGGCTGAAGAAGTCGGGACTGATCATACGCGAGCGTTCGCAAGAGGATGGGCGCAGCACGGCCGTTGGCCTGACAGACGAAGGTATACGGCTTGCCGAGGCTGCGTTTCGCGTCGATATGGCCAGCGAAGCATCCTATTTGACGGATCTGAGTGGAGAGGAGCGAACGGAGCTGGCGGGGTTGCTGCGCAAGTTGCTGGGCTCCTTGGAGCGGCGGGTGGAAGGTGATAAGAGTTAGATTGCAGGCGGAACTTAGCAAATTCGTTTGACAATCAGGGGCGAAGCCACTAAAGCCGCCTCAACGCCGGGCCGAAATGCCCGGTGTTTTATTTGACATGTCCCGTGGATTCTCCGTTAGCTTAATGTGAGAAACCTGTCAGAGCTCGCAAAATCGGGTTCAGAGGAGGGCGTGTTTCCTTCATCCGGTTTGGAAACAGACCGGTGCAACGTTCTGAAAGGAAATGCGATGAGCAAGCGCGAATCGTCCAAGTACAAAATTGACCGCCGTATGGGCGAGAACATCTGGGGCCGTCCGAAGTCCCCGGTAAACCGCCGCGAATACGGTCCTGGCCAGCACGGCCAGCGCCGCAAGTCCAAGCTTTCCGACTTCGGTGTGCAGCTGCGCGCCAAGCAGAAGCTCAAGGGCTACTACGGCGACATCCGCGAAAAGCAGTTCCGTGCGATCTTCGCCGAAGCTGACCGCCGCAAGGGTGACACTTCCGAGAACCTGATCGGCCTGCTCGAATCGCGCCTCGACGCGATCGTGTACCGCGCCAAGTTCGTTCCGACGGTCTTTGCTGCCCGTCAGTTCGTCAACCATGGCCACGTCAAGGTCAACGGCGTTCGCGTCAACATCGGTTCGTACCGCTGCAAGGCTGGCGACGTTATCGAAGTTCGCGAAAAGTCCAAGCAGCTCGTTTCGGTTCTCGAAGCCGTTTCGCTCGCTGAACGCGACGTTCCGGATTACATCGAAGTCGATCACAACAAGATGGTTGCGACCTTCGCTCGCGTTCCGGCTCTGACCGACGTTCCGTACCCGGTCATCATGGAACCGAACCTCGTCGTCGAATTCTATTCGCGATAATTTCTTCGGGCTCCGGCCTTGTGAAATTCGAAAAAGCCACTCAGAAATGGGTGGCTTTTTTGTTGCGCTGCACACATGCGGAGAATGACGAATGCCCGGCCCTTTGGACCTGCAGTCGATAGTCGATGATATCCACCGCGAGCTAACCCCACGGCTGGGTGAAGGCAAGGTGGCCGACTATATTCCGCAGCTCGCCCGCGTCGATCCCAAGAGTTTTGGCATGGCCATCGTTACCGTCGATGGCGATGTTCACATGGCCGGCGATGCCGGGGTGCCATTCTCCATTCAGAGTATTTCCAAGGTTTTCACGCTGACTTTGGCGCTCGGCAAGCACGGTGAAACCATCTGGAAGCGCGTCGGCCGCGAACCCTCCGGTTCCGCCTTCAATTCGATCGTCCAGCTCGAACATGAACACGGCATTCCGCGCAACCCGTTTATCAATGCCGGGGCTATCGCGATCACGGATCTGGTGCTTGCTGGCCATACGCCGAGGGAGGCAATCGGTGAGATCGTTCGTTTCGTCCGCTACCTCTCCGACGAGGAGGACATCCTGATCGATCAGGACGTGGCCAAATCGGAATCGGCGACCGGTTACCGTAACTTTGCGCTCGCCAATTTCATGCGTTCCTTCGGCAAGCTCGATCATCCCGTCGAGCATGTGCTTGGTGTCTATTTTCATCAATGCGCGCTGGCGATGAGCTGCGTTCAACTGGCCAAGGCCGGCCTGTTTCTAGCTGCGTCCGGCACCAATCCGCTGACCAAACATTCCGTCGTTTCCAAGCAGCGGGCGCGGCGCATCAATGCGCTGATGCTGACCTGCGGCCACTATGATGGCTCGGGGGATTTTGCCTATCGCGTCGGCCTGCCGGGCAAGAGCGGCGTTGGCGGGGGCATCCTCTGTGTCGCGCCGGGTAAGGCTGCGGTTGCGGTCTGGTCGCCCGGGCTCAATCACAACGGCAATTCGCTGCTCGGTTCGCTGGCCTTGGAAATGCTCGCCAGCCGCACAGGATGGTCCGTATTCGGCGCCTGAACCGGCGTTACGGAAGTTTCACATCACGCCCGGCGCATTTTCCTTGATCTTGCTGCTTTAGACGGGCAAGTGCAGGGCATTGTTTTTGCGCGCCGCCTTCGTGCTCTGCGCCCTCCATCCGGGACTTTGTCATGGATATTGCCATTCAGCCGCCGGCCGCCGGCCTCGAAGATCTTTCGTCCAGCCTGGATCAATCCGGCAACGAAGCTATGCACCCGATTTTTGCAAAAATGCCCAATTCCGTCTCGTTCAACAAGCTGCGCAAGCGGTTGCTGCGACAGGTCCGTCAGGCGATCGAGGACTTTGGCATGCTGAACGGCCAAAAACGCTGGCTGATCGGTGTTTCCGGCGGCAAGGACAGTTATAGCCTGCTGGCGCTGCTGATGGACCTGCAATGGCGCGGCCTGCTGCCGGTCGAACTGGTCGCCTGCAATCTCGATCAGGGCCAGCCGAATTTTCCAAAGCATATCCTGCCGGAATATCTGTCGTCGATCGGCGTCAAGCACCGGATCGAATATCGCGACACCTATTCGATCGTGAAGGAAAAGGTTCCGGCCGGTGGCACCTATTGCGCGCTCTGTTCGCGTCTGCGCCGCGGCAATCTCTACCGAATCGCTCGAGAAGAAGGCTGCGATGCGCTGGTGCTGGGACACCACCGCGAAGACATTCTCGAAACCTTCTTCATGAACTTCTTCCATGGCGGCCGACTGGCGACAATGCCAGCCAAGCTCCTCAATGACGACGGCGATCTGATGGTGCTCAGGCCTCTGGCCTATGTGGCGGAAGACGATCTCGCCAAATTTGCCGCAGCGATGGAGTTTCCGATCATCCCTTGCGACCTCTGCGGTACGCAGGACGGGCTTGAGCGCAATGCCATGAAGGCGATGCTGTCGGATATCGAGCGCCGCATGCCCGGCCGCAAGGACACGATGCTGAGGGCGCTCGGTCACGCCAATCCGTCGCATCTGCTCGACCCAAAGCTGTTTGATTTCCAATCTCTCTTCGCGGAGCCCAAAGCATGACATCTGCCATCGATATCGCTGCCATCGCCAATGTCCTGCAGGAGGCAGCCTTCAAGGAAATCCTGCCGAAATTCCGCAATCTGGGTGACGGCGACGTGCGGATGAAGTCGGAGGCGATCGATCTGGTCACCGAGGCGGACGAAGCCGCCGAACGGTTGATCAAGGCACGGATGGCGGAAATCGCGCCGGACGCTTTGTTCGTCGGCGAAGAATCGGTTGCCGCCAATCCGGCACTACTCGGCAGTTTGGCCGGAGCTGACCTTGCCATCGTCGTCGATCCGATTGACGGTACGTTCAACTATGCGGCGGGCATGCCGCTGTTTGGCGTCATGGCCGCCGTGGTTTCCAAAGGCGAGACGGTTGCAGGCCTGATCTACGATCCGATGGGCAATGACTGGGTGATCGCCGAAAAGGGTTCTGGCGCCTGGTTGTGCAAGGCTGACGGGTCGCAGGAGCAGCTTTCGACGGTTCCGTCCGTACCGTTGGAAAGCCTGGTCGGCTGCGCCTCGACCGGCTTCTATTCCCCGGAAAATCGCCGCATCGTCATGGGCAACATGGCCAAGGTCCGCATTGCCACCAGTTATCGCTGCGCAGCGCACGAATATCGCGGCTTTGCCGGGGGCCATTTCCACTTCCTGATGTATCAGAAGCTGATGCCATGGGATCATCTGGCCGGTACGCTGATAGCGCAGGAAGCAGGCGCCTATGCCGCGCGATTCGATGGATCGCCCTATCTGCCGCATCATGTCAATGGCGGCCTGCTTCTGGCTTCCGACAAGGAGTGCTGGGAGATGCTGCGCCGCGAAGTGTTTACGGTCTAGGCTGCGGCCAGAGTGTTGCTCACAGCTTGCGGATGATCGCGGCGGCAACGGGCGGGGCAATGAACTGCAGCAACCGCAGCAGCTTCACCTTGCCGACGTGAATGCGCGCCTGCCGGGTGGAAAGCGACCCGGCAATCGCAGCAGCGGCGGCGGCTGCGCTGATCTTGCCCCGGCCGCGTCCCGCCGACATCGGCGCATCAACCATTGGCAAGACGATATCGACGGCCCGCACGGATGAACCATTGAATTGCGCGGTGATGGCGTCGGAAAACATCCGCAGGCCCGCTTTCGTTGCGCTGTAGACGGCCGACGTTCTTTTGGGATAGCTGGCAAGGGCAGAGCCGACATTGACAATGACAAAGGCGCGGCTTGGCACATCCGGAAGCAACAGCCGCGACAGGATCAGCGGCGCAACCAGGTTGGTTTCGATCTCGGCCGCGATCTGATCAATGCCATAACCGGGATCGTCGAACCTGAGATTGTGCTGGATAGCCGCATTGTTGATCAGGCCGTCAGCCGGACCTTGTGCCTTCACCGAGGCTGCAAAGGCGGAGATCGCTGCCCGGTCGTTTAAGTCAAGCGCGTGAACATCGATGCGCTGATCCCGCTGTTTGAGGGCGTCAAGCCGGATGCGATCACGTCCGAGCGCGATGACATCGTGTCCCGCGCGGGCTAGCTGCAGCGCAATTTCCCATCCGATTCCCGAACTTGCCCCAGTGACGACATACCGTGCCATGCTATCTATTCCCCTTGTTGGAGATGTGAGCATGCTGCAGGGGGACGGGAATGGCATTAACCGGGTTAACAGGTCGGGTCAGGCGGCGATTGCGCTGTTTGAGCGTATTACCGGAGAGCCGCTGGCGCAGACGGATCGTTTGACCGGCGCGATCCAGCTTTGTCTGGTGAAACCCGGCGAAAGTATCTTCAATCAGGACGATCCGCACCCGTATCTCTATGTTGTCGAGAGCGGCCTGTTGAAATTCACATATCTGCGATCGGACGGCGAGGAATGGATCAAGTCTTTTATTGTTGAAGGCCAATTCTTCGCCAGCCTGTCAGCGCTTGCGCCGGCCGGGCGCGCGAGCTTTTCGGCAATTGCGATCGAGGCCTGCCGGCTGGAACGCATTCCGTTCGTGGCACTCAGAGACCTCGCAGATACCGATCTTGGATGGTCGCGAATGATCCGGACTGCCTTGATGATTTTTGGAGAACGCAAGGAGCGCCGCGAGCGCCAGTTTTTGACGCTTGATCGCGAAGAGCACTATCGCTCGCTGGTCGACGAGGAGCCGGACCTGGTTGCGCGGGTGCCGCAGAAGGACCTCGCGAGCTATCTCGGCATTACCGCCGTTGGCCTCAGCCGTATTTCCGCACGTGTCCGGGCCGACGCCTCGCGTTCGACTTAACCCGGGTTAATGCGCAGCAACCCACGATGGGAGATACCGGTTTTCGTTCAAAACGGGAGCCCAAACCTTGACCAACAGCAATACCGCATCGGACACGATGCTATTTTTCCGCTCGTGGCTGACAAGGCCGCTGGAGGTTGCGTCGATTGCGCCGTCAAGCAAATGGCTTGCTGCCGCGATGACCGCCGAAGTCGGGCCGGTGCCTGGCGGCGTGCTTGAGCTTGGGCCGGGCACTGGCATCTTTACCCGCAGGCTTCTGCAGGATGGCGTTGCCGAGGACAGGCTTATCCTGGTGGAGCGCAATCCTGTATTTGCCACGCTGTTGCGCCAGCGCTTTCCCAAGGCGACCCTGATCGAGGAGGACGCACGCCATTTGCGTCTGCCCTCGGCGGGCAGGATCGGCGCCGCCATCAGCGGCCTGCCACTGCTGTCCATGCCGAAGCCGGTTGTGCAGGATATTCTGGCAGCAGTCTTCCGCCATCTGGCCGATGATGCTTGTCTGTTTCAGTTTACCTACGGGCCGCGTTGCCCCCGTTCCGGCAACGGTTCTTCAAGCGCTTGACCTTGAAGCATCCTTCCGGCGATGGGTGCCGCTTAATCTGCCGCCAGCCAGCGTTTACCGCATCCGGCGCCGGAGCGTTTGAGACCGTAAATGCAGTCTGATGCCGCCACGAAAAGAAAAAGGCCTCGCCGGTTGCCTGGCGAAGCCCTTGTTTGCAGGTCGGTTGGCGCGCTTACATATGGCCGCCAGCGCCTTCCAGCGTGGCGTGGTCGTCGCCCGGATGGGTGAAGAGCTTGCCGTTTTCTGCCCAGAGGACGGCAAGGATCGTCACCACGCCGAAGACGGCGAAACCGGCGAACAGCGGCTGAACGGTACCGTTGAACATCTGGCCGACCAGACCGCCGAGCAGTGCGCCGCCCGTTGTTGAGACGAAACCGGTGATGGCGGTTGCCGTTCCGGCAAGATGCCCCATCGGCTCGAGGCTGATGGCCGTGAAATTGGTGGCGATGACGGCGAAGAACATCAGAAGGATCGAAAACAGCACATAGCTGAACAGGAAGCTCGGCGTACCGGCAAGCGCGACCAGAAGGCCCAGAACGGATAGCAGCGTGAACAGGATCATCGAGGTATGCGAGATCCGGCGCATGCCGAAGCGGCGGACGAAGTAGCCGTTGGCGAAATTGGCAACCGCGATACCGCCGGCCGTGGCTGCAAAGGCGAGCGGCAACCAGTCGCCAAGCCCGTAGACTTCACCGAACATCTGCTGAACGCTCATGATATAGGCGCAGATGACGGCGGTGAACAGCGTCATGCCGATCATGTAGCCGCAGGTGACGCGGTTGGTCAGCACCGTGCCGAAGCCCGAAATGACGGTCGCGACCGACAGTGGCAGGCGCTCGGCAGCCGGCAGCGATTCGCGCATGCGAAGCAATGCCCAGAAGAACAGCACCGCGCCGGCAATGCCGAGCAGGATGAAAATCCAGTGCCAGTTGGCGTAGATGATGATCGCCTGGCCGACGGATGGTGCAACGATCGGGATGATCATGAAGACGATCATCACATAGGACATCACCCGCGCCATTTCGCGGCCGCCGAAGCAGTCGCGCACGATCGCCATCGTCGTGATGCGCACGGCGGCAGCGCCGATGCCTTGGATGAAGCGCATGACAAGCAGCATCTCGAAACTGCCGGAAAGGGCTGCGGCAAACATACAGACGGCATAGAAGGCGAGGCCGCAGAGCAGCACCCGGCGGCGGCCGAACGCGTCCGACAGGCTGCCGAATACGATCTGCGAGCAGCCGAAGCCGAACATGAAGACGCCGATGACCCACTGGGTATCGTTGGCATTCTGGACGCTGAGCGATTGACCGATGTTTGGCAGCGCGGGCAGCATGATGTCGATCGCCATTGCGACGCTGGCGGTCATGAGGGCGATGGTGATGACGAATTCGAAGAAGCCGAGGCCTATTCGTGACGAGCCGAGATTCTCGACGTGTTCAGTGGTGGTGGCGGACATGAAGAAACCTATGAATGTCTTGGGAGGAGACAGGGACGTTTAAACTGCAGGGTTATGCGCCTTGAAAAGCTTGCCTTTTTCGGCGGTCAGAACGAAGGCGAGCCCGATGAGGGAGACGGCGAGGAAGCCGATGGCAAGGGGCGTGATCGTGCCGTTGAACGCCTGGCCGATCAGCGCGCCGATGGTGGCGCCGCCGATCGTCTGAGTGAAACCCAGGACCGAGGATGCGGTTCCGGCGACGTGACCGAGCGGCTCCATCGCCATGGCGTTAAAGTTTGAACCGATCAACCCGAACTGGAACATGGCGCAGGCGTAGAGCAGGGCAAAAAGCCAGAAGGGAAGAAAACCGGAGACCGATGCCACGACCCAGATCAGGCTTGAAATAACGAAACCGATCAACGCCCCGTGCGACAGGCGGCGCATACCGTAGCGCCGGACAAGCCGCGAATTGGTGAAGGAAGCGAGCGCCATCATGCTGGCAAAGCCGGCGAAGACCAGCGGAAACCAGTGTCCGAGCCCATAGATGCCGACAAGAATCTGTTGCGCCGAGTTGATGAAGCCGAACAGCGATCCGAACAGAAAGGCGGCCGCCAGCGAATAGCAGAGCGAGACGCGGTTTGTCAGGACGATGCGGAAGCCGGCCAGGATGGATGTGACTGTGAAGGGCCGGCGATGCTCGGCGGAGAGTGTTTCGGGCAGGCGCAGCATCACCACTGTCGCAACAGAGACCGCAAACAGGCAGATGACCACGAAGATCATATGCCATTCGGCAAAGATCATGATCAACTGGCCGACGCTGGGCGCAATAACTGGCACGATCATGAACACCATGAGCACCAGCGACATGACTTCCGCCATCATCCGGCCGCCATAGACATCACGGACAATCGAGACGGTGACGACGCGGGTGGCCGCTGCACCGATGCCCTGGATGAAGCGCAGCGCCAGCAATCCGGTAAAGGAGGGAACAAAGACAATGGCAAGCGCGCAAAGCGCATAGAGGCCAAGGCCGCCGAGAAGCGGCAGCTTGCGGCCGAAGCGATCCGACAGTGGGCCGAAGATGAGCTGCGCGCAGCCCATGCCGATAAGATAGGCGGTGATGACATATTGGCGGGTATTCTCATCGGCGACACCAAGGCTGGCGCCGATTTCCTGCAGGCCGGGCAACATGATGTCGATCGAAATTGCGTTGACCGCCATCAGCATGGCCATCAGCGCAATGAACTGTGGTTTGGGCAAAGCCGGGAGACCCGGCGCTTGGGATGGTGTGGTCATAGGATATTCCTGGCGGATGTGCCGGGCGCCTGAAACAGGAAACGGAAACGTTTCCGGCGCAGATGAAAATGCTGGAGCCAGCAGAAAAGATCGAGCCGAAAGCGCGGCTCCGAAGCGCTTTCAAAAATGGAAACCGGGTTGACCGGCCATAAGGCAAAGCCGGCAAAACGAGCCAGCGATTACGACGATGTACGGGAGGTCAGATCTGGCCTCGTTCAACGGCGCAGACATCTGCACCGCGTGTGCATACTCCCAACATCGCGACCGGCTTGTGACAATGGGTCATATTGGCTTCAGCTAAAAAAGCGCCGGAAACATTAGGTTGTCTTCATGGCGTTCCGGAATCAAAAAAGGCGGTGACCCGCCTTTTTCAGGTGTCACTGTGGCTTAAATCCGGTTTTAGGCTGCGCCCTTGACCGCAATGCCCTGTTCCTCGAAATGCGCCTGTAGTTCGCCAGCCTGGAACATTTCACGCACGATATCGCAGCCGCCGATGAATTCGCCCTTGATATACAGCTGCGGAATTGTCGGCCAGCTGGAATAGTCCTTGATGCCCTGGCGGAGGTCTGCGTCAGCAAGCACGTTGATGCCCTTGTAGTCGACGCCGATATAATCCAGCATCTGAACGACCTGGCCGGAGAACCCACACTGCGGGAACTGGGGGGTGCCCTTCATGAAAAGAACGACATCGTTGCTCTTCACTTCATTGGCGATGAAATCGTTGATACCGCTCATGTCGTAATCCTTCCTCATCCCGCTTCAAGGGCCGGGTGTGTCGATATCTGTTAGATAGCATGCACGCGAGTGATTTTCATCACCTGAATACAACAAAAATTGATGGCTTGCACGACTGCAACAGTGACGGCGCAGTCCTAGCGCACCTTGCTGCGAGATGCGGCTGTTTTGCGCCGGCTCAGCTGCTTCTTAGCCGGTTTTGCCTTTGCGGCCGGGGCCTTCTTGAAACGGCCGGTTGTGGCAGAACGGGTCTGCCGCTTTTGCCGTTTGGTTGCCGTGCTTCCGCCAGCTTTCTTCAGGATTTCCTTCAGAACGCTCTCGACTACGCCGCTAACCAATTCGTTCATGAGGCTGGCCATTCAGGCTTATTCCGGCGCGGATGTCTGAAGGGCGAGGGCGTGCAGAACGCCCCCCATATTGCCCTTCAGCGCATTGTAGACCATCTGGTGTTGCTGCACCCGGCTCTTGCCGCGGAAAGCCTCCGCGACAACTTCGGCTGCGTAATGGTCGCCATCACCGGCGAGATCCCGGATAGTCACCTTTGCGCCGGGAATGCCCGACTTGATCATGTCTTCAATATCGCCAGGTGCCATCGGCATGGTCTGTACTCCCTGAATTACTCGGCGGCGATCTGTGTTTCGCCGTCCATGAAGTCAGGGAACCATGATTCATAGGCCGAGCGCAATTGCAGAATTGCAAGTGGCTTGGCCGAACCCAGCACCACTTCCGTACCGCCGGTGCTACCGATGACAGGTGCTGCCACGCCGGCAGCCTTTGCCCGCTCTGCAACCAAGGCTGCATGCTCCGGCTTGACGGTGACGACATAACGTCCCTGGTCTTCGCCGAAGAAGACTTCGATCGCATCGCGGCCGGCAACAGCCGATACCTTGGCACCGATTCCCGATGCCATTGCCATTTCGGCAACCGCCAGCGCCAGGCCGCCGGACGAGCAGTCGTGTACCGCTGTCGTCAGCCCGTCGGTAATCAAGTCGCGAACGAAATCGCCGGTCTTGCGCTCATGAGCGAGATCGACATGCGGGGCAGGGCCGTCGGAGCGGCCATGGACGTCGCGCAGGTAAACCGACTGGCCAAGATGCGTTCCAAGGCCTTCCGGCGCGCCAACGAGCAGGAGGGTCTCGCCTTCGGCGGCAAAGCGGATGCGCGCCATCTGCGACCAGTCGCCAAGCAGGCCGACGCCGCCAATGGTCGGGGTCGGCAGGATACCCTGGCCGTTAGTCTCGTTGTAGAGCGAGACGTTGCCGGAAACGATCGGGAAATCGAGCGCGCGGCAGGCCTCGCCGATGCCCTTGATGGCGTGAACCAGCTGGCTCATGATTTCCGGGCGTTCCGGATTACCGAAGTTGAGATTGTCGGTGGCAGCCAGCGGCAAAGCACCGGTTGCCGTGATGTTGCGCCAGCATTCAGCCACGGCCTGCTTGCCGCCTTCGAACGCGTCAGCCTCGACATAACGCGGTGTTACGTCGGACGAGAATGCCAGCGCCTTGGTCGGATGACCTTCGACGCGGACGACGCCAGCATCGCCGCCCGGCAGCTGCAGCGAATTGCCCTGAATCAGCGTGTCATATTGTTCGTACACCCAGCGGCGCGACGAATTGTTGGCGGATCCAACCAGCGACAGAACGGCATCGGCGATATCGGCCTGCGGAATGTCGCCGGCTGCCAGCGGAGCGGCAATCTTTGCCGGGGTCCACGGACGGTCGTATTCTGGCGCTTCGTCGCCCAGTTCCTTGATCGGCAGATTGGCGACTTCCTCGCCCTGATGGATGACGCGGAAACGCAGGTCATCAGTGGTCTTGCCGACGATGGCGAAATCGAGACCCCACTTGACGAAGATCGCCTTGGCGACGTCTTCCTTGGCGGGTTCGAGAACCATGAGCATGCGCTCCTGGCTTTCCGACAGCATCATTTCATAGGCGGTCATGCGCTCTTCGCGCACGGGAACCTGATCCAGCTGCAGCTCGATGCCGAGGCCGCCCTTGGCGCCCATTTCGACGGCCGAGCAGGTGAGGCCGGCAGCACCCATGTCCTGGATGGCGATGACCGCACCGGTCTTCATCAGTTCAAGGCAGGCTTCCAGCAGGCACTTTTCGGTGAAGGGGTCGCCGACCTGGACGGTCGGACGCTTCTCCTCGATCGACTCGTCGAATTCGGCCGATGCCATGGTGGCGCCGCCGACACCGTCGCGGCCGGTCTTGGCGCCGAGATAGACGACGGGCAGGCCGACGCCCTTGGCTTCCGACAGAAAGATGGCGTTGGACTTGGCGAGGCCCGCCGCGAAAGCGTTGACGAGGATGTTGCCGTTGTAGCGGGCATCGAACTCGACTTCGCCGCCGACTGTCGGCACACCGAAGGAATTGCCGTAACCACCGACGCCAGCAACGACGCCGGAAACGAGATGACGGGTCTTCGGATGATCCGGTGCGCCGAAGCGCAGCGCGTTCATCGCGGCGATCGGACGCGCACCCATGGTGAAGACGTCGCGCAGGATGCCGCCGACACCGGTCGCAGCACCCTGATAGGGCTCGATATAGGACGGGTGATTGTGGCTCTCCATTTTGAAGACCACGCAATCGCCGTCATCGATATCGACCACGCCGGCATTTTCTCCCGGTCCCTGGATGACGCGCGGACCGGTGGTTGGCAGCGTGCGCAGCCATTTCTTCGAGGATTTGTAGGAGCAGTGCTCATTCCACATCGCCGAAAAGATGCCAAGTTCCGTAAATGTCGGCTCGCGGCCGATCAGGCCAAGGATACGCTGATACTCATCCGGTTTCAGGCCGTGCGAGGCAATCAGATCGGCGGTGATGGGGCGGGTATTGGAAATGGTCATCGGGGTCCATTCGGTCCGTTGGAGCATCCTGGACGGCAAAGGTTCCGTCAGTTTGTGAGGATGCGTCAAAACAAAGAGATCACGTCGCGGTTTCTTTAACCGAAGCGACTGCCGGATGCGACAGGAAAATGCCGGAAAAGCACAGGAGATCACGCGCTTTTCGCCGATAATGTGCTGGCTCGCTCAGGCGAAGCTGTCATAGCCCGTGCGGCCGCTGTCGAGTAGCCGGCGAAGGGTCAGGAAACCCCGCCGCACCTCGTTGCGGTCGGCGGGCGAGGAAAAGCCGATGCGGACACGGTGATAAACGCTTTCCGTCCGCCCGGCCTTGAACTCGTCCTCGTCATCAACAAGCACGCCTTCCTCGAAGGCTGCATGCTTGAACGTGCCTGAGAACCAGGGTTCCGACAGTTTCAGCCAGAGGAACGGCACATGTGGGTGAGAATTAAAGTCAATGTCGGCGAAGATTTCGCGGGCCATTTGTTCCCGCGCCCTGATCTCGTCGATGCTTCTGGAGCGTAAAGCCGCCGCTTCGCCGCTTAATACAAGCCGGGCGCAAAGCTCTGCCAAGAGAAACGGCATGCCGCCGCTGACCATCTTGTGAGCGATGCGAATGCGCTGGCTGAAATGCGGAGGACAGGCGACCCAGCCGCCGCGCACGCCCGCAGCGACCGATTTCGACAGGCCACCGACCAGAAATGTCCGCTCGGGCGCCAATTCGGCCAGAAGCGGCAGCATGTCGCCGGTCATTGCGCCATAAAGATCATCTTCCAGCAGCCAGACGCCGTAGCGGCGGGCAATATCGGCGATTGCCTGACGTCGCTCCAGTGACAATGTCACCACGGTCGGATTTTGCGCCGTTGGCATCAGGAAGGCGAGTTTCGGGTGCTGCTGGGCGCAGACCCGCTCGAAATCGTCCGGATCCAGGCCGTAATCATCAGTGCGCAAGAGAATCGTCCGGCGTCCGATCAGTCCGGCGCTGCGGCTGATCTGGGAATAGGTGATGTTCTCGAAGGCGATCTTGTCGCCTGGTGCCGTAACGGCGGCGATGACGGCGACGGCGCCGGCATGAGCGCCAAGCGTCGGCACGATGCGATCGGGCTGCGGCCGGAAACTCCCCTTGGCGAGCCACTGGCTTCCCGCAGTAAACCAATGTGCCGGAAAATCGCGAGCATAGCTGGCAATATCGGCGTGATGTTCCCGGCTGATATCGACCAGCACTTTTTCAAGCGAGGCGCCCTGGCCGATATCCGGTGCGGCCGTGCTGTCGAACCGGAGTTTTCCGGGCGGGGCCTTCAGCGGCCTTGTGCCGGCCAGTGCCGCGCTCATTGGATCTGGCTGTTCGGCCGGGCGCAATTCGGCATTGTCAAGCACATAGGTCCCGCGCCCCACTTCGCCACTGACCAGCCCGCGTTCGCGCACCAGATGATAGGCGCGGCCGATTGTCCCGATTGTCACGCCGATATCGAAGGCAAGGTTGCGCTGTGGCGGCAATTTCGTACCGACGGCCAACACGCCACCGGCAATCGCCTGCTCGATCTGATCGGCGATACGTGCGTAAAGCGGCCCTTGGCCTTGTGTGGGGTCTGGCATCCATGTTGTCATGGTGACAATTTCTACATTGCATCGGTTTTCCTGTCAATTATGACAATCCAATACCGAAATGCAACCGTTGCAATCGATGGAGTGATGACAATGGGTACAATTTGCACCGATAATGGCGCCGCATGTTCTATTGCGATAGGTACAATCCAGCCGCGAGGCCTCGTCTCGCGATTGAAGCAGCTTGGTCGGTATATGATCGTCTGGATTCTCGGCCGTGAAGAAAAGCGGCTGAGCCGGATTGCTCTTTCTGAGCTGACGGATGATCAGCTTGCCGATATCGGCGTTACGCCGGCGGAGGCGCGCCGGGAGGCAGCACGGCCATTCTGGGACTAAAATGGACCTGCAGGACTACAGAATTTCCAGGACTTTGGTGTCTGGCCGGCAGAGTCTGACACCCTTCCCGGTCACGACGATGGGTCTCTGTATCAGTTCGGGATGGGCCAGCATTGCGTCAATGATCTCCCGGTCTGTCTTGCTCTCGTCATCCAGCTTGAGCGCCAGGTACGCGGGCTCCTTGATCCGCAGCAACTGGCGTGGCGCCATGTCCATGGCAAGCAGAAGAGCCAGCATTTCCTCATGGCTCGGCGGTGTTGCCATATAGTCGACAATGGCAGGCACTGTTCCTGTGTCGCGAATGAGCTTGAGAACCGAACGGGATGTACCGCAGGCACTGTTATGATAGATCATGACGGTCATAAGTGTGCCTTTGGTGTGGGTAAGAGCTGGGGTGAAAAGCGCCAGCGGAATGGTCTGCGCCTAGCATGAGAATGTACGCGGATTCGTGACAGCCACAAGAATACCATTCTCTGGTTGCTTGCATAAAAATACGTTCTTGGATTGCGTTGAGTGGGTGTGAACAGTCTCGAGTTGATTGTCGTGCAAAAGGGCGTGAATGAAAAGCGGCAAGAAATAGCGATATGCGATCAATCCACCGCCTATCTCCACCGGTTAGAACGGTGGCTTTCACGGTGGACAATACTTGAGTGAACAGAAGGTCAGTGCCGGTAATTCACCGTATGCGAACGAACTGAATGGTATAATGACAGCCCGGAATGCCGCCGGGCTCAGGTTGTTCGCACCTGATTAGGTTTTTTCGGGGTGCTGTCCGCGCGGCAAGGACTTTGTGCTGAAAGCCTCAGCGGCAGCCCGTTCCGCCAGCAGCCCAGCGTTTGATATCCGTGGTCATCCGTGCGCCGACAGTTTCGCTGAAAAGCGGGCCAAAAGCCTGCAGCCGGGCAGGGTGCCCCTCGGCTTGGACCACTGCGAGAGGTCGCGATTCGGGTGAATTGCGCTTGACGATGAGGATGCGCGGGCGCCCGGAGAAGGAATTCAATTCCGGCGCGAGGCGATAGGCCTTGAAGGCTGCATCACCGGATTTGAACCAGCAGGCATTGGCGCCCAGCGCGATCCGCTCCATGGTGGGCAATGCTGCCGTGTTCTGCGCCGGGGTCGGCGGTTTTGATGACTGGCAACCCGCCAGAAGCACGGCGATGGAGCCGGCGGTAGCAAAGAAGCGAAGGAAAGCTGCGGCGCGCATGAAGGCCCCTTATGATTCTGTCTATAGGGTGCCTTCTAGCAGAGCGACTGTTAAGCAGCGATTACATCGAGCGCGGAAGCGAACAGGCCGCGTCCGTCCGAGCCGCCATGTGCGGCTTCGATCAGGTTCTCCGGATGCGGCATCATGCCAAGCACATTGCCCCTGGCATTGACGATCCCGGCAATGTCGTTGACCGAACCGTTCGGATTGGTACCGGCCGCATAACGGAAGACGACCTGGCCATTATCCTCGATCGTCTTCAGTGTTTCCGCGTCGGCAAAATAGTTGCCGTCATGATGGGCTACCGGGCAACGGATGATCTGACCCTGTTCGTAAGCGCGGCTGAAATCGGTATTGGCATTGACGACCTCAAGCTTGATTTCCTTGCAGACGAACTTCAGTGAGGCGTTGCGCATCAAGGCACCCGGCAGGAGGCCTGCCTCGACCAGGATCTGGAAGCCGTTGCAGACGCCGAGCACCTTGACGCCGGCCTCGGCCTTCGCCTTGATCGCCTGCATGACGGGCATGCGGGCTGCGATCGCGCCGCAGCGCAGATAATCACCGTAGGAAAAGCCACCAGGAATGACGATCAGGTCGACATCCGGGATGTCCGTTTCTGTTTGCCAGATGGTGACCGGCGCGTTGCCGGAAATCTTGGTCAACGCTGCGATCATGTCGCGGTCACGGTTAAGGCCTGGAAGCTGAACGACGGCGGATTTCATGGGTGCGGTTCAAACCTGGATTGGGCCTCGGCAAGCTCGCGCAATTCGAGGCGGTTTTCTATTCTCTCCAAACGCTCATCTATCTGATGAAGCATTGTATAGAGCGTGTTGATGTCGTTCTGGTGGGCATGTAACGACAGTCTTATAGAGCCCATTTCGCTTCGAAGGTCGCGGATCGCATTATCGGATTTGTCGGCCCTAACGTGCATACGCCGCAGAATCTCGTGAATAAGTTCCTGAGTGACATCAGCCATGAAACTAGCCTAGCTTCTCCAGGCGGCTTCCGAACAACGTTCGCTTGAGAGTTTCTGTACGCTCACGGCCTTCTGTTAACTCCCGGTTGGTTTCCCGCATAAAGGCAACCAATTCATCCAGAGACTGGGCGGTCTCTTGAAGCCGACGATCGAGTGCCATTACTTCCGTGTACAGCATTTCATTCGTGATTTCGGCCATTCGACCACCTCATTCAACCATCAGGCGAGTGAGATAGTGTAGTTCTCAATCACCGTGTTGGCGAGGAGTTTCTCGCACATCGCCTTTACTTCGGCTTCGGCCTTTGCCTTGTCGGCAGTGTCGATCTGCAGATCGAAGACCTTGCCCTGGCGGACATGGCCAAGGCCCTCGAAGCCGAGTGCGCCAAGCGCGCCTTCGATTGCCTTGCCCTGAGGGTCGAGAACGCCGTTCTTCAGCGTCACTGTTACGCGTGCGTTGATCACTGTCGTCTTTTCCTGCTTACTTTACCAGAACCGGGCCGGAGCCGCGGGGCGGTTCGTTTTCGTTCATGATGCCAAGGCGGCGCGCCACTTCCTGGTAAGCCTCGACAAGGCCTCCCATATCGCGGCGGAACCGGTCCTTGTCCATCTTTTCCTTGGTCTCGACGTCCCACAGACGGCAGCTGTCCGGCGAAATCTCGTCGGCCAGGATGATGCGCATCATGTCGCCTTCGAACAGACGGCCACATTCGATCTTGAAATCAACCAGTTGGATGCCGACGCCGAGAAACAGGCCGGTGAGGAAGTCGTTGATGCGGATGGCGAGCGCCATGATGTCATCAAGTTCCTGCGGACTTGCCCAGCCGAATGCCGTGATATGCTCTTCGGAGACCATCGGGTCTTCAAGCGCATCGGCCTTATAGTAAAATTCGATGATCGAGCGCGGCAGGACCACGCCTTCCTCGATGCCGAGGCGCTTGGCGAGCGAGCCGGCAGCCACGTTGCGCACGACAATCTCGAGCGGAATGATTTCCACTTCCTTGATCAGCTGTTCGCGCATGTTGAGGCGGCGGATGAAATGCGTGGGAATGCCGATACGGTTCAGATGGGTGAAGATATATTCTGAAATCCGGTTGTTGAGCACACCCTTGCCGTCGATGATCTCATGCTTCTTGGCGTTGAAGGCCGTAGCATCGTCTTTGAAGAACTGGATCAGAGTGCCAGGCTCCGGACCTTCGTAAAGGATCTTGGCCTTGCCCTCGTAGATACGGCGGCGACGGTTCATGAATGGTGTCTCTATCTCTAAAGGCGCTTGGGCTGCGCACTTGGTATTTTCTAAGGCGGTCCATAACCGAAATGAAACCATTTCACAATCGGCGACTGTTCCGATCCCCTGATTTACGTCTGCCCGATCCTCTTCAGGGTAGCACGAAAGTCGCCACGCCGGAAAACTTCGCATTGCACTTTCGATGACCTTTTGGTTTATGGGCGAAAAGCTAAACTCAAAACGGTTTTTGGGAGATCAAGGATGACCAATATGCAGGATCGCGAAAAGGCGTTCGAATCGAAGTTTGCTCTCGACGAAGAGTTGAAGTTCAAGGCCGAGGCGCGCCGCAACAAGCTTCTTGGTCTCTGGGCTGCCGAGCTTCTGGGCAAGAGCGACCCGGCCGCCTACGCAAAGGAAGTCGTCGCGGCTGACTTCGAAGAGTCGGGGCACGAGGATGTCGTGCGCAAGCTTCGCGCCGATTTTGACGCTGCCGGCATCACCCTGACAGACGAAGAGATTCGCCTGAAGATGCTTGAGCTTCTGTCTGAGGCCGTCACACAGGTCCAGAACGGCTGATATCGCCGTATTAGCTAATTAGAACCGTCCGAGTTTTCGGGCGGTTTTTTTATGCCTAGCGGTCCCTCCTGGCCATTTTGTGCATAGATTCGATGGATGTTTCCGGCGTGCGCCAGCGTCCGGAACGGATAAATGCCTCGAGGTCTGTTCTGGCCATGGGCCTGGCGAAGGCATAGCCCTGCAGTGTATCGCAACCCAGATCACGCAAGATATGCGCATGGCGGATTGTCTCCACCCCCTCGGCGACGACTTCGATGTTGAGCGAATGGCCGATATCGATGATCGATCCAACCAGCTTGCGCTGCTCCGCGGCCTCGATAATCGGTATGACGAGAGCACGATCGATCTTGAGGCGGCTCGGATTGAGCTTCATGAGGCCAACAATCGAGGCATGGCCTGTCCCGAAATCATCGATTTCGATGTCGATGCCGAGCGCGCTGAGATTATTGAGGATTTGCGAGGATTCCTCGTCGAGATCGTCGAGGAAGATTGATTCCAACAGCTCGAATGACAGTTTTCCACGCGGTATGTTCAACTGCTTCAAGCTATCGATCAGGCCAGGCTCGCGCAACCGGGGCGAGGAGACGTTGACGGAAATGCGCGGGACACCAAAACCTTGCGTCTCCCAGCGGTTGAAATCGCTCAATGCCTGCTCGGCAATGCGGCGGTCGATTGTCATCAGCGCATTGATATCGTCGGCGATCTTGAGAAAATAATCGGGTGCCAGCAGGCCATGCCGCGGGTGTACCCAGCGGGCGAGCGTCTCGACGCCGGTAATATCGAGCGTGCGGGCATCAAACTGTGGCTGATAGAAAGGAACGAATTCGCCTTCCTCCAGCCCCTTGATGATTTCATCGGCCGTGCGCTTGGTATGATGGATTTGCGTCTGCAACTGTTGCGTGAAAAATTCATAACGGTTCCGGCCAAGCCCTTTGGCCCGATAGAGCGCTATATCGGCGTTCATCAGCGACTGTTTGGCGCCAACTGTTCCATCGACGGTCCAGGCGATGCCGACGCTGGCTCCGAACCTGCACGGGTGCCCGTCATAGGTCACCGGCTGTCGCAGAGCTTCGATGATCTGATCCGTGAGCAAGATGACGTCATCCTGCGGTCGATGCGCGTCGCACAACACCAGGAATTCGTCGCCGCCGATCCGCGCAACGAAATCACGATCGCCGATGATCGTGGAAAGCACGTTCGCCGTATGTACGAGCATGGCATCACCGGCCTGATGACCGAGCGTGTCATTAATCTGCTTGAACCGGTCGAGATCGATATGAAGGATGGCGCAATAATCGACCTTATCGGCAATCCATTCATCGAGACGCTGGTCAAGGAACCGCCGGTTCGGCAGGCCGGTCAGATGATCATGCAGCGCGTTGTATTCGATTCGGGTCCGGGCCGCTTCCAGTTCAAGATTGCGTGCCTCTGCGAGTTGCCGCGCTCTTTCCAGATCCTCGCGCAAGGTAACATCCTCGGTCACGTCCCAATTGGCACCGATGAGTTTGCGCGCGCCTTCATTGTCGGTGAAGGTTACGGAACTTGAGCGGATGTGGCGAATTTCTCCGTCGGGACGGATAATGCGAAACGCGTTCATGAAGGGAGCAGCCGAAGCTACGCCCGCCGCAACCCTTGCGAGGGCTGCATCCCGATCCTGCGGGTGCAGCCTTTCTTCGAAGGCCAACACACTCGGCTCTTGTGGATCCAGGCCATAGATAGATAGCAAATGCTTGTCGCGCACGATAGCGCCGGTATCGAGATTGGCTTCGAATACACCCACCTTCGATACATCAAGAGCAAGTCTCAGCCGTCGCGATATTTCCTCAAGATGAGCCTCGGCCTTTTTGCGTTCGGAGATATCGGTATCCGTGCCGATGATCCGGCTCGGCTTGCCCTCCGATGTCCACTCAATGGAGGCTCCCCGGCTTTCGATCCAGATCCAGCGGCCATCCGCATGGCGTTCGCGGTACTGGAATGTGTTGAACGCGACTTCGCCCTCGTCCTGACGGCGAATACTTTCGATTACGTGTTCGCGGTCGGCCGGATGGACATTGTCGATCCAGACATCGAGGGATCCGTCAACGGTCGCATCCGCTGCCATGCCACGCAGATTTTTCCAGGGAATGGAGTAGAACAGTTCGTTTGTGCTGAAGTCGTGGTCCCAAACGCCCTGGTGAGCACTTTCAAGCGCGTATTTCCAGCGCGTTTCGCTCTTCTGCAGAGTGGTAACGGCCTGCTTGAGCTCGTCGATCGATTGAGTTTGGAGAATGATCCACGGCGATGAGCCGCTCATGTGCGATATCGAAGCCATGACCCATTTGATAGAACCGTCCGGTCGGGGCAGGCGTAGTTCACATTGTTTGGGCGAGGCTCCGTTGGCCTGGACATCTGCCATCATTGCTGTCAGCGGACCCGCGTCCTCATCATGGACAAAACACTGGATATGTTCGCCGAGGATTTTATCTAAGGGCAGGGCAAGAGCGTGTGAGAAGGCTGCATTGACTTCGCGAATGCAGCCGTCCTGTTCCAGCAGACAATAGCCCAAGGGCGCGCAATCAAGAATGCTTGCGGCGTCCGGTAAAACCCCCGTTGCTGCCGGTTTTGGCAGCGAATGTCTACTTTTACTCGCGGTTGTCACGTACCAGCTATTCCCGAACAAATTTCGGGCATCATGACCGATGACAATGAAAGTCCCCTTAATGGGAGATGTCGCTAAAATATCCTCGTTGCTGCGGCAAGGTCAGGGCTGGAGCCGGTTGAGAAATTGAGCAAAGACCATCGTGCCTTCCGGCCAGGGACCATGCCCGGATTCACTGTTGATATGGCCGGATTCGCCTGCGTCCACGAGCAGAGAGCCCCAGGCATTGGCCATATCGCCGGCATGTTCGTAGGTGCCGAAAGGATCATTGCGGCTTGCCACGACAAGGCTCGGAAACGGCAGCGGATCGCGCGGATAGGGACCGAACGTCATCAGATGTTTCGGGCGGATCTTCGGATTGGTCACCTCGGGCGGTGCAACGAGGAAGGCGCCGGCGATTTTCTTCTCAAAATGGGGCAGGGCGTGAATGGCCGTTGCCACGCCGAGCGAATGCGCAACGATGACGACAGGTTTTGTTGCCGCGTTGACGTCATCGATCATCCGCTTGACCCAGTCCTCCCGGACGGGCTTTGCCCACTCCGCCTGTTCGACACGCCGCGCGGAGGCAAGTTTGTTCTGCCACCGGGTTTGCCAATGGTCAGGCCCGGAATTTGTATAACCGGGTACAATGAGGATATCTGCTTCTGATGCTTTCATAATAACGGCGATTTGAGGTTGGGGGCAGCGGAAGTCAAGTGTATGGTGTGCAAATCTGGTATATGCTGGATGCACGGGCGATTGAACACGACGCCCGTAGCGGCGAGTACGCCAATATCGAGAGCATCGGATTGCCGTCAAGGATACCGCAATCCCCTCGAAACTTGAAATACTGATTGTTCTCGAATGACGTGACGACGCGTGTTCCTGGAGGAGAATTGGTCATGACAACATTTCATGTAATGGCAGGATCCAGCGACGGGCTCACACATCCGGAGATACGCAGGATCGGTGTTGCCGACGTTTTCGACGCGTTGCGTCTCGGCTGGCAGGATTTCAACGCAAAACCGTCTCACTACGTCTTTCTCTGCCTGATCTATCCGATTGCCGGCGTCGTCCTTGCGACCTGGAGTTCGGGCGTCAATATGCTGCCGCTGCTCTATCCTCTGGCTTCCGGTTTTGCCCTGCTTGGCCCGGTCGCAGCGATCGGTCTCTACGAGATCAGCAGACGCCGGGAAATAGGGATGGATACCTCCTGGCGGCACGCCTTCGATGTCCGCCGTTCCCCGGCGCTGCCGTCGATCCTCGCCTTGGCTTTCATGCTGCTCGTTCTCTTCGTCGTCTGGCTGATGGTCGCGCAATCGCTCTACACGCAACTATTCGGCGACGTGCCAGCGGCATCGCTTTCGGCGCTCTACAATCAGATCGTCGGAACCGATCAAGGGTGGAGCCTGGTCCTGATCGGCAATGCAGTCGGGTTCGTCTTTGCGGTTATCGTGCTTTCGACGGTGGTCGTGTCGTTTCCGCTGCTGCTTGATCGGGATGTTGGCGTCGTGGCGGCAGTTGAGACGTCGGTGCGCGTGACGCTTGCCAACCCGGTTCCGGTGGCTGTCTGGGGATTGATTGTTGCGGCCGGTCTGGTCATCGGTTCGATCCCGGTTTTCGTCGGTCTCGCCGTCATCATGCCGATCCTCGGGCATGCGACGTGGCACCTCTATCGCAAGCTGGTTGTTGCGCCGAAAGGCAAGTAACCGCTCGACATGCCGCACCACTATAGGTGCCGCCGGGCATGGCGGCACTGTTTTTTCGCACGTAACGCCCGTGACTTAGCGGAAATATTTGAAATAGGACGAAATCTGCGCCGATGTGTTGGACGACGTTTTAAGGCGAATGCCAATCTTGTCGCCACGGTACCATTGCACGACACCGGTCAGATGGCCGAACTCTTCGCTCTTGATCGAGACTTCTTGGCCGGTCTTGGCATTGATATCGAAGTAGAGCTGAAAGCAAATCCCGGTTTCCGACAGGTCCTTGACGATTCCCCGGCTTGACCCGCCCTTGCAAGTGACTTCACCGGTGAATTTTGTTACCGTTCGTGTAGCTTTGCGTTCGATTGTCTGCTGGCTCGGCATAGTCCCCTCCAACTTTTGCATTTTCACTCCGTCGCAGTCTCCTATGGAAGACTGACAAAAGGTTTGAAAAAATCAGTCGCAGTTGAACGAACCGGGTCGAAATAAGACATTGCGGCCGCAAGAGTGCGGAGAGCCCGTCAGGCTCTCCGCGGAGGGCGATCAGCCGAACACGCGGCGGAAGATCGTGTCGACATGCTTGGTGTGGTAGCCGAGATCGAATTTTTCGCGGATTTCCGCTTCCGGCAAGGCTGCCCGTACTTCCGCGTCGGCCAGAAGTTCCTCAAGGAAATCGGCGCCTTTTTCCCAGACCTTCATGGCATTGCGCTGCACGAGGCGATAGCTGTCCTCGCGCGATACGCCAGCCTGGGTGAGGGCGAGAAGCACGCGCTGGCTCATCACCAGACCGCGGAACTTGTTCATGTTCTTCAACATGTTTTCCGGGTAGATTACCAGCTTCTCGATAACACCGGCCAGACGGTTAAGAGCGAAGTCGAGGGTGATCGTCGTATCCGGGCCGATGGTGCGTTCGACGCTGGAATGGCTGATATCGCGCTCGTGCCACAGGGCAACGTTTTCCATGGCCGGAACCACCGACATGCGTACCAGACGGGCAAGGCCTGTCAGGTTTTCGGTCAGGACCGGATTACGCTTGTGCGGCATGGCCGACGAGCCCTTCTGGCCCGGCGAGAAGAATTCTTCTGCTTCCAGAACCTCGGTGCGCTGCATGTGGCGGATTTCGGTAGCGACGTTTTCGATCGAGGACCCGATTACGCCGAGTGTTGCGAAGAACATCGCGTGACGGTCGCGCGGGATCACCTGCGTGGAGATCGGTTCGGCAACGAGGCCGAGCTTTTCGCAGACATATTCTTCGACATGCGGGTCGATATTGGCAAAGGTGCCCACAGCGCCGGAGATTGCGCCGGTGGCGATTTCTGCCCGGGCAGCGACCAGACGGTCGCGATTGCGCTTCATCTCGGCGTAGAACCGGGCGAAGGTCAGGCCCATCGTGGTCGGCTCGGCATGGATGCCATGGCTGCGGCCAATGCGGACCGTGTCCTTATGTTCGAAGGCGCGGGTCTTCAGGGCATTGAGTACGCGATCAAGGTCAGCAAGCAACAGGTCGGCTGCGCGCACCAACTGGATGTTCAACGTGGTGTCGAGGACGTCGGACGAGGTCATGCCCTGGTGGACGAACCGGCTGTCGGGACCGATGAATTCAGCCAGATGCGTCAGGAAGGCGATGACGTCATGCTTGGTGACGGCTTCGATCTCGTCGATACGCGCAACGTCGAAAGTTGCCGCGCCGCCCTTTTCCCAGATTGTCCGCGCGGCTTCCTTGGGGATAACACCGAGATCAGCCAGTGCGTCGCAGGCATAGGCTTCGATTTCGAACCAGATGCGGAATTTGGTTTCCGGCGACCAGATGGCCACCATTTCCGGCCGGGAGTAACGGGGGATCATGGGCTTTCAGCTTTCGTCACGATGGGAGTTGCTGAGCCTCTAGCAAAGATACACGGCAATCTCAACGTTGCTGTTCGGGCGTGCGCCAAGTCAGCCACAGGCTGGCGAGAGCCAGAGCGGAAAATCCGATCGGCAGATAGAGGCGAATGCCCATGACGATGAACTGATAAATGGCACTGGCTGAGGTAAATGCGAACTGGTAGGCCCAGAGACCGGTGCCAAATGGCGCATGCCAGCGGGCATAGAAAATCCGGTAATCAAGGGCGAAAAGAACAGCCGTGATGGCGATGGTGCAAAGCGTCAAGCACAGGAAGAATGCCGCAAAGCGGGTTTCCCGGCCTCTGCCAATGGCACCGAAACGGCCAAGCAGCAACGCGAATGGCCAGGAAACCAGACCACCCAAAAAGAACAGCACAAGAATGCTGTAAAGATGCGATGTCTCTGCTCCATTCCGCAGATACAGCGCAACCAGTGCCGACAGCGCCATGACCACGCCCCAGACCGGTGCGCCGAACAGGACTTCGCGAAAACTCGGCAAGGAGGCACGCATCCGCGCCGCCATCGCCGAAACTGTACCCGTTTCTTGACGCTCGGATGAAATCATGGCGCTGCGGGCTCCGGAACGGCGATCCAGCGCCCGTCACGTCCTTCGAAACCGACGCTCAAGACCTGAACGAGGACAACGTGGACCGGTTCGCCTTGCGGTGGATTATACACCATGACGCCGCCGATACGATAACCCGTCGGGCATTTTCGGCTATCGGGAATGGCCGTGTCGGTGTGCAGAACGCGGTCCGATGCCGTTCCGTCTTCGGTTTGGTAGGAGAGACGGAAGCCGGCCGATTGCGGCGTCACGTCCTTGCAAAGTGCGGAGGGGGCAAAAGGGATTTCGTTGAGCGTCAGCGTGAAATCTCCGCCGACCGGCGGATCGACGGCATATTGCCGGTAAGTCAGGCGATGAGGCGAGCTTTCCGTTTCCGTGATCGGATTGAAGGCGGCGAGCAGGCCGGGATTGGCGCCTAGATCGAGTTTCTGGGTGAGCGCAGCGGCTTTTGCGGCGGTTTGCGCCCTTACCTTGGCAAGGCTGGTGTTTTCTTCATCGATGCGCAGCCGGATCGGCGTGCCGGGTAAAAACGTGTCCTTGCGAGTGTCGACGAAAAAGATGTTCGAATAGGGAAAGCCGGAGCCATCCTGCACGCCGTATTCCTCGAAGGCGAAGACACTGCCGTCCTCCGAAAACCCGATCGGCTGGAATGAGGCGAAATCGCCGGCACGGGCCGCGCCGGCAAAAAATGCCGAAGCAAGCAACGCAACCGCGATTCCGCCTGAAAATCTCACCCGCGACCTCCCTCAGCGTTGCTGCGCAGGATGTCGATGGTCTTGCGGTAGGCGTCAACATGGCCACCGCTGAAGATCGCCGAGCCTGCAACGAAGACATTGGCTCCGGCCGACGCTGGAAGCGCAATCGTATCCAGCGCGATTCCGCCATCGACCTGAATGTCGATCGGCCGGTCGCCAATCATCGCCTTGATGCGGCGGATCTTCTCTTCCATGGCAGGAATGAACTTCTGGCCGCCGAATCCCGGATTGACCGTCATCACCAGAACGAGGTCGATCTTGTCGAGCAGATAATCGAGCACGCTTTCGGGCGTTGCCGGGTTGATCGAGACGCCGGCTTTCTTGCCGAGTGCCTTGATGGCTTGAACGGAACGGTCGAGATGCGGGCCTGCTTCCGCATGGACGGTGATGCTGTCGCAGCCGGCTTTCGCAAAGGCTTCAAGATACGGGTCGGCCGGCGCGATCATCAGATGGCAATCGAAATAGGCCTGTGTATGCGGCCGCAGCGACTTAATCACGTCCGGCCCGAACGAGATGTTCGGAACGAAATGGCCATCCATGATGTCCAGATGGATCCAGTCGGCACCGGCGGCAACGACGTCGCGTACTTCCTGTCCGAGTTTGGCGTAATCGGCGGCGAGAATGGAGGGGGCGATGCGGATAGGTAGGGGCATGATAGGGGGCTCCAACTGTTTTGCGGGCAATAGCACCGCTTTTCGTGGCAAACAACCGATGTTGCCGCTTCCGTCATGCCGGGTCTAGCGCTGCACCGCCCAAACGGGAAGCAGATCGTTTTCCTGCGGCGTCGCATCGTGCACACCACGGGCGATGGCGCGGGCCATGACGGATGCGGCAGCCGCGCCAAGATCAATGAAATCCTGCAGCGATATGGTTTTGCCGCTGGTTCCTGTCGCCAGCGAAAAAACCAGGTCGCCGTCAAGCGGAGTATGGGACGGCCACAGCGCACGGGAAAAACCGTCGTGAGCGGCGATCGCCAGCCGTTTTGCCTCGGCCTTGGTCAGAACCGCATCGGTAGCGATCACCGCGATCGTGGTATTTTTAGTTTCACTCTGCCTGCCGCGGAACTTGATGCGAAGGTCTCGCGCATCCTTTGGAAATGGATGCGGCATGCCGATGCCGCCAAACTCTGCACCTTCCTCGAACGGTGCCGCCCAGAAATGCCTGCCGTCACCGATGGTCGCCGACCCCAGCGCGTTGACGGCGACCAGTGCACCGATAGTGATGCCGTTGTCGAGGATCGTCGAGGCGGTGCCGAGCCCACCCTTGAAGGTGGCGGTCAAGGCACCGGTCCCCGCGCCGGCGGTGCCTGTGGAAAACTCCAGCGCCGCCGCCTGTACGGCTGCGTAACCCAGTTCACGATAGGGCGGGTAGAGGCCCCAATCCTTGTCGCTACCATTGATCAGGTCGAAGAGGATGGCGGCTGGGACGATCGGGATATGTAGGTCTCCGACCGGAAAACCACGGCCCATCTGGCGCAGCGCGGCCTGGGCGCCGGAGGCTGCATCGAGCCCGAAGGCCGACCCGCCCGACAGAACGATGGCATCGACGGTCTGCACGGTGTTGTGTGGTTCCAGAAGATCGGTTTCCCGCGTACCGGGGGCGCCACCCAGAACCTGTACCGCAGCGATGGCCGGTTGATCACAGACGACGGCGGACACGCCGGATTTCAGCCTATGATCCTCGGCATTGCCGACCTTCAAGCCACCAACATCAGTTATCGCGTTGCGCGGCCCCGGGCGCATCACGGGCTTCCCGAAACGGCCGGAGCAGTAATGAACCGGTTGTTTTGCCATTCCAGCAGGCGGTAGGGGTTTTCGGCCAGTTCGTGACCGGCGCTGAAGCGGATAGGGCCGAGAACGGTCTGGTATGGGCCTTTGGCCAGCGCAGCCAATACCGGGCCTCCGTCCTTGCCTGCCTGGTCCTTTGCCTGCTCCAGCAGCGTAACAGCTGCAAATGCCGGCAATACGTAACCCTCCGGAAGCAGTTTGGCCGCTGTCATGGCGTCGACGGTGGCCTTGGCGTCCGGCAGAGTGGCATAATCGGGCAGGGCGACAGCCAGGACACCATTTGCCAGCGGAACCGGCAGGTTTGCCGCATCCAGCGTTTCGCCGCCCATAAGCGTCAGCGAGACCTGTTCGGATGCGGCATCGCGAGCGATAATGGCTGTATCGGCGCGATCTCCGCCGGTGAATACGTGTGTCGCGCCACTCTTGGCAAGCCTTCGGACAAGGCTGACCTGCTGTTCCTGGGCGGGGCGGTAGGTGTCTGAGAAGGTTGGTGTCAGGCCGATTTCGGCCAAGGCGCTGCGCACGCTTTCCACCAGTTCGCGCCCGTGGATCGTTCCGTCTTCGATCAGTCCCAGAGGTTCGTTCTTCCAGCGCGACAGGATGATTTCCGTCACCTTTTCTGCTTCGGCCTTGGCGCTCGGCACCAACCGGAAGAACGGCCATTTCTTTTTCAGCGCGTCTTCCATCAGGATATCGGAGCGAACGCTCAAGGTCAGCGCTGGAATACCGGCCTCGGCCAACGCCGGCAGCGCCGCCTCCAGGCTTTCAGTGCACAGGAAACCGATCGCTGCCTCGGCGCCGCTGGCAAGCAGTGTCTTCGTCAGGGTCTCCGCATCCTTCGGCTCGCAGGTTTCCGGAATGGCGATGATCTCAGACCCGCGATCTTCTGCCTGAAAGCGGGCGCCATCCAGAATCTGTTGCCCGAGAAGCGCGAACGGTCCATCAGCCGGAGCGACGACGGCGATCTTCAGGCCCGCAGCCAATGCGGGAGCGGCCTGCACCGATCCGGCAATCACAAGGCTGGCAAAAATCGAACGAAACATGCGCTTATCCAGTTGAGAACGCCCATGTTTTAAAGATGTGGCGGCAGGGGTCAAAGGAAAAGATCGGAACCTGCGCACCGGGAATGGCGATTGCCGTAAATGACGAAGAAAAACCAGACGATGGGTTTCATATTTCGTTGCAATGTCTATGTGTTAGAAACGTACATCGATCTGGAGACTGCCGTGTTGGACAAGACCCAACTGGACCCGCTGACCTACCGTGATGCCATGAGCCGGCTGGCCGGGCATGTGCATATCGTCACGGCCGCCCACGAAGGTGCGCGGCGTGGGGTGACAATCACGGCCGCATGTTCGGTATCCGACGATCCGGCAACGCTGCTCGTGTGCCTCAATGGAGCCAATCCGCGCAACGACATCTTCGCCGAGAGCGGTAGCTTCGGGCTCAATCTGCTCGGCGCAGACCAGATGGATCTCGCTCATGTCTTTTCGGGCAAGAACGCTGTCGATCCGTCAGAGCGATTCTCTCACGGCACCTGGGGCGAGTTGAAGACAGGTGCGCCGATTCTTGGTGAAGCCGTTGCGGCATTCGATTGCCGGCTGATCGATATCAAGACCGTTGCCACGCACATCGTTCTGTTCGGACAGGTCGTTGCGGTCACGCTCGGCCAGCAGAAACCGGCACTCGTCTATCTGGACCGGGACTACCGCACGTTATAGATTTCCTCCAACGGAGCGAGGAAACATGACGACATACACGAATGGCGCATTGCCTGCCTCGATCGCCGAGACGATGGAGATGCTGGAAGCCGGTGATTATCTTGCCGGAACGGCGCTTTCGACCGTGCTTTTCCTGTCACTTAGAATGAAGCGCCCTTTGTTTCTCGAAGGCGAGGCGGGCGTCGGCAAGACCGAAATCGCCAAGGTCCTGGCAAAGGCACTCGACCGGCCGTTGATCCGCCTTCAGTGTTACGAAGGCCTGGATATTTCCTCGGCCGTCTACGAGTGGAACTATCCGGCGCAGATGCTGGAGATCAGATTGTCGGAAGCTTCGGGTAACGCCAATCGCCAGGCGGTCGAAAGCAACATATTTTCGGAGAAATACCTGATCCGCCGCCCGGTTCTCCAGGCGATCTCGGCAGAGGCCGGAAAGGCACCGGTTTTTCTGATCGATGAACTCGACCGCACAGACGAGGCCTTCGAAGCTTTTCTGCTTGAAGTACTTTCCGACTTTCAGGTGACTATTCCGGAACTCGGGACGATCAGGGCGCAGGAGCCGCCCATCGTCATCATTACGACGAATCGCACCCGCGAAGTCCACGACGCATTGAAGCGCCGCTGTCTCTACCACTGGGTCGATTATCCCAAGGCCGCGCAGGAGCTGGACATCATTCGCCGCAAGGTGCCGGGCTGCAACGAGCGTCTGTCGCGCGAAATCGTCGGTTACGTGCAGCGGTTGCGAACCATTGATCTGTTCAAGAATCCTGGTGTTGCCGAAACCATCGACTGGGCGACAGCGTTGACCGAACTCGATCGCCTGGCGCTTGATCCTGAAACCATCTCCGACACGCTGGGCACGCTTCTGAAATACCAGGATGACATCGCCCGGATCGAAGGCGGCGACGGCCGGAAAATCCTCGACGACGTCAAGGCCGAACTTCTGGCGGCAGGGTGATGTCATGGAGACGGCAGCCCGGACAGGAGACGGCGCAGTTCTTCCACCGCTGCATGAAGGTGACGGGCGGTTTGCCGACAATATCGTCTTCTTCGCCCGCGCCTTGCGCAAAGCGGGTTTGAAGATCGGGCCGGGGGCAGTCGCCGATGCGATCGAAGCCGTCGCGTTGATCGGCATTGGCAACCGCGACGAATTTCAAGCCACGCTACAATCGGTCTTCGTCAAGCGCCATGAGGACCAGGCGATTTTTAACGAAGCCTTCCGGCTGTTCTGGCGGTCGCGCGACCTGATCGGCAAGATGATCGCGATGATGTCGCCGGTAGCACCTGATTCACGCGAGAAAGCACCACGCCGCGCAGGCGAGGCCCGCGTCAGCGATGCGCTGTTTGCCGATCGCGATGTGGCGCGGCCGGTGCGCGATGAACCGGATATTGAGATCGATGCGCGATTTACCGCGTCCGGCCGGGAACTGCTGCGCCGGGCGGATTTCGCGCAGATGTCGGCAGCCGAGATTGCCGATGCCAAGAAGGCTTTGTCGGCGCTGGTACTGCCGATGGATGAGGTGAGGACACGCCGTTTTCGCGCTTCGCACCGGCCGCGCCGCATCGATCCGCGTGCAACGATGCGCGATGCGATGAAAACCGGCGGCGATCTCATCCTGCCGCGGTTTCGCGAGCCCAAGACCCTTCATCCGCCGCTGGTGGTGCTGGCCGACATTTCCGGCTCGATGAGCCAATACACCCGGATCTTCCTGCATTTCCTGCATGTGCTGACCGAAAAGCGCCGCCGGGTCCACACGTTCCTGTTCGGAACCCGGCTGAGCAACGTGACCCGCCAGATGAAGAAGCGCGATCCCGATGCGGCGATGGACGATTGCCTGCGCGCCGTCAGCGACTGGTCCGGCGGCACGCGGATCGGTGAAACACTGCATGAATTCAATCGTCTCTGGTCGCGCCGGGTGCTCGGGCAGGGCGCCATCGTGCTTCTGATTACCGATGGTCTTGAGCGTGACGATATCGGCGATCTCAAAATCGAGATGGACCGGCTGCACCGGTCCTGCCGCCGTCTGATCTGGCTTAATCCGCTGCTGCGTTTTGATGGTTTCGAGGCGCGGGCGCGTGGCGTCCGGGCCATGTTGCCGCATGTTGACGAATTCCGCGCTGTGCATAACCTTGAAGCGGTGTCCGATCTGGCGGAAGCTCTTTCCGGGAAAAGAACAGCTGATGCCGATCCCCGCCGTTTCATGCGGCGGCGATAACTGAAACAGGAGGAGAGCAGATGCTGGACCAGCCTCTTTATCCCGACCCGTTGACGGTTGCCGGGGAGTGGCATGCCGATGGACGCGGTGTGGCCATTGCGACCGTCATCGAAACCTGGGGCTCGGCACCGAGACCGGTCGGCAGCCATCTGGTCATCGATTCGGAGGGTAATTTTCACGGCTCCGTTTCCGGTGGCTGCGTCGAGGGGGCCGTGATCGTCGAGGCCGCCGAAGTCATCACGTCGGGGACGGCACGCATTCTCGAATTCGGCGTTGCCGACGCGACCGCCTGGCGGGTTGGCCTGTCCTGCGGCGGCCGCATCCGCATCTATGTCGAAAGGCTGGGATAAGCGATGTTGGTGGGGCATCTGCAGAGGCTGAACGCGGCGCGCGGGGCGCGATTGGCAACGGTGACGATTACCGAACTCGACACGGGAACGACACGGCTCTTCCACGAGGGAGAGCCACATGATCCTTCCGTTGCACAATCCATAGAGTCTGCGCTGCGTACGGGCAAATCCGGGATTGTCGAAATCGGCGGGCAGGCGGCCTTCGTCAATGTCTACCTGCCGCCGCCGCGCATCGTCGTGATCGGCGCGGTGCATATCTCGCAGGCGCTCGCCATCATGGCGGATATCGCCGGGTTCGATCTGTCGATCATCGATCCCCGTAGCGCCTTTGCGACGCAGGAGCGTTTCGGCCAGACGAAGCTCGTTGCCGAATGGCCGGAGGATGCGCTTCGGCATACGCCACTCGATGCCTATACGGCCTTGGTCGCGGTTACCCACGATCCCAAAATCGATGATTTTCCTCTGGCGCAAGCGCTTGAGGCGGGGTGCTTCTATGTTGGAGCGCTGGGAAGCCGCAAGACCCATGCCCGCCGGGTCGAGCGGCTGATGAAACTGGGGGTGGATGAAAACAGGATCGCCCATATTCATGCCCCGATCGGCCTCGATATTCGCGCCTCCAATCCGGCCGAGATCGCTGTCGCCATCCTTGCCGATATTATCCTTACGCTGCGGACGCGCGATGTAACGGCCGGGCGAGGGACTAAAGAATGAAATTTGGTCCGGTGCCGGTGGGCAAGGCAGAAGGCGCCATTCTCGCGCATTCAGCCAAGTTGCCCGAGGGGCGGCTGGCAAAGGGACATGTTATTTCCTTGGCTGATATTGCCGCGTTGCAAGGAGCGGGTTTCTCTGAGGTCATCGTCGCCCGCCTGGAGCCCGGTGATCTGCTGGAGGACGAGGCAGCCTCCCGGATTGCGGCAGCGATCGATCGCGATCACCTGACCTTCTCGAAAGCGGCAACCGGGCGGATCAATATTCACTCCGCGGTCGATGGGCTTTTCGTTGCCAGCCGCGCTGTCATCGACCGGCTCAACCGCATCGATCCGGCCATTACGCTCGCCTGTCTTGCCGATCACGTGCCGGTTCGATCCGGCGATATGGTGGCGACCATCAAGATCATCCCGCTTGCCGTTGCAGAACGGTTTGTTGATGAAGCCGCGGCGCTTCTGCGGGCTGAGCGCGCCTTCAGAGTCAAGCCGTTCGCCGCGCGCCGTGTCGGGCTGATCGCAACTCTGTTACCCACACTGAAGCCCAGCGTGATGGACAAGACGCGCCAGAACCTTGAGGCGCGATTGCGGCTATCATCGAGCGTGTTGGTGGACGAGCAGCGCGTGCCGCATGATACCCAAGCCGTTGCGGCAGCGATTTTAAAGGGGAGGCAAAGATTCGAGATGATCATTGTCTTTGGCGCTTCCGCGGTTGCTGACGCCGATGATGTCATTCCCGCCGCCATCCGGCTTGCGGGCGGGGCTGTCGATCATGTCGGCATGCCGGTCGATCCCGGCAATCTGCTCGTTCTCGGCAGAGTTGGGGATATTCCAGTCATCGGAGCGCCGGGCTGCGCCCGCAGCCCCAAGGAGAATGGTTTCGACTGGATCCTGAACAGGATCTTAGCCGGCGAATGGCCGACGGTGCACGATATTACCGGGCTTGGTGTTGGCGGGCTTTTGATGGAGATACCGACACGACCCTTGCCGCGTGGCTTGGCGAGTTCTGAACCGAATGGTGTTTCCGTCGTGGCCGTCTTGCTCGCTGCTGGCCGTGCCTCGCGGATGGGCGCAACAGGCCAGCACAAGCTGCTGGCGGAATTTGATGGCGTGCCACTCGTGCGCCGCAGCGCGCAGGCAGCCTTGGGTGCCGGTGTTCAACGTGTCCTGGCGATTACCGGTCACAGGCAAACCGAGATTCGTGAAGCACTTGCGGGACTGAACGTCATCGTTGTCGAAAATGCCGCTTATTCGACGGGCATGGCCTCATCGCTGATCGCCGGGGTGAATGCCGCCGGCAATGACGCTGATGGGGTGCTGGTGCTGCTGGCGGACATGCCATGGGTTTCGGCCGAAGACCTTGCCGCGTTGATTTCGGCATTCAAGGCCGGGCGCGGGCTGACGATCGTTCGTGCCGTTTCTGCCGGAAAGCGCGGTAATCCGGTTATATTGCCGAGATCGACATTCGAATCGATCAGGCACCTGCAAGGCGATATCGGCGCGCGCCATATCATCGAAACCTGTGGGCTGCCGGTGGTCGATGTCGATATCGGGCCGGCTGCGCATCTCGATCTCGACACACCGGAGGCGATCATCGCCGCAGGCGGCATATTGAAAGGCTGATCAGAATGGACAATGCAGCTATCGAGGAGATGTTTTCAGCCCTTGGCCCGGTCACGGTCAAACGCATGTTTGGCGGCAAGGGCATCTATTTCGAGGGGCGGATTCTGGCACTGGAGGTGAGCGGCGATATCCTGCTCAAGGCGGACACCGAGAGCGCCGGTGAATTCGAGGCGGCCGGCAGTTCGCAATGGAGTTATGACGGCAAGGGCAAACCGGTGAAGATGCCGTACTGGTCCGTTCCGGAGGAGGCTTTCGATGATCCTGACGAAATGGCTCGTTGGGTGCGGCTTGCCTATCAGGCAGCCTTGCGGGCTAAGAAATAGCCAGCGCCCGTAATGCCTTTACGGCATCCTGCGCAAACAGCGACAGAGGCTGTGGCAGGTCGTCAAGAGAGTACCAGCCGATGTCGGAGAGTTTGTCGGGTTCCGTCAACTGCGGTTCGCCGGAGAAATGCTCTGTCACATAAATCAGCGAAATCCAGTGCTGCCGGTCAGCCTCGATCCGTTGCTCGCTGTGGCAAAGAAACCGTGCCGAATGGATTTTCAGGCCGCTCTCTTCTTCCGCCTCACGGCGAGCGGCGTCGGCTGCCGGTTCCATATGATCGACCTTGCCACCGACAATGCCCCAGTGTCCTGCTTCCGGCGCCTTCAAGCGCCGGCAAAGCAAAAGCTTGCCGTCATTGATGACGGCAAGCCCTGATCCCACACCGGGAAAATCTATGCCTGGATATGCCATGCGATTGCTGTAAGGCTCAGGCCTTGCCGGCGATCAGCATGAAAGCCGGGATATCGTCGCCGAAACCGACCGGCGTCGGGCCGTCGTCCTGGTCGCGGCGATAACGGTTGCGGCGGTCGCGGTTGTCATCATTGGCAGGATACGGCTGGGGAGCAGGACGGTTGCTGTTACGGCCGGCATTCTGCGGTTTCGTTTCTGCCTTGCGTTCTGATCTCACAGGTTCTGCCTTTGCTACTACCGGTTCGAGAGGGGCTGCTACGACTGCCGGACTATCGTCTGCTTTGATGTCCGATTTGTGACTGGCCACAGACCGGGGCGCGTGATCACGCTCCCTGTCATTGCGGCGTCCGCCGCGCTTGCCATCACGGCCGCCGCGCTCGGATTTTCCACTGTCGTGGCTTTCCATCGGTGCGGGCAGCGCGGAAAGGTCGCCGTTCAGCCACTCGATGTTCTTGTCGATCAGCTTTTCGATTGCATCGACGAATTTCGTGTCGCGCTTTGAAACCAGAGTGAACGCGGCACCCGAGCGGCCAGCGCGGCCGGTGCGGCCGATACGGTGGACATAGTCTTCCGCATGGATCGGCACGTCAAAATTGAACACGTGGCTGACATCCGGAATGTCGAGGCCGCGTGCAGCAACGTCGGACGCAACCAGCAGCGTGATTGCATTGTCCTTGAAACCCGCAAGCATTTTCGTGCGTGAACTCTGATCCATATCGCCGTGCAGAGCGCCGACCGAGAAGCCGTGACGCGAAAGCGAGCGGTACAGGTCGGCAACATCCAGCTTGCGATTACAGAAGATGATGGCGTTCTTCAGGTCTTCCTGCTTCTGGATCAGATCGCGCAGAACGGCGCGCTTTTCGTAATCCTTGCTGTGAGTCGCGACCAAGCGTTGTGTCACGGTCGATGCCGTCGAGGAAGGCTTGGCCACCTCAATGCGCTCCGGATTCTGCAGGAACCGGTCGGCCAGTTTCTGAATTTCCGGCGGCATGGTGGCCGAGAAGAACAGGGTCTGGCGCGTGAACGGGATCAGCTTGGCGATGCGCTCGATGTCGGGAATGAAGCCCATGTCGAGCATGCGGTCGGCTTCATCGATGACCAGGATCTCGACGCCGGTCATCAGAAGCTTGCCGCGTTCGCAATGGTCGAGCAAGCGGCCTGGCGTGCAGATCAGCACGTCGGCGCCACGCTCAAGCTTGCGGTCCTGTTCATCGAAGGACACGCCGCCGATCAGCAAGGCGACATTCAGCTTGTGGTTCTTACCGTATTTCTCAAAGTTTTCAGCGACCTGGGCTGCCAGTTCGCGCGTCGGCTCCAAAATGAGCGTGCGCGGCATACGAGCGCGGGCGCGGCCCTTTTCCAGAAGCGTCAGCATCGGCAGCACGAAGGATGCCGTCTTACCCGTGCCCGTCTGGGCGATACCCAGAATATCACGCCGCTGCAGGGCCGGCGGAATCGCGCCTGCCTGGATCGGTGTGGGGATGGTGTAGCCCGCGTCTGTTACTGCGGTAAGAACTTTTTGGCTTAGGCCAAGGTCTGAAAAAGTGGTCAAAGGGAAATCTGTTTCCGTTCCGGTTCGGTCGAACACTGGTCAATCGGCGCATGCTTTAACTGCCGTCGCTGGGGCTCATAGTCCCATAGCCAAGCAAAGTCAAGAAAACCGGTGGTTTGCGCGATGAAAGAGTCAAAAATGGACTACCAACAACAGGATAGCAGCAAATTGCATCCTGTTGCGTCAAGAGCAGCAGCGCAGCTGCCAAGTTCAATTGATGTAGTGGCTGAGCTTAATGCCTGCCGTCAGGAAGCGCATCGGATCGACGGCCTCGCCATTCAAACGTACCTCGTAATGCAGGTGCGGACCAGTGGAACGGCCGGTGCTGCCGGAACGGGCAATGGCCTCGCCGGTGGTAATCTTGTCGCCGGCATTGACCAAAATGGTCGACAGATGCGCATAGCGGGTGGTGATGCCGTTGCCATGGTCGATTTCAACCATATTGCCGTAACCGCCGGTCTTGCCCGCAGTGATCACCGTGCCGGGAGCCGTTGCAAGGATGCGAGTTCCCGTCGGAGCCCGAAAATCGATGCCGGCATGTAGCGCCAACCGGCCAAGGAAGGGGTCGGGCCGATTGCCAAAGCTGCTGGTAATGTCGCTTGCCGGCGACGGATTGTTGAAAGGTAGCTTCCGTGCCTGGCTGCGAACACTTTCGAGGCGGGCAAGTGCGGTATCGAGCCCGACAAGAGAATCATCGAAGGCTTCGGCCGTTTCCGGCTCGACGAACGGACCGCCGATGGCATCCGCGTCTTCCGTGATGGGCGCGGAAGCTGCAACCTCGTCTGCGGCCACCTTTACACCGGTACGCGCAAGGATGGTCATGATGGCATCGGTGGCTTCCGATGCGCCTGCCGTGAGGTTATCGATACGAGCTTTCTGTTGCTGCTCGATATCCTTGAGCGACAAGGTTACCTTCGAAAACAGACGGTCGGCCCGGTCGGACATGCCTTCCCGTCCTTTCGGGGCGGATTGCGGCGCATAGGCAAGCGCCGTCTTCTGTTCTGCTGCCTTGCCACCCAGGCCCATCAATCGTTCAATAGCCTTGACGCCACCGCTGGCATCGGCCCGCTTTTCGTAGGCGAGGGGTGTTATCTCTGGCGGCTGAACGTCCTTCTCCGCGATCCCGGATTCCTCGGCACGGTCGAGCAATGTTCCAAGGCGGCCGTGGCGCGATGACAGCGCCATTTGTTGCTGCAGCAGCTTTTCGACCTTGTCTTCGACGACTTGCTGATCGAGGAGCTGGCGGCTGGTGACGCGGTCGACCTGCGCCCGCAAGGCGGCGATCCTGTCTTCATATTCGTACTGCATACGCGCCTGGCGCGCCATCGTGCCGCCGATCAGATCATCGCGCAGTACCAGATAGGACGTCGCGGCAAGATAGCCGATCGAAAAAACCGAGATGGCGCAGACCGAAAGTGCGGCCATCCATGGCTGAAAGGTCATGTGGCGAACCTTATCGCCGCTTGCCAGAATGATGATGTGTTTTTGCGCGCGCTTGCCGAAAACCTGGCTTTCCGTAGACACCAACTCACCCCCAACGCGTGCGATTCTGCCTGTCCTGATAGGCGCGATTAGACACTGTTAAGGTTAATAAAGCCTTGCCTGAGGGGTTTTGTGGTGACGTCTCAGGTGTTTACGGAGGCCGTCATCGACCGGTAGAAAGATGGCGTCAGGCCGGCTTCAGCGCGAGCGATGTCGTTGAATGGTGCTTTTAGAGGACCGCGAAAGTTGGCCCTGACCAAAGCCTGAAACGCGGCGGCTGGGTCTTTCTTCTGCCGGGCGCAGAGGAAACGGAACCATTTGGCGCCGACAGCCACATGGCCTTTTTCGTCCTCGTAGATCACGTCGAGCACCGCGGCGCTTTCCAGATCGCCGGCCTCCCGCATCTTCGCCTGCAGGGCCGGTGTCACGTCGAGACCGCGCGCCTCGAGAATCAGCGGCACCACCGCCAGCCGTGCCGTGAGGTCGTTGCGGGTGTCATGGGCTGCCTGCCAGAGCCCGTCATGGGCGGGCAGGTCGCCATAATCGGCGCCGAGCTGGCGCAGACGATCGCGCACCATGCGGAAATGCTTAGCCTCCTCGAAGGCCACCTTCATCCAGCCGTCGAAAAACGAATTCGGAACGGGTTCCGTGGCAAAGCGGGCGACGATATCAAGCGCCAGATCGACGGCATTGAGTTCGATATGGGCGATGGCGTGGAGGAGGGCGATCCGGCCTCGGTCCGTGGTCAGCGCGCGCTTTGGCATTTGTCTTGGCGGTATCAATTCCGGCTTTTCAGGCCGTCCGGGCCGGTCAGGCACGGTCACATCGAGCGGTGAGCGCAGCGACAGGGTTCTCTCACTCCAGCGGCGTGCCGTTTCCTGGGTCAAAAGTGTCTTGATATCCAGATCTGCGGCGCGGATCGCGCGAACTGCCCCATCACGCAGACTTCGGATCGCCGGAAGGCTTGTCATTGTCATGCCGTTTCGTTGGCAAGGTTTTTGGCGGCGGCCAGCACCTCTTCGGCATGACCGGCGACCTTCACCTTCGGCCAGATGCGGCGGATGACCCCATCCGGACCAATCAGCAGGGTTGTCCGCTCAACTCCCATATATTTGCGGCCGTACATGCTTTTTTCGACCCAGACGCCATAGCTGTTCAAGACTGCCAGATCTTCATCCGAGGCGAGGATGACGGAAAGATCATATTTCTTCGCGAATTTGTCGTGCTTCTTCACCGAATCGGGAGACATGCCAATCACCACCGCTCCAGCTGCCGAAAATTCACCCAGAAGCCCGCTAAAGGCGATCGATTCGGTGGTGCAGCCGCTGGTGTCATCCTTCGGGTAGAAGAAAAGTACGACCGATTGTCCCTTGAAATCCTTTAGCGAAACGGTTCCGCCGCCGTCGCGGGGCAGGGTAAAGTCTGGTGCGATTGCGCCTTCGGTCAGGTTCGCCATGGTTATTCCTTTTTTCTGGGGCATGTGCCGCAAAAGTTTGTCGCATGAGGCATATCCAATTGGAGCCCGGCCCGTCCAGCGCCGCAGGGACGGATGGATGTTTCGCGCACAGGGAAGATGCTTGGAACGGCAGACATCGTTTGCCCCGGGATCGTTCTTTAACTACTGTGTCACGGATGCAAAATGCCCAAAGACGCTTCGATACGCCCTTGGCATTCTCGAGCGATAACATGAGATAAATCAACCACGTACGACGTGCGTACGGCGTCATGGCATGGAGTCGCCTAATGCCGCGCGATGGAATCGCAGCAGATGGGAAATACCGCATGATTCTTTTTCACACTTCCGGAGGCCGCCGGCGCTGATGAATGAAATCCGCGGCGAAAAAGTATCGTTTCGCAAGGAAGACATTGTCGTTCTGCATTCCCTGCCATCGGCGCAGGCCCATGACCCATGTATCGTTCACGCACCGAACAAACGTGGGATTTCCCATTTCGTCTTCACCGTAACGTCAGTCGTTGCCGCGATTATTCTTCTGCTTGGTGCAGCGCTTGTGGGGGCCATTGAAGGTGGGTTTCTTGACGAGCCGTTGAATGCGCGGGCGCAGACCGCACTGAACTCAGCGCTCGGCAGCGGTTATCATGCCGAGGTCGGCAGTACGGTGTTGCGGGTGACGTCGAATGGTGCGCTGGCGCTGAAGGCGCGGGACGTGACTCTGGTGGATAACGCCTCCAGCAAGCGCCTGGTCACCACCAATTCCGTCTTTATCGAACTCAACCCACTGGCTTTGGTGACCGGTCGGGTTGCCGTTTCGCGGCTTGAGGCTGAAGGCGCGGTGCTTGACCCGTCGCTGCTGCCGCAGGGCAAGCCGATCGATCTGACGACCATTCGCATTGCCGATGTTGCCGGAGGGCTGGAGGTCGCTTTCGACCAGATAGACCGGATCTCGCAACTGATCGGCCACAGCAATACCGAAACCGTGCGCATCGCTGATTTGCGATTGTCGTTTGCCGGTCCTCGCCAGCGTATCGTCCCCGTCGTGGTGGAGGCCGTGGATTTCAAGCGCACAGCCGATGGCTCGATGCAGATTGACGGCGCCTTCTCTATCGACGGACAGTTATCGGAACTGCATCTTCGCGCCGACCGGCAAAACGGGCGGATCACGACGCTCGACGGTTCCGCCGCCGGTTTGCCCCTGTCGGCCTTCCTGCATCGCAATGATTCTGCGACGGAACTTGCCTTCGGGATCAGCAGCAGCGCCGATTTGACCATCAAGGCAACGCGCGGTGGTGAAAACACAACACCGACACTGCAGTTGAACGGTCGTACCAACGGTGGCGCATTCGATGCAGGCGGGTTCACATCCGAACTCAAGCCTTCCGAACTCAATGTCAGCTATGATTTCGCCCGCGAAAGAATCGAAATTCTGCCCTCGATGGTGCGTGTTGGCCGGTCGACTTTCCCGTTTACCGGCGCGATTGCCGATCTTGATCCGGCAGTTCTTGCCGGGAAAAAGGGCTTTTCAGTCGATCTCCTGTTGCAGGCCGCCAGTTCGTCGCCGGTCGATGTGTCCGAGGCGCCTCTGATATTCGATGCCAAGGCGCAGGGACGTTACCTGTCGGAAAGTCATCAGCTGGTGTTCGACGAACTGACGGTCGCAAGCGGGCTCGGGACGGCTGCGGGTTCGCTATCCATGACCTTCGGGAATGCCTCGCCACAGATCAGCTTTGCCCTCCTGACCAGCAAGATACAGGCTGCGGCCGTGAAACAGCTCTGGCCCTGGTGGGTGGGCAAGACAGCGCGGCGCTGGGTGATCAACAATATCTTCGGCGGCACGGTGACGGACGGCAAGATCGAGGTGTTCCTGCCGATGGGACGCATTACACGTACCGTCGGGCCTATCGACCTGAACGCCGAGGAACTAAGCGTTCAATTCAACATCGCCGATACGCGGGTCAATCTGGCCGGCGATATCCCGCCATTGCGCGATGCTGCCGGTGCCTTCAAGCTGAAGGGCGAGCGTATGGATGTGGAGATCCAGCGCGGAACGGCCTATTTTCCTTCGGGGCGCTCTGCCACGGTGAATGGTGGCAATTTCGTCATCCCCAATACCTACGAAAAACCGCTGATTGCCGAAATGAAACTTGATGTCGGGGGGCAGGCAGATGCAATCGCTGAACTTGTCAGTTACCGGCCGATTCTCGCGCTGCAGCGAACCCCTTTCAAGCCGGAGGATTTTTCCGGCGAGATGACAGCCGAGGTCGGTGCGCGGTTCGGTCTCGTCACCGCCCAGAAACCACCGCCGCCACAATGGCAGGTGCAGATGCAGCTGGATGGCGTGACCGTCAACAAACCGTTTGCCGGACGCGCCATCTCCGACATCAAGGGGACAATGCGGATCGACCCCAACCAGGCGGTGCTGGAGGCAAAAGCCGATATCGATGGCGGAGAGATGGATATTTCCGTCGTCGAGCCTGTCGGGGCTGGCAGCACGGTTTCGCGCAAGCGCGAGATTTCCGGAATGCTCAACGATGGCGAGCTTGCCAAGATGGCCCCCGGACTTGCCGGCATCATCAATGGACCTGTTGCGCTGGATGTCTTGATCAACGACAACGACCGGCACACGGTTTCGGCCGATCTTGGTAATGCCTCCATTTCGCTTCCCTGGATCGGCTGGTCGAAAGGCGCAGGTATCGGCGCCAAGGCGACCTTTTCGGCATCCACAGCTGACGGCATCACGCAGATTGATGATCTGAAGCTGAACGGCGACGGCTTCGGCGCTGCGGGTTCACTCGTTCTCGACAAATCCGGTTTGAATTCCGGAGAGTTTTCCTCGGTTCAACTCTCCAAAGGCGATAACTATGCCGTCAACATCAAGCGCCAGAAAGGTGGCTTTGCCGTTGCCGTCAATGGCATGTCTGCCGATATGCGGCCGGTCATCGAAAGCCTGCGCAGCGGATCAGGCGATGGGGACGGAAATGGTGACAGCAAGCGGATAGCCATTAATGCAAACCTTCAACAGGTGACTGGCTTCCACTCCGAGACATTGTCGAATGTCAATCTGAGCTACGCGGCGAGGGGTAAGCAGATTGATGCCGTCGATCTGACGGCGGTCACCGACAGCGGTCAGGCCGTGGTCGCCAAGTTGACGAAAAATGGTGCTGATAACACGCTGGAACTGACCAGCGGCGATGCGGGCTCTCTGGCGCGGTTTGCCAATATCTACAGCAACATGCGTGGCGGTCTTTTGAACCTCAAGCTGCGAGATCGCGGCGGCAGTTCCTGGCGTGGCAACATCGATATCCGCAAGTTTTCGCTCGTCAACGAAGCACGGCTGCAATCCATCGTCTCCACACCGACCGGCGCTGATGGCAGAAGCCTCAACCAGGCGGTGAAGAAGAATATCGATGTCAGTTCGGCCCGCTTCGAACGCGGCTCCGCCAATGTGGCGCTCGACAACGGAACGATTGCAATCGACAGCGGGGTGGTGCGCGGGGTTGATGTCGGCGCCACGTTCCAGGGCACGGTGCGCGACGCAAATGGCAATATGGACATGACCGGAACATTCATGCCGGCCTACGGGCTCAACCGTTTGTTCGGGGAACTGCCGTTGATCGGCGTGCTCCTCGGCAATGGCAGGGATCGCGGCCTGCTCGGGATCACCTTCAAGCTGGTCGGCCCGTTCGCCAAACCGAACCTGACGATCAACCCCTTGTCGATCATTGCGCCCGGCGTGTTCCGCAGCATCTTCGAATTCCAATAAAAAAACCGGCGGGGTCACCGCCGGTTTGGGTTTCACTCGATGTCGCGCGTATTTCAAGCCGGACGGACGAGGATGTGCTTCTTCTTGCCGAGCGACAGCTTGATGACGCCATCTGCGGTGACGTCACCGGTGCCGATCACCTGGCGATCGTCGCCAACGACGGTATCGTTGAGGCGAACGGCACCGTCCTTGAGGAACTGCCGCACCTTGCCGTTGGACTCTGCCAGCCCGGCGCGCACGAACAGCGCTAGAACGCCGATTCCGGCTTCAAGTTCGGTCGCAGGCACATCGATGGATGGCAGGTTGGCGGCAAGAGCGCCTTCCTCAAAAGTCTTGCGGGCGGTCTCGGCTGCTTCTTCTGCCGCCGCACGTCCGTGCAATGTCGCGGTGATTTCAGTTGCCAGGATCTTCTTCACCTCGTTGATCTCGGTACCGGCCAACTGTGAGAGACGTGCGATTTCGCCCATCGGCAGCGTTGTGTAGAGCTTGAGGAAGCGCGACACGTCGGCGTCTTCGGTATTGCGCCAGTACTGCCAGAAGTCATAGGCCGACATCATGTCCGGGTTGAGCCAGATGGCGCCGTTGACCGATTTGCCCATCTTGGCGCCCGACGATGTGGTCAAAAGCGGCGATGTCAGTGCGTAAAGCTGCGGCGTTCCCATGCGGTGGCCGAGATCGATACCGTTGATGATGTTGCCCCACTGGTCGGAGCCGCCCATCTGCAGGCGGCAACCGGTGCGCTTGTAAAGTTCGACGAAATCGTAGGCCTGCAGGATCATGTAATTGAATTCGAGGAACGAAAGCGATTGCTCGCGGTCGAGCCTGGTCTTGACGCTGTCGAAGGCCAGCATGCGATTGACCGAAAAGTGGCGGCCGACATCGCGCAGGAACTCAAGGTAGTTGATGCCCAGCAGCCAGTCGGCATTGTTGATCATCAGGGCGTCTTTTGGCCCGTCGCCGTAGGTCAGGTAGTTGGAGAACACCGATTTGATACTGGCGATGTTGGAGGCGATGGTTTCTGGCGTCATCAGCTGACGCGCTTCGTCCTTGAAGGACGGGTCTCCGACCATGCCGGTGCCGCCGCCCATCAGCGAGATCGGCTGATGGCCGGTCGCCTGCATCCAGTGCAGCATCATGATCTGGATCAGGCCGCCGGCATGCAGGCTCGGCGCCGTCGGATCAAAGCCGATATAGGCCGTCACGGTTTCCTTGTTGAACAGCGCATCCAGTCCGGCATTGTCGGATGTCTGGTGGATGAAACCGCGTTCATGGAGGGTGTGAAGGAAATCGGACTTGAATTCGGACATGACCTGTCTCTTTCGGTGGGCTGCTTGGAGAAGAATGAGGACTTGCTGGATATTTGCGCGGCGTTTAGCACTGTTTGCTGAAAAGTGCACGTGTTTGCATTGTGAATGTTTTCTTTGGGGCTGAGTGCGGGATGACGCAGATGAAGACGGCGATCGGGCTGATGAGCGGAACCAGCATGGATGGCATCGACATTGCGCTCATTCGAACCGACGGCCGCGACCGGGTCGAGAGTGGTGCTGCCCTCGGGATATCCTATGACGCACAGTTTCGCGATCGCCTGAAACAGGCGCTGGAGGATGCCAAGCCGATACGCCAGCGCGGGGAGCGGCCTGGCACTCTTGCGAATGTCGAGCACGAGTTGACGTTACGTCATGCCGAGGCCGTGCGAATTTTTGTCAAGAAAAACAATCTGAAGCCTGCTGATATTGATGTGATCGGCTTTCATGGCCAGACAGTGCTGCATCGTCCTGACGATGCTTTGACGGTCCAGCTCGGCGACGGCGCGTTGCTGGCGCGCGAAACCGGCATGGCCGTTGTTCATGACATGCGTGCCGACGATATGGTTCATGGCGGACAGGGCGCGCCGCTGATCCCCGTTTATCATGCAGCACTCGCGGCCGGATTGCCGGGAGAATTCCGCTCCGACCGGCCGGTTGTGTTCGTCAATATCGGCGGCATCTCCAACCTGACTTTTGTCGGCACTGATGGGACCCTCGTTGCCTATGATAGCGGCCCGGGCAACACGCTGATCGACCAATGGGTCGAGGCGCATGCCGGAATTCCCTACGATCAGGGGGGCATGATCGCCAGCGAGGGACGTGTTCTGACCGGCCTGGCGGAACGCTACCTGGCAAATCGGTTTTTTTCCGGGACCAAGCGCCGCTCGCTCGATCGTAACGATTTTTCGCCTCCTGCCGGGACTGATGCGAACCTCGAGGACGGCGCCCGCACGCTTGCCTATGTCACGGCTGCCGCCATCCTCAGATCCGCGCAGCACCTGCCGGAACGGCCGGGCACCTATATCATCTGCGGCGGAGGGCGGTTGAACCCGATCATCATGCGCGATCTCGCCGACCTCGCGTTGCGCGATGAAGCGACGGTCGTTTCCGCCGAGGCTGCCGGCCTTGATGGCGATGCCATGGAGGCGGAGGCATGGGCCTATCTTGCCGTGCGCTCACTCAAAGGATTGCCGCTGACGTTTCCCGGTACGACGGGCGTAACTGAGCCGGTCACCGGCGGGGTCTTCAACGCCGCCGTGGGCTCGTCGCCATCGGTTTCCGATTAACGTTTCTTTTGCCCGGCATGGGTACCATTCATACGAATCTGCGATGCCTTTTCGGCATGGTGGAAGAGAACGCGCGGCGGGTGCGGACTCGAAACGGACGTAGAGATGAACGGCGCGCTTTTCCTCCTGACGGTCAACTTCCTGATAGCGCAACTTTTTTGCGTGTTTTTTCTCGTCATCTCCAGACGCAGCCGCATTCCCGCTGCCGGACGCTGGTTTGCGGTCGCCTTTGCTGTTGCATCGCTGTCCGCCGTTTTTGAAGTTGCCATCCGCTATGGTGATTTCGACCGCTTCGCCAGTTTCGGCGCTTTCAGTTCTCTGCTGATCGCACTCGTGATGATCCGCATCGGCATTGGCCGGCTCTACGCGGTTCCGTCAAACATCTGGGCGACAACTACGCTTCTGTGCACTGCACTTCCCCTCAACCTGATGATCTTCGACCTGCCACGAGGCACCTTTGTGCATTCGCTTGGCTACCAGGCGCCGTTTGCCATTGCGGAATTGATGTGCGCCGTTGCGATCTACCGGTCCGGGCGCCGCGAGACGGGCGACCGGATACTTATGGCCCTGCTGCTGATCACGGCCGGGAATTTTGCCAGCAGGGTCTATTTTGCCGTGATCTTCAGCGGCGGAAGCACGGCACAGGCCTATCTTGGCAGCACCTATGCGCTGGTTTCCCAGAGCATCAGTGCCGTTCTGGTCGTCTCCACCGGGCTGACATTGCTGGCCGTCATCGTGCTTGAAATCATGGACGACGCCAAGGCAAACTCGGAAATCGATCCTCTGTCAGGACTTTTGAACCGGCGCGGTTTCGATGGAAGAGTGAACCAGATTCTTGCGCGCCCCGTGTCCGCCTATCCCCATTGCGTGATCGTTTGTGATCTCGACCACTTCAAGTCGGTAAATGATACCTACGGACATGCCGCCGGCGATCAGGTCATCCTTGCCTTTGGCCGCATGCTCGCCGGACACGCTCCGCCGGAGGCGATTTGCGCACGTTTTGGCGGCGAGGAATTTGCCATCTTTTTGCCGTCCACCAGCATGGCCACGGGCTATCTCTTCGCCCAGGGACTGCGCAATACGTTCTCATCAATGGCGATCAGCGGATTGCCGGATACGGTTCGCCTCTCGGCCAGTTTTGGCGTTTGCGCGCTCGCAGCCCCGGGTGATTCGATCGCCGACGCAATCAAGGGGGCTGACGCGGCCCTCTACGATGCCAAGAAGGGCGGACGCAACCGGGTAAACCGTGCAGGCGCGTCCACGGCCAACAGCCCGCAGGAATGGCAGGCACAGGCCTGACTGTTTTATCAGGCAGGTGGGCGAGTCGTCTGCCGGGCGATCACCCGGCAGACTGGACAATCAGGCAATCACTTGAAACCGCGCCTTGCCTTCGTGCAGGAAGCACGCCTTGGAAAAAATTCCCGTGTCGAACCGGTTGGGCAGGCGAATGTCTTGCATGCCTGGCAGCGGCTTTTCGTCAGGCCGATACGCACGATCGATCTGTGATATAAAGGCCAGAATGATCCCGGCCTTTTCTGCGAAAGCCTGAAGTGCCGCGAGTTGCTGCGAAAGCTCGGGCTTGGTTCTGCGCTGATCGAGAATCTGCAGATAGTCGATGACGGCGACCGTTCCGCGGGGGGCATCGTCAAGATGACGGATCATGTAATCGGCGCAGATATCATCATCGGTGACGATTTCCACGAGTTCACCAAGGCCAGGTGTTTCGCCTTGCAGTGACCGGATGCGTTGCCGGGTCTCATGCTCGGTATATTCGAGAGTAAAGAAGATGCCCCTGCGGCCATCACGGATCGCATCGAGCAGGAGCTTTAATCCCAGTAGCGTTTTGCCATGTCCGGGCCGGGCTCCCAGCAGGATGATATCGCCATCGCAAAGCCGGGACAGGATGTTCGTTTCGCCGGAACTTTCTGCAATTTGCGCAGCAAGCAAGCTCCATCCGGCAAAACCCTCCTGGCTTGCAATGCGATCCAAGGCGGCATGCAGGGAAATTTTTTCATCGCGGGCCAAGAGCTTGGCGCGGCGTTTCAACTGGTAGACCGGGGTGGATAGCCTCATCACAAAACCTCCATTGCGAGCAGAAAACGCAATCCCTCCTTATGCGGCGCTCGAACAGATGGCTCGATGATGGAAATACCCCGTATGAACGATACTTCCCCGATTGGAGGGAGGAGGCGCGGGCCAAGCCTGTACCTCAATCAATATCGCGAGTCGGAAATGACAACAAGACGGAAGCGCAGTGTTGCCCGGGCTGAACCGGCGGTTCTGTAATGCAAAAAAAATGGCACCTTGCGACGCTTGAGGACGCAGGGTGCCATTTGAAAAACCTAGAGCCGGGGGATACCAGCTCTTTAAGCCGTTAGCGGATGCGCTTTGCCGCCGGTTCCGGTGTCAGTTCGCCGTTCAGGCGACGGTCGAGGTAGTCCTCGCATTCAGCCATCAGCGTATCGACCTGGCCGTTGAAGAAGTGGTTGGCACCTGGCACCGTCTTGTGGGTGATCAGGATGCCCTTCTGGGCCTTCAGCTTGTCAACGAGATTGTTGACGTCCTTTTCCGGCGCCACCTTGTCGAGATCGCCATTGATGATCAGGCCGGACGAGGGGCAGGGCGCAAGGAAAGAGAAGTCATAGGTGTTCGGCTGCGGCGCAATCGACATGAAGCCTTCGATTTCTGGACGGCGCATCAGAAGCTGCATGCCAATCCAGGCGCCGAAGGAATAGCCTGCGACCCAGCAGCTTTTCGAATCCGGGTGCATGCTTTGTACCCAGTCGAGTGCCGATGCGGCATCCGAGAGCTCGCCGGCGCCGTGGTCAAATTCGCCCTGGCTGCGGCCGATCGAGCGGAAATTGAACCGGAGTGTCGTGAAGCCGCGCTTCTGGAACATATAGAACAGCTGGTAGACGATCTGGTTGTTCATCGTGCCGCCAAACTGCGGATGCGGATGCAGGACGATGGCGATCGGGGCATTCTTCTGCTTGGACGGCTGGTAACGGCCTTCGAGGCGACCGGCCGGTCCGTTGAAGATGATTTCGGGCATTGGCTCTCCGGGCTTGATTCTGGTATTAAAAACCGGCTCAGCGCTGATGCAGTCTTGACGAAAGCAGTCAGCTTTTCTAAAACCAGTTTAGAACCATTCAAAACTTTGACACGGACTTTCCGTGGCGAGTGCTGTCTCTTACGGCAAGCGAAGCGAAAAATTCAAGGAAAATGCACCGGCCGCATGCCTTTACATGGCAGCCAGTTCATCTTTGGCAAGGGAATATGGGACAAGAGCGTATCTATATGGATTGGAATGCCACCGCGCCGCTCTTGCCGGCCGCGCGCGAGGCGTGCCTTGATGCGCTTGATCTGCCTGGAAACCCATCATCGGTGCATGGCGAAGGCCGTAAAATCCGCACATTGATCGAGAATGCCCGCCGTGATGTCGCAGCCCTTTGCGGTGCCGCTGCCGCCAGCGTGACCTTTACCAGTGGTGCTACGGAAGCGGCGAACTGGGTGCTGACGCCGGATTTCCGCATGGGCAAGACGCCGCTAGCGATCGGCCATCTCTACATATCGGCGATCGAGCATCCGGCGGTTCGCGAAGGCGGGTGTTTCGGTAAAGCCAATGTCAGCGAAATTGCGGTGACGCCGGCAGGAACAATCGATCTGGCCGCCCTTGAGGCAGCCCTGGCCGTCCATGACCGGCAGTCCGGCCTGCCGATGGTTGCGGTGATGCTGGCCAACAACGAGACGGGCATTGTCCAGCCGATCGAAGGGGTGTCCCGCCTGGTCAAGACCGCCGGCGGCATCCTTGTCGTTGATGCGGTTCAAGCCGCGGGACGGTTGCCGCTGTCGATTGAGACGCTTGGTGCGGACTTCCTGATCATCTCATCGCATAAGATTGGCGGACCAAAAGGAGCCGGTGCTCTGGTGGCGCGCGGCGAAATCCTGATGCCTGCAGCGCTGATCCGTGGCGGCGGCCAGGAAAAGGGTCATCGTTCCGGAACTGAAAATCCCGCCGCGATTGCCGGGTTTGGTGCGGCAGCGCGGTTGGCGGCTGACAATCTGGAAGGCCGGATGACGGACGTTTCCGTGCTGCGCGACCGGCTGGAAGCCGCGATGATCGCAGCGGCACCCGATGTCATCATTCATGGCCGTGATGGCGTACGCATCGGCAATACCTGCTTCTTCACGTTGCCTGGATTGAAATCCGAGACCGGGCAGATTGCCTTCGATCTGGAGGGGGTGGCACTGTCTGCTGGCTCCGCCTGCTCGTCCGGTAAGGTCGGCCAGAGCTACGTTCTGTCGGCAATGGGGCACGATCCGCGCCATGGCGCGCTGCGGATTTCGATCGGTCCATCAACGACAGAGGTGGACATCGACCGGTGCGTGGAAGTCTTTACCAGGGTCGCATCGCGGCGCAGGCTTTCGGGGGCTGCGGCTTGACTCTGAATTAAATTGCGGAAATTGAATTTTCCGCTTGGCAAACGGGGTGAAAATGCCCCTTTAGCCCACTACATAGGCGATACAACGAACATAGTATCGTGCTGACAAGCTGCCGGACCTTGTATCCGGCGAGATTGGAGAACGACATGGCTGCCGTGCAGGAAACAATCGATCAGGTCGCCCTGATTGATGTGGACCAGTACAAATACGGGTTTGAGACGACGATCGAAATGGACAAGGCGCCCAAAGGCCTGTCCGAAGACATCATCCGCTTCATTTCGGCAAAGAAGAACGAACCGGACTGGATGCTCGAATGGCGTCTGGAGGCGTATCAGCGCTGGCTGACGCTGGAAGAGCCGACATGGGCGCGCGTCAACTATCCGAAGATCGATTTCAACGAGATTTACTTTTACGCCGCGCCGAAGAGCACGCCCGGCCCGACCTCGATCGATGATGTCGATCCCGAGCTTCTGCGGGTCTATGAAAAGCTCGGCATTCCCTTGCGCGAGCAGGAAATCCTCGCAGGCGTGAAGACGCCGCGCATCGCCGTCGATGCCGTGTTCGATTCCGTTTCGGTCGTGACGACCTTCAAGGAGGAGCTGAAGAAGGCCGGCGTGATCTTCATGTCGATCTCGGAAGCCATCCGCGAACATCCGGATCTGGTGAAGAAATATCTCGGTACTGTCGTTCCGACCACCGACAACTATTATGCGACGCTGAACAGCGCCGTCTTCACCGATGGTTCGTTCGTCTACATCCCCAAGGGCGTTCGCTGCCCGATGGAACTGTCGACCTATTTCCGTATCAACGAGAAGGGCACCGGCCAGTTCGAGCGCACGCTGATCATCGCGGAAGAGGGCGCCTATGTGTCCTATCTCGAAGGCTGCACGGCGCCGCAGCGCGACGAAAACCAGCTGCATGCGGCGGTCGTCGAGCTTGTTGCGCTTGACGATGCCGAGATCAAGTATTCCACCGTCCAGAACTGGTATCCGGGCGACAAGGAAGGCAAGGGCGGCATCTACAACTTCGTTACCAAGCGTGGCGATTGCCGCGGCAAGAACTCGAAGATTTCGTGGACGCAGGTCGAAACCGGCTCGGCGATCACCTGGAAGTATCCGTCTTGCATCCTGCGTGGCGATGGTTCTCGTGGCGAGTTCTACTCGATCGCCGTCTCCAACGGTCATCAGCAGATCGACAGCGGCACCAAGATGATCCATCTCGGCAAGAACACGTCGAGCCGCATCGTTTCCAAGGGCATTGCGGCCGGCTTCAGCCAGAACACCTATCGCGGCCAGGTCTCGACCCATCGCAAGGCGGAGAATGCGCGCAACTTCACCCAGTGCGACTCGCTCCTGATCGGCGACAAGTGCGGTGCGCATACCGTGCCCTATATCGAGGCGCGCAACTCCTCGGCTCAGTTCGAGCATGAGGCGACCACCTCGAAAATTTCCGAAGACCAGCTGTTCTACTGCCTGCAGCGGGGCATCCCGACGGAAGCGGCGATCGCACTGATCGTCAACGGCTTCGTCAAGGAAGTCATCCAAGAACTGCCGATGGAATTCGCGGTCGAAGCGCAGAAGCTCATCGGGATTTCGCTGGAAGGCTCGGTCGGTTAATCGCGACCCGCATTTTTGAACGTGGTGCGCCGATAGTCGCGCCAAAAATCTATTCGTTTCCCAAGAGGACGACGTAACATGCTTGAAATCAGAAACCTCCATGCCCGCATTGCCGAAGACGGTACCGAGATCATCCGTGGCCTGAACCTGACCGTGAAGGCCGGCGAAGTCGCTGCCATCATGGGGCCGAACGGCTCCGGAAAGTCGACGCTGTCCTATATCCTGTCGGGCCGCGAAGACTATGAAGTCACCGAAGGCGACATTCTTTACAACGGCGAGAGCATTCTTGAGCTCGACCCATCCGAGCGCGCTGCCAAGGGTATCTTCCTTGCCTTCCAGTATCCGGTCGAAATCCCCGGCGTTGCAACCATGCAGTTTCTCAAGGTCGCGCTCAACGAGCAACGCAAGTATCGCGGCGAAGACGAGCTTTCGACACCGGACTTCATCCGCCGGGTCAAGGATGCTGCGGCCAAGCTGCAGATCAACCCGGATATGCTCAAGCGTCCGCTCAACGTCGGTTTCTCCGGCGGCGAGAAGAAGCGCGCCGAAATCCTGCAGATGGCGCTGCTGGAGCCAAAGCTCTGCGTGCTCGACGAAACCGACAGCGGCCTCGACATCGATGCGCTGAAGATCGTTTCGGATGGTGTCAATGCGCTGCGTTCGCCGGATCGTGCGGTGATCGTCATCACCCACTACCAGCGCCTGCTCGAATACATCGTTCCCGATAGCGTCCACGTTCTCTACAAGGGCCAGATCATCAAGTCCGGCGACAAGTCGCTGGCGCTCGATCTCGAAGCCAATGGTTATGCCGACATCATTGATGCGGCTGCTTGAGGAGTGAGGCGATGAACATGCAAACGGCAATCACGATGACGGCCGCCGAGACGGCCCTCGTCGATGCCTATACGGCCCAGATCGGCGAACTGCCGGGCGAAGGCGCCGTACTGTCTGCCCGCGATAGCCTGCTGGCGAATCTGAGGCAGCAGGGGCTGCCGACGCGCCGCGTCGAATCCTGGCACTATACGGACCTGCGTGCACTTTTGCGTGTCGTTCCGGCGTTTGATCCGACGGCGTTTGCTGAGAAGGTCGACCCGCTGGTTCCGGGCTCGTCGGTGCTTTCGGTCCTGAACGGCAAGGCTGATACGCGAAACCTGCCGGCCGGTATCAATGTGCGCTCCTATGCTGAAAGCCTGATCGACGGCGTTGCCGCTGCCGATCTGGTCGAGCGCGATCAGGACGACGCGATCGGGCGGATCAATGGCAGCTTCGTGCGCGACGGTTTCGAGATCGAAGTGCCCGAGGGGACCGAGCTGGAACAGCCGGTTGAGTTCCAGCTGGTGCAGAGCGCCGGCCAGAGCCATTCGCGCTTTCCGGTGACCTTCGGTGCCAATTCCAAGGCAACGATCATCGAGCGCCATCTCTCGGTCAATGATGCGGCCAGCCTGGTTACGGTTGTCAGCGACCTGATCCTCGATGAAGGTGCTGAGATCACCTGGATTATCCTGCAGCAGCAGGGCGCAAGTGACAGCCATCTCGCCCAGGTGAATTTCGACCTCGGCACCAATGCCAAGCTGCGGCTGTTCATCATCAATGCCGGTGGCAAGCTGGTGCGCCAGGAAGTTCATGGCGTTACGACCGGCGAAGGTGCGGACTTCAAGTTGCGCGGCATCAACCTGCTGGGCGCGGAAACCCATACCGACGTGACCTTCACGCTCGGCCATGACGTGCCGAACACGACATCGACGGAAATCCTCCGCAACGTGCTGTTCGATCGCGCCAAGGGTGTATTCCAGGGCCAGATCCGGGTTGCGCCGGATGCGCAAAAGACCGACGCGAAGATGGCGTGCAACACGCTGCTACTCTCCGACGACGCCGATTTCTCGGCCAAGCCGGAGCTGGAAATCTTTGCCGACGACGTCCAGTGCGGCCATGGTGCCACCGTCATCGACATCAACCCGACGCATCTCTATTACCTGCGTGCACGCGGCATTCCGGAAAACAAGGCCCGGGCCATGCTGGTCAACGCGTTCGTCGACGAGATTGTCGAGGAACTCGAAGACGAGGGACTGATCGAGACGCTGGAAACGATCATCGCCGCCTGGCTCGAAAAGCACGCCTGATTGGATCATGGACATGGAACATGTGGTGCCGGTGCCCGCCTATGACGTCGAAGCGATCCGCAGGGATTTTCCGATCCTTTCGCGAACCGTCTACGGCAAGCCGTTGGTCTATCTCGACAACGGCGCGTCGGCGCAGAAGCCGCAGGCCGTGATCGATGCCGTTGCCCATGCCTACGCCAATGAATATGCCAATGTCCATCGCGGCCTGCATTTCTTGTCGAATGCCGCGACGGACGCCTATGAAGGCGCCCGCGAAAAGGTGCGCCGGTTCCTGAACGCGCCGTCGGTCGACAACATCATCTTCACGAAATCGTCGACCGAGGCGATCAATACGGTTGCCTATGGCTACGGTATGCCGAAGATCGACGATGGCGACGAGATCGTCGTCTCGATCATGGAGCATCATTCCAATATCGTGCCGTGGCATTTCATCCGCGAACGCCAGGGTGCCAAGCTGGTCTGGGTGCCGGTCGATGATCAGGGCGCTTTCCATATCGACGATTTCGTCAAATGCCTGACCGATAAGACCAAGCTGATTGCCATCACCCATATGTCGAATGCGCTCGGCACGGTCGTTCCGATCAAGGAAATCTGCAGGATTGCCCGCGAACGTGGTATTCCCGTGCTGGTCGATGGCAGCCAGGCGGCCGTTCATATGCCGGTCGATGTGCAGGATCTCGACTGCGACTGGTACGTGATGACCGGCCACAAGCTTTACGGTCCTTCGGGCATCGGTGTGCTCTACGGCAAGATGGACCGGTTGAAGCAGATGCAGCCCTTCATGGGCGGTGGCGAGATGATCGTCGAGGTGACCGAAGACGCGGTTACCTACAACGAACCGCCGCATCGTTTTGAAGCCGGCACGCCGCCGATCGTCCAGGCAATCGGTCTCGGCTATGCGCTGGATTACATGGAGAATGTCGGCCGGGCGGCGATTGCTGCGCATGAGGCCGATCTTGCTGCCTATGCGCAGGAGCGTCTGTCGACCGTCAACTCGCTGCGCGTCATCGGAACGGCGCCGGGCAAAGGGGGGATCTTTTCCTTTGAGCTTGAAGGTATCCATGCCCATGACGTGTCGATGGTGATCGACCGGGCAGGAGTTGCTGTGAGGGCAGGCACGCATTGCGCCCAGCCGCTCTTGAAACGCTTCGGCGTGACCTCCACATGCCGTGCATCCTTTGGCCTTTACAATACGCGGGCCGAAGTCGATGTGCTGGTGGATGCGCTTGAGCAAGCCCGCAAATTCTTTGCGTAAGGACATATGCCGATGAGCCTTGATACGACAGAAGACAAGATCGACGTCCGCGACGGGATCGTCCATTCCGCCATTCCGGCGGACGAACTGGCGCGCCTCAGCGACGATGTGATTTCCGCGCTGAAGACCGTTTATGACCCGGAGATTCCGGCCGACATTTTCGAACTCGGTCTGATCTACAAGATCGACATCGAAGACGACCGCATGGTCAAGATCGCCATGACGCTGACAGCACCCGGCTGCCCTGTTGCCGGTGAAATGCCCGGCTGGGTCGAAAACGCCGTCGGCGCGGTCGAAGGCGTGTCTGGCGTCGAAGTCTCGATGACTTTCGATCCGCCGTGGACGCCGGATCGCATGTCGGAAGAGGCTCAGGTTGCGGTCGGCTGGTATTGATCGCGTATTGATCCCTTAACCGCTGCGCATTACATTCTGGACTCGGAAAGCGTCAGGCCTTGAACCTGGTTGCTACAAGGAGAACGGCCCATGGGCTTTGCAGTCATGAGTTTGAGCGATGCGGCGGCAGGCCGCGTCAAGGCGATCGTCGAAAATGCCAGTGGTGATGCCCAGGGCATCCGCGTCGGGATCAAGAAGGGTGGTTGCGCCGGCATGGAATATGCCATCGATCTGGTGACGGCTGCCAACCCCAAGGATGACCTTGTCGAACATCAGGGTGCCAAGGTCTGGGTTGCACCGGAAGCCGTACTTTATCTCCTCGGGACCCGGATGGACTTCGAAGTCACGACATTGCGTTCGGGGTTTACCTTCAATAACCCGAATCAGACATCGGCTTGCGGCTGCGGCGAATCTGTCGAGTTGAAGCCCGCCGATCTGGCGGCACTTGCGGCAAAGGGCGATGCTGTCGTTCGTGCCGGCTAAACATCCTGCCGCTGTTGCGCGGCGCTCTGTCGGAAACTCATAAAGAGACTGGTATGCGCCAGTCTCTTTTTCTGTTCTTATGGGCTGCTCACAGGGTGGGCGGGGTGGAATAGAGAATGCCGGCAGCGCAGACAGATTTCGTTCAAGCATTGTATGATAATTTTCCCGATCCAATCATTTTCGCAGATATCGACCACACGATTCTGTCGGTCAGCGCTTCGGCTCTGAAACAGTTCGGCTACGCGGCGGAAGACGTTGTAGGCGGCCCGGTGCGGGCTCTGTATGCCACAGACAGGGACTTCGAACGGGCACGGCGCCAGAGCCTGGAAGTGCTGGCCGTCAGCCGCTTTGCCGAGGGTATCTACCGTTACCGCCGCGTTGACGAAACTGTTTTCACCGCGCGATTGCGGGTCACGGCGGTCGTCAACGAAGCTGGTGAAAAGATGGGGTTCGTTGCCATTATCCGGGACATTTCGGATTATCTCGAGCTTGATCGGGAACGCAGGAAAACCGGAGAAATCCTTGACACGGCGCTGCAGGCTATTCCGGAAGGATTTGCAATCTTCGACGCGAACGAGCGGATCGTCGTCTACAACGACGCCTATAAGCGGATCTGCGGCGCGGCGGGACCGCATCTGACGATTGGCATGACCGCGGAAGAGATCATGACTGCTGTCCACGAGGCAGGGCATTACCCCAATGCACCTGCCGGATCGCGACAGGCCACGGCTTGGCTGGAAAGCAGGATGCGCGCCTTCCGCAATCCTGACGGCGATAACCAGATCTTCGAATATGGCGACGGCCGGTGGTTGCGTATCGAGGATTCGAAGACGCCTGATGGCAATACCGTGGCGCTTCGCATCGATGTGACAGACTTGAAGCGAGCTCAGATCGCGCTCGATAGGCAACGGCTGGAATACTACACGCTGGTCCAGAATATCCCAGACTTCATCTGCCGCATTTCTCCTGATCTTACGTACACGTTTGTCAACGAGCGCTATGCGCAGTGGATTGGGGTGCTGGCCGATGACCTTGTTGGAAGACCGCTTCTCGATTTCGTTCCGCAAAGAGACCGGGAGACGCTGGTCAACACGCTGAAAAACCTGTCGATCGAGGAGCCACTTGCCGCACGCGAGCAACACCGCAAGTTGCCCGATGGCAGCGATCTATGGCTATTCTGGTCGAATATCGCAGTCTTCGATGGCGGCAAGCTGGCAGAGTACGTCACCGTTGGCCGCGATATCACCGAGTTGAAGCAGCAACAGCAACGTATCGCTCAGCAGACCGTCGAGTTGCAGCGAAAAAATGATGCCCTTCACCAGTTTACCGGAACGGTGTCGCATGATCTGAAAGCGCCGCTGCGCCATATGGCGATGTTTTCGGAAATGATGGTCGAGGATGTGGCCAGCGGAAACCTTGAAGAGCTGCCTGTCTATGCCGGCCATCTACGCCAGAGTGCGCGGCGGATGGGCCAGTTGATTGACAGCCTCCTTGATTATGCCCAGATCGCCGACGAAATTGGCAGTTGGCACATCGTCTCGATGGCCGACGTGATTTCCGACACGATCCTCAACCTCGACAGCTTCATTCAAGAAGCCGGCGCCAGTATCGAGGTTTCAGCTTTGCCACAGCTGAAAGGCGATCCTGAGCTCCTGCAACGCCTTTGCCAGAACCTGATTGGCAATGCCATCAAGTACCGCCGGGAGGACGTGAAACCGGTGGTGCGGATCTACGCCGAAACGGAGGGGGACACCGTGCGAATGTTCTTCGAAGACAATGGCATCGGCGTCGACCCGCGTTTCTCCAGGAAGATATTCGACGTGTTCCAGCGCCTGCACCGGGATGAGACCGTCTACCCGGGAACGGGTATCGGCCTGGCGCTGGCAAAACGGATCGCCGAGAGCCACGGTGGAACGATCGCGCTTGATCCCGCATTCACACGAGGGGCACGTTTCGTCGTGTCGTTTCCACACCAATCTCATGCACCGTAAAACTCGGGCAGGTGTTGGTTGAAGCAGCTTGGATATGAAAAAGGGGCACATCAAGCGCCCCTTTCTGTTTTTGCTATTCTGCCGCCTCGGCGTAGTCTTCCAGGGGCGGGCAGGTGCAGACCAGATTGCGGTCACCAAAGACATTGTCGACGCGGTTGACCGGCGACCAGTATTTGTCGACGCGGAAGGCGCCCGGCGGGTAGCAGGCCTGTTCGCGCGAATAGGGACGGTCCCATTCGCCGACGAGATCTTCAACCGTATGCGGAGCATTCTTCAACGGGTTGTTCGTCCGGTCCATCTTGCCGTCTTCGATCGCCTGCGCTTCGGCACGGATCGCCAGCATGGCGTCGCAGAAGCGGTCGAGCTCGGCCTTGGTTTCCGATTCCGTCGGCTCGATCATCAGCGTGCCGGCCACCGGCCAGCTCATGGTCGGGGCGTGGAAGCCGCAGTCGATCAGGCGCTTGGCCACGTCATCGACGGTGACGCCGGCGCTGTCGACCAGCGGACGGGTATCGATGATGCATTCATGCGCGACACGACCCTTGGCCGACTTGTAGAGCACGTCATAGGCACCCTTCAGCCGGGCTGCGATATAGTTGGCGTTGAGGATCGCCACCTTGGTCGCCTGCGTCAGCCCTTCGCCGCCCATCATCAGGCAATAGCTCCAGGAGATTGGCAGGATGGAGGCGGAGCCGAACGGCGCCGCCGAAACCGCACCTTCGCCGCCATCGGTTTCCGGATGGCCGGGCAGGTAAGGAGCAAGATGCGCCTTGACGCCGATCGGCCCCATGCCTGGACCGCCGCCGCCATGCGGAATGCAGAAGGTCTTGTGCAGGTTGAGGTGACTGACATCGCCGCCGATATCGCCGGGCCGGGCAAGGCCGACCATGGCGTTCATGTTGGCGCCGTCGATATAGACCTGACCGCCATGCTTGTGGACGATGTCGCAGATGTCGCGGACATTTTCCTCGAACACGCCGTGGGTCGACGGGTAGGTGATCATGCAGCAGGACAGGTTCTCGGCATGCTGCTCCGCCTTTGCGCGGAAATCGTCCATGTCGATATCGCCGTTGTCACTGACCTTGATAACGACGACCTTCATGCCGACCATCTGGGCCGAGGCCGGGTTGGTGCCATGCGCCGATGTCGGGATCAGGCAGACATCGCGATGGCCGTTGCCATTGGCGCGGTGATAGGCGCGGATCGTCAGAAGTCCGGCATACTCGCCCTGTGCACCCGAATTCGGCTGCATGGAAACAGCGTCATAACCGGTGATCTGGCAGAGCTTCTGCGACAGATCAGTGATCATGTGACGGTAACCTTCGGCCTGGTCGGCCGGCACGAAGGGGTGGATTTCAGAAAATTCCGGCCAGGTGATCGGCAGCATTTCCGCTGTCGCGTTCAGCTTCATCGTGCAGGAGCCGAGCGGGATCATTGAGCGGTCGAGCGCCAGGTCCCGGTCCGACAGCCGGCGGATATAGCGGGTCATTTCGCTTTCCGCCCGGTTCATGTGGAAGATCGGATGCGTCAGGTATTCACTGGTGCGCAGCAGGGTTTCGGGCAGGCGATAACCCGCGTCGAAATCCTCGACCTTGAAATCACCGCCAAATGCGCGCCAGACGGCTTCCAGCGTGACCGGCCGCGAACGCTCGTCGAGGCTGATGCCAATCTTGGTGGTACCGATGCGGCGAAGGTTGACTTCTTCGGCCACGGCCGTCTTCAGGATGATGCCCTGCAGCTTGCCGACATCGACGGTCACCGTGTCGAAGAACACATCCGGCTCGACCTTGTAGCCAAGCTTTTCGAGGCCAAGCGCCAGAAGAACGGCCTTCTGGTGGACGCTCTGGGCGATGGCTTTGATACCCTTGGGACCGTGGAAGACGGCATACATCGAGGCCATGACGGCAAGCAGGACCTGCGCGGTGCAGATGTTCGACGTCGCCTTTTCGCGGCGGATATGCTGTTCGCGGGTCTGCAGCGACAGGCGATAGGCACGGTTGCCGCGGCTATCCTGCGAGACGCCGACCAGACGGCCGGGCATCGAGCGCTTGTAGGCATCCTTGACTGCCATGTAAGCCGCATGCGGGCCACCGTAACCGACCGGTACGCCAAAGCGCTGGGTGCAGCCGATGGCGATATCGGCGCCCATTTCGCCAGGAGATTTCAGCAGCGCCAGCGCCAGAGGGTCGGCAGCGACCGTGGCGATTGCACCCGTCTGGTGCAGACGTGCAATCAGGCCGGTGAAATCGTGAACATGGCCATAGGTGCCCGGATACTGGAAGATCGCACCGAAGACATCGACCGGATCGAGATCGGTGAACGGGTTGCCGATGACGATCGACCAGCCGAGCGGCTCCGCGCGGGTCTTCAGAAGCGCAATGGTCTGCGGGTGGCAGTTTTCATCGACGAAGAAGGCCTTCGCCTTCGATTTTGCCACACGTTCGGCCATGGCCATGGCTTCGGCGGCAGCCGTTGCCTCATCGAGCAGCGAGGCATTGGCGACATCGAGGCCAGTCAGGTCGCAGACCATCGTCTGGTAGTTGAGCAGAGCCTCAAGGCGGCCCTGGCTGATTTCCGGCTGATACGGCGTGTAGGCCGTGTACCAGGCCGGATTTTCCAGGATGTTGCGCTGGATGACCGGCGGTGTGATCGTGCCGTAATAGCCCTGGCCGATCAGCGACACGAGCTTCTTGTTGAGGTTGGCCGTTTCGCGCATCTTGTCGAGCGCTTCACGCTCGGTCATTGCGGCGCCCCAGGCAAGCGGGGACTTCTGGCGGATCGACGGCGGAACAGTGTCGTCGATCATGGCGTCGAGGCTGGGATAGCCGACGACCTTGAGCATCGCCGTCATTTCATCGGGCGAGGGGCCGATATGACGCCGGTTGGCAAAGTCATACGGCTTGTAGTCGGTAAAGGTGAAATCCTTCGGCATGCTCATCAGGCGATAAGCTCCTTGTAAGCTGCTTCGTCGAGAAGCGCGTTGACGGCCGACGGGTCGGAGAGTTTCAGCTTGAAGAACCAGCCGGCGCCCTGCGGGTCGCTGTTGACCAATGCCGGATCATCGACGATGGCCTGGTTGCTTTCGACGATCTCGCCATCAAGCGGACAATAGACGTCGGAGGCAGCCTTGACGGATTCAACGGTGGCTGCGGTCGCGCCCTTGTCCAGCGCCGTGCCGGATTCCGGCAGTTCCACAAAGACGAGGTCGCCAAGCTGCTCGGCAGCATGGGCGGTAATGCCCACGGTTGCGATATCACCCTCGATTTTCAGCCATTCATGTTCATCGGTAAATTTCAGCATGGGGTTCAGCTCCTGATCAGCGTTTGTAGGTCGGGGTGACGAAGGGAAGGGCGGAGACGGTGATCGGCAAATATTTGCCGCGCACCTCCGCGAAAAGTTGCGTGTTATTGGCGGTGTGAGCCTTATCGACATATCCCATGGCGACGGGATGATCGGCACTTGGCCCAAAGCCACCGGAAGTAACGGTGCCGGCCGGTACCTTGCCTTCGGCATCGGCAAACAGCGGCGCGCCGCCACGAACGGGCGCCTTGCCTTCCGGCTTCAGGCCAACACGGCGGCGGCCGGCACCTTCGGCGAACTGGCGAAGAATGACGTGGGCTCCGGGGAAACCGCCTTCGCGGGCGCCACCAGCGCGACGCGCCTTCTGCATGGCCCATTCAAGACCAGCCTCGACCGGCGTCGTCGTGGTGTCGATATCGTTGCCATAGAGACAAAGGCCAGCCTCGAGGCGCAGGGAATCGCGGGCGCCAAGGCCGATCGGCATGACATCGGGATGTTCGAGGATTCGGCGCGTCACGTCTTCGGCAGAGGCTGCGGGAATCGAGATTTCAAAACCGTCCTCGCCGGTATAGCCGGAACGCGAGATGATGCAGGGTACGTCGTGAAGTGCGGCTTCGGCCACATCCATGAACCGCATGGTGGCGATATCGGCCCAGAGTTCGGCGAGCACGGATTCGGCGCGCGGCCCCTGTAGCGCGATCAGCGCGCGGTCATCCAGAAGCGTCAGTTCGCAGGTGTCGCCGAGATGCTTTTGCAGATGAGCGAAATCGGCTTCCTTGCAGGAGGCATTGACGACGAGGAAGAGGTGATCGCCACGATTGGCGACCATCAGGTCGTCGAGAATATGGCCGTTGTCATCGGTAAACAGCGCATAACGCTGACGGCCTTCGGCAAGACTTAGTATATCGGCGGGTACCAGCTTTTCGAGTGCCAGCGCGGCATCTTCGATCCGGCCGGACTTTGGACGAAGGATCACTTGTCCCATATGCGAGACATCGAAAAGACCGGCGGCGGAGCGGGTGTGAAGGTGCTCCTTCATCACGCCGGCGGGGTATTGCACCGGCATGTCGTAGCCGGCAAACGGCACCATGCGGGCGCCAAGCGACACGTGCAAAGCATGCAGCGGCGTCTGTTTCAAAGGGGAATCTGTGTTCAAGTCCGGCCTCCAGGTCTGGCGTCACACGCCGGCTCATCTCCACGGCGCATTTCGTGCGCCGTATCCTCGAGCCCCCTCTGTCCCTTTGCCTGAGATTGTTATCCCTTCGGCGAGCGAAACCGCTTCTCTCCAGAGTCCTACCGGCACCTTGCTGGTCCTTTGGCCTGAGAGTTTCCGGGGCGGTTGCTCCTTCGGCACCGGTGTTACCCGGATTCTCCCAACAAGATCGAAGCCAGATAACGGCGATGCCGGCGGCTTGGCAAGCGCAAAATGTCGCGCCCAAACAGATTTTTGTCGTGCCTGTTTCCTGGTAGTCATCAGAATAGAAAATCGGCCTTTGCTTTTTTGCCAATGAGGCGATAACGCAATCACTTAAAGCGAGGATGATCGATGGCGGTAGCCGGGCGACAGTGGCAGATGACGGTGCGGGTGCTTTCAGCACTGGCCCTGTTGTTTTTGTCGTTCGCCCATCAGCCCGCCTTTGCCAGCCAAATCACCCCGGCAATGGCTGCGGACTACATGCTGCCGGATGGCACGATCGGCGATATCTGCTTCGGACTTGATGGCATAGAGGGAAAAAGCCACCGCTTTCCGCATGAAACCTTGGCGCCGGTTTGTGATTATTGCCGGCTGGCGGCATCCATCGTCCTGCCATCCCCCTCCGGCGACGGTCATCTGGTCATCCGCGTTGCCGCGCGTTCTGACAGCAAACCGGATTTTCCTGCGGTTTTCGTTGCATATCCACGTCTCCTGCCGCAATCGCACGCGCCTCCGCTGTTGTTCTGACCGTATCGCCCCGGCGATTTCCAATTTTCCAGAGCATTCAGCCGCCTGACGCGGCATTGACCGTCCTGCCATGCGTGCAGGCTCCGGTCCGGAGACAGATCGATGACACAGACCAGAACCACACTTCTCGCAATCGCCCTTTCGCTGGGCGCTGCCGCATCGGCGCATGCCCATGCTTCCTTCGAAACGGATGAAGTGGCATCCGAGAGCAGTTTCAAGGCCGTATTGCAGGTCCCGCATGGTTGCGACGGCAAGGCGACCACCGAAGTGCAAGTCAAGCTGCCGGAGGGTTTCGTCTTCGCCAAGCCACAGCCCAAGGCCGGCTGGGAGCTTGAGATCATCAAGGGTGACTACCAGAAGAGCTATGACAATCACGGAAAGACGGTGACATCAGGCCCGCTGGAAATCCGCTGGAAAAATGGCAACCTGTCCGACGATTATTACGACACGTTCGTGATCAGCGGCAAAATTTCCGGCTTCGACACCGAAACGCAGATCGCCTTTCCGGTGACACAGCTCTGCGGCACGTCTAGCAAGGTTGTCTGGGATGAGATTGCTGCTGAGGGTCAGAGCGCGCATTCGCTGGAACATCCAGCCCCGACAGTGACGGTGACGCCTGCCCAGGCGGGTGGCCATGATCATCACGACATGGCGGCAATGGCTGGCATGGGCAATGCGGATGGCGCCCCCGTCAAGGCCGGATCGCTGGAAATTTCCGGCGGCGCGGTCAAGGCGATGCTGCCTGGCGCCAAGGTCGGCGGCGGCGGCTTCGTCATCAAGAATGAAGGCAGCGAAGACGACACATTGGTTTCGGTCGAGAGCGCGGTTGCAGGCCGTGTCGAACTGCATGAGATGACCATGCAGAACGATGTGATGAAGATGCGCAAGCTGGAGAGCGGCATTGCTCTTCCGGCTGGCGAAACCGTGACGCTTCAAAGCGGTGGGCTGCACCTGATGTTTTTCGATGTGAAAAAGCCGTTTGCCGAGGGCGACAGCATCCCTGTGACGCTGACCTTCGAAAAGGCAGGCAAGGTCGATTATGTGCTTGCGGTGGGCAATGCGGCCGGTGGCGCGCAGAAGCACAAGTAGGACCTGCGAATTTAGAGCGGATAAATAACGGCGCGGGAAACTGCGCCGTTATTGTTTGACAAGCGGGCGACTTGGCCGCGTCAGGCGTTGGTCGTTTCGTCGTCCCGGGTTAAGGCTTCGTCGCTCTCATCGGCCTCTGCGTCATCGGGACCGAACTCCATGTAACGGCGCACCGCTTCGCCGCGCGTACCCTGCGGCTGACGGCCATTGGAACTCATCAGCATCAACGATAACGACGTGGGGCTGCGGAGGGCAGCGACCGAGGCATGGGTGGTTGCCGCATCGTCCTTCGGCCGTGCAGAAAGCAGGGTGATCGCCTCGTCGGCCGGGCCATCGCCGCTCACGCGCGCGGACGGCTTGATGGCCTGCGCCGCGTAAGCCGCCGTATTGGCTGACATGGTAACGACCAAGGTCATGGACGATCTGCCCGTGCCGGGCGCTCCTTCGGAACAATCAATCCTTTTTACCCGACCGCCGTTTCACCACGGTGAAATCGCGAGGTCGCATTTAAGGCAAATCTTATCGATCATCCGAAGGAAAAAGGGGGCGCAGACCACCGGGGAAAGTGCGCGCCCCAAAGGTTCAGGCGGAGCGCCGTGAGAGCGTATTCCGCGTTGTTGATGTCATGCCGCCAAATTCGATGCATTTGCCGGCCGGTGCGCGGCACACCGCGCGCGCGTCGTGATTGCTTTCTTCGCCGGCAAAGTGCAGGGCTGCAGCTTCACTGGCAAACAATCCACCGACCCGGCCAAGCCGGTCCTGCACGACCCACCAGCCGTGGTGATCGCAGCCGACGGTGAAACGTGGCGTTACGGAATGCGTGTTCGCGAGGGGAGATCGACTGCCCATAATCCTTATAGACCTTTGTGTTGTTAATGGTGATGTGCTGCTGGCGTGGGCTGATTGCGCCCTAGCGCGGAAACCAGCCTGCCAGAATCTGAATAATGCCGGCACACACAAAGACTGCGGCCAGACGGATGACTGCGCCAGAAAGGCTGTTGCGATCCGGTATTACCGGCGCCGATACTGGCCTGTTTGATGAACTTTGGCGGGCGTATGATTGCATGACCTGTTCTTTCGGTTGGCCTGTTTGCGATCCGTAAGCCACTGATCGCCATGAGAAAATATGTACTCTGCCATTGCCGTTCCATGCGTGGCCGGCAGTTTTGTTGTGAAAATCTCATAGGAATTGCCGCCGCGCTGGTGCCGGTTTGCACAGCACCGGCGCCAGTGCCATGCGGATCGCGGCTGTGGTTTCCGCGACGATCGGCGTCAGCGGCAGCCGGACATCGTCGCTGATGCCTCTGAGCAGACTGAGGCCGTATTTGATGGCAGGAGGGCTCGGTTCGCGCTCCAGTGCCTGAAATAGTGGGCTGAGCCGCTCCTGCAGGCTTTGCGCCGATTGCTGGTTTCCGGTTGCCAGCGCCTGATGCAATGCGACAGTCAAGCGCGGCACCAGATTTGCGGCAGCCGAGATCACACCGCGGCCGCCCATCAGGGTGAACGGCATGGCCGTCAGATCGTGACCGGAATAGAGCGCGAACCGTTGACGCAAAGCCGACGGCATAGCCACAAGGCGCGCAATGTCTCCCGTTTCATCGGCAATTCCAACGACGGATCGCAGAGACGCCAGCCGCTCCAGCGTACGCGGCAACAGATCGGCCGCCGTCCGTTGTGGAGCGAGACCCACAATGAGTGGCAGGTCTACCCGGTCCGTGATTGCCTGATAGTGGCGGAACAAGCCCTCCTGAGCGGGTTTGCTATAGTAGGGCATCACCACATAGGCAGCGGTAGCGCCCATGTTTTTCGCTTCTGCCGTGCGCGCCACCGTTGTCTCGGTGCAGGATGTGCCGGTGCCGGCAAAAACCGGGACGCGGTTGCCGGCAACCGCGACGGCAAGGCGGATCAATCGCGCCCGTCGTCATCGGCCAGAGCCCAGGGCTCACCGGCCGGCCCCGCAACCAGAAGGCCCGAAATGCCACTATTGATCTGCCATTCGGCAAGTTCGGCGAAGGCTGGTTCGTCCAATTGATCGCCATGAAAGGGCGTGACGAGGTCGCAGATAGCGCCGTGTGGCGTGGGGTCGATCCGGGGGCGTTCACTCATTTCCAAATTCCTTTTGCACGGCTGCATTTGTCCGTCTTCGGCGCACAAACGATCTCGTTTTACGGATGGCGCTGCTCAAAAGTGCAATGAGGATTGCGGCCGGAGGATCGCGATGTTCTGCGCGTATCAGTTTGCGCCGTTGCGGCTGGGAAAGGGCACTGCGGACAGACAGGGTCACGGCCCAACGATCTGCTTGCGGATCAAGTTCGCGAATGTCACGGGCGGGCTGGCAGGATTGCGCCATAAGGCGAAGGGCGGCTGTGAATGCCTCCTTTTCCATCAGCAAGCGAAACTCTGGTAGCTGCTTGATGCCGCCCGGCAGGCCGGCGGCCTCCGGCAGAATACGCACGGCCTCCCAGATATGGTGCTCGCGAAGAATGCGGGCGGCGCAGACCCGGGCAATCAGGCTGGCGAGTTCAGGTCCAACTGCGATGGTATCCGCTGGATGTGTGGCCTTGGTTGACCGCAAAAGCCGTTGCGTTGACGGTGTCGTACCCATGATGGAGCCTCATGCAATCACATAAATAAGGGCGACACCGGCAAGCGAGAGAACAATCGCTGCCGCATTCAATCCCGCCGTGATGCGGGCGCGGCGTTGCCTGCGGGAGCGGCCGCGCTGCTTGATCCTCGGTGTGGAAAGGTGGGAAGGGTGAACGTGGAGCATGGGCATCGCGGCAGTGACCTGTTTCGAATGCCTGGATGCTAGGGCCGCGCAGCATTTGAAATCCATTCCGGGGCAACGGCCAAGAGATAAAGGTTTCATAGGAGAGCAAACCCAGGAATGCGGGCTTGAACCTTGTAACTCTCTTACTTGCAGTCCTCCTTAAATACAGGCACACTTCCTGCAACCAAAGGGAGGGGCATGATGGACAGGCAAACACTGGAAGATGTTGTCAATACATTCTATGCGGCGCGCGCGGTCAGCAATATCGGCGCCATGATGGCATTGGCCGGACCGGGTTTGAGCTTCCGCATCGTCGGTAGCGGCAAACTGGCGCCGATGACGCAGCGCGTCACCGAGCCGGCAGCCGTCGATACGGTGGTGCAGACGCTGGTCGCACACTGGGATATGTCCAGGGTCAAAACCACGCGTCTCTACGTCGATGGCGACACGGTTTTTGCACTTCGCGCCGGCGTGATCCGCTACACGCCGAACGGCAAGGAGGCCGAAACCGAGTATCTTGACCGCTTCACGTTCAAGGATGGAAAGATCATCGACATGACCGAGTTCGTCGATACGCTGATGATCGCCGATACGGTCGGATTGCTCGACGCGTAAATGGCGGCAGCAACGAACAATCACAGGAAGAACTGGGGAGGTGCCAGCCAAATCGGCTTGCGCCGATCACGAAAGCGGCTCCTCATTCATCTCGGAAACGAAAGAGGAGCCGTTGTTCAATGTGGTGAAGACGGTCGTGCGTTCATGGTGTTTCAAACGCGAAGATGTTCTTCCAGTCGTTTTTCATGTCCACGAGCAGCCACTTGCGCTGCTCTGCCTCGTCCATCGCCTTGTTGAGCTTGCCGAAATGCGATTGGCGGTCGTAGGCGTATTCACGCACCGCGTCGGTGTGGTGCACGATCAGCCCGAAGCTATTGGGTCTGCCGCCGGTCACCCAGCGCAGCATCTCATAGTCGCCATCGGAATTTCCCGCGACAAAGATCGGACGGCGGCCGATGAACTTGTTGATGCCGACTGGTTTTCCGGCACCGTCATCGATGAAGTCGATCTTCGGCAAGCGATTGAGCACAGGCTCGCCGTCAACGAGTACATATTCGGTTACAATGGTGCTGCCGATTACCTGTTCGGGTGGGATGCCATAGGCTTTCTCCGTGATCGGCCGCATGAACTCCACACCACCACCGGAGACGATATAGGTCTTGAAGCCGTTTGCCCTCAGATAGTCGAGCAATTCCCGCATCGGCAGGAACGTCATTTCGTTATAGGGCTTACCGGTTTTCGGATGTTTCGCTGCCGCAAACCAGTTCGTGACAACTGTGTTGAACTGGTCTGTGGTCATCCCCGCATGCGTGGCCATGACAAGTTCGATCAAGCCCTTCTCGCCGCTTGCCGCCATCCCCTTGAGGTCGCCGGCCAGCACGGATTTGAAAGGCTCGGTGTCCTTCCATTCCGGATGCTCCGGTGCGAGTGCCTTGACGCGGTCCAGTGCAAAACCGAGCTGGAAATAGAATGGCTGCTCGGACCACAGCGTGCCGTCATTGTCGAACACGGCGATACGGTCTTCCGGCTTGACGAAATCAGCACTCTTCTCGTCGGTAACCTTGGTGACGAAATCGACGATCGCCTGTTTCGATTTGCCGTCGTTCCATGATGGAAGATCATCCGCAAGTGCTGACAGGGGTACGAGGAGCACGACAAGGAAAACACGAACAAAACGCAGCATGGCTCTCTCCAGGATCAGTTTTCAGGTCTTTTCACGCAGCGGAAACCGACATGGCTGGTCGACGTATCCTCCGGCTCGGCATGGCGGGCGGCCGGGCGGTAACGGCGGCAATAGTTCGGTGCACAAAGATGCGAGCCGCCCTTCAGGACGCGCCGGGGAATGCGGATGTCAGGCAAATTCGGATCGTAGCTGGCCTCGACAGCCCCGCCACGCGGGTTTTGCGGGATGCAACATGACTTGTTGGCCGGTTCCGGGTGGTGTGTCGACCAGTAGTCCGTCGTCCATTCCCAGACATTGCCGATCATGTCATAGGCGCCGTACCCGTTTGGCGCGAAGGATTTGACCGGCGTCGTCCGGTCCTTGCCGACGGGCTTGGTGTTGTGGGTCGGAAAAGTGCCTTCCCAGGTGTTTGCCATGGCGACGCCTCCCGGGGTCAGTTCATCACCCCAGGCGAACTCGACATCGTCAAGCCCGCCGCGCCCGGCCAGTTCCCATTCGGCTTCCGTCGGCAAATCGAGACCTGCCCAATCCGCATAGGCCTTGGCATCGCAGAAGGCCACATGCACGACGGGATGATCGAGCTTACCGCGCAGATCACTCATGCCGCCATAGGGGCGGCGCCAGTTCGCACCGAACTTGAAACTCCACCACTGGCTGATGTCCGGCCCGTTGACCGATTTCGGTGGCGTGAAGACCAGCGAACCGGCTCTCAGCATCTTGGGCAACGCACCCGGATAATCCTTCGGGTCCGGCGCCTTCTCCGCAAACGTCACATAACCGGTGGCTTTCACGAATTCCGTGAACTGGCGGTTCGTCACAGGGGTCGCCTCAATCCAGAAGCCATCGACCTTGACAGGGTGAGGGGGAGCCTCTTCCGGATAATGTTTGTCAGACCCCATCGTGAAGGTACATCCAGGGATCCAGAGCATCTCGCTCAACGCCAATGATCTGTCTTTTTCGCTATCCAATGCCAATGTCATGGCAGCCTCCGAATTCCGATGCCGGCACTATCGCAACGGCGATGCGCTTTACGGAAGTACGTTACAGTAACAACGCCTCCCGGACAGCTGCGTCTTTCCAGCAACGTCACATCACGATGTGGTGACCAGACGGTAAACTTGACGCCGGAACCGCAAGGTCCCGTTGGAAAGGCCAGCGATTGGCTGCATAAGGGCTTTGACCCGATTCCTCCGCGATAAGACGCACGGCACAATGCTTGTTTGGCGAGCGTGATGGCTGCTTCATCCAGATGAACGGGACGATATTGCAGACCAGCGAATTGATGGGGCTCATGACGACCGATCACAGTTTTTCCCGCCGCGGTTTTCTCGGCGTTCTTGCGGCGGGCACACTTGCCGGCTGTACCACATCGATGCCGGGTGGCCGTTCTGCGCCGACCCCGGCACGGATAACCCGCCCGATCGGCCCACCATCGGATGCCGAATTGCAGGTGATGTATGGCCCCGTCGAGGATGGCGGCTATCTCATTCCGGCCGTTCCTTACCAGCAGATCGATCCGAAATTTTACCGGCAGCGTGTCTCCGATCCGACTGGCCAGGCGCCGGGAACGGTCGTTGTCGATACGCCATCGCGTCTTCTCTATGTCGTCGAGCCGGGCGGAACCGCAATGCGCTACGGCGTCGGCATCGGCCGTGACGGCTTTGCATGGCAGGGTGACGGCATCATTCACTGGCGCCAGCCCTGGCCGCGCTGGAAGCCACCGAACGAGATGGTGGCGCGCACACCGAGCCTTGCCAAATACTCGATCGCCAATGGTGGCATGGAGCCGGGTCTGAAAAATCCGCTGGGCGCGCGCGCGCTCTATATCTTCCAGAACGGCGAAGATACGCTCTACCGTCTGCACGGCAATCCGGAATGGAAGTCGATCGGCAAGGCCGTTTCGTCCGGCTGCGTACGGCTGATGAACCAGGACGTCATCGATCTCTACAAGCGCGTTCCGGCAAAGGCAAAGATCGTCGTCTGGCAGTAACCTTTGGGAGGCAGGTGCAAACTGCACCTGCCTCCCGCAAGCTGCAGCGCGAATATTAACCGGACGCTAACCTCGATGTCCGATTCTTCGATGATCGGGCAGACATTGTTCTGATTTGATACGCTCGACAAAACTTTGGCACGATTTCCAGCGATAGACGCTTTCATGATTTCTCTGCATGCCCTTCATAACGCCTCGACGCGCATTCGCTCCGCCCGCACGGTTGTGTCGCGGACGCTGGCAGCGCTTGCTCTTGGCGTTGCACTATCGGGTTGCATGGCGCTTGATGATCTCTCCGAGGCACCGCCAAAACTGTCGGGCAAGATGATCGCGGAAATGTCGAAGAAGGGCATGAAGCCGGAAAGCCCGGTTCTGGTGCGCATCTTCAAGCAGGAAAGCGAGCTGGAAGTGTGGAAGGTCAACAAGACGGGCGCCTATGCCCTGTTGAAGACCTACCCAATCTGCCGCTGGTCCGGGGAGCTCGGGCCAAAGACGAAGGTCGGCGACCGCCACGCGCCGGAAGGTTTTTATCATGTCTCGGCAGGCATGCTGAACCCGAACTCGCAGTTCTATGTCTCCTTCAATCTCGGTTATCCCAACAAGCTGGAATCGGCGCTTGGCTATACCGGCGAGGCGCTGATGGTGCACGGCGCCTGCTCGTCGTCCGGCTGCTATGCGATGACCGACCAGGGGGTCGGCGAAATCTATGCGATCGTCCAGAGGGCGCTGGCGGGCGGGCAGGAGAAATTCCAGGTCCAGGCCTATCCTTTCCGCATGACGGCACAGAACATGGCGACGCATCGCGGCGATCCGAACATGCCGTTCTGGCGCACGATCAAGGAAGGCTACGACGCCTTCGAGGTAACGCGCCGCCAGCCGAAGGTGTCGGTCTGCGAGCGCCGCTACGTCTTCAACAAGGAATTCGAAGGCGGCGAGCCGACTGACGCGCTGGCTGCCTGCCCCCCGGTTGTCAACCAGCTCGAGCCGCAGGCCATGGCCCGGATCGAGGCGGAGGAGCGCAAGCTCGATACAGCGATCACCGGCTCCATTCCCACAAGCTCGACCCTCAGCGCCTATTCCGATGGCGGCATGCATCCGAGTTTTCGCGCCTTGTTGAAGGCGCAGGGACCGAAGAAACTGGCAGCCAGCATTTCCGGCACCCAATACCCGATCAGCCGCCCTGATGCTGCCCTCGCGGATCCTTTTGACGGGCGATAACATCTTCGATCTGTAACGCGGCGGGTGGGCGCCCGTGGTCTCGGCGGTTTATCCTGGCCAAGCTGCCCGGTTCTGCTATTCCACTCTCCAGTGCCATTTGGCGCATTCCAAATGCTTGCTCTCGCACGCAGATGGCCTATCTTCACAGTCACGACAATGCTTCGGCGGGAGCCACATGGCCAACGATCCCTACAAAACCCTCGGCGTGGCGAAAACCGCGACGCAGAAAGAAATCCAGAGCGCCTATCGCAAGCTTGCCAAAAAGCTGCACCCGGACCTCAATCCCGGCGACAAAAGCGCCGAAGATCGTTTCAAGACGGTCTCGGAGGCTTATTCGGTGCTGGGCGACGAGGACAAGCGGGCCCGTTTCGACAAGGGCGAGATCGACGGCGCGGGAACCGAACAGGCGCCGCGAAACTATTACCGCGAATATGCCGGCGCTCCGGGCAACGATGCGCGTTACCAGAACAGCAGCGGATTTTCCGACTTTACCGATACCGACGATATTTTCTCCAGCTTCTTTTCACGGCGGGGACCGATGCGCGCCAAGGGCAGGGATCTGCAGTTCTCCATGGAAGTGAACTTCCTCGATGCGGTCAACGGTTCGAAGGAGAAGATCACGCTGCCGGACGGAACCGTGCTCGACCTGCAGGTGCCGCCTGGCACCCAGGAGGGCCAGACGCTCAGGCTGCGCGGCAAGGGCGATCCGGGCTCTGGCGGCGGCCCAGCCGGCGATGCGCTGATCGAAATCCATGTCCGGCCGCATCCGTTCTTCACCCGCGATGGCGACGATATCCGCATCGACATGCCGATTTCGCTGCGCGAGGCAATCCTTGGCGGCAAGGTCAACGTCCCGACGATTTCCGGCAGCGTCGTGCTGACTTTGCCGCCGCATTCCAATAGCGGCAAGACGCTGCGGCTGAAAGGCAAGGGCGTTGCCAAGCGCGGCGGCGGCAACGGCGACCAGTACATTACCCTCAAGATCATGCTGCCGGAGACTGCCGATCCCGAACTGACGGCTTTCGCCTCCAGTTGGGGAGCGGGCCAAGCCCACAATCCTCGAAAAGCCTGGGGAGATTGACATGGACCATCTGGAGTATTGCGAGCGTCTCAGCATCGTTTCCTCCACACTGACATTATGGATCGACCGTCAATGGATCATTCCGGAACTGACCGAGCAGGTCGAGGCGTTTCACGATGCAGACCTGGCGCGGGGGCTGCTGATCCTTGATCTCTCAGAAAGCATGGGCGTCAACCAGGATGGGATCGACGTGATCATGGCGCTGGTCGATCAGGTGCACGGCCTGCGCGCCAAACTGCACGCGTTGACCGATGCAGTTCGCGAGCAGGACGCCGATATTGCCGAGCGCGTGGTAAAGAAGCTCGAGGGCATGCGATAACAGGCGAACGCGTACCTGATCTCCGACTGGCGGGCTTGCCTTGCCACGACACCAATCTGACGGGAGGGTTTTTCCGATGCGGCACACCTATAGCCTCGACCATTTTGCCCTTCTGGTCCGCGACCTTCCTCGCAGTATCGCTTTCTACACCCATATCCTCGGCTTCACCCCGATCGAGCGAGCCGGCAGCGCCAATGTCGCGTGGCTGACCATCGGCGGCCTCGACACGATCCATTTGATTGAGGGCGATTTTGGCGCGACGCATCTCACCAAGGACACGCATTTCGCGCTACGCATCGAAGACTTCGACGCCTTTGTTGCTGATATCACCGCCAAGGGTGTGACATTCTACGACTGGCCCGGAAACACCGGCCAGATCGGCATCCGCCGCGACGGTTTCCGGCAGGCCTATGTGCAAGATCCGGACGGGTACTGGATCGAGATCAATGATCATACGCGGGCGGTTGCGGGTGGGCGGGTTACCTCTTCCTTCGCGGGCGATCGCACAAAATCAACATCTTAGCCATAGGTTAAGTGTTGGATGTTGTTGGCGTGCGGCTTGTTCCTTTCCACGAACCTCCCTTCACCTGCAATTTTTAACACTTACTGACAGCTACGACGCTGTAATTACATTCTCTCTCGCCACGTGGAGAGTGAGGGCCAGAAATCTTGGCCGTCTTCGCGTATCTTCTCTGTCACCACAAAATTATGGCCCGAGAAATCTCCCGGGCCATAGATAATCAATCTGTCGAATCCAAGCAAATAATGGCCTGAACGCCGCTCCGCCCCAGGAAATTCACGCCCTCCAGCGGGCCAGTCCAAACAAGTATAGCCGAGTCCAAACATAAGTTGTCCAGTACCCCATACCTAGGAAATCCAAGGTATACTCGGCATAAAAAAAGCCCGGCGATCAGGCCGGGCGAGGGGTTGGTTTAAGCGACTTAGGTTGGCAGGTCGCTTTTCCTGTAGAAGGTGGCTCCAACTTCGAGCCTTGTGAAAGCAGGCTCGACGTTAGCCAGATCGAGATCACGCTTGATTACCCGGATGGCCTTTAGTTGTTCCGAGGCTAGCTGGTGAAGCGATCTATAGCTTTCTGAAAATGCGTCGAGCGTTGCGGCTGAAGACGCGCTGCCGACACCTCTTTACTGGATTGATTGCCTGTTCCGATCCGATCACGCCGCAGTTTGCTAACCGGGTAAACACCTTAATGTTCAAAACTACATATCTTGCAGCTTCTACGGCAGACAAGCCTGGCATCGGTGGCAGCGTCGTGTGCGATGCGACTTCGGTCGGGTCCAACCTGAAAGCGCTGATGCCCGAGGTGGACGGGTCAAGCTTCACAGTGGTCAGTTTGCCTGCGAACAAGAGATCGAGAATCTCGGAGAATTTGCAGCTAGCCCTGTGTGCCGTTTCCGAGAAAGAACTGAGATGGTCACCGTCTTCGAAGTTCGAGGTGACATGCGCCTGCATGCGGGACAAGAGATCGTCGAGATCAAATTTCGAAAACATGGGGCCGAGGCGAAGCTCTCGGCTGCCTTCGATAGCTCGTTTAACATATCCCCGTCTTGTGATCGTACTCCACAGGGTACGCTCGGCGTTGAGATATGCACGCGCTTCACCGTCGGTGAGGTAGCCTCTTGCTTCCGACATAACCCTGTCGACATCTTCAACGGGCATGACCACTCGCCAATCGCTGATCGAATTTGCTGTTTGATCAATAAGGCCCGCAGCTTCGGCAAATTTGCGGGTTGTAACAGGGTGAAACCCATATTGTTTACTGGCAGACTTGATCGTGTGGAAACGCCGATCAGTTACGGGGGTAAAGATGTAATGGCCCCATAAATATCCGGACACGATCTCCCACTTAACAAGTGTGCGAGGTAATGTGCCCATTATGACCAGTCACAGTCCTAAGATAGAAGTCCTGTCCGGCCCTGAGCGCCGCCGTCGCTGGTCGACGACAGAGAAGCTTGCCATCATCCAGGAGACATATGAGCCGGACGCTACGGTGAGCATTGTTGCTCGCCGCTACGGCATCCAGCCGAACCAGTTATTCACCTGGCGTAAGCTTGCCACCCAAGGGGCTCTGACGGCAACTGCTGCCGAGGAAGATGTCGTTCCGGCGTCCGAATATCGTGCCCTTCAGAACCAGGTCAAAGAGTTGCAGCGCCTGCTCGGCAAGAAGACGATGGAAGGCGAGATTCTCAAAGAGGCGCTTGAGATCGCCACAGGCCCAAAAAAACATCTGTTGCGCTCGCTGTCATTGCCGAAGGGAAGTTCCTGATGACGGCTGTGTGCGAGACTTTTGGTGTTGCCCGGTCAAACATGGCTCAGCGTGTGAAACAGCGTCCCTCCAAAGCCCGTGGTCGGCCGCCGCTCGCCGATGATGATCTCGTCGATGAAATCAAAGCGATCATCTCCGAGATGCCGACCTATGGATATCGCCGGGTTCATGCGATCTTACGCCGTAAAGCCCGCAGCGAAAGCCGCCCATGGCCGAACGCCAAACGCGTTTATCGGGTGATGAAGGTGCACGGCCTGCTTCTCCAACGCCATACTGGAGCCATTGATCACCGCCGCCACGATGGTCGCGTTGCAGTCGCTCAGTCGAATTTTCGTTGGTGCTCGGACGGTTTCGAAATCGGCTGCGATAACAAGGAAAAGGTCCGCGTTGCCTTTGCGCTCGACTGCTGTGACCGCGAGGCCATTGCCCATGTCGCCACAACTGAAGGCATCAAGAGCGAAGATGTTCAGGACCTTGTCATAACGGCGGTCGAAAACCGTTTCGGCCGCATCAATATCCTTCCTAAGCCCATCGAATGGCTGACCGACAATGGATCGTGCTTTATTGCGGCAGACACGAAATCGCTGCTGCTGGATATTGGGATGGAGCCTCGCACGACACCGGTCCGCAGCCCTCAGTCCAACGGAATGGCCGAAGCCTTCGTCAAAACCTTTAAGCGCGATTACATCTCGGTCAACCCCATCCCTGACGCCGAAACGGTCATCGCCCAACTGCCATTGTGGTTTGAGCATTACAACACGCTTCACCCTCACAAGGCTTTGGGATATCGATCTCCGCGCGAGTTCTTAAACCGTCAAACAGAAATCTGATCCTGTCCGGTTTTTATGGGGCAACTCCAAAAGATTACAGTACCAGGATCGAAGGGGATGTGCGACAGCGCGACCTCTCTAACGATTTGGCGAAGCTCGTCAGAGCCGTTGTCGTAGCGTTCCTGCATAAGCCAATCGTAGACTCGGCCGTAAAGTACCCGGCCCCCTGCGGCGGACCGTCCTTCCCAGAAATCTTTATGCAGTTCGACCAAGTGCTGTCTGAGTGCCGCTTCACCACCAAAAGAGAATTTGAAGCCTGCCTCTGCGCACGAGAGTGCTTGTTCCGCGAAGTTGTCACGCTGAGGGGCGTGGTACTTCGAGGAATAGCACTGGTGTGTCGGTAAGTGGTTGTTTGTATAATAATATACTACATGATACTAACTGGACAAATGAGCGTGCGTTGCAACGACTGGCATTGCCCTCGTCTTACACTGACGACCAGCCGGGCGATAATCTTGCAGTCAGCAAGACATCCAGATACGCGGGGAACGTGATCAGCCTTTTCGAACGTGTGCGTACCCGCCGGTGCTCGGACGAAAGCGGTCTCGGACAAGGCGTTTCTGCGGTTTGGGATTGGCATTGATCAATTTTAAGAAGGCGGAAAATCCGAACTTGGGCACTTGGCTCATATTGCTGAATTCCTGTGGTCGATTGATCTGAAGTAGCTCCCTCATCCCTGAATGCTTTTTGTTTTGTATGTTGCCCCGGGCAGGGCCAGCCTGCCTGGGACATCTCTTTGAGTTGGCAACTATGGCAACCTGGGTTTCAGCAATCACCGCATCGAAAGCGCGGAGGCCGGTTTTGCTTCAAGTCTGGCCAATATCGAGCGGACTTGCCAGACTTGGCTTCGGTTGTCAGGCGAACGCAATTTATTCCTCACGCTCACCTGCTTTGGATTCGTCCAATCAAAATTGGCCAGGGCATTTCACCGTTGGATTCGACACAATCATTTTTTGCCCCGTGCCCGCAGAAATGCGTCTGGGCTGACGCGAAACTGGGCAGTTGCGGCGACGGCTGACCGCTAGATTGGCGTCTAAATTCCCTTAGATTTGCGTCTGGATTGTAGGCCGCATTTTTGTAGTTTGCAAACCTCGGGATGAAGCTGGTTTTACTTTGAGGAGTAGAGATGCCAGCGACCGATCATCATCCAATCAGGACCAAGCTCATTCGCCGCGACGTAATTGTCGGGCCAGCGGCGGAGCGCCAGCTATTCTTTCGAGCAAACGCCGCGATGGAACGGTTCCGTGTATTCGAAAATCTCTGCGGATTGCTTGATGCGGACGGTCGCCCAACGATCGACGTGTCGTCCCGAGCCGAAGCTATGGAGGCTCCAGCATTCGGCGAGCAAGCCCAAATTGATCGGGCGTTCGAGGGTACGATTTACATCCATTTCGGTGCGCTGCCCATCTATTGCTTGGACAGCAATGCGATGCCGACAGGAGCATACGTCTCCGCGATCCATACCGATCGTAGTGAGGTTGATGGCCAGATTGTCTTCGTAAGCGCGGACACTCCCTGGCAAAAGACTGTCGGGCTCCAACCGCACGAAATCCTGGCCGCCCATGTCGACATAAGGGTCTATGACTATTTCTATGGTGCAAACGCCAACTACGTTTGGAGCACCGATGGGCAAGCAGGTGCGTTCATGAACGCCGAGCAGACTGAAGACCTGATCCCGGTCGTCAGCATCGGCGTAAAGATTGCTGTTGAGATAGCCGCTCTTTCGTTGTCGAAGGAGGCGTCGGGAAATCGAACACTCGACCCGACGAGAGATCAAGGCATCGGTTCAATCGTCGTTTACCCGAGTCCCAGCGAATATTCAGCAGAGGAACGCCTGCCGGAGTTCGGGACGCCTTCGATTTAGATCGGCAAACTGAAGCGCCCACGGCAGTGTGCACCGCTCGAAATGAAGCCGGTCCGCCGATTTTCGGGTAATTCCCAGGCCTGTGCTCAGGCCGCTCTCGCCCTGAGCACGGAGTTCCGCTTTCTCAGTCCCATCAACAAAACTAGATCGGTCCGTTCGAGAAAGGCATCGACCTTCGCCCGTTCATACAGTCGGACATCCTTTTTTGTCTCGACGGGATAGATAGGATGGATGTTTTCAGCGGCCATCGCCTTGACAAGGTTCATCCCAATGATGCCGGTTTGGGTGGAGATCGCTTGAAGGCTGACATGTCTACCGGCAAAGAGCATTAATTCCTGCCTGTTCACCAATACCTTCTTATTGGGTGTGAACGCATCGTGACGTTGATCGCTGTCAAGAAAGCCGTATTTGACAAGATTTTGAATGGCCCTCATGCCGGTCCCGATTTCGCGAGCCGCATCGCTTACCGCGATGAGGCCGGAATCGGGTTTTTCAACAATCACATCGTCCTCATGGACATAAAGGGAGCGCAACCCTTGTTGGCCCTCTACTCGTTGGCACCTGAGATTTGGATCACCCAGACGTTTGAAAACGTCAGTTGGTGGGACGCCAGCCCAAATCCGGCTGGCCATGAGCGGTCGGAAGTTTTCATCGGGAGACGAGACTTTCGGGGCCGCCTCGATCTTGGACAAGGCTTGTTGGAGATCGTCGCGGCGATACCTTGGATATCGCTTCGAGCTGTCGGAATTAAATTCAGCTCCTCGAACAATGCCAGCCGCGCTGAATACACCCAGCATCGGTGTGGTTAGCCGAAGTGATCTTCGAACTGTTCCGGATGTGACCGAGTTCGTGATTTGCGTGAGAACAGTATCCACACTTTCCGTCGAGAAGAGGAGGGAGGCGTAGCGGGTCCGGCCAATGTTCTTGTCGATTGCCCCGTTCTCCAAGAGAAGCCGAGCGAGGGTTTTGGGGTGTACCCCGCTGTGTTGGGATGCGGAGTGGAGTGAGTGAAATCGTCGTTGATCGACGATACGCCCCAGAAATTCCTCACCCGCAGCTAGAGGGATTGTCCGCAGTGCGTCTTCGGTGATCATTTCGATCAGTGGCCGCCATTCTGGGTCGTCCAGGTGTTGGGAAAGCTTCCCGTAAATATGTGCGTACTTGTATTGTTTACTGCCTTGAGACCTACGATCATCTGGGATCTGGGAGGCCCGGTCTGCCAAGTAATCGAGAAACCCGGACTCGCCAGCCGCAAGAATGGCGAATCCTGCCCTGCGGAGCGCACCGGAATCGACCACATTTTCTCGAATTTTCGCTCCGGTGACCAATCGCCCTACCGAAAGGCAGAAGTCGATAACGACGTGGAGCGAGATATGGTCGAGGAAGCTTGGTTCTCGCGCATTGCCGAGAACACGATCGAGCACATAGATTTCAAAAGGCCGGGCCTCTTCGCGTGTCGCGGCTAAGGCTTCCTTGCGGATGGCCTGCGCGTTTTCGCGGACATATGGCGCGAAGTCAGCGGCGTCTCGCCGCTGTTCGGAGTAATCCGACGTAATCAGAGCGCATCCGTGTTCAGGGCACAGTTCGATTGGCTTAAGAAACCAAAAAAACCTTTGATGTGTTCTTGCCTCCAGGGTGCCAATGTTGGCGTCGAGATCAGCGGAAACGCAACATGGGCAATATCTCGGACGACGACGGCAGAGTTCATCGGTAAAAACCTTTTCGCCGTTTACGAACGCGAATCCTTGTTTAGCTTCACGCCGGAACGAGAACGGCTCGTAAACTTCCCGAGGGACTTCCGCCATTGCAAGCACGCGGTCGAACCGGTCTTGCTTCATCACGCGGTAGGTGTCGAGCTTTGATCCAAGTTGGGTAAAGAGTTCGTCGATGGATAAGGCGCAATTATACGCCGCCAGTCTCGATACGAAGCTTTCAGGCGCCTCGTGAGTACGGTAGTCGGGAATCAGGGTGAATTCGGTCATAGCGAAACCTCAGCGAACCTTGGACGTTTTTTTGCGTTTTTTGGCGATATCGGTGAATGCCGTCCCTTCCACGATGCCGCGCGGGATACGCAGCTCTCGCCAGCCGAGCGAGTTGAACATATTGAAATTTTCGCCACGATCGCCGACGAGCAAATTGTACACCGCAGCGAAGTGGTCGATCGTAACGTTGGTGCCCCCCTCAAGGATCACTTCCTCGCAGGCGAGCCTCGTGAACTGGATAACGCTGCCGAACTGATAGTTGGCGGCCTTGAGGAGCTTGTGGGCGAAATCCTCGTCGATCAGTTCGGAATGCTCGAGGCCCGCGTGCTGAGTGATGATCCCGTCGGCGATCGCCATCACAACAGGGAGGTCGTTCTCAGGAAGCAGGCTTTCGAGATCGAACGGCATGGTTCGCGTTCTCAGTTCGTCGTTGCTCTCCCGGAAGGCCAGAAGGTCTCGGGTACCTGAAAGGATGACCTGTACAGGCCATTTGGCATCGATCTGGATCAGTTCCTTTATCGTATCCTGAATTTCCTTGATCTGTTTTTCCGTCCCGGTGCGCAGTGCGTGCTGGAACTCGTCGACGTGGACAAACAATACCCGGCGCTTTTCGAACCAGCGTGTAAGGTGTTCGATCATTTCCGGCACGTTCCCGGGCTTTTCCATCACTGAACCGCACGCCTTGGCGATTTCCCAAAGAATGTAGTTCGGCGCTGCCTTCGGAGGAGCGTCTACCGAGATGTACGGCAACATCTCAAAATCCGGTTCCTCGGGAACGCGATATGGCTGAAAACCAGGCATGTTCTCCATGCTGCGCACCAAGTGAGTCTTCCCCGAACCTGAACTTCCAAGGATTACCAGTCCGGCAAGCTTGGAGTTTTCGGTTTGGGTATTTCGGATCAGTCGTTGATAATAGGTTTTCAACTGCGCATCTCGGGCAGAAGAGATGTGACGCGAGTTCATCACTTTGATACGCTCGACGCGTTCCAGCTCCAACGGATCCATGAAACTGGCAAAACGGGCTTGGGCTTGTTGGCGGGATTGGATTGTCATGCTGTTTCCTTAGAACTTGAGGCTACTTGCGCTGCCGACTTGACTGCGGCGCGAACTGGGCGAGGGGCTTCCGATTGTTGTTGTGGGCTTTGCGCCAACCTTGGGGAAGGCTTGGGCTCTAGCTGTTTCCTGGGCCTCGGCGTAGGCTGAAATCTCAGCGACTGGGTCGTTGAAACCAGCGGCGTCGTCATCGATAAACGCGCTTGGGCGCACTACCGGCGGATCAAGGCTCGCGACATGCTGCGTCGCCTTGATAAGTTTGATGCCAGATCGGTAGATCAAGGCACGCTCGGCCTCCCGTACTTTTTCCGCGGTTAAGTCGCGTAGGCCAAGCGGGTTTCGATAGGCGGCGGCGTCCCCGCTTTCGCGCAGGTCGCGAAGACCTGCATACATAAGATCGAGGGCAACCTCGGATCCCTTCTTGAAGTCACCTCCGATGCGCCTCCAAACCACCAGCCATTCGGCGACACTAATATCGGGCGCAAGCCCGATCTGGTTGTCGGCGATGTACCATTTCCCGTCTCTCAGATACGAGATCGAGGCCATGTCGCGCTTGTTGACACGGATCGGAACCTCGACTTGGCCATCCTGGGCCATCCACATTCTAAGTTCCGGCGAGCTGTAGGGAACGCCAAGGAAACGAAGACCTTCGCCGTCCAAGGTGCGAGTATCGTCCATGCCGAAGATATGACGCAGGATGTCCGGCCCGATGTGGGGTCGCATCTTGTGGGTCTGGGTCTGCCTGATCAGAGAATTGTGGGGCGTCTCTCCACCAAGTCCTTCGTGCGGAGTGTTGTGGTAGACGTCGAGAATTGCCTTGGTGTATTCCTGCTCGAACAGATCCAACGGCAACGACGCGGTCTTGACGGGGTCGTACCCGGCTTTTTCGAGGACATCCTTGAAAGTTCTACCTTGGTAATGACGGACGATGCGGCGATGTGAGCGAAAGCTTGACTCGATATGTCCACGAGCTTCCGGATGATCGGCATTCGGCCTGATATGGGGAATTTCGCATTCCACCAGGACATCGGCGACCTCTTCATTGACGAGGCCACTCCCGTTATCGGTGCAGATCGTTTCGGGCCTACACCTGCCAAACCATGGCGAAAGCGCACCGACATAGGCCGACGTTTCGCTTTTGTCTTGCATCATCATCTGAATGACGTCGATCGTCGCCTGAGCATTTGGGGACATGCAGAAGCGCATGCCGAAAATGTAGCGGGTGGCGATATCCATAGCGACGATAACCCAGACCCTGACCCGGCGGGCTTTTTCCTTCTCGTCGTCCGACAGTGTTTCCCAGATGTGCGCGTACTGAAGCAAAAGCATCAAATCGACGACCTTTTCGTCGATGTCGACCCGTTCCCCAGGCCGGAAAAGCCCGAAACCGCCGCGATCGAACTTGAATTTCCGATCGGCGACCGCCTTCGAGTATCGCTTGCACACTACGTAGTATGCGCCAAGCTCATTGATCAGGCGTCGGAAGACCTTGTATGAGCAGAGTTCCAGCTTGTTTCTGTCGGGCCGCGCAGCGTTTTCATCCCTGATCCGCGCCACAAGGTCTTCATATTTGTCTTTTTTCTTCGGGCGTTGGCTGTGGGCGTACAGGTCAGCCTCTTCACGCCAAATTTTCAGTGACGCTTCATCGTAGTAGTAGACGCGTTTGTTTCCTTGATCCTTGGAAACCAAGGCGGCGGTCTTCCTGCCAGATTGCTGGTAGTTGGCGTAGATCTTGTTAAAGTGGCCGACAGAAATCAGCTTCTTGAAATGCACGGTCTCTCCGGCCAATGCCTTTCGGGTCACTTCGAGTGCCTCCATGGACAGATTGAGCATCTTGGGGCCCAGTTCGTCCACGGTTCTTGGGAGCGGCCCTTTATCCGCGACATATCGCTCATACGCACGGATCAGGTTTTCGAAATACTGTGCCTTAGCGCGTTTGTGTGGCTTGATGTTCCTCCAGGGAATTTCGCGGATCACCTCCGGAATTTTCTTATGGAGAGAGTGATAGCCCTCGTCGATGATGATCTCTCCGAGAAGGTGCCTGCGGGAGAATTCCTGCTCGGTAAATGTCTCACGTCTCGGATCATCGCCTTCGGTTTCCAAGATGATTTCACCAGGATACTCGCGCACCATCCGATAGCGGACATGACCGATCGTGACACGATCGGACGTTGTCACGCGGACAGGGACATAGCTGAAAGGCTTAGGCTGCGGATCGGGCATGGGCTTTCAGCTCCTCGGCACGGACAGGATGATTGACGATAAGTAGGCTGTAGTCGGAAAGCGGTTCGTGCGGGTTCGCGAGGTACAGGACGCCACTGTCGATGAGTGACACGAGAGCCTCACGGCGGTCGGCGATGTTCCGCGCCCCACGATAAAGGGAATACGGGTGACGCGGCCGTTGATGTCCGCAAGCATTGCCAGCGCCTCGCCATAGTCTGCCTGAACAAAGTTCTGGCGAGCTTTGAGAACGGCAAGAGCGTTCGCGGCACGTCCGTCGCTCGCCTTCCCCTCATGAACATAAAGGAGCGAGTAGGGCAGGTTCAGCACGTTCAAGTGGCGGAACAATGCCTTGACCTCATCGCGCTCTGACCAGTGCTTAACGTTGACTGCCGCCATGCGACCATCGTGATAGAACACGAAGTAGTCGAACCGGTGAGAGCTCCCCACGCCGTCGTCGTTGCGATACTCGACCGTAGGCCATTGGGCGCGAATCTCTTTCACGGTCGGGTCCGCCAGAAGAACGAGTGCTACCTTACCCTCAAGACCGCTCCACATTTGAAGATCGGTCTGCTGGCCGAACGCGATCAGGTTGCCGCGATACGAGCCCTTCGACGCCGTCAGATTCATCTTGACGGGTTCGGTCAGACGAACAGCTCCGACCCATCCTGCCGAGTAGCGGTGCTCGGGAGACGAAGTGAGATCTTCGCTATATGGCAGCCCCCGTCCTGCGTATGGAAGCGACCCACCTCGATCTTGTCCGGGCGGGAACTCGGTTCCTGCGGTTCGGGCAACAGGTTCAGTGGAATGCCCGCGCGGAGTTTCTTGATACATTCGTTTGTCAGCTTCGCTTTGCTCATGTCAGATCCCCGAGCCAAAATCTCATCTGTCGGCCCCGGCTTTTCGCCGAGACCCGTATCAAAACGGCACAGGTCAATCGCTACCCACACGTAAAGTGGCGGCAGTTAACCCAGGGTTCCATCGGGAGGGCCTTCCTCGCCGAAAATCCCTTGGATCATGCTTTCCGAAAGCTGAGGTGAATGATCCGTTAAACGGGCCGACCGCCTAAGACATTGGAATAGCGAGGCATTGGCGCCTCAGTGATCCCACTAACCCATGCCCCGCGAGGAATATTGGTTACGAGTTAGAGGCATATGAAGAGGAGGGCGGTGGGTAAGTTGGGATTGTAACAGGCGGAAGAAACGGCATCCGAGAAGCCGATCAGGCGAGTTTCGGACGGGATATGGTCAATCGGCATGGTAAGCATGGCAGTCCCTTGTGAACAAAAATATGCAGTCAGTTCAATGGAAGGGACGAGCCGTCGACCTCAGTCGCGGATAAGCCGTTACTTGAGGTTACTTACGGTTCGCCCGCGAATGTATCTTCAAGTTTATGTTCTGCACAGCAGACGGCCTTTCGTTTCAACTAATCCGGCTTATAATCGGATTTGTGCCGGATAACTACAGTGTGGGCCACTGAGTGTCCCGAAATGTTCCTTAATGGTTAATGACTCCGTGATGCATGGTTGCCGTATTTGAATGCAGCGGCATCCCATGGGAGGGTCGGTTTCGGATAGGTCTAGACAAAAAGTCGGCTGCAAAACCAATCCGATCGCTGTCCAGATTGTCTTTAGCGCCCTAAACGACGGTTATGCTGTCCGAATGAGCCTGCCTTATGCAAACGGGCTAACACGCTGGCTGGTGATCGGTCGAGGAACTTCTCGGTAGTTCGCGTTGGCGGCAGCTGGCCTGAGGTTGTCAGAGGGTATGACAAGCGGCTCCATTTTGGCGTGCCAGACTCGATCGAGCGGGTTGTAGATGCCCGGAAGAGGGTAGCAGCTGTTTATGAGCATGAAGTCTTTGACGTTGAAAGTTGCGATGGCCGCACGGTGGACGAGCGCTGCGGCCGCTATGTGTAGGTCCTGACCGCATTTGACTTTATTGCCATCATGTCGCCTGCTTGAAAGATTGCGCAGTCTTGGATCCCACTCGAGAATTCCCCATACCTCAAAGATGGGAAGGTCTGTTTCGATGATCGGGATTTCACCGGACGTCAGCTTTTGGTACCAGGCACTGAGTTTCACGGCCTTTATTGGGTCGGTAGCGCAGATCCCTGTTATGCCACACTGCAGCTCCATCAAGGCGGCCCCGGGCAGCAACAGGTTGTCAGCTGTTTCCAGAAATTCGATCACCGACGGATGCGGACGAGCTCGGCTCGTCTCGCTCAGAACGCACGTGTCGAGCATAAAGGCCATTGACATATCGCTGCACTCCTTGGTGGCAAAAGCGTGCAGGGCAAAGGTTAAAAATTCGTATAATCGGATTGGGGTTGGCTGGATACAAAGCGGTCGACAGATTGCATGCAAGGTTTTCTCTCTACAAAACTTTTCGCCGGTGATAATGGACTCTTGCACCAAACGTTTCCGATGAGTCTGATGAAGCCCAAGGAAAATATTGTCATCAACGATGAGAACAAGGATCTAAAAGATTTCCTTGTTAAGCTTTGTGCTGCTCGTTCGCTTTCTGTAGACTTGGACGGCGAAACTTTTGTTGTTGAAATCCGCCGCGAACGAGTTTCTGGTGCCGGACGTGAGTTCCTTACTAAAGGTGGGCCCGACACCGACTAATGGGTCTGTCGGACCAAGTTTCTGCTCGGCCGATTTATCTGCCATATTCAGAATTGAAGGCCGAGCCGTTCAAAGGTCAATCTGTTCCGGAAGCTACGCGAGTCTAAGTTGCCCAGGCCCAGGTCGTTGCACCGACTAGGTGTCATCCGTTAAAAAACGCTCTGTTTGAAAATTGGGAGAGTTGCCGCAACGTCTCTGATTAGCTCGACTTCAAAATCAAAAAGTCCGCCGACATTCAAATCTGGTGATGAAATCAGACGGAGAGCTGATTCCAATGTTGGAAATGCCGCAGATCCTTTGGCAAGCTTACGAGCAGTCTCGGGCGCCACGCCATATTCGTCGAGAGCAAAAAGCCCTGGTTCGATGAACAAACTCTCTGTTCTCGCGGCGAAGAGACTGTAGTCTCCGGGCTTGCGGTCGACCTTCAAAAAGAGGTCAGCTTGAATGGTTGAGATGGCCATCAAATGCCTTGGAAAGGTGTAGCCAAGATATTTTCTCATGAACCTGAGTGCTAGTTCGACTCCGCCGCTGATAGTGACGTCTTCACGTCTGTAGCGAACGAAATTGTCTATGACATCACGAAACCGCTCAGACATTTGAACTCGATTTATCGACGCCTTGAGACCAAGGCCAGAGAATATGCCATATCCCTTCAAAGTATTTTCATCGAAATAGTCATATATGAGGTCGCACACTCCCAGTAATTGGTGCGGTGCCGGCATTCCAGTCCAGCTTAGTACATCCTCATAGTGATGCAGGTCGTTTCGAATAGCGCGATATATCGCGTGTTGTGTATCAAGCGGCACGTGCCGGTTCGCTTTCAGCGTCTCGTGTGACAAGGGACTGTTTGATCGAGCGTCGTTCACTCGCTGAAGGGCTGGTGGGGAGAGATCTGCATCATCCAGATCCAAGAGAAGAGATAGTGGGGTGCTCTCAGATTGTGTGGCGACAGCAACCTCGACCGAGTAGGTCTCGGCTGATGGTTGCTCCTCAAGCACAAAGACTTTCCCGACGAAATATTGCCTCATGCGGCCAGCTCTGCCAGCAATATTTCGAAAGGTGAAATGGTCGATCCCTTTGTTCCGCCCAATTCGCTTGTCAAAGATTATTACGTTTTCCGCAATCGTGTTGACGCCTTCAATCATCGTTGAGGTACATATCAAAAACTTGATGAAACCCAACTCAAAGGCCTTCACCATATACTGTTGAAGAGCGCGAGGCAGGTTGCCGTGATGGATCCCGATCCCTTGCTGAAGTGCTCTCGTTACAATCCATTCGTTGGGATACTCGTATTCCAACCACTCGACGGCTGACGCTGTTTCTGGTGTCTCCTTGAACAGGCTCGAGTTGAGAAGGGCCTCCGCAGCGCCCTGTGCGGCGCCAGGTGATTGACAATAAATAAGTGTCGGCGTGGTCAGCTCGCCACATAATTCGATCAGCTTCCCTTCTCTGATGCTCCGAACCTGTGGGAGGTTGAATTGGATGATGTCGAGGGCGACCGTCGAAAACAAGGAAGGGATGAAGAGGTATTCGTGCTTAGAGGCCAGGCCAACCACGGCATCCACGTGCGGACCGATCAAATAGAATTGTGCCCCGGTTGCTGCCAGCTTATGAAAACATAGATTGAGGTCGACTGCTCGATCATCATCTTCTCCTCTGAGGTCGAGCTTGTAGAATTCGTCGATAACGAAAAAGGTGACATTCATCAGGTCGTCGCGTGAGAGCGCTCGTTCCTGCGTGAGAACGAAAACGGTATTTACGTCGGATGACGAGATTTGGCTCGGATGTGTGACGACCTCGAAACGTTCGCCAAAAGTACCGGCGATACGCCGTCGCGTCTCGTCGATGAGTGCGATCGTGGGAACAATGATTGCAAGGTGTTTATGTCGACCGGACGAGATCACAGCGTCCACAATGGCGCTTTTACCTACGCTGGTGGTGGCGCTAAGAACAACATTTCGTCCGGCGATCAGCTCCCGATAGATCTGAAGTTGAAGTGTGTGAAACACGCCCACCTTGCCGCTTGTAGGAACTCTGTGTGCCTCGAGGAGAAGTTGGTTCTCAAATGTGTTCGTGGACGTCAGGTCAAGGTAGGGAAGCAGACCAACTGCACGGATCAGCGCTTCGAGAAGCGGAAAATAACCCGGCGGAATGGAAGTCTTAACGGCCAGACACCGAATTACCATTTCGCGACCGACATCATGGAGCGCCGCGGAGTTGACCAGAGCCGCCACCGCCGCGAAAATTGGTGCGGCATTATCTGAAGAAATACCAGCCTTTAGGGCTTCCCTAAGTTCATCAATTTCCATGGCATGCATCCAACGCTTTTTTGAAGACTGACGCGAAATTGGCGGCATCCTGGATTGGTATCAGAAAGACGTGAATCCGAATGTCGATCAGCTTGTTCGAGAGACTCGCCTTCAGGTTTTCGTAGCTGGCTATCGCTTCTTTTTTAAGTTCATCAACGTAGTTGTCCTGAAAGCCGGCTGCCAACACTCCGCTATCGTAGGCAACTAAGATCGGCAGGTTGAGGATTTTAACCAGATCATCGAGCTTTGCATGACGGGTGAGCGCCTTCTCTAGCGTTGTCGCCAACATATGCTGAGGTTCGCGCAGCTGTAATATCAGGTCACGTTCCTTTCGAAGGAAATCTCGGTCAACGAGCGCCTCGAGGTCGGCGGAGGTTGCCGCTAAAACTTCATTCCAGGTCCGTGTCGAGGTTACGTGGGCTTGACCAAGCCAGAGCTCGTCACCCTCTGGCCGGTACACAATGTGCGCGTTGACTGAACTTGAGCTGCTGCTGGATACACTGAAGAGCTTGCATGCAATCGGCTCGCTAGCATGGTAGTGGCGAAGAAGAGCGTGCAGCAGAAGCTGCGAAAGGAGCTCGTCATAATTTATGCCGTATTGGCCAATTGCCTCAACCGCCTTACCAATGAGCTCTCTCGCCTCGAAGATCGTGTGCTTGGCCAAAACACGCGCGGGTAGGGAAACCTCGGGAATCCAGTTGATCAAGTATTCGGCGAGTTCACGGCCCCGCCAAATACGATTGTCAAATTCGGCATCGTATGATGCCATTGATCGTGACGACGGGCTTTCATCGATGCGATGCAGCTCTGCAAAAAACTCTGTAGTGGCAAATTGATAGACCTTAAATGCCGACCGATTTTTCTCCCGTATTTCGGCAACCTTCCGCTTCCACCACGCCTGAATTGCTGTTTTTGTAATCGCTTTGGCGGTTGGGTTAGACACGCGGGAGGCGTCTCCCGCATCAATCGCAATATTCAGGAGCTCAGCATAGATTGCTTCAGCAACGCTTATGTAGATGCATTCCCCTTTTGCTTCAGCGAGCCGGAGAATCCGATTGATGTTATCCTGCTTAACAGCATCGAACTCTCCGACGTGCTCCCATAGAAGAGCGTGGGTCCAAACTGGCACCGTCGTACCCTGAGGCGACACGACTCCCCTTAGTCTCTTCTCAAGTCTGGTTCCGAGATCCGTGAGGTCCTGTACCACAGATGTAGAAGCTCGATTACCTCGCTCAACTTTTAAAGGTTGCAGATCTTTTCGAACGTCACGCCGGCTTATGATACGAAACTGAGCCACGCCAGGGAACGCGTCACAGGCAAGAGATTTCTCTATGAGTGACGTGCCTACTATTGTTTTAGGACTGCGATCACAGATTTCTCCGAGCGACCATTTCGCGTCTCCATCAGTGATTTTGACCTGAACGTACTCGTTCACCGTCGAGGAATCATATCTCCAGCGAAGCGCGATATCGTCGCCGGTTTCACATTCAACTTGTTGTAGTGCCGGGTTATCGAGCAACTGTAACAGGAATCGCGCTGCTATGTGGTCTTGGAACTTGAAGCCTCTGCGACCAGCGACGCCGCCCGCATCAGACGCGCCAGAGGGATGTATCAAGGGGGTGAGCGACATTAATTATCTTCAATTCAATGCACGAGTAAGATGTACAACTTTACGAGGGTTGAGAGAATATTGTGTAAATGGCTGCCCATACGCCCGGATTGGGATCATGGCGCGTCTTTAAATAGAGGCCTGTCCTCTCGGCTCTTGCCAAGCGTTTTGAGGACACAAGGATTGGTGATCTACGCCTCCCTGACATCGCTTACCACCACATTCGTGCGACCGTCTCCAGCTAGTATCATATCAATTTCCGATTGAAATATTTCCGCATGTCCGTCGAGCAGACCTGCGCGTTCGGTGCGCCATTCCCCATCGATGCGCTTCTTTTCCATCGGGCGGTCAACTATGACGTAGTGAACCTCGAAGTCTGGTGGCACGAGATCGACCACGCGAAGCCTGTCCCGTTTGCGCAGGTTGGTGGCGTCTAGGACAACGTTGTCTCCACGAGAAAGGCGGTCGACGATGCGAGTTTCTGCCAGTGAGAAAACTTCGGTCTGAGTGCCGGGTTTCACAAGCGAACCGTATAGCTCCAGCCGAATTTGATCAGTCGAAACGATTTCATCAAATGCAAAGTTCGACTTAGCGTAAGTCGATTTCCCCGCCCCGCTTGGCCCCACCATCAGGGTGAGGCGCTGCCCACACCGTGGCCAATACCACCCTCGGGCCTCAGCCGGGACCTTGGTTGTATAGGCCAACCATGCATCCGATAGCATCTCGATAAGGGAATGCTCCGGTACATTATTGTGAGCGACTTCGTTTCGTGCCTTGGCGGCAGCACGCATGAATTTTTCGTCGTCGTTTTCGAGAGTACCGACGAGCAGGTCGCGCAGATGTTTACTTTCGAGGCCATAGCGGTGGTCTATGGTCTTGTTCCCCCAAGGAGTTTGTACGACGTGGGGCAGTTGTTTTTCGAGGATTTCGCTGTAGCTGTCCGCAAAATGCCTGCAGACCATCGCATTGAAGTCGAGGATCGGGCCACTTACCGCTTTCCACCTTCTGATATCAAATGATCGCCTGTCCCCAGCCGCTATGAGCGCTGCGGTATGAACGAAGACGTTTCCGTCGACATAATCAACAAGCCCATTAGCCCAATGCGGGTGCGTGTCAGCGTGAACGCCGTAGGCCTTCCTTAGGAAATTCCATGGGTCAATCGCGTCAGATGGTGGCATATCCAAAAGCGCGTGAGCCAGAACTGGATCGTAACCCGCCAGCCCTATCGTGATTTCGGTAGCTGCGCTCTCGAAGAGATCACTGCGGCCTCTGCCGCTTTTCTTGCTGACATAGGTCCTTATGTCGAACGACGAAACGCGCTCGCGCCAAGAAACAATGGCGCCTGGAAAGAGCCGTTCGACATCGCCACGGGGGGTGTTGGGGTGGATCACGGCTACGAGGGTAGGAAGGAGAAGACCATCTTTTCGCCGGCGACGCTCTGAGATGAAGGAACGGAAGAAGGGCGCCCAAATCGCCCAATCACCTCGCTCGACGCCATCGACCATGAACATCGAGCCTCGCAAGGTGGGCAAATCGAAAAACCCGCCGACCGACCTCATTCCGGCTCCCGATATACCGGCTGCGGACGCCATCTGGTGGACCGCTGATCCACGTGCTTGTGCCCTCACGTTGTGGACGGGAGAAATACCGACTTCTTCGAAGCCAGAGCAAACCGCCTCAAGTAGCCCGGGTGGGTGATAGCTCGGAACCTGTAACGCGACAAACCCGTGCCGATTGGCGGTTTCTACGACCTGACGCACAAACGCAGCGGGGCCGCCCAAGGACCAAAAAAGCGCTTTGTCCATCACTCCGCCGCCGTCGCCATCTGTGGGTCAAGGGCTCGGTTGGCCAAAGGCGAGAGGATATATCTGTTTCGTCGTTCCTCCCCAGGCGGTCGTCCCGGAGCCGCAACGAGCAGTCCCATAAGCGTCCCGTATTCGACGAGGGATGTCCCGGAGACACCCACCTTACGGAAGGGATCGTCGAGATCGGCATACACATCGACGTCCATTGCCGTGAATGGAGCCATCCCATGAACTGCAACCAGCATCCGAAATGCGTCACCAAAACGTCCAGTTAGCCCTATTGCGTCGGGATCAATCTTGTCTGGCAAACCCTTATCAGCTTTAGGCGACTTTATGAGTTGCCACATCGGATCGTTCCACCCGCCGTTCAACTCAACGACAGCATCAAACTTTTTCGAAAGAGAGATTGAATTGTTTGTGTTCACCATATCCTGGAAGAATGCCGTGGACCAAGGCTCGAGAGGAACCTGTGATACGTGTGCCGTCAGCATCGCAAGCTGTTCATCTCCAACGACTGAGCCGGTATGTTCAGGACCACCGACAAAGACAACTCGTGCATCTCCTGCGATTACGGGCTTCGAAATGATTGCCGTGCGCACCCATTCGGAGTTCCAAGGAGAACTAGAAGGAACAATTGCGATCACCTTGCGCCCCGCTTCGACCTTCAGGGCCAGAAGATTCGCAAGAAAGTCGGGAGCCCCAGCCGGGCGCAGAAACCGGATGTCGTAGGTCCCGCCATCCGAAAATGAATCCGGAACGGTGTTTAATGCTGCGGGAGCCAGTGCGTAGTCAGCGAGTTTATTTCCCAGAATGAGGGTCACACGCGTTTTAGAGAGCAGAATGTCTCTCTCCTGACCAAGCGTCAGTGGAGAGGCCTTCTTTTCGGTAAGAAAGCCCTTGGTAGGCGGCAACAGGCGACGGTGGGACTTCGGGTCGAAGCCGACTGGTGCTTCCATGTCGATGAAGTCAGCAATCGCATCATCAACCTCGTCTCTATTACCAAGCAGGCGGACCACAGCGCTGGAGCGCAGGGTCCATAGATCATTATTGATCCGCCGGACGATGCCCAAGCCTTCCATTTCATCCAAAAGATCGTCGAAAAGGGAAAACCGGTTCTTGTCCTGGAAGCCCGCATCCCAATAGTTGACGGCTAGGTCGCGGATTTCGCGGACCCGGAAACCATCGGAGATGATGCCCTCTGCTTCTGCCTTGAACACCAAGCTCGCAACCACGTATGCGATCAGTCGGTATCTTGGGTCGATCCCGAGCGTGAACTGGAAGATACCCTTAATTTCCTCACGGACCTTATGATCTTCCATGACCTCCGCCACCAGGTCAGAGCCGATCTCTCGAATCGGCTTCTGCGACTGGCGCACCCGATCTGAGATGAGTTGGAGCAATCGTTCGGAATATGTTTGGATTAGGACTGGATAATAGTTTGCGTGGGAAAGAATCCGCCACACGTCAGTGCGTTGTATGCTGATCCCAATGGCTGCAAATGGCCGCAGGACGAGATCTTCGGCGTCCTTTCGCTCGCTCCCGGTTAACGAGCCGATACGTCTGGGGTTGGCGGAAATCTGCTTGAGCGGCGGATTGCCAGTCTGAACAAGACGGGTAACATCGGACAAACCCGACAGTACAAATTTGAACCGACGTTTGGTTTCGGTCATCAACTGCTGGAGCGCCAGGAACTCGATATAGTTCTGTGATGCATCGGCGACGACAAATTGGTCGGCTTCATCAATAAGCATCAGGACACGCCGCCGCGTATCATCTTCAAGCCAGCGTTTGATTTCCAGACGAATCTTCTTCGCATCCGTCATCGAACCGGTTTTGCCGAAAATCTCCGGAAGAGACGCTACGATTTCAACCCAAATCCGATTGGTGGGTGTCGGCCCTTTGCCGATTTCCTGCGCGTCAACAAACGCGACCAGTGTGCCGGCCTTTTCATCGTGCCTCGTCGCCCTGAGGTGCCTGAGAATCGCCGTTTTTCCCATGCGTCGGCCGCCGTAAACGACACAACTGCCTTCAGTATCGAAAATATGCCCGATATCCTCGCGGCGACCCACGAACATTTCTGGCGGAACAGCGTCTCTGCCCCAGTCATGGTATGGTGCCACGTAACTGTAGGGTTGGGCGAGCTCAAGCAAGGTAAGGGGGCGTAGGGTCTCTTCTCCGAGAAAGTAGAAGATGCTTGCGGAGTCGATGAGAAGTATTCGGCGTTTACCTTCGAGGTTTCGAAGATAGAACTGTCGGCGCTGGTCCTGCGACACTGTATCCCCCACGAAGAGAAGGACGCCATGCTTTGCCGCAGAGCAAAGGGTCCCGACAGCAGAATCGTTGGGCAAATTCTGCATTACCGCGATCCGATACCATCCTTCGGTGCGTGATCCGAAGTCTGGCAGGAGTAAGCTGTCCTGGTCAGTTTCGATCTCAGCTTTGAAGTCGCCGACAAAGATCTTGCGCTGGTTGGAGGCCCTCTCCACCACGTCCTTCATTTCAGTCCGAATGCCGATCTTCTCCAGAAAGGTAGAAAAGTGTGCGGCGAACGTGGTGTGATCGTGGAACCGGCGAAATAGCTCACGCCAAATCGAAACGATTTCCTCGGCTACCGCGCGTCGCGCTTCCGGTAGTGCGCTATATCGAATTGCCTCAAAATCGACCCCGGCCACAAGTGCGTCCGTTATCTCTTTGCCCAGATCACGCCTGTGGTGGGCCAGCTTTGGAAGTACAACTTGGGAGAACTCCGCGAACCGCCAGTTTGCACTCCGGCTCTCGGGAAGGCGGCCGGTCTTTTTCGCCTCTTCGATGTATTCCTCGGCAGTCAGAAGATCGTCCGACTGGCACAACGCCCGCAGCCTGTCTAACAGAATGGTGTCGGTCCCAATCGTGGCCATTTCATCGACTTGGCCGAGAAGGCGAAGGCGCGGTTCATCAAGAAGTGCCTGTGCTTCGGCCTTCACATCTTCGAGTACGTCGATGGCGACGCTGACGTCGAAAATCCCTTGGGTGTCTTCATCCTCGGTGCGCTCTTCAGGCGAAACAATTATCGGGACTTCCACGGCCTCGATCGTATCAACCCTGTCAAGCAAAGCTGTTGCGCTCTCAGCACCTCCGCCTTGGCGAAGAGAACCGAAGCGTATAACCCGTTCGACAGTTTTCCTTACCGCTGCGCAGTCTTCGCGTAAACCATGCCGAGCCGCGGTGAGGTTGACATCCAGCTCACCGCTGAGCGATGTTCTTAGATCTTCTGGAATATCGAAGAAGTTTGCGGCGTCCAGGAGCACCCGAGCGCCGACGTACGAACCGCGCACGATCCGATCGTGGACCACCCGTTCAAAGAACGCGTTTCGCGCCTCGCCAACCGGAGGAAGGAGCGGTGGTTTAATTTCGCAGATTAGGTCGATAATGGCGCCCGGATTATAGGGCGAAGGAAGCCAGGAGCGACCGAAATCCAGATCCGATAAGAAAGCCATTTCTGCGTGATACGAATGGTAGGTGTCCGCCATTCGCGAGATGGGTAAGCCAGCCTCTCCTGCAAGTATGCTTGCCACCTTCCGGAGGCGGAGGGATGCATGGCCCGCGGCAATGCCCAACTGATCATGCGTTTTGGCTGCTGTTTCGACAGCAGACACCATGCCGCCAAGGGCTTTTGCAATTTCCTTGGCGAATTCCCGAGCTTTCGGTCGTTCAGTTTGCTTCGCCGTTTGCACTTCGGCCAGTAGCTCAAGGTAGTTGTTGGCCTCGTCGCGGAAATCGCTGAAGAAGCCGACGAAGCGATCACGGGCAGCGCCATCGATACCTTTTGACTTGGAGTTGATCTTATCCTCCACGTCGTCCAGCAATTGAACGACGCGCAGGCGATCTGGAAGTTTACTCACGAAGTCTCGAAGTAGCTCGGCGGTTTTCTCATCATCGACCGCCTTCGCAAGCTGCAGGCGCAGCCTACCCATGAGTCCATCGCTCTTGTTGAGCTCATTTCGTAGTTTCATGCCGAGTTGAAAATCGAATTTCATAATTCCGAACTGTTCAGTTTTCGCGAACAGGATCGACCTGACCTTTGTCATCGCGTCGAACCGATCTAGCTCGTTGGCAACGTTTGCGAGCATCGCACGCGTAAAGGTAACGTTGGTATGGCGGATGCGCGAGACGCTCTCGAACACATCGTTTGCCCTTGCCCCCAGTTCGTTTGGAAGGGCCACAAATGATCGCAGCAGTTCACCAGCGCCGGATGATGGGAAAAATATCCCAAGCTCCACAATTAGCGGCATCACGGCCATAAGCCGGGCAGAAGCCCGTTCCTGGTTAAGATCGGCCTCAATTGTCGATATCACGCGAAAACCCGCCTGAACCCATTCTCCCACAAGATCTAGCCTGCTTTGAAGGGCTGTCTGGTTGAGGTGCCCGGCAATTGCTGCAATCTTAGCCTCATCGGAGGTCGTGGCGAGGGAAGCTCCCCGTCCTTCCGTCTCTGCTGCACGGGCGAGGTGGTAGGCCAGCCCATAACTTCCAGCAGCCATCAGTGCAGCCAATGCGTCGTCGATACGCGTGTTTTCAGGATCGTCGAAAACACTTTCGAGATCTGGATCGGCGGGCGGCATGTCAGCTACGTGGTCCAGTTCTCTGGTCGAGGCCAAACGATGGAGAGCGTCCAGGTCTATCCAGTCGTCCTCTACATCCTCGGCAACGAGTTCGCTGGCGTGACCGACTTGGATCTCCGATACCGAATAGTCAGCCGGGAGCGAACTTTCATCCATGGTTGGCGCGTTGGAACGATCCTCGGACGTCGAGGCACTCAGCTTTGCATCGTTATCGTCGTTGACAACGTCTTCATCGCTGTGAAGTTGATCCTCGTCGACTTCGTCCCATTCGATCGCTGCGGGCGTTTCAATTGGAGGGACTCGGTCGGCTGTTGTCGGGTTTTGGACGTCGGACTCGGCTTCACGATCGCTACGGATCTGGGCGACTGGAACAGGGGCGGGGGGCGCCGACACAACTACATCGGGCCTGGTGCCAGATGTTCTTTCTAGATGAGGGATGGCCGTCGTCAGAGCGTTTAGAACATCAGCAAGCTTGACTGAGACATCCGAAACGCGGGAGGCGACCTGGCTGTTGATCGCTCCGATCTCGTTCAGTCGTGCGGTGCGGGCCCGTTCATTCAACGCTGCCACGTCCTCAATGGCTTTTTCCGCCTCATCGGCAGCGGATTCTCCAGATTGCAATGCACGCGCAGCAGCCGACGCAGCAGTGGCGTCAATCAGGCCTTTCGACGGCAGAGACGGAAGATGGACATCTTCTCCAAGGGCATCAGCGATAGTGGTCGCTTTGCCCCCGAGCGCCGTGGTGCGCTCTATTAATGGTTCGTTCGAAACTCCTCGTGGGATTTCGGCGATGCTGGCGAGTGCAATCTCCATCAATGATCGGATTGTTTCGATCGTGCTGTCTAGTGCCGCAAAATCGCTAGTACCGGCGGCGGCTGCTCCGTTAGTTGCCGCCTCGGCAAGCTTGGAAAGAGTTTCAGCCAGCGAAGCGCTGGATGGGACTTCAGTCTCTCCCAACCGTACGTTTTCGCCCAGTTCCGCAGGTGTTGGTTTGGTTTCTCTCATTGGTCCCCCGACCTCCCAGACTTCATCGTTCTTTTCTTCTGGATCTGTTGTCCAGGTGCCATTGGCTGCGTAGTTAGTTTCAGTTGTCTCCGCCGACACTTCCATAACTGACGTTTCAAGCACGGTTTGAGCGGAAGCTTCCAAGGAGACAGGCGCCTTTATCGGGTCTCGCTCTCCCGCTCCGAAGGCATCGAAGTATCTTTGAAACTCACCAAGCTCCGCGCTTTCGTCGTTTCGCTGAAACCACAGCGAGGCCCGCCGCCTAGACCGGACAAATGCCGCGATTTCGGCAAACTCAGGCCCGGCCGATGTCACTACCTGCTCCAAAGGAAGCGACGGGTTTTCGATTGCCCGAAGGATCGCCATGTCTGCGGCGAAGTTTCGATACCCAGATTTGATCAGGTGCTGGACGATCGCTGGTGCGTACCCATTGGGTTCCCAATCCGACGGGATTTTCGTCCGGGACTCAGTGGAGCCGACGTTTTGGCTGGACTTCACGATTCCTTCGATTTTTCTGTAAAACGATCGGAAAAGGCTCTCATCTCCGCGATGGGTAACTGCTCCCAGAACCGGCTCCGGCACGGAAAACATCTCCAGAACCTTGCTGGTAAGAGCCTCAGAGGTGGGTTTTTCGTCCGGCCAAAACTTGGGTTCCCTGAGTACGTTTGAGAAAAATTCGCGATTGTTGTGGAGGTGGCTTCGGAACGCCCCATTCAAAGCGATTTTGTCGCGGATCCACAATGCGTCGACAACTGGCGGCACAATGATGGAGGGAATGCCTGCGAGTTGGGCTGCATCTTCCCTATCCGCCATTGCCGATGTTGGCACCCATTCGTAAGAGAGACGAGCTGACTCTCTATCAAGATACTCGGCAGTTTTCGCGAATATCGTGTCGCGGTTTTCCACATATCGCGCGACTCGAGCGCAGAAAGCAGCGATCTCTGTGTAGTCATCGGGAAATTCTTCCGCCAATGAAGCGGCGTCGTTGTGAATGTTATTATAGTTTGCGGTGAAAACGACTTCGATCAGGAAGTAGCTACGAACGAGATCGGCGTTGCCGCTGAGGTGAAGTTTACGTCCTATGAAGCGGGGCGTTTTTCGAAGGGAGGTAAAAAGCGCCTCAGATTCCGTCTTTTGAACTACCTTTGCGCGGTGCATCACGGTGTCGTAGAAGTTGTTGAAAATCCATCTTCCCGCTTTTGAAGCGGATTTAGGCAAGACGTCGTAAAGGAAAACGAAGCCTTCGGCGAGACACATGAGCCCAAGCATAAATTCGGCAAAGGATTTATCGGATCTTGGGTCAAGGTCAGGAAGGAAACGCTTCAACGGCATAGGACTGGCTGTAACCGCTGCAACGACAGCCTGCTTGGTACGGATCGATGAGTGGCCAGCTGCCACGGATTGAAACCAGGAAACTGTCGCAAACCCAGGTAGTGGCCCAATCCAATGACTTGAAACCATGGCTTCCAGCAGGGGGTCGCCACCAGCCTTTTCCAGAACGTCTTCAGGGACTTGGATAGTCGGGGAAGGAGCGGGTGGTTTCGCGATAAACGGAAGGGTGGAAGAGGGGGGCACGATCGGCTGCAGTGTCATTTTTTCCTCCCTCAACTTGATTGGTGCAGCGGCGCGGGCCGCGAGAAACAGCAACGGTTCGGAGATGGCCGAAGGTTCTGCCTTGCTGAATAAGCCTTGAGGAGGCACCACTTGCTGCGTGGTTGGGCCGCCTTCCAAGTCGCCATCGAGATCTTGTTCGATGACCGATAGGACGTCCTCAGGCGCTGTATCCGGATCGTCAGCAACAGTGCTAGCTAGCATGTATGCCGGGATATACTCCGCAACTTTTTGAGCTTGGAAGAGCGGCGCTGGCATCTTTGCCGGTGACCTGGTGTGGCCGAACCCGGTCCGGAGACCGTGACAAAGGGCAGCTATCCTGTCCGGATCGTCGTCTCCTACCGTGTGTAAAACCAGAATGCCGATCGCGCCTGGAAGCTTGTAAGGCTCCAGCGTCAAGTCACGTGTCCCCGGTTTAAATAGTTTCTGCCCGGCTAGATTGGCAGGTATCTCATCAGCTGCGAGAGACTTGAACTGAGTTGGAAGTCGATAGACTGAAAGGCCTTTTGCAATCTTCTGCTGGCCATCGAGGTCACCGCTAGAGATGTAATTGGCGGCTGATCCCGGAATTCTTACCAATCGCCCCGGGTCCGTCAAGGTTGGAACGCGCTGAGTAATCGTTTCCATAATTTGGCCAGTCTCGGGGACGATTTCCTGCCAAACCTTCTCTTTCCGCGTTACGACGTTTGGTTCGACGGTGTCTTGAATACGTACCACTCGGGCACCTGGCCAGTCCGTGGTCATATCCAAAATTTGTCCGCTCAGGGTATGCGGACCTGCGTATCCCTTGTTTGAGAGGGATGGCCAAAAGTTTCGAGCGTGTGCCCCATCAAATAAAATAAGTGGTCGTTCTCCGCGCTCACATGCGGGGCCGACGACCTCATTGACGAAATCCTGAAAGTCGGCCTTTGCGGCTTCGTTATTGTCAGCAGACACGCCATCCCATGAAGCGACAGATTTCAACACGTCAAAAAATGGTGCTGGTCCCGCGTAATCGGGAGCACCATTCTTGGAACGGCTTGCCAATGCGGTTGTTTTACCGCTCGCAACATCGATCGAGACCGCAAGGAAGAACGACGACTGCGCCTTAGAGCGAGTTTTTGCCTGGGCAACGACCGAGACGCCGATGACTGATTTTGGTCTAGTCGTGGATTTTGGGAAAGCTTCAGCGATATGTGTTACGATGGGCGAAACCAAACCGGAATGCCCGAACATCAAGTCCAGGACAGCTGCCTGGATGCGGAAAAACCATTCGTCAGCTTTGCGTCCCCGAGCGTCTAGATATTGGACGTTGCAATCGCCATAGCGAGCAAGAGCAATTCTACCAGCGATTTTATTGATACTGTCGTCGCGCCACTTCGCAGCATGAACAATCACTCGGCAGGGTCCGTACTCCGCAGCCAAATCTTGGGCGAGGGGGCGCCAGGCTGCCAGACGCGCTTCATAGCGTTCACGGGCTGGACGATCTGCTTTGTCCAGCTCGGCTCGCGGGCCATGTACCCCGACGGGAAGCAATCTGTTTTCAACACGAACCGCGTTCGCGAAAAGTGTGCGTATGACCTCTGCGATTGCAGCGCCTTCGTCCGCTCTTGCGGAAAGAACGACGATCGTTGGGATGGATGCGCCAAACAGATCACGCGCACGCGCAGTGTTGCCTTCCCTTAAGTCATAAAATCGGCGAGCGGCTTCGGCTGACTTAGGTGAAATGGCCACACCGCGCGGCGTCTCATCCCCATGAAGCATGTGCCAAGCGTCTGCTATGGCCGCGTCATCAATGTCGTTGTACCCGAGCGTTCTTGCAACATCTTCCAATATCGTGACCGCTTTCACGGCTGGAATGTCCTCATTGGTACGGGAAACACGCTTGTCAGCGCCGACATCAATTGTCGGGAGGGGCTCGAAGATGTCTGACATGGCGGTCGTGATGGCGTCGTAGCAGTCGAGCCAATCAAGTTCCGTTGCCCCTGTGGCTACTGTGGGGACGGGCTCGTAGGACGGTGCGTAGGGAATACCGACAAAACTGCCGTTTCGCGGGCCAGCTTGGATATGCGCTGCAAAGCTTTCACCTGGATCAATTCCGGAGCGCAGGGCGGCCATGACATAGCTTGGATCTTCAGGTGACAAGACCCTACCGCTGACAACGGGAACACTGAATAGGACAGCCCTCCGCTCGTCTGGTCCGAATACAGTGGCCGATATGGTTCGCTGAGTCGGAAGCATGCCAGTCGGGATTTCCGGGCACCAACGGATCCGGGACACAGTCAGGCGGACAAACGGTTGCGCATGTCCTGGCAATGTCTCAACGGTCAGTTGTGCTCGCATTGACCACGAACCCCGATCCGCCGATTTGGGGAAGGTCAGGAAAATGACCGAATTGTCCCTTGCTCGGGATCGAATTTGGGTTCTGACAGGTCCCAGACCTGGAAATAATTCGGTGCCGGCGATCCGCCGGATTGCGGCTGCATGGATTGCGTCACGGGCGTCAGTGAAATTGATTCCATCCGCATCGTTTGATAGAAGGTTGACCAGTTTGCGGACAGTTGTGACTAGTCCGGCTTTCCTGGCAAGCGTGGTCAGCTCTGATATCAGCTCTTGATTTAGCCCGCGACGTTCGGCCCATTGCCTCAATGGGCCTGCGCACCAGGCTCGGACGGCAGTGGATGCAGCCGAGACGCACTCGGCTTCGGGGGCATCGCATTGCGCAAAAGGGTTCCGGTCCCCCAAAGAGCTCTCACTCTTCGAAACAAGAATGTCACTTCGTACGTAGAGCGGCGAGGGTAGGTGCGACGACAACAATGCTCTCAATGAGGCGTAGGGAAGGTTGTCTTCTGACGCGCCGGTGCTCGCCTTCGCTACTGCAGAAAGCCTGGAAAATGCTTCCTCAGCAGCATCAGACCAAAAGATGCGAACGCATTCGGCTTCTTCACTAGCTTGTTCAGCCAGCATGTAACCAAGGGCTTGCGTGTTATCTGCAGAAGCTCCTGTCTTACGAACGTACAGCATCAATATTCCTCGCCGGAGGCACTAGAATGGGAAATGAGGCCCGCGCACTGTGCAAGCGGATCCACGTATGGTCGGAAAAGAGCATTGTAGATTTCCCGATGCACTGGATCGGCTGAGTTGAGCAAACGGTTTAGGATTGCATTCATTGCGACGAGATAGCTGGTGCGTGCTGTGTCAGATCTCGGCGATCTTGGATTCATCGAACCTGGTGCCCACGCCGCATCGACAAACATTACCCGCGTCTTACAGCCGTTTCGAAGCGATCGGCCAATCGTCTGGATTACATCGATCATCACATCAGCAACAAACGCGTCCGTGAGTGTTCCAAGGGTGCCTACCCTGACGGAATGCCGAAGCAGGCGGCGAACATCATTCATTGCTGTCCGACGCGCTTGCCGCAACCCAAGCGCCAACTCGCCCACGTTAGCAGACGCTGGAAACGCCCTGGCGTCGAAGTCCATCGAGGCTTTACCAACGATCCCGGCGACGAAATCGAAGCTCTCCTGTGCGGGATGCGGACGGGTGAGAAAGGCGACCGTACCGATGGCAGCTTTGTCAAACAATGGCGTGCCGGAGAAAAGTGGACCGCCAAAAACAATGTTTACCCCGCGAGAGAGGGCCTTCATCGGAAACACGACGGCGTCCCAGTCATCGCGCTCACCAAGCCGTTCGACCTGTGCGGCGGTGATATAATCACCCTGACTCTTATCGGGGATGGAATCGACCACAGCCATTATGCGGCGGCCGGCCCTTTCGTTGACCGCCATCGCATGATCCTTGACCAATCTCACCTGCTCATAGCCGTTCACTACGAGCGCGACCTTGCGTCCGGGGTCAAATCGATCGCGCGTAAGTTCCGCAATGAGAGGCACGTCACCTTTCACAAAGTGATCTGTCATCGCTCTAAGTATTCGATCGCGGTCTTCGTACACTGCTCCGGAGAATCGAAGGGCTTTCGCGGGATCTTGCGGATCGGGAATTGGCCTCAACATGTAACGCGACCCACGCCACGCGTCGTCTGTAACCTGTCGCCGAAGCACATAGTGGGGGCCGACTGGAACATGAAATGCAGGACTGTCGGCGAGAAATGATGTTGCGCTGGTGAGGAGTACGTTTGGCCCCCGTCCCGGGATGTCATGGCGCAGTATCTCGTGAAGACGATACAGGAAGAGCCGGGGGGCGCCTTCGAATGTTACATAATGCAGGGACAGGCTCTTTCGGCGTCCGCGCTGCTGAAAAATGAAGCGCACGCCGGCCAGACGGCCTGTCACTGCGTCGGGAACCAGGCGGGCAAAGTCGGAAGACACGCCGTCGGTAAAAATTGGCGATCGATGAATGCCCTCGGCCATCATCGCGTGCTGTGCAGGCAGAAGGGACAGAAACTGCATGATCACAGACGAAACGTTCGCCAAAAACGAGAAAAGCGCCAAGACCCGGGGAATTTCCAGTTTTGGGTTTGGTTGTACGAGGTCAAACAACGCCTGTCGGGCAGCCTCAATCGCTTCGGCCTTCTGGACGTTCGACGAGAACGATATCCAATCAGTAAGAGCATCCACACAGGCTCGGAACGTCGTGTCTACTTCTAGGGCGCTGCGACCCACAGCCAATGCAGTGCGATCCACGTCATAGTCGCGTTCCCCGGTGCCGGCAGCTTCCTGTGTCCGGAAGAGAGCTTGACGGACACAGGCGTCCCAAAAGCTCATTATTGTCCCGATCCGGTCATCCTCATCAGCCCGCGCCGCATCACTCATCGTGTCGCGGTCCCCCCGGCCAAACAGGTCGGCGATGAGACGGTTGCCGGTCACGAATGCATCATCGTATTCGGCAAGAAACCTTGAGCCGCTTGTGGCCCGGTCGTTCTGCAATTGTCGAACCAGCGACCTGTTAAGGTCCATAAATCTCGTGGCCTTGCTGGCATAGTCGCTTACATTTGTCCCGGTGCGATCGTTCTCGCCGAGGGCGAACGGTTTCAGAAGGTCGTCGAGCAATCGGTTTTCGTAAGAGGCCTTTCCTCCGGAGATGCTGATCTCGCCCACAGCTTGTCTGTCCAGCACGGCTTGAATTCCGTCGACTTCGTCAGCGATCACGACGTCGGCGGTTCGGGCGACAGCTTCAAGGTACCGGACATGTTCCGTAGAGAAATGGGGCGGCAAGCGGGTGTCCAGAGACATGACATGTCCCAGCCATATCTTGCGCTCGGTCAGTTGTCGGGAAGCCTTCATTCGGCCACACCACGAAGAGACTGGGCATAAACATACACTTTCTGTGGCCCGAGGCTCACCGCTGGCCTTTAGTCGTGGCTGGAGCACCTGAACACACGGCGCTTCAATATGCGGGAACGGGTATTCAGGGTCAAAGGCGTCGTCGAAACCCGCCAAAGCGCAGTTTACAGACATGAGATCTGCAAACGGCACAGTACGACCAAAGCCGAGCGCATTATCGGTGGAGCCGATCCTTTCCGCCAGTTTCTGCGAATGGCGCAAGCGAGTGTCGGGTGACTGCCCCATAAGGAGTCCGACATTCACCCCGTAGGCCGAGAGCTCCGACATCAGGTTGAAAGACACTTCGATAGAGGGTAGCAGTGCGACAGTACGGATGTCTCGTTCGTAAAGCCACGCGAGTAGAAGCGTGACCAACGTCGTCTTTCCTGTTCCAGGAAGACCAATCAGGTGGCGAAGGCCATCGAGCGTCAGCTCGTTGACTGGTTCGAGTTTTGAGCGGTCGTGGGCCGGTCGCAGCACTTCGACTTTCGGATTTCCCGCAGCATCCTCAAGTCGGCGTGCCCAACCTTTCGATGTCCGGTTTGGATCGTCCGAGTCCATTCGGTCAAACCGCACGGCAATTGCCTGCAGTTCAGCAATGGGTACAGTGATTGGCCCTCTTAGCCTCTCCGAGAGGTCGTGAATTGGTCGCTCGGGCAGGTTTTTTCCGGCACCTCCGAGATTGATTGTGTGGCGTCTCGAGTCCGCTCCCGAGGGCACAATGGCAAACGGTCTGGTCGCATCAGCCACTGAGGCGCCGTGCTGACGTAGTTCGAGCCCCAAGTCCAATGCCGTCGCCCATTCGGAAATACGCGGGTCGTTCCCAGCAGTACGACGGAATGCAATCCTTCGGGAGCGTGGATCGATCAGGTAGGGCTGATCGACATATCCGTTATCATCGTCTCTTCGAGCTTCATCCCAAGTCATGAAATCGTAGACCGCCTGGCGGAGGTCACTTTCCGACGTATAGCTCACCCCGAGTTGGCGCAGGGAGAACGCGGCACGTGAGAAGGCGGCAACGTTTGGATGGTCGGTTACTGAACCAAAGCCAGTGAGTAGGGGTGGTATGTCCACCAAGTCGGTTACGCCGAGAAACGTCTCCGCAGCTGCGCAGAGCCATTGCACCGCTAGAACATGAGCAAATCCGTCCGGAAGCACTCTCACCTTGAGAATTCCTTGGCAACGTCGGAAACGGACATGAACTCCAGGCCGTCCTTACTACCAGCGATATCCCTCGCGGTACGGCAGTAGTTCCGATCTATCCGGATCCAGAAGTCAGGTATCGCAACGATGCGGCGGCGAAAAGCTCGCAGACCGCCGATGTTTCCTGCAAATCGCTGGCCGATTACGACAGCGCTTGAGTACGATTTTACATCAATCCCGATTTCCAGACCGCCCAGGCCGATGTCCGCTGCATCGCACATCGGATAGAGTTCCACATCCGATCTCACCGAGGTCAACATATCGTACAGCCAAATTTCCGGCAGACCAGGGCCAACCCAGTAAGTCATCAGTGACGGATCTGCTACGCGCCACTCATCTGGATTGGAAACCTCGTGAACCTCACCCACCGACGCCTCGGAATGTGTCATCCGACATTCTCTGACAGCACAACGGCCCATTGGATAGGTGACGCGATCGCGGTCCACGAATAGAGGTGACGAGCAATGCCGACAGAGACGTAACGTCCGCCCATCAAGCGCGGATGCTGGTAGCTTACGAAAGAATTCGGGAATTTCGCCGGCCATTTCGGGCACACTGAAGGCAAAACTGAGCACATCGGATCGCTTCAGGCAGGGACGGCGGACAATAGCTTCCCGGACTTCTCGATAGAGATCATTTGCACCGGTGCCGGCGGCTGCCAATGCGGTTCTGAGCCTCTCGTGGAATATGTCCTCGATAATCGAGCTTTCGTTGCCGGTGGACGCCAGTTCAAGGCAGTCGGATGTTGGAGCGCCAAACCCTGCATCAAGAAGAATTGCGCCACTTTCCTCAGCTTCTGCGAAGGGGCGTGGTCCCCATTCGCCGACAGGACGACAGGCTAGGGCCGTAAATGCATTTGCTTGACTGGCTATATCTTCGCTGTAGCCAGAGCGGAGTGCGATGGCCGAGACAAGTGACATGCCCCTGCGTAGTGATAAGGGCATAGTCGCATCTTGCCGGAGAATTTGGCGGTTTCGATCAGCGGCACGATGGGCCTCCACCAAGCCTCCCGCTACCACTCTAACCGCTACGCTCGCCTCACTTATCAAAGTAAAACCCCAAAGTGCAAAGCGACCTAACATGCTTCAAAGGTTGAAGTTATCCAAACTACTTAGGGTGTCAATACGCTACGAAGTGTCATCAACACCTACGATGGGTTGCGAGATTGGACCAAGAAAGTGGACTGCTTCTACAGTGAGTTATCGCATCAACGTTGAATGCTCCCGCGTTCGACCGGCATCTACGATTTGCAACAGAATACAAGACCGCGCCGATCGATAGGTCCATCCTCCAAATATGACGGTTCAGAAGTCGCAAATCTTGGGTTGTGACGTGGAGCCTCCAAGCCAGTCGTCGCCCCCGCAGATGTGTTTGCACTGGATGCATTACGAAAGACCGAGGCTGTCCCACCTAAATTGAAGAAGATGGAAACACGTATGATTGACGAAACTGAAATCGAGTCCGGCCGATGCGTTATTGTCGTTGACCGGAACCTTCCGGTCGGGCGAGCCGCAAATGCGGCGGCGGTGATTGCCTTAACGATTGGAAAGCTTCACCCCGAACTTGCTGGTGCCAATCTCGTGGATAAGACCGGGTTTGCTCATCCGGGACTCATCCCCATTGGAATTTCCATTCTGGGCGCGGATGCAAGCGATCTAGGGAAGCTGCGAAGCAAGGCACTCACCCGGGATATTACCGTCGTCGACTTTCCAATCCAAGGCCAGCAGACAAACGACTATATGGCTTTTGGGGCCGCGGTTGCAGAGACCATAACCGATGACCTGCAGTATGTCGGGGTAGGGGTGTTCGGCCCGCGCAAGTCGATTGGAAAAATCGTCGGAAAATTCGGACTGCTGGGATAGTTGACGAGTTATACCTTGGTCTGCTGGGCGTTTCGGTAAGCGCCCGGCGTCACTGCAAGGCGTTTGTAGAAGCTTCGGGTAAAATGAGCTTGATCCGTGAATCCCGTTGCTGCCGCGATTTCGGCCAGTGGCTGGGATTTTCGGATCATTTCAATCGAAAGTCTGATCCTTGCCAGCCGTTGGAACTCGTGTGGTGTCATCCCAACTTCGCGCTCGAAGGCTCGATAGAAGCGGTAAGGCGAAAGCGCGACCGCGTGAGCGATTTCGGAAAGGCCGAGTTTACGGTCGAGACGCTCGACGATGAATTCCTTTGCTCTGGAAACCGCCTTGGATTCGGAGCCAGTACGGTACGCAGAAACAGCACCACCTACATGCCGCGCAAACAGGCGGTCAGCGAAAGAGATCCTAAGTTCGTCTTGCAGTAGGCGCGGTTCTGCCCGCTCCGATGAATGATGCAGCGTCTCGAAAAGGTCAGATAGACGCTCATCGCGGATGATAGGGCCGCGAATTGAATAGGACGAGGGTGGATTGCGCTGGTCAGCATTATGCTTGGTCGAGATCATCCGGTCTTCGCCGCAATAGCGTGTCTGTTCTTTGGATTCACGGATGCTGTCGGCGTGCGATTGGCAATGTGGGGGCTGCCCAACCAGCTATCTAGCATTGTCCCTTATGTCATGACTTTGTCGGCACTCGTGGCCTTTGCGACTTACAAGCGATTGAGGAACGCTTAGAGCTAGATTGTCTGGCATTCGAACTGTCCTCAAGGATTTTGCAGTCAACGCGGTGGGGATACTGGGTTGCAGTCTCCCCGACATGGTCGAGGGTTATTTCGATAGGATTAGATGGGCCCATAGACCGGTCTATGAGCCTTTTCGATTATCTAAGGATTTGTCCTGTCGTCGAAACCGCACTAGCGAGCTCGTTTTACGGCTTCAATGACGCAGGAAACCAATGATTGTCGGTTGTTTGCGATGGCGTCGCGAACAACCGTTCGGTCCAATATTCTCCCAGCCTGCGATAGGCTTCCCACTGCTCTTCGTCAAAAAATTGGTCACCAGTTGTCTGCTGCGGGAAGTCCTTGCCGCCGGGCTTGCGGCGATAGGCAAGCAGCTCCGGCGGTTCGGTGAAAGTCAACCGCGGTTTGATCAGGAGCAATGTGCCTTTCTTTCCGCTCTCATAAGCGATCTCCGCGATGGTGGCGACGGGGCCTCCCGCCTGAGACTGGTTGGCTAGCTTCGCTAGGTCAGCAAAGGTTCCTATGACGCCCGCCAATGCCGACCCCGATCCCAGTTTGATATCGAGAGCTTCCTTATCGAGGAAGGTGATGTTTGCTCTCAAGTCAATTCGGCTCCGCTGCACAAGCCGGAGGATATCGACCATGTCATAAGTCGGGTCCGCGCCATTATCGCAGGCGACAATGTAATCTACCTCACGCTGCAGAAGGCTGTAGATACCAGTGTTCTCGAAATGACCTCCATCAGTTAGGTACCAGCGGTCACGCCTCGTTCCGTCAAAGGCCCCACGGAGTTCCAAAAACAGATAGTTTTGGACATTGTCTTTCGGATTTGCCCATAAGAAATCTCTTGGGTCCTCAGCATGCCGAGCCTTCCACCAGTATCCAAGACGGACATTGGCCATCGTCGCCAGAATGGATGTGCCCAGGGAAGTCCCTGAACCGATAGCCGCGGACACAGCAGCGCCCGATATGGCGATCCAGTTGGCAAGTGGCAATTCTTCACAGTCATTCATGCGGCCAGCGCAAAAGGTTCCTGGCTCGTCACCCTCGTAGATTATGCCACCTGGAGACAGGTGCATCGGCTTACCCTTGCGATCGCGTGCAACGAGGTTGGATGTCCCCGCGATGGTTTCGGCAATCGTCAGGTTGATCAGATGGAGGGGTGCGCCATTCTCCACGATACCATAGTAATAATCCTCAACCCTGATCGTGTCTTCGGGATCGTCCTGCCTGACATTCGTAAACTTGTTACCGTAACTCGATGCGCCCAGATACGCCCGTCGGAGCCGAGCGGCATAGAAGGTCGACAGCGAAGAGAGGTTGATGAACGAAAAGCAGAGCGACTGGCCAATGTTTACTGCGGCCAGCGCGATCAACACGGCAAACGCAACGAAACCGAATGGCTCGACTTTGGGAAAAAGCCAATGGGTGCCGGCACTCCAAAGAATGACCCAGGAGCCGACTACGATGCTACCGGCTAAAACAAAAACCGTGGAGTTCCGACCCTCAAGCTTCGTCCCGTTCGCGTCGGCAAGCTTCTCGGCCTCGTGACGGCGCAATTGGCGCCTTGCGATATAGCTGAATAGCGGTGGAACCGCAGCGACCAATACTGGCCAAGCCGAACCAATAAGGCTCGCAACACTAGCAAACGACACGTGCCCCGCCGCAACGTCGCTCAATGCAGTCCAGAATGCGCTCACCCCAATCATGACGGCGTAGCCAAGCACATCAAGCGCTGACAGCACTACAAGCGAGAGGAATATGATCAGGCTAGTCGATAGCCAGTCGCTCAATTTCGACCTTACTCGATCTTCAGCCGCAATCAAAAACTGGTAGTCGTTGGCAGCGGCGCCGGTTTTCAGAACCTTGGGGCGGCCGACCCTTAACTCCGCATAGAAAAACGCCAAAAGGCTAATTGTGAGAAATACCGATACATGAACGCAGAGGGCGGATAACGCGATCGGTTGACTGACTTGCGGGTTTGTAGCCGCTCCGTAAACGAGGTAACCGCAGAAGCCATTTAAGATCAGTGCCATCCAGAAATAAAGGTTGCTGATCACACGAAGGAGGCGCGACCCAGGAATCCAGTCACGCCGGGTAAGCCAATAGGACGAACCAAATCCCATCAGGAATGCAAGACTAAGCCATGATACGAATAGCAGTGCCGGGCTGTACCAGAACCCCGTCATGTCTGGTGAATGTCCAAAAGCCGTTAGCACCGCGCCGTCAGCCATCCGGACAGCCCAAAGGAACATCAGAAGTGTGATGCCGATCACTGTTTGAACCGCCGCCCAATTTCTCATGACGACCGCCGCGCCATAGAAAGCGTCGCTAGTTCCAGACGGGGTCAGATAACGGCCGGAATCCCGTAGCCTGCGCACTGCCTCCAGGCCCAAGGCACTCTGAAGCGGTTTCTTTTTATCGAACACTTTGCGCGGCACTTCCGACGTGGCTGTCGCGCGATAGGTCTCTGGCACAAACAGCGCACCGAAGAAACCGCCGATGTAGCTGCCACCTGAGACCGTCGATAGATAGTCAAAACGTGGCATCAGTCCGCGTTCACTCAGTGCCTGCAGAACACCCAAGCAGAAAGTGGCACTTCTGATGCCACCTCCGGAAAGGGCGAGGCCAGTCGTCACTTCAGAGTTCTCAACCCCCGCAGCAACCCTTCTCTTTGCGATCAAATCCCGCTCTTCCTTCAGCAACGTATGGAAAAGACCACCGCTGGCACCGGTCTTAAAAGACTTGCTCACCCATCCCTCCAAGCTCTCGAGCGCGATCGCAAGAGGATCATAAAGTATGTTGCATTTCAATTATGGGTTTAGCCACGGTAACAACTTCTAACTGCTTAAATTGTTACGAGCGTACGGCCAGCCCAACAAATCGCCTATTTGGCGGGAGCTTTTCAGTTTGTAGCCCAATGATATTCAATTCTGGAGAGAGGTTGCGAAGCTCTCCGTCATCAAAAACGATCGGCGTGACATAACTGTCGCCCAGAGAGTCGTCTTCGATCATATTAATCATTCGGTAGTTTCCCAATCTTTTCGGATACGTGATTACCAACTCGACTTTGCCGACAGAAATATCATGGGAGTTCATAATGCCGATCGAGTCGTTGCGCCTTTTGTTCATGTCCAGCATGCCATCCCTGGCATAAGAGCTGTCGACAATCTCAATCTCGTCGCCCACCTCTATCGTAGTTTCGGCTTTTTTGAACATAACCACGCACGCCGGGCCTGATCCCGGGGGCGCCCCTTTGCTTCGATTAAGCGCGAGGACCGTTATGTCCAACTCAATCTTCTTGGTTAGGTTTCTTGCGGTCCATATAGCAGGACGAGCGGTATTGCTTTGTGTATCCGCCCCCAAGAATGATCGAAAGTAATGAAATCCGGCCTTTTTAACTTCGAACCGTGCGGTTTTCACTATATTGTCTGCAGGCCGGTGAAAACTGATGTCGTCATCCATAATAAACCGGTCACAATTCACGACGACATGGAATCGCGTGTATTTGTAGTCGACGTAATCGAGGTAGTTGTCCGTAAGGGCCTGTACAGCGTCGATGTACTCACGTTTGGAGTCGATATCTGAAAAGCGGAAATGGCTTTGCGACTGAAGCGTTCCGTAATTTCGAGCAAAATCCCGGATCTGGGCTTCATACTCCATGAACGACCGGATGTACCAGTTTTCATCCTTTAGGGTTCGTAGGGCCTCAGCAAAATCGAATGTATTGTAGTTACATGGAACCCCTATAGAGAAAGCTTTTGAAATTTGATCGCGTGATCGCTGCACGTTGTGTGTGATGGATGCCGAGAACAACGCAAAGCAATACTGAAGGATATTACTGATTTCGCGGCGTTCATCGGCAATTTCAGGAAAAACTGCGAAGATTGGCTGATCTGCAGTTTCAGAATCCTTTAACAGAATATCGGCCGGTAGGTTTTGACATAAGCCACCATCGACCACGTGGGTGCGGCTCAAAGCACGAAACGACCGAAACGCGAGGGGTATTGACGCTGAGTCAATGACAGCGTCATGGATATATCCCTTTTCGATGTATCGGTTTTCCTGCTGAACAATATCAGACGCGTTTATAAAGAGCTTAATCTTTGTGTCTTCAACTTTCTTATAGCGAGCACTCTCGAATAAGCCCTTGATAAATTTAGCGAACTCGCGCTCATCAAGGATGGGATGTCCGCCTAGCAGAACGCGATAAATAAAGGGCAAGTTTGCTGCAATTTGCTTTGTTTTCCCCCACCAGCTCTCGTTGACTATCTCTGACAGGCGCTTTGCATCTTGAGAGACAATCCGATCAATGCTTCCAAGGCCAGTCAGTCGCAAGAAGTTGATAACATGATTGAAGTTGATCTCGCTTGCTATCAAGGCGGCGCATATGGAGCCCGCGGAGGCGCCGGAAACCGTAGAAATACATATCGTACCGTCGTCATGGCACTTTTTGAATGCCGCCGCTGCTGGTAACATGGCTATCAGTTTGGCCCCGCCACCTTGAAATGCAATTTTAATTGTCGGTACACTAGACACGCTGACCTCAACTTATTGACTTTAGGGAAGGGGATAACTATTTTGATATTCAGGCGCTATGCTGCACGTTTAACGATAGCACGACGGTGGAAGAAATGAATAGAATTAGTATTGAGGGTGTTATCCTCTGCAATTGAGATCGATGGGCCGCCCATCGATCCTTTATTTGCGTATGAGCAGCAGGCTAAATGCCCACGCTGCCTTTTTGCGTTGGCGCTAGGTCCTAGAAATCTGTACCGATCTTGAGGACGCCGGATCGCTTCGGCAACTTTTCTTCCCGGTCTGGAATGATAAAACTCTTGCTTCGCGCAGCCGAGACAATTGCTTCCATTTCGTGGAGCATTGTGGCTCGGTCCGTCTTGGTAAGGCGCTTGTACGTCTTGGCGTTATTGGCATAGGCCGAATACCATTTTTGGAAGTTCTCGGTCCAAATCTTTTCTGTTGCATCCAGGTAACCCTCCAACCGTCCGTACATCGCGAGGAAGCGGCGCCACTTATGCTCCTCGAAGTCAAATTCCCCATCTGTAAATTTGCGGCCGGCTTCATAGCCCCAGGCCATCAATTGGCGCGAAACCGAAGGCGTCATTGACAAATTTAATCCTCCCTCCTTTTTTGTCAGAAATATCCGGGCGACCCGTTCACGCTGACCGGTGATCTCAGAGAGAAGCTGATCCTGCCAATCCTTGGCAGAATTCAGCACCTGCCAAGCAAAATCACCGAACGATTGGATTACCTTGATTTGAACACCCATTCCTTCGCTCGCAGTGCGTGGGAGTGCGACGCGCGTCGTGAGCTCATTCTCATTCCATAAAATTTCTTCAAGGCTAAACGCAAACGTCGGTCGAGTTGGAAGAGGGGCGTCGAACATGTGAATGGGAAAGTTGCTGCTGATGCCACCATCGGAGAAGAGGGCAGTCCTAATTCGCTTGTACGGTTTGCCGCCTAGCGACTTTACAATGGAGGGCAATTCCTGATCTTCGACCTGAAGGGGTACGGTCGCGAAAAGCACTGGAAAGCTAAGCGACATTCGCACGGCAACGACGACGGGCAAATCGTTCTCCGAAGGGAACACCCATGCATTTTTATGCCGTCTCCATGGCCGTGAGCCGCCTCCGTACAGGTATCGCATCACTGGCTCCGGAAAGAGCTTATCCCACTTGGCTGGGAAGAAGCCTGCCCGCACACCCAGCTTAGGTAGCGTATGGGGGCGGCGCATCGATAGATTTGTAGTCACAACCCGCAAGTTGATGATCGGGCTACGCGGATCAGGCCCTCTTAGATCCCCGAATGTGAGTGGCTTCTTATGGTCAGGATCACCGAAGGCGATATCCTGGATTGCTCGATGCATCCAATCGGTAAGGGCCGGCTCCTCGTGCCCTGGCTGCTTAAGGCCGGTGCAAAAACCATAGTCGTTGCTCGGGAGGCCGCGCCAAGCTTTAAGGAGAGGGCGAACGACCGTCTGATGAGCTTTATATGCGACGCCTGCTAAACCGCCCACGAGAATTCCCAGCACGCCAGCAATGGATGAAGCGTATGTGTCCGGTTTCAACCAAAAAGAAAGCGCAGCCAAGATCAATGCCCCTGCGACCGCACCGCAAACGGCAGAGGTAGCAATCGGTCGTGTTAGTGCAGGGATTCCATTCGTAGAAACCTTCTCAACCAGTGACATCGTTTCAGAGAGCTGAGGTGACGCCTGAAACAAAGTTCTAAGGCGATCAGGCAGCTCATCACAGTATGACTTGAGAACAAGAAACGCTTGTGGGCGCCTGTTCTGGCGCCCGTACTCTGCAGCAGCGGCAAACGCCGCCGCTATCGCGCCCGCCGATGTGCCACCCAGCGAACGAAGTCTAAATTTGGTAGCGATCTGCAAGACGGCGTACGGATATACGATCCCAGACGTAATACCGCCTTTCATGATCATATCGCATTCCGGCGGCGACGCCTGAAGGCGAAATTGTTCGGCACTGAAGTCAGGCAGCTTGATTTCGTTGCTCATATGCTTCCCCCAGGTATCGCGTCGCCGGATGATAGCGGCAATTTTGAACCTGTCTTCCCTTAAAACGTGCATAGTTTGCTGTTTGATAGAAAAATTCGGAAGGATACTGCTTAGAACCAATACTTTGGGAAGAGCGCTCGCATACCCAATAATCCCAACTTCTGTTTCCGAAATATGCTCAGCCCCAGGGGTATGCTGTATCGCTAAGACCGAGCAGCTCGCAAAAATCTCAACTCGTATCGGCACCCAATGATGTTAGACCGTCTCCGGCGATCGCACCGATGACGGTTCGTTCACGAAGAGAGCTGAAATGCGCCGTGGTCAGAGGTTTGGCTGAGCTCGGCATCGCTATCATGGTGCCAAAAGCGGAGGTATGACGTTGACAACCGACCAAGACACGATTGACGCGATTGCGATTGCTGAACTGCGATCTCTATTCTGCCACCTTGTCGATGATCAAAAATGGGAAGAGGCAAGCAATCTGTACACGGAAGACGCGCGGTTCAAGGGTTCTCAGAGGTTGTGGGGAGGCAAGAGATAAAAGCGCTCATGATCGAAACGACAGCGAAAGTAGCCGGCCTTTCTTGGCACATTTGTTATAATGGCACCATCACCGTAGACGGCGATAGGGCTTCCGGCAGAGTCGGGCTGGACTACCGATACGTTATGAACGGAACACTCCATCTCTGCTCTGGACACTATCTCGATCACCTTGAGCGAACAGACGATGGATGGAAATTTTCTTCCCGCGAATTGGTTGTCTACTTCAATGAACCGCTCAAAGAAAATTTTGGAGGCGGGACAGCCAATCTCTCGCTTTAGCTGCGTCTGCCGAATTCGTGCGACAAGCGCAGGAGCGCTCATATCTCACCATTGTCAAAAGCCTGCCGCGCATTCTCGATCGAAGCCAAACAATCGTCAGCCCATCGCACCAAGCCCCGCATTGGCTCCTGGAGTGAGCGCCCCATGTCAGTGAGGGAATAGCCTACGCTGAGCGGCATTGTGGAATGAACCGTTCGATCGACTAGACCGTCTCGCTGCAAACTTCGCAAGGTTTCGGTGAGCATCCGTTGGGAGATGTCTTCAATTTCCTTCCGCAGTTCTCCAAATCTGTGTGGGCGATCAGCCAGCTTTAGGATGATGAGGTAGCTCCATTTGTCGCCTATGCGGTCCAAAACATCCCGGATTGCGCAATCAGCCTTTTTCCTTGGCTTGATAGACCGCTTTTCGGCGCGGGTCAGTTCTCTAGAAGTAACCACGTGAGTTTAACCTGCCTAATTTACTATACAAATCCACTCTCTTATCTAGAGCTGGTTCTAAATGGTAACTACCACTTTGAACGTCAGCTTGCTAGGCCTTGTTCAAGGGAGATTGGCTTATGATGGAATATCGACGGCTTGGTGCTTCAGGATTGAAGGTGCCAGCGTTAAGTTTCGGTACCGGAACGTTCGGTGGTGGAAATGAAATGTTCAAGGCCTGGGGAACGACTGACGCCGAGGGTGCGAGGCGTCTCGTCGACATTTGCCTTGAAGCGGGCGTGACGATGTTTGACGCTGCGGATGTTTATTCCGATGGTCTTAGAGAGGAAATCCTTGGCCAGGCCGTAAAAGGCCGTCGTGATCAAGTCATTATTTCGACGAAGGCGACTTTTCGGAGTGGGACGGGCGCGAATGACGTAGGCTCGTCAAGGCACCATCTTCTTGACGCTGTCGACAAAGCGCTCAGACGACTCGGCTCTGATCACATCGACCTATTTCAGCTCCATGGGTTTGACGCATTAGCGCCCATTGAGGACGTCTTGCAGACCCTTGATGATCTGGTTCGCGTGGGGAAGGTGCGGTACGTTGGTGTATCGAACTTTTCAGGGTGGCACCTAGCAAAGTCGCTTGCTGTGTCTGAAAAGTACGGTCTCCCGCGTTATGTAGCCCACCAAGCCTACTACTCCCTAATCGGTCGCGACTACGAGTGGGAACTGATGCCCCTTGGCATCGACCAGAATGTCTCAGCTATTGTCTGGAGCCCTCTGGGGTGGGGACGATTAACGGGAAAGTTGCGCCGCGGCGCTCCGGTCCCAGAAATCAGCAGACTACATAAAACCGCGGATTACGGCCCCCAGTTGAGAATGAGCGCCTTTTTAAGGTCGTTGACGCAATCGAGGAAATTGCTGAAGAAACGGGGAAGACCGTTCCACAAATCTCACTAGACTGGTTGCTTCAGCGCCCTACGGTAGCAAGTGTCCTGATTGGCGCAAGGAATGAGGCTCAATTGCGCGAGAACCTTGGTGCCCTCGACTGGTCCCTTACAACCGACCAGATAAGAAGGTTGGACGAGGCAACCGCAACACCGGCGCCCTATCCATACTGGCATCAACGGGGGTTCGCTGAACGCAATCCGCAATCCGTTTAAGATGAAAACCCTAAGATCAACGTCGAATCTCACGCCGCGGACGGAGCGTCTCCGGGAAAAGGAACAATCATGAAAATCGCAATAATTGGCGCCAGCGGTAACGTTGGCTCACGCTTGGTGGACGAAGCACTAAGCCGTGGACACATCGTTACAGCTATCGCTCGGGACACATCCAAAGTCTTAGCCCGGGATAACCTCAGCGCTGTAGTCGGAGATGCGAACACAGTCGGCGACCTTGCTCCGAAGCTAAACGGGCACGACGCGGTGATCAGTTCCGTTGGTTTCCGGGCGAGCAATCCTGATATGTTGATCGATGCCGTGTTGCAATCAGGTGTGGAGCGCTACCTAGTGGTCGGTGGCGCCGGTAGCCTCTACGCAGAGCCGGGAAAATTACATATCGACACGCCCCATTTCCCGGAGTTCGCACGCGAGGAGGCATTGAAGGGGAAGGTGTTACTCGAAAAGTTGAAAGAGACGCCAAGGTTGAACTGGACGATGTTGAGCCCGTCGGCGTTGTTCACCGCTGGCGAGCGAACTGGGAAGTTCCGTTTAGGTCAAGACATGCTTTTGACGAGCGACAAAGGCAAGAGCTGGATCTCATACGAGGACTACGCCGTCGCACTCTTGGACGAGATCGAAAACCCAAGGAATGTCCGACAACGCTTCACGGTCGGTTACTAATAGACCCGTGGCGAGGTAGGGTCCGGCTTGGATCCGACCGTTCGTAGGCGCCACTGGGCAGCGGGAAAGCCGAGTTGCATGACTGCGAAGGCCATTCGGGTCTTGTTGGTGCGTGATGCGTTCCTGACAGACCTGATCTGGCACATCTGCCGGTCGGCGGCGTGCTACTTGCGCCGCCAATGCTGGTCTCTTCCTAAAGTCATTCAGCGCTCACGAGGCATGGGGGGTGACAGATCAATTGCATGACAAATTCGTAGTAACCCATTCAATTGATGGGTGGATATCTGTAATTGCGCCGAAAGGTTGTAATCGTTATAGCCTTCTTGAAAAATGATTCATATCGAGTGGGATAATGACGGACGAGCCAAATACCGACAACCGCAGTGGCGGCTTTACCATCGTTTTTCAGGCTAAGGCTCCACAAGATGCACATGAAATACCGGACAATACGATACTAATCGCTCCGTCGGGAGATCGGTTCGACGATTTCCGGTTCAAGACACGCGTTAAAGTTTTTGTCCGACGAAGCGATTGGTTTTGCGCGATTGATTTCAACTCAATGATTGGGTTCGTTCAACCTACTGAAAGTGAGTTTAACGGCGCTGATCTAATCGAGCGAAAAGCATCGAAGGACATCTTTGCAACCGACTTTCCGCCGTTCTTCACTCTGGCGCCGGAACTCGAAATCTACCGGTATCTGGTCAAAAATCTAGGAATTGAGAATGCACGCGACATCCTGTTGAGCATAGGCGATCTCGTATCGTTGCGTGAATTTCAACCTCAATCGCCTGTCCTCAAATCGGCGCCTCAGACCCAAGTGTTCCGGATGTCGCTCACCAGAACGGCCGAGGCGTTTTTTGCTTATCACAATGCGGGCTCGATCCTGCGAGGGTTGGAGTATGAAGAGAAGGGCAGGATGTCTTCGGCCATTGCGCTCGATTTCAAATTGGACGCTTTCGCTAACAGGCACGAACTGCAGTTTAATTTCGATCAGACGGGCTATTTACCAAAGCATCTCGCGGTTCTGATCGGGAAGAACGGTGTAGGCAAGAGCCAAACTCTAACAAAAATTGCTGAATATGCGTTGCGTGGCGAGGGTCTCCAAGACCCTGCCACAGGCGAACGTGCCCAGTTTAATCGGTTGCTGGCCTTTGCACCAACAAAGGAATCTCTATCCGTATTTCCAACTACGGCACGCAAGAGGCAATATGTTCGCTATTCGCGGTTTGCACTTGCCCGCTCGTCTGGCACCCGGCGTGTCCCCTCTGTAGTTGATGCAATCATTCAGGTAGCTCGTCGTGACGATGAGATTGTCGGTCGATCCAGATGGGATATCTTCCGCACAGCAGTCGAGGGGCTGAATTCATCAGGCCCAATATCCCTGTTGATGCAAGATGGCACTCCGGTCCCCATTAGCGGGCTCAACCGTGGCAGCGAGGAGCGACGACTCGAGCGTTACGGAAAGCTCAGCACCAGACGGGACCCAGTTCGCATCGCCAACGGTAAGGCGCTTCGGCTGAGTAGCGGGGAAATCTCGTTCTTGCGCTTCGCCGCGTTCGTAAGCCTTGAGATCGAAAACGGCTCTCTCTTACTTTTCGATGAACCGGAAACCCATCTCCACCCAAATTTCATTTCACAGTTTGTCCAAATATTGAACCGGTTGCTATCAGAAACGGGCTCATCGGCAATTATTGCCACACACTCGGTATACTTCCTCCGCGAGGTCTTTCGAGAGCAGATATCGATCTTGAGGGACGACGGCGAGGGCGGTATCGACATCCAGCGGCCGAGGCTTGCCACTTTCGGTGCAAATATTGGCGAGATTTCGCATTTTGTGTTTGGCGAGGATGAGCCCTCCTACCTTGCACAGGAGCTCGAAGCAAAAATACGAAGTGACGGGCTTCCTTGGGAGGAAGTGCTGGAGAGCTACCAAAGCGAACTTTCGCTCGAATTTCTCAACCGTTTACGTGCGAAGATCGGCCGATAATGCGCAAACTCCCACTACCAATCTTTGATGACGTTGCGGCTATTGAGGCTGCAGCGCAGCAACGGCGGCTTGGAAGCTTTCCACTTCTCAGAGGGCACGTCGCTGCGATCAGGTCCGGCTATACACAATACGAGGGCGCGGGTGGAAATGCCGAAGCGGTTGCTCATGTGGCGATACCAGATGCATTGGCGTCGTGGCTCAGAAAACACTACAAGAAACCGCCTAAGGTGCTCGATGAGATCACGAAGATGCGCGAGCGGTATATCGCCCTTCCATGCTCTATGTGCGGGTCATTCCATTCCAGCTCACTTGATCACGTCTTCCCGAAAGAGAACCATCCAGCGTTTGCGGTGTTCACCCGCAATTTGGTGCCGGCGTGCGACTGTAATCTCAAGAAGGGGGTAACTTTGCGGGGCAATACCGCAGGGGCTCGGATTCTCCATCCGTATTATGATGCATGCCTAGACGAGCGATTGTTTTCGGCGAAAATTCGGGACCCCGGTCCAACGATCGACCTCGACATCGAAATTATTCTAGATGTCGGTCACGAGCATTTTTTGCCTGTAGAGTTTCATCTCAATGCTATTGTCAAAAAGACGGGAATCTTGAATTGGATGGGTGATCAATGGACGAAGCTCCTCCGGCATCCACCGTCTATAATTGGCACCTTCAATTTCATACCGGCGACCGAGCAGAGCTTGGTGGACGCTCTGAATGTTCAACTAGGCTATCGTGATCGAGCACACAGTTCTCCAAACAATTGGGAGTCGATGTTCGTACATGGTCTCCTGGATCCCGTTGTCACAGCATGGCTCTTTGCAAGGGCCACCGAAGCCGGTCGCACCGATCCAGAAGCGCCACTTATCCAACTCGCGGTGGCGTAGGGCAGCAGGGACAGACGGATAACGTCGGATGGGGAGGATCGACGCTCAGGAGCCGGAGTGGTTGGTACTCGAAACACAAAGTTGCAGTCATTTATCTGAAGTTGTATAGAAAGCGATCACCTCATCGGATCTTCACGCATGTGGTCTCGACGGCAGTTTCTTGGGAAAACACTTCTATCGAGTGTCGCCGCTTGCGGCTGTGCTGGCCGTGGGTTCGCAGCAACCGAAATCCCAGCGAATATCGAAGCCCCGATATTTCAACTCACTGACGTTGAGAAAGAGCGCCATTCATTTTTCTTGGGCGGCCTATGTGCGCTGGTCTACGAACGCTGGGCTATCGATCGATCGAGGAAGGAAACGCGAGCGGCTTACGCCGAGGCTTTCCCTGGCCATGACTTCTGTGAGTACGGCGGCCACAACATCGGTGCGTTTGTCGTCAATGGACGAAACGAGATTGTATGCTTTGCACTTAACCAAAATCGTCGTGAGAACAATCCACTGGCCCATGCCGAAACCCGCGCGATCGCCAGAACCGTCGAAATCCGGAATTCCGAGCAATATCGCGCAGGTACCACTCGAGCGAACTACGACGATCTGCTTGTCGGGTTCAAGGTGTACACAACCTTGGAGTCCTGCACGCTATGTAGCGGCGTTATGGACCTGGCAAATATCGGAGAGGTTGTGTTCGCCCAAGAGGATCCAGGGCAACATGGTATCGGAAACCTCCTTTATGAGTGGGGCCGGCGACAAGGTGCGCACGGCGCCTCTCGACCCATTAAAGCTGATTTCTTCGACGGGTATAAACATCTCAGCGATGCTCGTGATATTTTTTCCAAAGGTGATGGCCCAAAGGGTGCGACAGCTTTCTTGCAGTCGATCGAGGCATACAAGGCTTTTGGCACCATAGCCGGCACGTTCAGGCAAACTAAATCGACCGTGTTTCAAGAGAATGCTTGGGTCCTTGAGCATGTTCAACAACAAGTATCGTGGCGTTTAGCTCAGCAATGCGGGAACGATGATGCATAAACTCAGCCTACTTGGGTTCCTGTGGCTGGCCTTCTTCGGGATTTCATATGCCGCAGACAGCGCTTTCATATCAATTCCGACTTGCCAGACACGTCAGCTCATTACGCCCACGACCTCCGACTCTGGTTTGAACATTACATCCACAAGGGGGGAGGTGTTCTGCACAGCTAAAGATTTCAAGGCAGATGCAGCCGAGAGCTCACGGCTGATCAGCGAGCTCAAGGCTCGTCTCTCCGGCAGGACCATTCAAGACCTGCGCCTTTCGGCATTCTATTTCTCTTCTCCTGAAGTCGCCCGCTGGATCTGCGTCCAGCATTACACTTCCGACGCAAAGCTGACGATCTTCAATCAGACAAGCACGGGTCGCGAACACTTGTCTCCGGAGTTTACTGCGGCAATGGAAAGTTGCCCCATCATTCCTCGGTTTCTGGAGGTAGGATGCAACGTTTTTGGTGGTGATGAAGCCAATGACGCTGCTGCCAACGACAGCGAAACCGCCGTTTGCAGACGTGGCCGGGTCAACATCCTTCACACCAAGCTCGTGTGGATGAGGCTCGATAATAACCAGGTCGTTATGGCCGCCGGTAGCGGCAACTTCAGCCGTTCACTTTACGCTAACATCGAAGACTGGATCGTATTTCAACGTCCCATAGGCAGTTCGTTGGAACGACAGCTCTACTGCATCTTCGATACGCTCTACGAAAACGCTGGCGTGCCGGAATTGGCGGTGTCCTATGTGGCGAGCCTCTATCGTGGGTGTGTTTCGAGCTGGGGAGCTTCAGCAGGCGAAGAAAATATTCGCTTCTCGATGCTGCCATCGGATGATGACAGCTATCGAGATACCATCGTCAAAACAATTACAAGTGCCAGCGAACTTACCATTGTCCCACAGCTCCTCACAGAACCAGCAATCATCAACGCATTGAACCAAACAAGCGCTAAGGTCAGGATCATTCTCGACGATGATTATTATTGGGCGCTGAAAAAGCAGGAACGCGTTGGGGTTATAAGTTATCAAGAGGCGCTGCCGCTCGCCACCCTACTGGCCAAACCAGGCGTCGAAGTACGCTACCTGCAAACAAATCATAAGGGCGATGACGCCTTCACCAACACATTGCACACGAGGCTTATCTTCGCGAAGTCGCAGGAAAAGGCCGTCGTAATAACTGGCTCGCCCCACCTCAAGGCAGGTAGTTTCAGACTGAACTTCGAGAACGTCGCCGTCCTTTCGGATGTTGCAATGACGAACTCGTATCAGAGCGATCTGGATCAGCTTTGGAGTAGAGGCATTCCTGAGCCCGATATGCCAACGCAAGATATTCCGGTGGTCAGGCAATAGTCAAATCGCACTCAGTTTGAGCCGTCCTCGTTAAGACGTCGCTCCAGTTCTTCTGAAGAGGGGCCTTGCCATCCCTTGAAGTCGACGTCTGGCTCCTCACGGTCGTCTCTCTCCCAAAAAGGCCAATCATAATCGTCGTAATCCGGCGGTTCGCGTGGTTCGGGATCGTCCCGCGGTGGGCGAGACTCATCAGAGTCAAATCTGTTCTGGGGATTCGTAATCGGCTGCTCCGGCTTAATCCAACCTCCATTAAATGCGTTCGCGGTTGCTCTCATGGCCTGAGCGAGTGTGGCTTGGATTTGAAGCTCATCGGCCTGGTTCTGGACCAGGTAGCCCACGACCGCCCCAACAACCAAGCCCGCACCGACCGCGGGCAATGCCATACCCATGAACGTGCCCATCGCCCCGGCGAACAGAAGGTTTGTTACCAGCGTGCCTGCATAACCGGCGATAGCCGTGGTGGCGCCTTGAACGACAAGGTCTGACGCTAAGTAATCCAGCGTATAGTCGTCATCATAACAGAATTTGATCACGTCCTCAGCCGCATATACAGTAGTCGCGATTATGAAATTTGATCTAAGAGCTGCGTAGCTGCCGATTGGCCCGATCCCTACTCTGAGAACCTTCGGATTTTCCGTTAGGTACCTGGTACCTTTCAGATACGGGCGCAGGCTGGCATGACCCTTGATAATCACGTACTTCGTCCCGTTGGCGGCTTCCTTAATGTAGTAGCCGCCAGTCATGCCTAAGTGCTGGATCAATAGAAGTCCGCTACCAACGTCGGTTATGGTGTTGATAATTTCAGCCAAGCTTAGATTTGCAATCCCGGCTTTTTCTTTTGTCTCGGCATCCATATCGAGCAACGCAATCCCAAACTCTTGGGTTGGGATTGCTACTGCGAGGATCGGTTCAACAGGGATTGTCGCCATAACTCACCTCCAGCCGAGATGAGCATATTAAAGTTGAATATTTGCTTCTCCGTCAAGCGAATAAATTGTCTTCCTCGACCTCTAATTGTATCCCGGTAGCTTCTGTAGTGCCAAGGAAAGCTGGGCCCAACCCTGATACAGAGAGCCTCCGTCAATCGTATGCGACGCTCCAGCTATAACAACGACTAACTGGGGAACTCCGCGGATGCCCAAATCTGTCATCCGTTTCACCGACGACATAATGCGCTCTTGGACCGTTGAATGAAGGTCGCTATCGTTCTTTAACCGGTCCAACAACGTCGCCACATCCAAAGCGAAACCAGCTTGAACCGCTACCTCGCTAGCCAGGACCGACACCTCTGCTTCCTTGGAGGTATCTATGCCTCTAACGTATCTTTCCGTTTGGGCGACGTGAAGGAATTGCGGTTCAAGCGCTGGATCGATCTGGCCCAATGCGACCATTGCCTTCGTGGCTGGACCTGAGTCAAAAATGCCATTTGGAGCCAGCAGCACATTGTTATGATACGTGGCAGTAAAGGGCTGGCCGGTCAGCTGGGCAATGCGCTGATCATTGCGCCACGCGTGTTCCGCAATCGAAGAAACTGGCCGAGGACCTACAAACAATCCTGAAGGCATCATTCGTAATCTGTCGCCGTGGACCCTCGTCAAACCGTCCAGCGCCTGAGCGCTCGCATAGCACCAACCACAAAACGGATCGAAGAAATATTGAAACTCGATATCTGGCATTACCAAGGATCTCCTTTTCATGCCATGTTAATGTTGCAAAACTCAAAAATAAACGGGGCGTTCTGGACCTTAATGTTGCATGGATCGAGCAAATGGACCGAGTGACCGCCGCCACGGTGTTGATTGAGGCCGTAGCGCGGGGGAGTGCTTCGGCGGCCGCCGCCGAGCTTGGAATGTCCAGAGCAATGGCGACAAGATATATCGCCGAAATAGAGAAATGGACCGGGACCCGACTTCTCCATCGGACAACTCGCCGACTTAGTCTAACATCCGGGGGCGAGCGCGTGCTGGGGCTCTGTCAGCAACTGGTAGCGATTAGCGATGCTATCGCAGCGAAGGCCGTCGATGCGGACGGTCCTCACGGAACATTGCGCGTCGCCGCACCTGCGATTTTCGTGGAGACTCGTCTTATCGCTCTGCTGGGTGAGTTCACCGACCGATTTCCACGCATCAAAATCGATATGCAGATCGGCGATCGTACAATTGATATGGTCCAGGATCGTATCGATATCGCTATCAGGGTTACCGCTACGCCAGATCCTGCGTTAATTGGTCGAAAACTGGCAGCATGTCCCTCAGGACTTTATGCGTCACCTAGCTATCTACAGGCGCGAACCAAGCCGGAATCGCCAGCAGACCTCGCCGACCATCGGTGCCTTACGTACCCACATATGGGGGGCGACGAGTGGTCATTGGCTACGTCGAATAAGAAAGCCGTGGTCAACGTTGGAGGCGGAATCCAAGCGAATGATGCCGCAGTGCTGCGACGTGCCGCTATCGCTGGTCTCGGTATAGCAATTCTACCTCATTTCGCAGCAGATACCGATGTCGATAATGGCGACCTGGAACTCGTGCTGCCTGAATGGCAACCAGAGGTTTTAGATATTTATGCGCTCTACGTTTCAAGACGCTATCTTCCACAGGCCTCCAGGGCATTTATCGATTTTCTTGCAGATCACCTTTAGCGGTCAAACCGCAGAAGCGGGAACTGGAGGATCCCGGCGTAAGTTTACTAGGGCAAAAGGTCCGACAGTTGAATATCCGGGTCCTTGGCTACACTGAATCTCTACGGACTAGCCTCACAAATGCCCAAAGAAAATCCGGCTTCGTTATTTTTTCCGTCTGAATTGCAGAACAGGACCCGTATCGCAGGGCGATATCCAAGCGCGAAAGCATTAGCGTTCTTGACCCGATGCCGTGGAAGGTTTGAAAGGCGGCTCGCATCTTTGAGCCCAAACTACCGTCGCCAGTACCGTCCGGCAGCCCGACATCCCCAGACAGTTGACAGTTGAGCTAGCCACGGCTTCAGGTGCGTTGTGCGGCTGAGTAGGAATGAGCCGTGACAGCTAAGTCGACGAGAGGCATCGGGACTCCTCATCTGGAAAGCCTGCGATTCCTGTTAACACTGCAAATCAGCAGCGCCGATGAGATTATCTCCGGGCAACGGGTAGCCTAATATGATTTCCTTACGCCCCGAGTCGCCAAGAGGTTGAAATTTCTAATGCTGGGCGATAGCCACCAAAGGCTCGAAGCCATCAGTGATCCGGCAGTGTTCGAGCGGTTGGCCACAGCCGTACTTCGCCGGCACTGCAGGCTTTCGGGAACCATCATCCATGTAGGTGTCAATTCCGATGGTAAAACCGTGCGGGCGCCAGTCGATGGCATAGCCGTTGCTTCGGCGAACGGCGGTCATCTCGTTGTCCACCAGCACAGCATTACAGACCGATCTTCATTGCGCGATAAATGGCTTGGCCCGGACGGGGATGTCGAAAAGGCTTGGGGGATACTTCTGGAAGAACGCCTGAAGAACCCTGGCATTGGTATGAGCCTTTATTTGACGACAAACCGGATCCCTCGCCAGGACCTGGTTAGAGAAGTTCATGCGCTGGCGAAACGACGCGGATTTACGGTTCGTATTCTCGAACAATCAGAGATTGCTGATTTTCTGGACATCGATGAGGACGGACAGTGGATCAGATTCCATCATTTGGGCGTGAACCAAGTTCGGCTTTCCCTCGATCGGTTGAATGAGATTTCAGCTGAAAGTTCACGTTCTTACGACGCACATATATCTAATGATCCGAAAAGCCGGGTGGGACGTGTTTTTCAAGAACAAGTTCAAGCGCGTGTTTCAAAACCGGGCTTCACATTTTTGTCGATGCCATCTGGTTCTGGGAAATCGACCTTCTGCGCTGATCTCCTTTCTCTCTGGGTCGGCCTCGGTAACCAAGGCCTCTGGTTACACCAGGACGGGGTTCAAGCAACGACGGCTTCTTCTGCAATCGCAAACTACCTTCAGGCGATGTCTCCGGGGCTCTCTCCCCACTGCGGCAACGAAGCCTTAGCAACAGCAAGGAATGCTCCACTACTTGTGATAATCGACGACATCAATCATTTGCCTAACCGCACGGAGCTGGTGAAAAAGGTTTGCGGGTGGGGTACGGACCCGAGGGGCAAGCTATCAAATTTTCATTTGATCGTTCCCGTTTGGCCCGAGACTTTGGAGCGGGTTGATCAAGCACTACTCCATATTCTGCAAGGAAATATCATATCAGCAGGTGGATTTATCAAAAGCGAGGCAGTGACTGCTGCACTACGACTTGCCGAGCGGGCCGGAATCGAACTCACCAAGTTGTCTGCAGGTGAGGTGACAAAGTCACTCGGCTATGACCCACTGTTGATCGGGCTTTGGGATCCAGCAGAAAACTTCGGCCAGTCGCCTGAAGGGATATTGGCATCATTCATGTCGAAGGCATGCAGCGAGGCTACAGATGCCGCTGCGACATCGTGGGACTTGAGCGTCGCGCTTGAAGCGCTTGCATATCATATGCTCGAGAACCGCAATCTGGACCCCACCTGGCGAGACGTAGTCGATTGGTTCGCGAATTCGGCGGACAGTCTCAGCGCGTTGCGTCGTCTGACCAACCAGAAACGGATCCTTAGCGTTTCGGAAGAACGATTGGGGTTCAGACTTCAGTTCCGACATGATCGGGTCCGGGCGGCTTTACTTTCGAAGGCTCTCCGAACGAAAATGAATACAGGGGAACTTCCCCGCGAGATCTGGCGTGAGCCATATTATGCGGATTTTTTGGGTGAGGCCCTGGTTCTGCCCGTTATCTCAAAAGACCTATTGCTGCTTGCCGATCAACTAAATCCACTGGCGCTTGCATTCGCACTGGGAGCCGCAATTGGCGGGGACGAACGCCAATGCCTGATGGTGGTGGAGGCTCTTCGCAACTGGTTGTCGAGCCCGATTGGGAGATCAAGCGCGTCCGAAAGTCTACGTTGGGAAATTCAGCTCGTTCTAAGCCGTATCGAGTCGTCCCATATCTTAGGACTGTGCAAATTGTTTCCTAAGAGAACCTGGGCCTTGAGCGCCGCAGGGCTCAGGAACGGAGATGCCATTTCAGGTGCATCATTTTGCTTCAGCAACAAACCTTCGTTGCACTACACGTATCGCGATGACTTAGTCGCCCACGCACGGGTCCGCCACCCCGATGTGTTGATTGGAGCGATCACCAACGCACTGTCAGTGGAAACCGACCGTGACAGGATCACCGGCTATCTGAATTTTTCTGGCGAACTGGGCTTACCGGAGCTCGCGGATCCTATGCTGGATTCGTGGCATAGGGTGGGTAGCTCTGACGTATCAAGGTATTTCTGGCCGTTGGCGCAATGTGGCTATCGAGATCCTTCTCGTTATCTCGATTCGGTCCTCGATGCATGGGAGAGCCATGAGGCTGCCCGAGCGGAAGGCGAGGGTGATGGGCTACTAGCGGACAGCTCCATCGTTCACGCTTTTAAAAGACGCATGCCTAAACCCATTATTGGATACCTGATTGAACGGGCGAAGAAGGGCGGTAAAATTGCCGATCTCATTAAATCTCAATTATTTGCCAGCATCGATGACCCCAATGCGCTGTTGAGCTACGCAAACTGGCGTGCCGATATTTCGAGAGAGCGAGAGGCGAAAGGCGAGGAGACATTCTTTTTCTCTGACATGACCCGGCGAATGAGCTCGAAACATTCTCCATATAGTGTGGAAACCCGCAATGCTTTGATGGCCAGTTGGAAAAACCCGCTCGAAGATTGGCTGGTTCGAAAGCAAACTTTCGCGGTATGGTATGACATAGCAACTGCCGAAGATGTCCCTGCTCTTCAGGACGTAGCTCGAACAGACCCTCTCTACGACGGGGCACTCCGCCGCCGCGCCGAACTGGGCGACAGGACTTCACTTACCGAGATTGGTGAACGGCTAGACGCTCTAGATTTGAATCACAGCTGGTGGGCGTGCTTGCGCAATTCGTGGGATGGCGCCGAGTTCGAGATTTTGGACGCTGAATTTTCCAGGTGGGCTAATGGAGCTACCAGGGTCGATTGGGCCTCGAACCATTTCATCCCAGAGGTAGTCCTGAAAATGCGCCCGACCGAGGCAGAAAAACTCCTCACCAAACATTGGGATATATTGAGTAAAATCCGCCAGTTCGTGCACGTCGCCTTGTATGTCGCTCGCGCTGAGTTGTTGTCGCGTGTCCATAGGCAATTGGCCGAAAGCGGAAATATCGCGGAAATTCTTAAGTTTTTGACATCCACGTGGCAAGTCGGAGGCACCGAGTCGCTTGGCGAAGTCACTGTTTCGCGCCTTGAGGCAATCAAGCCCTACCTCTCGCATCTAGACGAAATGGAAATTGAACACATTTGGACGGCCTGCAATCGCGCTGGCCTCTTCAGCTGGCGGCGAGAGTTTCTCGATCAATTTTTGTCCCCAAAGTTTGCTACGGCGGGTGAAGTGGATGACGAGGCCCTTATTGAAAAGCTCCGCTCTTTCGTGGGCAAGGATTATCATCTCGGTGATGCACATTACATGGTCGAGCGATCAATTCGGAGGGGCGATCCGCCGGAGCGCCTTCCAAGTATCCTAAAGCGCTGGCTAATAGCAGAAAACTCAATTGCGGCTCTTAAGATCGTCGGCGATTTCCTCGCCGCAATCAATCTCCGCCGTCATTTGGATATCCTCACTGCAATCGAACTGAATTCAGACGAAGCCGCAACCGTTCGAGAAAACACTCGGTATGCGGTAATGCGCAATAATCTGTCGTGATCCAGAGCGCCATCGGGGGCCGTCAAATCGACGACCCCGATCGCGCGGTTCGTTAGATCGCCATTGTAACGATACAGCGTGCCGGCGCGTAGCCTGTCGATTACGCTGCTAGGCAATCCGCTTCCAGCCTGTCGCTGAAGCTGTAGTCATCCGGATGTTCTCGCTTAGCCATCAAGTAGAATAGGTGCTGTTCCAAAGAAACCCGGTGATCATAGATCGCGCGGATGACATCCTCGATCTTGCAGTCGTGGCCTAGCTCGATGTGATGGAAACAGTCATGCCGAATATTTAAACGCCCTGATATTTCAATACCATCTTCCGACAAACGCAAAGCCCATCCCCTGATATCGATGTGTCGGTTCTCCTCAAGCCAAAGGAGAAAATCTTCAATCGCAGCGCTGACGTTGATCATAGCATTTGAGCGATGAGCCTGTTCGTCGTGAATGCTGTGGCTCATCGCCAGGTGCAACGATGTCTGAATTTCAACGAAGGATTGTTTGAGAGTTTGTACTCTTCCACCACGTCCCTCAATCTTTTCCCGACCGCTTATCAGCGTGGCCGTGAATGCGGGAAGCTGCCTTAGTGAACAGACGAAGAGAGAATCCCAAATTTCATCCCAAAGACACCCTTCCGGCAAAGGCACGACAATTAGGTGGTCGCCCGTCAACTCTGACTCTCGAAGAGAGCGGACCTCTTGGCTAGTAAAATAAAGATATTGCTTGGCTTCAGTTCTCCCAAAGGTGGGAAGGTTTATGTCAGTTCGCAAAGCGCCGAATTCGACCCACCCTGGATGTCCACCCAGAGGGCGGCGGCATGTAGCGTCTACGTAATTTATTCCAGTTATCCCGGCGCCATCAGTCGTCATAACGAGCTCGTCTTGTTTCGCTATTAGAAAGCGTGACCGCGAACAAGGCCGAGGGCAATCGGCAATCTCTGGCCAAAACGTTCCTCTTCGCCCGACGATTTATAACTCGCAGTAAAGAAACGCTTTTCTTGGGAGAGAAAATTTTTGGCCGGCGCCACACTGACATTTTTGATAACGGCGTGTGAGAACGAATCTCACAACCTTGCAATCGGCGCCTGTGTCATGGTCGGCTTGCCGTCGTGAAATTGGGCTGAAACGGTTCAAAGCAAACTTGGCAACTGAGGTGCCCGCTTTTTTCATCTTACAGCCCCCAGTAGGTTTTCCTTGGTAACCAAGACTGTTTGAAGTTGCCAAATGCTCAGCTCTAAAGTTGGAAGATCATTGCAACCAGAGGATAGTCTGAGAAACGACTCGCATTCTCGTGGCGATGTGCTTTTTATGTCGATGCGATCAGGCTCTGGGGAGAAAAAAATGACAAGCATCTGGGTCTATAAGGCGGACGGCACAATTCAGTGTGAACCGCCCCAAGCTCATGAGATAACCTTGTCAAAGATGCGTACGGAACTCGAAACCTTGATAGGATCGGGAAACGTGCTTTCAGAGCAAAAACGTCCCTCTAAAAGGGCGGGCATGACGGTCTGCGGTTCACCGACAGGCCAAACGAATGCTTACAAAATTTCTCCTGAAGGGTTAAATCGTCTGTTCTCGGGCATAGCGGGGCCGTCGGGTTTCGAAGTAGATCCTGATAGCAAGATCCAAATCGACCCGAATGATGCAGTGACCCCTTGGCCATTAACGGGTAGTGGGGACGACCCAGTGTTTCCTTGGCCGACGAAATTACTCATTGAATTGGCTGGCGGGGATCGATGGGTGCCGTGGCCGTGGATAGCACTTGCTGCTCGGGATGAAGAAAGCGCAGCTCGGACACTCGCGAATGTAGTGGCATACCTGCTCATGTTGGAGCGTCGGTAACAATCACCGGGAGAACAGGTTCAACCGAGCAACTAAGGTTTCCATATCCTTGCCACCCGCGGTCTTGCTCCTTCGAAACACCCAGAAGTTGTCGCTGAAGTGATGGCCGGCGTCCCAAATAGGGAAGGCCACCAAGGCAACATTAGTATGCGGTCCTCGACCCATGATGTTTGCCTTGTTCAGTTTGCGAAGGTTGCTACATAAGTGCGTGATAGGACGGGGAGTGAATATGGACGCGGTAACGAAAACAGATAAAGAAGTGTTGAGCCCATCACCCCCACCAGAGGCCCACCTTGAGGCGATGTTCTCGGCGGCGTTGACCAAAGTCTTCCCCCAAATTTCTAGCAGCGATTTCAGCCACCAGGAACGTTTTACCATTGCCTTGGGTCATGGCGATCACGAGGTTGATGGTACGCGAAATTGGACGGCCGCAGGCCGTGCGGACATCATTTTGCGATACGGAGGACAACCGCTCGCTGTCGTCGAATTGAAACGACAGGGGCTTCTGTTGACGGAAGAGGATCGTCGACAAGGCCAAAGTTATGCGAACCAACTTACGCCCCGGCCGCCGTTGGTTATTGTCACCAATGGAGACGAGTGTCGCGTTTTCGACAGCGCAACTGGCACTGGGCTGACTTTAGACAACCCAGACAAGCAAGCCGTAACAAAGCTCTTCGCCAATGCTGCCCAAATAGCGGCCCAGAATCTTGATTGGGCCATCGATGTGTTGATGGGGCCGGACGCGGGGGTGTGGCCAAGTGCCGTGAGAGCCCGGACGCGGCAATTGATAGATCAGCAATCCGGCATGGCGTGGGACCAGTCAAAGCCCTTTGTTACAGACTTCTTGATACCCCGAAATGGGACGGTCCAGGCGGCGGAGGCATTTGCGGCCGGTCGTCAGTTCGTTCTCGTAACTGGACCGCCGCTAAGCGGAAAAAGCAACATCCTCCGAGAATTTGCGGAGGAGACGGAAAACTCACACGATTTTGCAGTTTTTATGGTCCGCGGTGGCGCAGGGAATGCCGGACTTTTCCAGCGACTTGCGAATACCGTTTCTGCCGCGCTCGAATGGGCCGCGACCGCCGATGATATACGTCAGTGGCTTCGACGACTATCTCATACCAAGGGCGGGCCTACTTTGGTGTTGGCGATAGACGGGATCGTCCCGATGTCGCCAATCGCAGCAGAAATTGAAGAAATGGCAGAGGCCGGATATGGCCCACGGCTAAGAATCTTAGGCACAACTGATGATGTCCAGGGACTCTTGATAGGACAGAACGGTCGTGATCGGACGGCACTGGCCGAGCAGGCCTTATTGATCGATCTGCAGCCGCTTAAACAAGCCGAATTTGAAAAGGCGCGGGCGGTCTTCCGAGGAAAGAATATTGGGTTCGTCAAAGGTGCCGATTTCGCAGATGAATACCGCGTACCATGGCTTCTGCGCTTGATGCTCGCGGACATAGTCGCAAACTCGAAAGGTGCTGACTACTCCTCAGTCTTTCCGTCTTCTCTCGGACTGGGTTTGGTAGATGCCATTCGATCCAGATTCTCTAGCTTCGCAGAGGTATCTTACGGCTACAGGCTGTTAGCTCGTGACTTCGTGGCGGATGTGAGTGACTTCTCCACAGGACTAGCTTTAGAGATGTCTCACGGCTTTGTGGTTCGACGCGATGCCCTTCAGCCGCAGACGAGGGACGCGGTTCGTTCTTTGCTTTCTCAAGGCTGGATAAGAAGCTTTCGGCACGCTGGTGGTGAAGACATTCATGTACCTCTCGCGCCAGATTTGTTTCTGAGTGAACTCGCGTATGCGGTTTGCGCCGAACTCGAGAAGCGAATCGCAGCCGACGTGTTCGAGGCAGGGTGCTGGCTTGCGGACCGGATGGACGGTGTCTTTTTGGGCGACATCATCGGAGCCCAGGCAATTCGTGATCTTGCGGCAAAGCAGGGTAGCTTCTCCAGCGGGATTCTCTCAGGTCTTCATGAGAGAGAGCCAATAAAAGAACTCCTCCCACAGGGTGTCGTCGCAATTCAGATGGCTGATTCTCGTCTGCGGGAACTTCGGTTCAATGGTGATGGCACCGCGGAGTTACTGAATGAGAATGGTTGTCCAGTCGGACACGCCGTTCATCTCGATGACGATGATCGCGAAATCTATGGCCAGATGGCTGGGTGGATGATACTTGCCCAACTTGCCCGAATTCGCGCCGCCGTTGGCGACAGCGATCGACCGGTGATGGCAGCGTCTATTCTGTTGCAAATTGGTATATGCTCCTTTCCCCTTCTTAGAGCAGCTCGCGACCCTGTGGGACACTTAGTCCACGATATCGCCGGGCACGGATCCGTTCTATGTGCGGATAATGGCGTGGTAGAAACCACTACTGCTGCCATGCAGCAACTCTTTTACGAACACTGGGAAGATCTAGATGGATGGTTTGAGCAGGCACTTTCAAAAAACTCGCTGCCCCTGCTGAATCGGATTATGATTGCATTGAGAGCCGTTCGGCAAATTCCCAGTTTGCGGTCGGAATGGGCGAACTCAAAGCTCGTTGATCTCGTGGAGCCAGCAATTTCGAACATTTTACGGCCGGAACCGACGGCAAAGCCGTCTGTCCGCCCCACTAGCAAGCGAAAAGCGAGACGTGGGAAGAAGCGGCCTCAACGATAAACCAGCAAACGCAAGTCGCGGCGTCCTTTCGCAAGTGGCGGTGAGCAACCTCACCAGAGTAGCAGAGAAAGTCATCGATGCAGGGAGGATTGCGGTCGTGGATTTAACGGGCTTTCCCAAGCGCGTTCGGGCAAAATATCTAAAATTTCAAACGCCAGCCCACAAGTTGCAAAATCATCTATAGATTGTATCTATTATGCTCTTGCAGCCGCATTAAACAGGCCGGGGGCCTTGGCGTGCGCATTTTTGTCATTTCTTCAATGATCTTGCTTGCTTCGTACTCGACTGCTTCAGCTTGGGGGCAGGAGGGACACTCCGAGTTTTGTCCAAATCGAATTTGAGTTGTTTTGTGCGAGCCCCATCGTCAATTCCGATCGGTGGGCCATTTTGAGAAATCAATCAAGCGAGTTGACTCAAGTTGTTTTGTTCTGTATCTGTTCACACATGACCTACATCGCTCGCGCCCTAATACGAATAGCCCGCTAAACCGCCCCGCATCTGCGGAAACGCTGTTTCGTGTGTTAGCGAGGGTTCATAATGAGCATCTCAGCATCTTCCGGCCGTGTAGCTTCAACTGTGCCGACCCATATTTTTTATCCCCTTCACACCGTTCGCTGCTCAGGCCCTGGTATCTTTAGGAGCCAGTTGTCACGAGATATCGCTTGCATCCTCGACGTCGATGAAGCCGTGGTGTCGTGGTCATGCTTGGCGGTTGTTCTCACCCATGAGGATCAAATCTATCGGCCGGACTTCTTGGTCGAACGCGCCGATGGTCTAGTCCTGGTGGATGGTCGTGATGCCGAAGACAAACCTTCGTGGGTAGGGCAAAACGCGCAAGACGCGGGCTATCGGTATGAAACGATGGAACCGTCGGCGCTTTCGGCAATCCGTCTAAAGAACGCGAAGGACTTACTTCGATATGCGAGGTACGAGGTCCCGCTTTCTGATCGTGTACGGTTACTTGCCGCACTCGACGAGCATGGGACTTTGTCAGTGGCCGACGCACTAGCCGCCTTCGCGGAGACGAAACCAATCGCTGGTATCGCATCGCTCTTCCTTCAGAGGCTCATCAGCATGGACTTGGACGAGGGTCTGATTGGGCCTGAGACCATAATCAGTCGCAAGCGCGACTGAACCGTTCCCCATTAACTATCTCGCTGCCAAGCGCAGCTTTGGTGTCCCATGGCAACTCGTATTCTCAACGAGCAACTTTGCTCGTCCGTAAAAAACTATGCATTTCACTGCACGGTGATGAGAGCGCTTGAGGCAGTGCCCGCATTCCTGGATGGCGGTCCAGGCGTACTTGTACTGGTGGCGCCGGATGGCACCGATTTACACGATTACAGCGTCGCGGCTGCCGCTATTCTGTACGATAACCGTAGTCGCGAAGAGTGCCGCGAGGCGGGGTACACCTGTATCCGAACCAAAGGCAATCCTGCGAAAGCGACGTGGGAACTCGACAAGGATTGCCTGACGAAATCTCGGGCGATTTTCTTCTCAGATACGAAAACTCTTCCAGCGAGTGTCATGCTCGCTGCCGACATGGTGCTAGATCTGGACCCCGTGAACGCCGCTGACCTGCAGGCAGCATGTCGGATGGTCCTCAAGCTTAAGGTGGGTGTGAGGCAAGCGCGAGAGCTACTCAAATACCCCATCGACAAGCTCGCAATTGCGCTGCGGCCCAACCGTCCAGCGAGTGAGGCAATTCGACGGCTGCGATCCATGCCGGACGAGCCGGACGACCACAAACCCGCACCGATCGTATTCAAGCATCCGCGGCTTGAAGAACTCCATGGTTATGGGATTGCAAAGGAATGGGGTCTCCAACTTGCAGCCGATCTTGAGGAATGGCGCCAAGGAAGGTTGAGCTGGTCGGAGGTCCATAGCGGCTTGCTCCTGAGTGGTCCACCAGGTGTCGGCAAGACCATCTACGCTCGAGCGCTGGCGGAAAGCTGTTCAGTCAACTTCGTACCGGCCTCCTTGGCTCAATGGCAGGCGAAGGGACATCTTGGCGATCTCTTGAAGGCGATGCGAGCGGATTTCAAAAAAGCGAAGGACGACACGCCCAGTATTATCTTCATCGATGAAATTGATAGCGTGGGAGATCGAAGCACGTTCGGTTCTGACCACGCATCCTATTCGATTCAAGTCGTTAACGGACTTCTTGAAAGTATTGATGGAAGCGCGGGCAGGGAAGGCGTGGTCGTCATCGGCGCCACCAATCACCCTGACAAAATCGACCCGGCATTGGTGCGACCGGGTCGTTTGGACAGACACGTCAAGATCGAGATGCCGGACGAGGAAGATCGTGTTGCAATCCTCAGGCAACTCCTTGGATCCGACGCATCCCCCGGGCTGGATCTCACTGTCCTGGGGCCGCTCACCGAAGCAATGGCAGGAGCAGATCTTGCCCAACTGGTCAGGACCGCCAAAGGCATTGCGAGGCGTCAGGACCGAGAAGTTCAGATGAATGACCTCACCAGCCAGCTGCCGAAGTTGGTCCCGGTTGTCGGAGAGTATCGCCGCTCAATCGCCATCCATGAGGCAGGTCACACCATCGTCGGTGTCAAACTTGCCTTTGGGGTCTTTTTGGGTGTCGGCATTTCCAACCAGATCAACCCGCGCTTCCACATGCAAAACACTGGCGGCGCCGGTTTTCGCAGAGACCCCTTTTCCTTCCGGGACCGGCAGGCCTACCGCGACGATATTTGCGTTTACCTCGCTGGAATTGCCGCCGAGCAATTGAAGATGGGCAGTCATGGCGACGGGGCTGGCGCCGGTCCCGGCAGCGACTTGGAACGCGCAACCGAGGCTGCCGTGCAGATGGAAACAAAGTTTGGAATGGGCCAGCGTTTGACCAGAACAGGGCGCGGCACGATTTGGGACCAGCACGGCAACCAGTCCGCTCCGTGCTTGATGGAAGCCGTCGACCAAATACTCGCCGAAGAGCTGACACGGGCGAAAACCATGCTGCTCGAAGAGATGACGCTTTTTGACATTTTGGCGGCAGAGATCGAAGCAACTGGGTTTGTTTCCCCCGAACGCCTCAACGAACTTGGCCACGCAACCCGTTGAACCGGACCTGGCTAAAAGGCTGCGCACGGCCTTCAGACCAAGTCAAAATGTGACGTGACCGTCTTTGCCCCATTTTTTCACCGCCAAAAGGATTTTGACATGAAGGCGTGGATTATCAGCGACATTCATTCAGTGCCCCTGGAAGCATATTGGAACCAGCCGTTGCTGGTTCCTGAAGCGGATATTTGCATCTGCGCAGGCGACGTGTCCGGTCTCATCGACAGGTCGATCGGCTTTCCCAATTCGGTGATCGCCCCTCACATGCCCGTAGTCGCAACACTCGGTAATCACGACTACTATGGTAGGAGCATCGAGTGGGCCTTGGATTTCGTCAAAAAACACACGGCCGGGACCAATATTCACATCCTTGAAAACAATACATTCGAGATGGATGGCCTGCGCGTCATCGGAGCCACTTTATGGACAGACTACGAGATCCCTTTTGGTGTGCCTGATGGCGAAGAGGAATTGCCGTTGGACGTCCGGCGGGACCTTGCATTTCATGTCTGCACCTTGGCACTGGCAGACTACACCGAAATTTATCGGTCCGATGCGCGAAGGGATAA